>DIWG01000028.1:0-141 GCA_002423465.1 Syntrophaceae bacterium UBA6112 | reverse complement strand
CCTGGCTGTAGTCCCGGTAGCGCCGATCCAACGCCACCTTCACGGCCGACTTGTTCCGGGAGGCGCCTCCCACGCGCATCCCGCCCGGATGATGGCCCGAATGGCCGACGGGGGAAGTTCCCCCCGTGCCGATCCAGCGGT
>DIWG01000082.1:404-64023 GCA_002423465.1 Syntrophaceae bacterium UBA6112 | reverse complement strand
CTACGCACGTATCTTCTGTTTTGAGGTTCGCCCCTGAGGGCTCCCGGAAGCAGGATCCCTCGATCGCTATCCTGTTTTATAGCTTTTCGCCCCTCTCCCCCCAGGCGTGAAAGAGCGGTTATCCTGCCTGTATGACGCCCCCAAACCGGCCCGACAGACGAAACCGGGGAGACGTTAGCCGCGACTAAGCGGCTAAAGCGTAATCGTAGTTGTCTGCGATTATATTGTCCTGCCTGTTTAACGAGGCCTGCAGGAACCTCGGTACGCTTATGCAGCTTCACATATCCCCGTCGAAACCGTGACGCCCCCGTGGATGGTGAAACGATGAGAATGAACTTGTCTATTTCTATCTTTTTTATCTATTCAAGTCAAGCGGTGATCCCCGCTAATAAGAAGCCCTCTATTCTCTTCTTGACGACGGATAACGGAGTAAGTGTCGCATTATTCCTTTGACACACACTGCCATCCATCGTATGCTCACAGCACACAGACGCGAGAACGAATCAAATTATGGTTATTCCAGGAATAATTGTTTACTATTTGACTTTTTACTTTTAAATTTTTCGCAATAAAATAAAAAATATATCACTCCCGCGGCGGCATGGAATCAGACATTTAATGCACTGTATTGAGGATGGATGTTATGATGACTATTGCCGATATCGAAAAAATAACCACGGTGCTGAAGTCTATGATTCAGTATGAATTGAGCCTGTCCGATTTTTACATGCAGTGCGGGAATACGTGGAAAGAGGATCAAGCGTTCTGGCAGAATTTAGCCCGTGCTGAGGTCGGACATGCTGAAAATATTCAAAGGATGCAGGAGATCATCCTAAAAAAACAAGGGAAATTTGAATTGGGAAGGCCTTTCAACCCCATTGCTCTCAATACGGCAATAGCCGGGATAAAAGATATCACCGGACGCCTGACTTCGGGGGCATTTTCTTTTGAAAAGATACTATTTACGGCCAGAGATATTGAACAATCCATCCTGGAATCGCGTTACGCAGAGATCGTAAAGACGGCGGATCTCGAGTATCAAACGCTGATGAAAGGGATCCTCTCCGATACTTCCGAACACAAAAAGATCATCCTGGAGAAAATTGAGGGGATAAAAAAAGAACTTAATAAGCGTCAATTCCCACCCCTTGCAACGCGCCCAGTTTCTCAATGAGAAAATCGATATCCCTCTTTTTCTTGAAAATGCTTCCATGCTGGGGGGCGATCATTTCGATATCAAGATTTCCGATGACATCCATGGCATACCGTAAGGCCTTTCCGGAAGGCATGATGCTTTTGTGAAACTCGAAGATGTCCGGAAGAGGACAATATTTTTTCCGTTTGATACAGCGGTCGTAATCCTCGCATACATAGCAGTCATCATCCAGCTCAACAAAAAGTTCCCATTGTTGCGAAAGGTTTCCGAACAGATCGCTGCTAAAGAGGGTTTTGGTTTTCGTGTCATAGGTGACAAAGCTGCCGGCATTATGGGCGTAGGGTGTCTTTAAAAACTGTAACGTCCGTTCGCCAAAATTGAAAACCAGGCCATGGTCATCGATCGACTGAAGCAACGCGCGCTTTTTCCTTTCAATGTAATAACTGAGAAAAACATTGTTGTTTGGCTCGGAGAGGACGATCAGTTTCGGGTTCTCACAGATATCGACCATATTGGACAGCGAGCCGCACAGATCAGGATCGTAGTGATGATAGATCAAGGCCGCAATCTGTTCCGGGGCGATGCCTGCCTGTAATATTTTCATCATGACCACGGCAAAATCGGGACGACTTCCTGCATCGACTAAAACAGCCTGATCCCCTTCAACCATGAGATATGGATTGCAGTGGAGATTTGACAGCTTTTCATGAAATCCCACCCAGTAGATTTTTTCTGCGATCTCGATCGGCCGGTCATAACTTTTCTGATCATTCAGCGGACCCATTACCGTGTCCTCACAACAAAATAGGCTTTCATATTGGCCTTGTTCTTCAGGGCTATTTCCCCTCTTTCCTCGAATTCGAAGAAATCCTTGGAACTCATGTATGTTGCATGAGATACGTTCACCCTCCCCTTTTCGCCTGAAGACTCGAACCTGGAAGCGATATTGACATGATCGCCGAACACATCAAACTGCATGCGTTCCTTTCCGACGACGCCGGCCATGACACGGCCCGTATGAACACCGACGCGAATCTGAAGCTTCTGATCCATCCCGCTGTTGATGGAATCCACCAGTTTTAACAGCGCCATCCCCGTTCTGACCGCCATCACCGCATGATCGTCATATTCAGCGGGCGCCCCGAAAACCGCCATATATGCATCTCCGATCGTCTTGATTTTCGTTCCATGAAAACGGAAAATCAGGTCGTCCATTCCCTTGAAAAGGCGATCCAGAAGCTCTATCAGCGTGTCACCGGGAATTTTTTCCGCCAGGCGGGTAAACCCGGCAATGTCGGAAAACAGAATGGTGCAATCGTAAGGACGGGGCAGGAATTTCCCTCCATATTTGATTTCATTGGCAACCATTTCGGGAAGGGTATTCTTCAACAGTCCATCCACCCTTTTCTCCAGAATGACATATTCCCGGATCAATTCCTCCAACAGCCGCTTCTGGATACGGTCATCCTGCATGGTCGCAACAGACTCAAGATAATCCAGAATAACAGGATCTTCTAATCTTGCATGCTGCACATCCCGACAAATTTTTTCAATTGATTTCAAGGACATTAAATTATTCTTTCAGCAAACGTTTTCCCGATGCGTGCAACCTTTGGCACATCACAAAAATGATACCGGCGGGCGGATCCCGTCACCCCTCCCGGTTTTTCGCCCGCATCCCCCGTTCCATCGCCCGGCGATCCTCCTTGAGCTTAATGTCCTCCCGTTTGTCGTAGAGCTTCTTTCCCCGGCCGACACCGATCTCCACCTTGACCTTCCCGTTCCGGAAATACATCCGGAGCGGAATCAGGGTGAGACCCCGCTCCTGGGACTTTCCATAGAGCCGTTTGATCTCCTGCCGATGCATGAGCAGTTTGCGGACGCGAAGCGGGTTGTGATTTTCCCGGTTGCCGTGCGAATAGGGACTGATGTGCACGTCATAGAGGAACAGTTCTTCCTCCTTGATGAGGGCATAGCTGTCCTTGAGATTCGCCCGGCCGTCGCGCAGCGCCTTCACTTCCGTTCCAACGAGGACGATTCCCGCCTCATAGGTTTCATCGATGAAATAGTTGATCCTCGCCCGCTTGTTCTGACAGATAGGCTTTTCCGCTGTTTCCTTCTTCGCCACTATTTTCCTGTCCTTCCCCTGCACGGCATCCTGCGGCAGGATATCCCCTCCCTGCCGCCAAGTGAACCTTGTTGTTTATTTCTTCTCCGCTTGTCCCCTGGAATTGTCCACCCCGGATGATATGGGCCTTCCGTGATCGCCGAACTTCTGAGGAAGATAATCCGTCTTCACATGCCCCATCGCCTTCCAAATGTTGTCCCGTATCCGCGGGTTCTCCTTTTCCAACCCGTCGAGCAGATCTTTAACGCTGCGCCGTTTCGACGTTCGGCTTGTCGGACAACTGTTTTCAATGTCGGGAAAGCCCTGTTCCTTCGCGTATTTCTTCACCAGCCCCTCCCGGATGTAAGCCAGGGGTCGAATGATATGCAGTTTTCCCCCGAAGATCGACTGGTCCGGGACCATTGTGCTGATCTCCCGTCCGTAGAAAAGGTTGATCAGCAGGGTCTCGATGATATCGTCCTTGTGGTGGGCAAAGGCGATCTTGTTGCAACCCCGTTCGGCTGCGATCTCAAAAATCCGTTTCCGTCGGAGACGGGAACAGAGGAAACAGGGATTTTTCCGGTTGTAGTCGCTGTGTGAACGGGGACCGATGTCCGACCTTTCCAGGACGGCGTCATAACCGCCTGCCGTGAGATGCCGCCCGAGGATTCCGCTGCCGGCGCCGTCCGGGTCAAAACCGGGATCAATGTGGACGGCCATCAGTGAAAATTGCGGGACGTGGATCATCGGCGTGTTGAGCAGATCGAGCAACACCATGCTGTCCATCCCGCCGGAGACACCGACCAGCACCCGATCTCCCTCGGCGATCATTCCGTAATCCATGACCGCCCTTTCCAGCCATTTTTTCAGATGAAGGAACAACCTCGTTCTTTTCTCTGCCGTCGCCATCGATACCCTGTCCATTAGTCTATGGATTCTACCCGAGAACATGCTGGTTTTCAAGAAACTTTAACACACCGTGGTGACAATCGCCTTGAAAAACACGGTCCGTTGTTGTAAGAACTGAACCAGCGCCGCCTGTTCCAACCCATAGCGGCCTTGTGAGAAAAGAAGCCCTATAAATGATAGCATTCACCTATCCAAAGGAGGCCTTTATCATGGAAATCATCAACATCAACTCCAGGGAAATCTTAGATTCGCGCGGCAATCCGACGGTCGAGTCGGAGGTCACGTTGTTGTCCGGGATCACCGGGCGCGCATCCGTACCGTCGGGCGCCTCGACCGGGGAACATGAAATGCTGGAACTCCGGGACGGTGACAAAAAACGCTACCTCGGCAAGGGCGTCCTGAAGGCCGTCAGCAACGTCCTCGATAAAATCGCCCCGGAAATCATCGGCATGGACTGCCAGAACCAGCGGGAGATCGACGCCGGAATGATCGCTTTGGACGGCACGGAAAACAAAGGCAATTTGGGCGCAAACGCGATCCTCAGTGTATCGCTCGCCTGTGCGAAGGCGGCCGCGGCCGCCCTGGAGATCCCCCTGTACCGTTACATCGGCGGCATCATCGCCCGCGACATCCCGGTTCCGATGGCCAATATCATCAACGGCGGTCAGCACGCCGACAACAACGTGGACATCCAGGAGTTCATGATCATGCCCGTGGGGGCAACGACTTTCCGGGAGGGCCTCCGGATGACCGCCGAGGTGTTCCACAACCTCAAGGCGGTCCTCAAAACCAAAGGGTACAACACGGCCGTCGGCGATGAAGGCGGCTTTGCACCCAACCTAAAATCCAATGAAGAAGCGCTCATCCTGATCACCACCGCGATCGAAAAAGCCGGATATGAACCCGGCAAAGACTGCGCCATCGCCCTCGACCCGGCAGCCAGCTCATTCTATGATCAAGGGAAATACACGCTTGCAGCGGAGAAAAAGCCCAAACGAACCGCCGAAGAGATGGTCAAATTCTACGCGGATCTCGTAAAGAAATACCCGATCGTCTCGATCGAGGACGGCCTCGCCGAGGACGACTGGAAGGGATGGAAACTCCTCACGGAAACGCTGGGCGGAAAGGTCCAGATCGTCGGCGACGACCTTTTCGTAACGAACCGGAAGCGGCTGGAAAAGGGGATCGCGCTCGGTGTGGCGAACTCCATCCTGATCAAATTAAACCAGATCGGCACCCTTACCGAAACCCTGGACACGATCCAGTGCGCCCGCGAGGCGGGTTATACGACCGTAATCTCGCATCGATCCGGGGAGACGGAAGACACCTGTATGGCCGATATCGCGGTCGCCGCGAACTGCGGACAGATCAAGAGCGGCTCGATGTCTCGGACGGAGAGGCTCGCAAAGTACAACCAACTGCTCCGAATCGAGGAGGAACTGGGAGACGCCGCCGTTTACCGGGGACGATCCGCACTCTACTCCATCCAGGGAAAGAAATAATCTGCCGTCCCGCTCCGGCGTCATAGATTACAGCGGTGTCACCTCGGCTTAAAGGGGGTGACGCCGCTTCGGGAAAAACCCTTACAGAAATTTGAACAGCCTGCGACGGAGAGATTCCATCTGCACTTTGTTTTCCATCAGGGCGTACCTTTTGGTGAATTTCTTATCGCCTTTATCCGATACCTCCAACATGGAGATGATGTTTACATCCTGCAGGTAGCGGATGGCGCTCTGGTAGTTGGACTGGGACAGCGCCTCCGCCCTGCGGATCTCGCCCTTCCGGTACATCCGCTCCCCAAGACCGCGAATGCTTTTCAGCCAATCCCTTTCCGTTTTCGGTCCCTTCCGAAGATAATAACACCCCCTCACCACCACCCAGTACGACTCCATATAGTTGTGGATGAGTCCCGCAAATGGAAGGAGGTTGGTTCTCCCGCGCCCTTTTACCTCGACCCATGCCTTCTCTTCTTTGTCGAAACCGGCGATCATGCCCCGATCGCGGAGATAGGAGAGGGTCTCTCCAATCTCCATGACATCATCCTTCTGATCGTCAAAGATGAATTCGTGCCGGAAGAGTCGTTTGAAAAAGGCGTAATCATCTCGAATCCGGTTGACGGGAACCATATCCTCCGGACTCGCCAGAATGGAGGTCGCCACAAAGCTGACGGGGAGAAAAAAATGGAGGATGTTGTTCTTGTAGTACTCAAGGTTCATCCGTTTGTCATCCTCGAGGGAGTAGACGATCTCCTCGACTTCCTCTTCCTCTTCGTCCTCCGCCCCCATGCGGGAAATGAGCCCCGACTGATCGAAGAGGTTCAACGCCTCGCTGACTGCCTTTTCCCGGTCGGCGAAGGTCATCGCGAAAGAGACCTTCTGTGATGAGAGGTAATCAAAAAACAGGGCCAGAACATCCCGAAGCTCCCCGTGAGAAATGCCCCGCCGGTCATAGCAAAGGAGCCCTGATGAGGTCAGGGAAAAGGGGGTGACCACGGAAACCTTGTTGATCGACCGGACGATCGTGTAACCGATCCGGCGGTAGAGGCTTTGCCGCTCCACAACTGTCATCTCTTCCAGCGATTTTTCCTGCGCAGCCAGGTAGGATTTGAGAAGGATCGGCTCCCCGACATTCATATAAACGCGACCATACCGTTTCCGGAGCATTTTGCCACTCCGGATCATGTCGGTCGTCTTTTCTTTCTCCTTGGGGGCGCCGCCCAACTCCTTGAGATACGCCTTCTCCTCGACCACCCGGTCATAACCGATATAAACGGGGATCGCCGCCAGATCATCGCAGGCCTTCTCCTGAAAAGCCTGCAGGATCATGGAGAGGAGGCCGTACTTCGGCATGACCATTTTTCCGGTTCGGCTTCGCCCCCCCTCGATGAAGAATTCCAGCGGCAATCCCTCCTGCAAGAGAACCTTGATGTAACGGGCAAAAACCTCGGCGTAGAGTTCGTTTCCCTTGAAGCTCCTCCGCAGAAAGAAAGCCCCTGATTTCCGGAATATGTAACCAATGGGGAAGAATAGCAGGTTTGTCCCGGCAGCCACGAACGGCATCTGGATGTTGTTCTTGTAAAAGCTATATGAAAGCAGAAGATAATCGAAATGGCTCCGATGGCAGGGGATAATGATGAACGGCATCTTCTTGGATACCTGCCGGATCTTCGCAATGCCTTCCCCATCGACCACCACGCCGTCGTAGATGTTGTTCCAGAGCCACGTAAGGATCTTTTCCCAGATTTCGATATAGATCTCGCTGTAGTCGGAGGCAATTTCATCGAGATACTTTCTCGCCTCCTTCCGGACAGCGGCGAAATCCCGCTTGCTCTTTTTCGCTTTTGCCACCGTCTCTCCCATGAACTCCACAAGGACCTTGTCCCGAAGGACCATACCCATGATCTCTTCCCGGGACTTCAGAATCGGTCCGACGATGGTCGTCTTCTCCTCATCAATTCGTGCGATCAGGTCGCCGCGGAGCTGCCGGATGATCTCATCACGGGTCAGCGCCTCACCTGCCTTCAAATATTCCTCCAGATTGATCGGTTCGGCGGAGATGACGGAGGCCTTGTTGGAATAACGAAGAAAGGTGATCACCCGGCGCACCGGGTCCGTCGTATCAGTCTGCCCAAAGAAGATGTTGATCAGGCTCTCCTCTTCCTTCTCTCTTCGCCTCCCATAGGTAATCAATTCCGGACAGAGGTAGATCGGCACCGACGAAGATTCCTGTGCATCCAGCAGTTGGGAAAGGGTCTCTTCAACAAAGGGGTTCTCGAAGAGTTCGGACTCCCCGAGGTGAATGATGGAGGTCTTTCCCTCCAGGGTGAGCTGTTTCAGATGGCTCATTCGGTTGGAATGGATGGCCGTTTTCCGCAAGATCCGGTGGAAAAGATGAGACAGGATCACCCGGATGGCTATCGGATACGGCTGCCAGGTAATCATGTTGATGCCGTGGCAGTAAACGGGCGGGGGGATCCCTTTCCGCATGGAGAGTTCACGGAGGATCAGGCTGTTGAGCTGGCTCTTGCTCTTCAGCGCATAGACAACGACACCCTTCTCTGCGAGGGATTTCAGCCCTTCGGCCTTCTCATCGGAGAACAGGACCTTCGAGAGAACCTTCCGGACCAGCCAGTACAGGGGAAAATTCTCCTCCCGATAAAGACTCCCCGCATGGTAGATGCCGATTTCCGTTGTCCACGCTCGGATGGCCGACAGAATGGACATGCCCTCTCAGGCCCTCCCCATCGCTGAAAATGTTTGCAGAACAGTCGCGTATCTCTTCATCTTCATGAAAATCACTCCTTCATCCTGACCCATTTTCCATTTTCACTGACCGTTTACCGGAAAATCTTCGGGAAAGCGTTTGCGCATTTCCGCCCCGACAAATGACCGGATTTCCCACGTGGAGGAGAGGGCCATCACCTTGTTCAGAAGCGCCCTTGATTCCTTCAACGTGGTCCCCCGGATGATCTTTTTTACGCGCGGTATGGCCAGAGGATTCATACTGAGTTCATCCAATTCCAGCCCCAGCAGGATCATGGTATAGGCCGGCTCTCCCGCCATTTCCCCGCACATCGCCACCCGGATCCCCGCCTTGTGACCGATATCCACCACCTGTTTGATCAGACGCAGAACGGCCGGATGGAGCGGTTCATAGAGGTAGGTAACCCGTTCATTGATCCGGTCGATGGCCAGGACATACTGGATCAGGTCGTTCGTTCCGATGCTGAAGAAATCCACTTCTTTGGCCAGTTCCTCGGCAACAATCACCGCAGACGGGACTTCGATCATGATTCCAATTTCGATATCCTTTCCCAGTTCCGTCCCCTTGGCCAGCAGCTCGTCTTTCACCTCGGTAAAGATCCGCTTGGCCTCGCGGATCTCCTCGATCCCGGAAATCATCGGGAACATGATCCGGAGCTTTCCCTGGACGCTCGCGCGGAGAATAGCCCGAAGCTGAACCTTGAAGAGCGCCACCTCCCTCAGGCAAAAGCGGATGGCCCTGAGCCCCAACTGCGGGTTCAGCTCGCGGGAAGACTTCTTGTCCGGAAAAAACTTGTCGCCGCCAAGATCGAAAGTGCGAATGGTCGCCCAGGAGAGCCCCTTGACCCCAACCACCGAGCGGTAATTGGCGAGATGGTCCTCCTCGTCGGGCAGTTGCTCCCGGTTGATATAGATGAATTCCGTCCGGTAAAGTCCGATCCCGTCGGCGCCGTGAAGAATCGCGGAGGGGATCTCTTCGATAAACTCGATATTGCCTCCGATCTCCACAGCATAATGGTCCTTCGTCACCGCCGGCAGATGGGCGTAATCCAATAGATCGTCCTGGGCCTTTTCATACAGCCTGTTCTTCTCTTCGTAGCGTTTGCGGATCTCGGGATCGGGATGGACGATCACGACACCGGCGGAACCGTCGATGATGATATTATCGTTTGTCCGGACGGCGCGGGTGATGCTCTCCAAACCCAACACGGCAGGGATCGCCATCGACCGGGCCACGATCGCCGTATGGGATGTTTTTCCGCCGACATCGGTGGCGAATCCAAGCACCTTGTCGATCTTCAGTTGTGCCGTATCGGCAGGTGAAAGGTCGGTGGCAATGATGACGACCCCCTCCCCCATGTCGATGGCCGCACGCTCTTTTCCTGCGAGATTCGAGAGAATCCGCTGCCCGGCATATTGGATGTCGCTGATGCGCCCCCGGAGATAGTCGTCCTCCATCCGGTCGAAAATTTCCCGGTATTTATCCACGGTCATACGGACCGCCCATTCGGCGTTTACAGACATCTCCCGGATGTTCTTCACCGTACTGTCGATGAATTTGCGATCCCGCATGATCATGATGTGGACATCGATAATGTAGAGCGGCTCCATGCCGCCGCCCAAATCGCCGAGTTTGTTCTTCAGATCGAGGAGCTGCTTTTCCGATTCCCGCAAGGCTTTGCGGAAACGCTGGATCTCCGCGGTAATCAGGCCCGGATCGGTAAGATGGTAAAAGGGAATCTGTGTATCGTGGCGGTCGAAAAGATAAGCCTTTCCAATGACGATGCCCGGCGAAACGCCGATTCCCTTGATAACATATGTTTTCTTCTGATCATCCGTCATAAAATCGATTATCCTTGGTCCGCATATCCACTGAAGCGGCGAATGGTCTTGGCGGCAGTCATGTCTCTCCGAATTTCGCTTCGATCAGACTGGCGAAGGCCGCCATCGCCTCCCCCGCATCAACCCCCTCGACACGAATGGTCAATCGACTGCCCTGAGGGCTGTAGAGCGTGAGAATTCCCAGAATGCTTCGTCCGTTAACCTCGACGCCGTCTTTTTCCAGAAAAGTCTCTGCCTGAAAGCGATTGGCCGTCTCGACGATCTTGGCGGCCACCCGCGCATGAATCCCCAACCGGTTCGTGATCTCAAATGTTTTTATTTCTATCATATCAGAAGGAAATAACCATGCATATGATGGCCATCCCGTATAAAATCTTCACCTGGGAAATCCCTTTGCGAACCCCCAGGAAAGTCAGGATGAGAAAGACCGACGCCACCACACTCAATGGAATCTCCGGCAGGATGTGCTGAGGGAGGCGGCGGGTCATATCGACGGCAACGGCCGCCAGAACTCCGATCAAAATCAGCAGCATCAAACGGATTTTTCCGGCCGCCCCCGGCAGATCCTGCCTCCGGATAAAGTCAATCCCGTTTCTGCGCCGTCGGTAACCTTCGAGAAAACCCATTCCCCGAACCCAGAGTTGTGCAGGAGTATACAGGAGGAGAAAAGCGAGAGGTGCCAGCAAGGTTTCCGAAGAAGCAAGAATTACGGCTCCGACCCCGGAAAATGACCGGAGGGCTCCCCAGAAGAAGGAATCGCCGATCGCTGCATACGGTCCCATGAGGACCTTCTTCAGGTCCGCCACCGTCTCCGGAATAACACCCTCTTCTTCCATACCCGTCACGGAACCGATGACAGGCGATGCGAGATAAGGATGGGTATTGAACATATCCATATGGCTGGGGGAAAAAGCTGCAGCCCGGGCCGGATGTCCCCTTCGGTGACGGATAAATGGCATCATTGCAAAGGCAAATCCCAGATTCTGCATCCTCCAGAAGTTGAAGGAAACCTGAATGGTCAGCGAACGAAAAAAAATGTCGAGCAGCGTCGATCCCTTCATCATAAACCGTCAACCGCGGGAACGTCCCCACAGACCGGGGTTCAATGCCGGCTTCACATAAACCCGCGTAAACCTACCGTTATTGCGCCCATCCCGTTACACAAGAACATATTTTCCCGCCGATAGAGTTTGCTGCCTAACATGAATGGTTTGTTAAGTCAATCCATTCACCTCCCGGGAGGCTATTATTTACGATTCCATAGAGATGGGGTTCGGAACATTTTTTTCTTGACATTCATTTTGATTTTTGATAGCAAGGCTCGCCTTAAGCAAAGGGGATAACCGACCCGACTTGGCCATGAAAATGGTTTTGGAAGCGGGTCGGTTTTTTTAGAATTCGACAGTACCACAACTGGTGGGAAAAAAGAGGAGAGAGGTATGATTTGTCAGACGATTAAAAACGGTATTGAATGCGGTTTCATGACGAAGAAAGGCTGCGGATTCAACGGGGGGTCATGCAATGTCGTCATCGACAATTGTGATGGATGCGGCAAGGTGATCGAGTGTCCCACGGGCAAATACTGCCGCGTTTATCCTGATCCCGCAGGCAAATGGCGATCCGGGAAATGCCCCACCGCCACCCATTTCAAGATCGATGTCAAAGAAACGGCGCAGAAGGTCAACCCGCTCAAGGCGTCCAAGCGGGCAAATAAAAAATAGCAGGTGGGATGATTCTCTTTTCGGCAGGCGGAATGTGCCGGTAGACTCGCATGGTTCACCATACAAAAAGCCGATTGAAAACTTTGCGGTTTGAATCGGCTTTTTTGACTTCATGGGCAACGATCTAACGGACGATATCCCGGATCCGGCGCAAACCCTTTTCGATCTCATCGAGGAGCCCATCCCGCCGATCCCGACCGGCACTGGCTGGATCCTCACCCCGCAGCTTGTGAAGCTGTTTCCTGGCCCCGTTGATGGTGAAATTCTCCTCGTAGAGGAGTCGCCGAATCATCAGTAATTCCTCAACATCCTTATGCCGATAGAGCCGCTGATCGGACCGGGTACGAAGCGGCCTGACCGTTTTGAATTCGGTCTCCCAGTAGCGGATCACATAAGGCTGAACACCCAATAAGCGGCTGACTTCGCCGATGCGGAAATAGGATTTATCGGGAATTGATATGGTCATCATCCAATCCCAATATCACACGAGTCGTCCCGGGTTCACTGCATCGGGTTCAACGCATTCTGAATGCGGAGTGGTTGGTCCCTGATCAGTCGTTCAGCGCCTTGCGAAGAACCTGGCTGGATTTAAACGTCAGAACCCTTCGTGCCGAGATGGCGATCTCGTCGCCGGTTTGGGGGTTTCTGCCCCGCCGTGATTTCTTCTCCTTGACGACAAAATTTCCAAAACCGGAAATCTTGATCTTCTCGCCCTTTGCCAGGCTGTCTTTGATGATATCGAATACGGATTCGACAATCCGAGCCGAATCCTTTTTCGAAAATCCATGTTTCTCGTACACATCCTGAATGATATCGATCTTTGTCATTTCCCGCCTCCTCCGCTCTGGATTGGTCTGTTCCTATCTGATGGATGCCCCGGACGCATGAACGATCTTCTGCACAATCCTCGCGTGGACCCTGTTCACCTCGTCATCCGTCAAGGTCCGGTCCGCGCCGCGGTATGAAAACCGCAATCCCAGACTCTTCATCCCCGCAGGGATATTTTTGCCTTCATATACATCAAAAATTTGAACTTTTTCAAGCAATTCTTCAACAGAATCCGTTGCCGACCGAAGCATCTCTGCTGCCTCAATCTCTCGGCGAACCAGAAAAGCCACGTCCCGCGAGCTCAACGGAAAGCGGGGAAGGTTCTGAAAAGACACCTTCGTGGAGAATCTTTCCGCAATGAGATCCAGATCCAACTCGCACACAGCGATAATTCCTGTGAGACCCATCCGGGTCAGGACTTCCGGATGGACCTCGCCCAGAAAACCGATTTGCGTATCCCCGGCAAACACCCCGCAGGATTTTCCCGGGTGAAGGAAAGGCTCCGTGACGTCTTTTCGAAACACGGGAACGTCAATCCGAAGGGCATTCAGGATATTTTCAACACAACCCTTCAGATCATAAAAATCCGCCTGCAGATCCTGGAAATGCCACCGGTCTTCATACCGCCGGCCGGTGATCAGTAAGGCTGCGCGGTTGTGTTCCCGGGGAAGCTTCCCCTCTCCCTGCCGCATGAATGTCCGGCCCGTTTCAAAAATCTTCAGATCGAAGCAGCCGACATCGGCGTTTCGCCTGGCATTGCACAGAAGGCTTTGGACCATGGTGGTCCGCATCACCGCCTGCTCTTCCGTTAGAGGATTTTTAATGCGGACATATAGGCGCCGCTCATCCATTTCGGGAAAGCCGAGCTGTGCGGCGGCATCCGGAGAGACAAAACTGTAATTGATCACCTCCTGATAACCGACGCCGGTCAGTATTTCACGAATGCGCACCTCGACCACCCTTTTCCCTTCCGCAACCTCGGCAATCACCGAAACAGCGGGAAGGGTCGCAGGGACCCGGTCGTATCCATGCAGCCTTACGATCTCTTCGATGAGATCGATCTCCCGTTCTATATCCACGCGGCAGGTCGGAGGGGTGACTCGAAAGCACCCTTTCCCGGCCCGTTCAACCGTCATTTCCAGATTTTCGAGGATCCGTACGACATCCGCTTCTTCAACCGCAACACCCAAAACATCCCTGATGCGCCCCAAACGCAGCGGAATATCCTTTGAGGACGGGACGATCCGGGGGTACTGATCAATCACTCCCCGGCAGACCGTTCCACCGGAAAGCTCCGCCATAAGGCCTGCCGCACGGTCAAGCGCCCGGATCACCCCCTCAGGATCGATCCCCCGTTCGAAACGGAAGGCGGCGTCGGTTCCCATGCCGAGCGCCCGCGCGGTTCGGCGGATGGATGCGGGGTTGAAATAGGCGCTCTCCAGCAGAATCATCTCTGTATCGTTCTGGATCTCAGAGTTTAGTCCCCCCATAACCCCGCCGATCGCCACCGGCTTGACGCCGTCGCAGATCATCAGCGTATCCGCCCGAAGGACTCGTTCCTTTTCATCGAGGGATACAAAGGTTTCCCCCGCGCGGGAGCGACGGACCACGATCCGGCCCTCTTCCAGAAAGCGGAAATCGAAGGCATGAAGGGGCTGTCCCAGCTCCATCATCACGAAGTTGGTCACATCCACGATATTGTTTATGGAACGCAAGCCCACGGCCTCCAGCCTCCGCCTCATCCAGAAGGGTGAAGGTCCGATCCGGACATTCTTGATGACACGAGCCGTATAACGAGGGCAGAGGTCGGCATCCTCTATGGAAACCGAGGTGATCCCTCTGATCTCCTCGTCGTTTTCCGTCACGCAGACAGGGGGATAACGCAGCTTCTTGCCCATAATGGCGGCCGCTTCACGGGCAACGCCGAGGATGGAGAGACAGTCCGACCGGTTTGGTGTCACGCCGATATCGAGAACCGCATCGTAAAGATCCAGCGCACCCTCCAGTTCCTTTCCGAGCGGCAAATCTGCGGGGAGGATCATGATTCCCGAGGTGTCGCTGCCGATCCCGAGTTCCTCCTCAGAGCAAAGCATGCCTTCGGACAGCTCGCCCCGGATCCGGACGCTCCGAATGACATCACCGCTTGGCAGGATCGCGCCAACCTGTGCCAGGGGGACGATATCGCCGATACGGATGTTCTTTGCGCCGCACACCACGGGAAAGGTCGCATTTCCAACGTCAACCTGACAGAGGGACAATTGATCGGCCTGGGGATGGGGTCGGAGGGAAACGATCCGTGCGACTCTAACCCCGGAAAAAGCGGGCTCGATGCTGCGCAGGGAGTCCACCTCCAGACCGGCCATGGTCAATCGTTCCGCCAGTTCCTCCGGCGTCACATCCAGATCCAGATAATCTTTAAGCCACTTCAAACTGACTTGCATGAGGTATTTCTCTTGTTTGCCGCATCCGCGGTCATCGTCGGGTTCCCGGCCGTCTATCCCGGTCGATTGATAATCTCCGCCGCGAGCTGCGGAGAATCTTCGATCCTGAAGGGGAATCAAGCATTTCGTTTGGGTTCGCAACCTTCGCGGCAAGCCGCAGGGCGTGCGCTCGCGGGCGGATTCAAAACTGTTCCAGAAATCTCAGATCATTTTCAAAAAAAAGGCGGATGTCGGAGATCCCGAATTTGAGCATGGCAATCCGTTCCAGACCCAGTCCGAAGGCGAAGCCTGTAAATTCCTCGGGATCATAACCGACATTCTCGAACACCGCGGGATCCACCATGCCCGATCCTAGGATCTCCAGCCAGCCGCTCTGACCGCAGACCCGGCACCCCTTCCCGCGGCACATGACACACCGGATATCGACCTCCGCGCTCGGCTCCGTGAACGGGAAGAAGCTGGGACGGAAACGGAGCGCCGTATCCTTGCCGAACATCTGCCGGAGGAAAACCGTCAGGACCCCCTTCAGATCGCCGAAGGTGATCCCGCGGTCCACCAGGAGACCCTCAATCTGGTGAAACATTGGGGTGTGCGAGATATCCGAATCGCGACGGTAGACACGTCCCGGGGAGAGAATCCGCACCGGCGGTCTGGTCTTTTCCATGATCCGAACCTGGACCGGGGAGGTATGGGTACGCAGGACGATGTTGTCTTCAACGTAGAAGGTGTCCTGCATGTCCCGCGCCGGATGGTCCTTTGGGATGTTCAGCGCCTCGAAATTGTAATAATCCAGTTCAATTTCCGGTCCTTCAACCACCGAGAAGCCCAGACCGGCGAAGATTCGGCATATCTCTTCCCGGATCTGCGTAACCGGATGGAGGCGGCCGTGTCGGACGACCCTGCCGGGGAGCGTGACATCAATCCGCTCGCGGAGGATGATCTGTTCTTTCCTGGAAGCTTCCAGTCCCGCAAGAACTTGATCAATTCTGGCCGCAAGGGCCTCTTTGACTTCATTGCAATCTTTGCCGAACTGGGGCCTGTCCCCGGGCGCCACATTCGCAATGTTGCGCAGCAACCCGGTCAGCAGGCCCTTGCGGCCCAGAAAACGGGTTCGGACAGTCTGGATCTCTTCTTCCGATCCGGCCTTTCGGAGTTCTGTTTCCGCTTGTTCCCGAAGGACCTCAAGCTCTCCGGTCATGCCTGCCGCTCACCCTTAGCGATGGTTGCGATTTCCGAAAATCCACGGGGATCATGAACGGCCAAATCGGCAAGGACCCTTCGGTCGATCTCCACTCCCGCCTTGTGAATTCCATAGATCAAACGGCTGTACGATATTTCATTCATCCTTGCAGCCGCATTGATTCTTGCGATCCAAAGCCGCCGGAACTCCCGTTTTCTGACCCTTCTGTCCCGGTAGGCGTAAACCATTGCGTGATTCACGGCCTCCGTAGCCGTTCTCAGCAGCTTGCTCCTGGAGAGCAAAAACCCCTTGGCTGCCTTCAGGACCTTTCTTCTTTTCTTCTGAGCCGTCAGACTCCTCTTTACCCTCGGCATTGCTTATCTCCTCATCCCCATAATGTGCTGTGCAAGGCATGAGAGGTGAGGTAAAAGACCCCGCACTCCCCGCCCTTTGCCCTTCACTCCTACAGATACGGAATCAGCTTCCGCATCGCCTTTTCATTGGTATGGTCAAGAATGACCGATTTCCGAAGCTGTCTCTTTCGCTTCGTCGTTTTCGGCGTCAGGATATGGCTGGTATTTGCGTTGCTCCTCTTGATCTTACCCGTTCCCGTTATGGAAAACCGCTTCGCCGCACCCCGATGTGTCTTCATCTTTGGCATTACATCACCCCTATTCTAAGATACTGAGCCCACTCCACGGCCCAGGTACAATAACACCCTTGAACATCACGCCGGACATCAGACGCCTCCGATCCGCTCACTTCTTCGGCGAGAGAATCATGACCATGCTTCTCCCCTCCAGTTTCGGCTGTTGATCGATCACGCAACCGTCGCCAAGGGTATTTTTGATATTCTCCATGATCTTCCGGCCGATGTCGGTATAAGCAATTTCACGGCCCCGGAACATCATCGAAATCTTTACCTTGTTGTGCTGTTCCAGAAACTTGATGACATGTTTGATCTTGACCTCCAGGTCATGTGCTTCCGTCTTCGGACGGATACGGATCTCCTTCACCTGGATGACGGTCTGGCTTTTCTTGGAGACTTGAACCTTCTTGCTCTGCTGGTACCTGTACTTGCCGTAATCCATGATTCGGCAGACCGGCGGCACGGCGGTGGGGGATACCTCCACCAGGTCCAAACTCGCCTTGGCTGCCTCCGCCAGGGCATCCGTCAGGGAAATGACCCCCAACTGCTTCCCTTCCATATCGATCACACGAACCGACGCAGCCTTGATCTCCCGATTGATCCTCAAATCCTTAGCGATGGGTCACCTCCATACATCAAAAAAACTATCGATATTGTGCACACTGTTCCCGTACAAGGGCGATGAACGCCTCCACGTCGATGGAACCGAGGTTCTTCCCATCCCGCTGCCGCGGCGAAACCTGACCGGAGGCCGCTTCCCGATCGCCGATCACGAGCATGAAAGGCGTTTTCTGCATCTGGGCCTCGCGGATCTTATAGCCCAATTTTTCGTTCCGGAAATCACCCTCCACGCGGATATCCGCATCCAGGAGGCGCTTCCGGACCTGCTCGCCCCAGGGGATATGTTTTTCCGTCACGGTGACCAGCACGGCCTGGACCGGCGACAACCAGAGCGGAAACGCCCCGGCATGGTGTTCGATCAAAACCCCCGTGAACCGTTCAATGGCGCCCAGGATCACCCGGTGGAGCATGACCGGTCTATGCCTCTCGCCATCCTCGCCGACGTAGTGCAGATCGAACCGTTCCGGCAACGTGAAGTCGCACTGGATGGTTGCACACTGCCACTTCCGCTTCAGCGCGTCCTTCAACTTGAAGTCGATCTTCGGCCCGTAGAAGGCACCGTCCCCCTCGTTGACCTCATAGGTCATGCCGTTGTCCCGCAGAGCTCCTTCCAGAGCGCGGGTGGCGAGCTCCCAGTCCTGATCGGAACCGATCGAGTTCTCCGGTCGGGTGCTGAGCTCTACTTCGTATTCGAAACCGAAAATCCCCATCGCATAACCGACGAAGTCGGCGATCGCCCGGATCTCGGCGTTGAGCTGATCCGGCGTGCAGAGGATATGGGCGTCATCCTGCGTAAACTGGCGAACACGCATCAGGCCGTGGAGCACCCCCGCCTTTTCATGGCGATGAACCGTCCCGACCTCGAAATAGCGCAAAGGCAGATCGCGGTATGAGCGGATCTTTGATTTGTAGATCAGCATGTGGGAGAGACAGTTCATGGGTTTGATCCCGTAGGTCTGCTCGTCCACCTCAGTGAAATACATGTTCTCCCGATAATGATCGAAATGACCGGACCGCTTCCAGAGATCCACTTTCAAAATCTGGGGACCGATGACAATATCATACCCCCGTTTGAGGTGTTCCTTTCGTTCCCAGTCCTCGATGATCGTGCGCAGCAAGGCGCCTTTCGGGTGCCAGATGACCAGCCCCGCGCCCGCCTCATCGTTCAACTGGAAGAGGTCCAGCTCCCGGCCGAGACGGCGGTGGTCGCGTTTCTTCGCCTCTTCCAGAAGCCGCAGATGATCATCGAGCGCCTCCTGGGTCGCGAAGCCTGTCCCGTAGATCCGCTGGAGCATCTTGTTGCGCTCGTCCCCGCGCCAGTAAGCGCCGGCTACGTTGAGGAGTTTAAAGGCTCGGATCATCCCCGTCGAGGGGATATGAGGTCCGCGGCAAAGATCGACATAGCCGCCCTGCATGTAGAGGCTGACCGTCTTCACGTCGGCGGGTAGATCGTTGATTAACTCAACTTTGTAGTTTTCCCCCTTCTCTTGAAAGAGCGAAACCGCCTCTTCGCGGCTGACCTCGCGGCGTTCAAAGGGGAAATCCGCCACGGCGATCTCCCGCATCCGGGTCTCGATCTTCTCGAGATCCTGGGGCGTGAAGGTTTCGGCGTATTCAAAATCGTAATAGAAACCGTCTTCAATCGACGGGCCGATGCTCACCTGAACACCGGCGAAGGAATCCTGCACCGCCTGGGCCATGACATGGGACATACTGTGGCGGAGGATCGAGAGACCCTCCGGCGATGCGGCGTAGATCGATTCGACGGCAGCGTCTCCGGTCAAAATTCGATGAAGGTCGACCAACGCACCATTCACCCTGGCCGCCACGATGAAATGGGATTTCGCTCCGTCCAAGCCCTCCAGGAGTTCTCCAACGGCGGTCCCGGCCCGATGCAACACCTCTTTTCCATCCGGCAAGGTTATCTTGATCTGATCTGCCATCACCATGTCCCTATGAAGAAAGGGCATCAGCACTATGCGATGATGCCCCAATCAAGAACTGCCACCCGCCACAGACGCTTCCTGCCGATTCAAAAAACTTCCCGCCCCTGTCTCTCATGAAGAAGTCAGAGCTGCTTATAATGGTAGGCACGCAGGGATTTGAACCCTGGACNNGCTCTCCCCCTGAGCTACGTGCCTATAGTTCACTTTCCCCTGAAGGGGTGCCTTTCCTAACAAGAAAATATAGTGATGTCAAGGCAAATATCATTTATTTGTGTCGTTATTGATGAGCTCCAGGCCCCTCATCATGTAACGCAAGCCGGAAAGAATGGTAAAAAACGCTGTAATCCAGTAGGCGACCAGAATCCATATCTCACCAACCCCGATGGGAAAACAACGGGTGGAAAGGGCCAGCAGAACCGTGATCAATTGCATGGCCGTTGTAATTTTGCTGACAAAAGCCGGTCGGATTTCCACGGTAATCGACATGATGGACAGCACGCCGATCCCGAGAAGAATGATGAAGTCACGGCTGATGACGATCACCGCCAGCCAGCTCGGGATAATATGCAGGACCGACAGGGTCACAAAGCAACTGGCCAGGAGCGCCTTGTCGGCAATCGGGTCAAGATAGGCCCCGAGAACGGTCTGTTGACGCAGATACCTGGCCAGAAAGCCGTCGAGGGCGT
The DNA here is from genome assembly GCA_002423465.1 of Syntrophaceae bacterium UBA6112. GTDB lineage: Bacteria > Desulfobacterota > Syntrophia > Syntrophales > UBA5619 > UBA5619. The sequence continues at coordinate 43,675 of DIWG01000082.1, read as the reverse complement.
CGGAAAGGCCGGCAATGACAAACATGATCAGCGCCTTGAAAAAAGAACCCTGGATGAGCAGAATGACAATGACCGGAACAAGAATGATTCGCAGAAGTGTTATGAGATTCGGTATGTTCATGCTTCAAAATATCTGCGCTTGGGTTCAATCAGGAACCGATCACGTCCAGCCCGTCCGGCAGTGTTTCCAGGGCGCGGTTCAAGACCTCCTGAATCACCGACTCATAAACCTGCCAGGTTTTCAACTCCAGACTTTTCCGTGATAAACCATAGTTGCGATGAACCGCACGATATTGGACATGCCAGAGGCTATCCCCCGTCTTTGCACTCTTCATTTCAAACTCCGCAGCAATCGCAACCGGTGAGTATAAGAAGGTGACGGGCGTCAGACCTTCCTTCAGTGTGGTGTAAAGAACGGCATCCACGTTCAGCATCTCGCCAATCAATTTCGGTGAAAGGTTTCCACCCCCCGCAGGGAGGGAAGCAAGCCGTTCATCGATCCATTTTGCTGGAATCTTCGGATAACCCTTGAAATAGAGTTCATCGATCAACTTCGCCCGCAGCGCGGAAGCGGTGCCGTTATCGGATGTCATGTTCCGAACGGGTATGACGGCAACGAGCCGCGTTTTCTTTTCAGTGTAATCGGCTACAAGCATGTGCGGGATTTTCCCGGCGCAGCCCGCCAGAACAATCAAACCCACAACCAGGAATACCGGACGGAAACACCTTAACATCGCGTCAAACCCCTCATACGTCCTTTTTGAGCTTCTCTATCTCCTCGCGGATGACACGCTCGGCGATATCGGGAATAACCTCGCGGGCAACCTTTTCTGCAATCTCCACCGCCCGTTTCATGATCTCGTCATGAAGACCCGTATCAACAACGGCCATCCGGGGTTTTCTCTCAACAATGTCTACGAGGTCATAGATCTTTTCGGGTCCCGACTTCAGTTCCAAAACATTTTTCCCGGGCAACCCGGATGCGGAATCGAAGAGATCCACGAGGTCATGGATCCTGTCTTCCGGCTTCAGCACGCGCCCCTCGATCATCATGACACGGTCCCCGTCTATCCCGGAAAAATCTTCTGCCACGGCCGCACCCTCCTCCCCGAACTGCCGTCCAAACGGCGGTCGCTCAACCGGATTCTTTTACATCCGCGGGTTTCCATCTTGACGCCGACCGTTATCACACCTCTGCGGACAGTTCAAGGAAATAGTAAGAGCCGGTAGATCCGCCGCCGGGAAACGCCGGTTTGCCGTGCAATCCTGTCCGCCGTGTCGCGCAGGGAAAGTTCTTCTCCCGCATCCCGGCGCAGTTGCCCGCAAAGACTGAAAAGCTCGGCATCGGAATACTCCGCAACCTCTCCAGTCCGGCCCGCCACAATCAGGGTCACCTCACCCTTGACCGACCCGTTCCCCATCCCGGCAGTCACCTCCGCCGCCGACCCCCGCAGGAACTCCTCATAGACCTTGGTCATCTCCCGGGAAACCACCACTTCCCGGTCACCCAGCACCTCCGCAATATCATTCAGGGACGCAAGCAGCCGGTGGGGCGATTCGTAAAAGATAAGCGTTCTTTCTTCCGCCCGCAGAGAGGTCAGCAATTGCCTGCGCCGTATCGATTTTGACGGCAGAAATCCAAGAAATATGAAGGTGTCCATCGGCAGGCCGGACACACTCAGTGCCGCGATCAGTGCGGACGCCCCGGGAATCGGCGCCACCCGGATCCCCTGAGAAAGCGCATCTCGGACCAGAATATAACCGGGGTCGGATATCCCCGGCGTTCCTGCATCCGAAACATAAGCCACATCCTCACCCTGGAGCAGTTTCGCGATGAGAAGGCCGCTCTTTTTCGCCTCATTCTGGTCATAAAGACTGGTCAGCGGCGTTGAAATCAGGTACTTATCCAAGAGAATCCTTGTTCGCCGGGTATCCTCGGCCGCGATGAGGCGGACATCCTTTAGAATCCGGATCGCCCGAAGGGTGATATCTTCGAGATTGCCGATCGGGGTGGCCACCACATAAAGCGTTCCCGCCTTTTCGGGTTCGCCCGCTTCCGGTTTGGCGGACATCTTTTCGATCATCGGCGGATCTCCGATCCCCTTCTTCCGATATCCGCCTCTTTGTTGATGAAGGGTTTCTCTCATAAACCGGCTGATTTCCCCGGAAATAAGTTTCAAGACCGATAATTTGATTGACAGATAAAATCGCTCTGTGGTTTATAGCAGTTTCGCGGGGGGAATACCAGAAAAACGAAGTTCCCCGGACGGATGAACGCAGGGGATGTAAACGTACGAAGCCCTCTATTTACCCCAGGGAGAAAGGGTTACATGAAACGCATTCTCATCACCGGCGGCGCCGGTTTTCTCGGATCGCACCTCTGCGATCGGCTGATCGCCGAGGGGGAGGAGGTCCTTTGCCTCGACAATTTTTTCACCGGAAGCAAAGACAATATCCTCCATCTCCTTGGAAATCCCCATTTTGAATTTATCCGCCACGATATCACCAACCCCATCTACCTCGAGGTCGACCAGATCTTCAACCTCGCCTGCCCGGCATCCCCCGTCCATTACCAGTACAACCCGATCAAGACGATCAAGACCAGCGTCATGGGGGCAATCAATACGCTGGGGATGGCCAAGCGCGTGAAGGCACGGATCCTCCAGGCATCGACCTCCGAGGTGTACGGCGATCCGGAGATCCATCCGCAACAGGAAGGGTACTGGGGCCGCGTCAATCCGATCGGGATCCGAAGCTGCTACGACGAGGGGAAGCGAGCTGCCGAATGCCTGATGATGGATTACCACCGCCAGAACCATGTGGATGTGAAGATTGTCAGGATTTTCAATACCTACGGCCCGCGGATGGCGGTTCACGACGGACGCGTCGTCAGTAACTTTATCGTGCAGGCGCTCAAAGGGGAAGAGATCACCGTCTACGGCGACGGTTCCCAGACCCGCTCCTTCTGTTATGTGGACGATCTGATCGAGGGGTTGATTCGGATGATGAACTCCCCGGAAGGGTTCACCGGCCCGATCAACATCGGCACCCCTCAGGAATTTACAATCCTGCAACTGGCGGAAACCTTGATCCGGATGACCGGGACCACATCACGCATCATCTTTAATCCACTTCCCCAGGACGATCCGATTCAGCGGCGGCCGGACATCGCCCTGGCCCGCGAAAAATTGGATTGGGAGCCCCAGATCCCGCTTTCCGAAGGACTGGAAAAGACCATCGCCTATTTCCGGAGTTTAATTAGGGACAGCGCCCCTATTCATTCCGGAATTGATAAGGGCGCTGTCCCTAATTAAACTTATGAGGGTGCCATGACTTTCGAAAAAAAGATTCTCTGTATCGGCGCCGGATATGTCGGCGGCCCCACGATGGCGATGATCGCCGCCAAATGCCCCCGTTGCCGGGTCACGGTGGTGGACATCAACCCCGAGCGGATCGCGGCCTGGAACTCCGACGATCTCCCCATCTACGAACCTGGACTGGATGAACTGATCAAGACGACGCGCAACCGAAATCTCTTCTTCAGCACGGACATCGAGCGGGGAATTCGGGAGAATGATATCATCTTCGTCAGCGTGAATACGCCGACAAAGTCCTTCGGCCTGGGCGCCGGGATGGCCGCCGATCTTCAGTACTGGGAAAAGACCGCCCGCCAGATTCTGGAATTTTCGGAATCCTCCAAGATCGTGATCGAAAAGAGCACCCTTCCCGTAAAGACGGCCCTCGCGATGGAGAGGATCCTGAACTGCCGGAAGAACGGCATCAGCTTCGACGTTCTCTCCAACCCCGAATTTCTCGCGGAAGGAACCGCTGTTCGCGATCTGGAAAAGCCGGACCGGATCCTCATCGGCTCGCGGGAAACGGACAACGGTCGGAGGGCCAGGCAGACACTGGTGGATATTTACGCAAGCTGGGTTCCAAAGGAGAGGATCGTCACCTCCAACATCTGGAGCAGCGAGCTCTCCAAACTGGTTTCCAACGCCTTCCTCGCCCAGAGGATCTCTTCGATCAACGCCATCTCCGCCCTCTGTGAAAAGGCGGAAGCGGATATCGCCGAGGTCTCCCGGGCCGTCGGCATGGACAGCCGCATCGGCCCAAAGTTTCTCAACGCCAGCATCGGCTTCGGCGGTTCCTGTTTCCGGAAGGATATCCTGAACCTCGTCTACCTCTGCCGGCAATACGGTCTCGATGCGGTTGCCGACTACTGGGAGAGCGTTGTTAAGATCAACGACTACCAGCAGGAGCGCTTCATCCGGAACATGCTGGGGGCGATGTTCAACACGCTGGCCGGGAAGAAGATCTGTCTATGGGGTTTCGCTTTCAAGGCCAACACGGGCGACACCCGGGAGAGTCCCGCGATTTTCATCGCCCGGCGGCTTTTTGAAGAGCAGGCGGAGATCGTTGTCTCCGACCCGAAAGCCCTGGAAAATGCCCGTACCGACCTGAAGGGTGTCCGGGGCCGGATCCGTTATGTCGAGGATCCCCTGCTGGCTGCGGAGGGCTGCCACGCGATCGCCCTCCTGACCGAATGGGACCTTTACCGTAATCTCGACTTCCCGAAAATTTTTGATAGCATGGCCAAACCCGCCTTCATCTTTGACGGCCGGAATATCCTGGACCACCGCCGCTGCTTTGATATCGGCTTCAATGTTTATCCGGTCGGGAAACCGCCCCTGACGCATTTTTAGTCGGTTCCGGAGACATGTGGGGACACACCTTGCCGCAAGGTGTCCCTATGCCCAAAGGAATTGATGTCGGGGACACCGGGAACATGATGCGGAAGCCGCGCAGCGGATCGCATCGTGTCCCCGGAAGCATGCATCTGCGCCGGTGTCATCGGTCCCGCCCTGGCGGAAGAACTTTCATCGCATCACAAGTCGGTCTTCCTCGTGGAATTTTATTACGGTTCATCCGACTGATGCGTATAGCTTCCTGAACGAAGCAGCTCGACATTATTCTGAATATTATCGATTTCTGATGGAAATGGTGATAACCGATAATATAATGATAATTGAGGATCGATGAGGCAAGATAAGTACACACGGGGATTGCCTGGTCAGATTTCCACTCGGACGTCTGATACGCCTATGGCCTTTCGCCTTGGCTTTTTTGGCAGGTGGGGAGCCTGGATTGTCCTGCTGGTTTCGCTGCTGACAACTGTTGTCACCTGGTATATCGTCAGAGACGAAACAACTAAAAGGGCTCACGTGCGTTTTGAATTTCAGGTCAAGGCAATAGAAACAGGAATTCTTGAGCGATTCAAGGCATATGAATTACTGCTCTTGGGCGGCGTCGGCCTTTTTGAGGCTTCCGATGAAGTCACTCGGGAGGATTGGCATCTATATGTAAAAACCTTAAGAATTGACCAACATTATCCTGGAATTCAAGGGGTCGGCTTTTCCAGGCGAATTCTTCCTACTGAAAAGGCGGCACACCTTCGTCAGATTCGCAGCGAGGGTTTCCCCCAATACACGATCAAACCTGACGGGGAGAGGTCGGAATACACCTCGATTATCTTCCTGGAACCTTTCGATTGGCGAAATCAGAGGGCTTTTGGCTATGATATGTTTTCCGAAGCCACTCGTAAAGAAGCCATGATCAGGGCTCGTGACACAGGAACAACAGCATTGAGCGGTAAGGTCATCCTGGTCCAGGAAACGGACAAAGACGTGCAGACGGGCTTTCTCATTTACAGGGCGGTTTACCGCAAAGGAGAACCGCTGGGAACCCCGGAACAAAGGCGTAAAGCGTTAATGGGCTATGTTTACAGCCCTTTTCGTATGAATGATTTCATGCAGGGCATTGTTGCCGGGAATGAAGCACAAGTTAAACTTCAGATTTTCGATGGCGATAATCCGCTTGAACAAACTCTGCTATATCACAGCGGCATGGTGGAAAAACCTCATCACTCTCCTGAAGATCGTCATTTTGCAACTCACCAATCCATTCTGGAATGTGCTGGCCATCGTTGGTTGTTGGATTTCGTTCCCTCAAAATATTTTGAAGAACAAATCGAAACCGGCTTAACGACCTTCATCTTACTGCTTGGCATCACGATCAGTTTGCTGTTATCTGCTGTGGTATTGTCATTGACCAACTCGCGGGGTCAGGCCATCGCTCTGGCGAATACAACAGCGGACCTGGAGAAAGCCAATATCGAATTAAGGAAAGAAATCACCGCCCACAAGCGGGCGGTAGATGAACTTAAAAATATGGCCAGATTCCCATCTGAGAATCCCAACCCGGTCTTGCGTATCTCCAAAGATGGAACGCTACTTTACGTGAATCAGGCCGGTTTCAGTTTACTGCCGGAGTTGCATTTGCAAGTCGGCCAGGCAGCCCCCCTCAAGCTGCAAAATGCCGCTCATCAGGCCATAAGCAACGGTTCAACGCAAAGGCTGGAGCTTGAGCATGGTCAGCGATTGTTTTCATTTATCCTTGGGCCTGTTGTTGCTGCTGGTTATGTCAATCTTTATGCAGACGACATCACCGAGCGCAAGCGGTCTGAGGAGGCACTGAGGGAGAGCGAAGAAAGATACCGTGAACTCAGTATCTTCGATGGTCTCACCCAACTTTACAATTCCCGGCATTTTTATAATCAACTTAAGGTGGAGATAGATCGGGCGGATCGCTACGGACAGCCCTTGACACTTATGCTTCTCGATCTCGACGATTTCAAACAGCTCAACGATACTTACGGCCATATAGAGGGGGATCAGGTATTAATGCGACTCGGCCAGGTGGTTAAACGATGCCTGCGCCAGACGGATACTGCCTATCGTTACGGTGGAGAAGAGTTCACCATTCTCCTTCCTATGACCACAAGCAAAGACTGCATCGTTACAGCGGAAAGAATCCGGACGGAGTTCAAAAGAGAGATATTCATCCCAGTACCGAGCCAAAAGGTCCATGTGACGGTGAGCATCGGTGTTGCGCAATACAAACCACAGGAAGACATGAAAACCTTCGTTAACCGGGTTGACCAGCTCATGTACCAAGGGAAAAAGAACGGAAAAGACAGGGTTTGTTCTGAGTCATCGCATCAAGAACAGTTCAATTGGAAATCCTCACTTTGATGCCGTACCAAGAGTCGCTGAGTTGTAGTGCATGTCATGTTTTTCCCTTGGCTGCTCCGTGCCCCACCAGGCGACCATTCCACCGTCCAAGCGGGCAATCTCCAGCATTCGCGGCGTCTCCGGTTCTTCAAGAAACAGGGGAATGACGGCTTGAATAACACTTTTAGCATGTTTAAACGAGGGTCAAATCGAAAGCGTTTCGGATGAGTTCGATCTTCTGATGCGAGGGCGGCAGTTTTACCGCCACGACATCAAACCTTGCCGGGTGGTGGCGCAAACGCTTTTCTTCGAGATAATGCATGGCGATCCGGGAGAGCTTATTCTGCTTCCGATGGCCGACGGCCAGCTGCGGATCTCCGTACGCGTCGGAGCGCCGGCTCTTGACCTCAACGAAGACCAGTGTCTCCCCCTCCTCGGCCACGATATCGATCTCTCCGAAAATACATCGGTAATTGCGTTCAACGATCCGATACCCGGCTTCCGCGAGGTAGGCTGCCGCCAGTTCTTCGCCCCTTTTCCCCGTACTGATCCGCGTGAGCGACATAATTGTCTTCCCGAAAATCAGAGCTGAAGTTTTTCATTGACCGGCAGACCGTCGATCCCGGCGACCCGGAAAGAGCGGCGGTGAATCTTGGAACGGCCGAATTTCAGGATCGCCTCGCGATGCTCCCGAGTGCCGTATCCCTTGTTGCGGATAAAATTGTACTGGGGAAATTGGCGGTGGTACATCGCCATCAGCCGGTCCCGCGACACCTTCGCAACAATGGACGCCGACGCCACGGAGATGCTCCGGGAATCGCCGCAGATGATGGTTTCCTGTTGGATTTCAAGATCGATAAGGTTCAAACCGTCGATCAGCAGATAATCGGGAGGCGGCGAAAGTTCGAGAACCGCTTCCTTCATGGCAAGGAGTGTCGCCTGCAAGATATTCACGGCGTCGATCAGGGGCGCCTCGGAGAGGCCGATGCCGATGGAGACCGCATCCCGTTGGATGATCCCGTAGATCTTTTCCCTCTGCCGGGCAGAGAGCTTTTTGGAATCGTTGATTTCGGGATGCTCATATCCGGGCGGTAGTATTACGGCAGCGGCCACGACGGGTCCCGCCAGAGGGCCGCGACCCGCCTCGTCGATCCCGGCGATCATCCGATAACCGCGTCCGCGGGCGTTGCTTTCAAAGCCGTTCATCCACCGAACCGCCCTCGCCCGCGCCTTCCTGCCGGCAGCGGACATCTTCACCGGAAGGTATTCTAAAGTTTTCCGGCCTCTTTGATTCTGGCCTGCTTCCCTCTGAGGCTCCGCAGGTAATACAGCCGGGAACGTCTGACCTTGCCCCGGGTGACCACCTCGATCCGGTCAATGGAAGGGGAATGGAGCGGGAAGGTCTTCTCGACCCCGACCCCGTAAGAGATCTTCCGGACGGTGAAACTGGACCGGACGTCCCCGCTTCTCCGGCGGATCACGACTCCTTCAAAGGCCTGAATCCGCTGCTTCTGGCCTTCCACGATCCGGACGAACACCTTGATGGTATCCCCCGTATTGAAATCGGGGATATCCCCCCGCATCTGTTCTTTTTCCAGCATTTCCATCACATTCATAACCCTGGACTCCTTCTTAAGTCTACACTTGATATTTTAGTTTTATTTATTGGTATTTATTCACTTAAATCATAGAGCCATTTTTTTTCTTCCGCCGTCAACACCCTATCTCGGAGGAGATCGGGCCTCTTTTCCCGCGTCCTTAAGAGGGCCTCCCTTCGCCGCCATGACTCGATCTCTCGGTGATTCCCGTTGAGAAGCACTTCGGGAACCTCCCATCCCCTATACTCGGCGGGCCTCGTGTAATGGGGATATTCCAGAAGTCCCATGGAGAAGGAATCCGACGACGCGGATTCGCAATTTCCAAGCACCCCCGGCACGAGACGGGAAACCGCGTCCACAATCACCATGGCCGACAGCTCGCCCCCGGTCAGCACGTAGTCGCCGATGGAGATTTCCCGGTTGGCCAGATGCGTTCGAACCCGCTCGTCCACCCCCTCGTAATGACCGCAGATCAGGATGAGTTGCGGATACCCGGCCAGCTCTTCCGCCATTTTCTGGCAAAAAAGCTCGCCTTGGGGGGTCATCAGAACGACCGGGACATTCTCTTCGATCACGGGAACCGACAGCAGAGCCCGGTCGATCGGCTCAACCTTCATGAGCATTCCCCCCCCTCCCCCGTAGGGAGCGTCGTCGGTCATGTGATGCTTGTCCTCAGCATGGTTGCGGATGTCGTGCAGATGAATCGCAATGAGCCCGCGTTCCACCGCCTTTTTCAGGAGACTGCAACCGAAAGGAGACGTGAACATCTCCGGGAAAACGGTCAGAATATCGAACCGGATCATGATTCAACAAGCCCTTTCAGCAACCTGACCACCATGACGCCGCGCTCTTTATCGATCCTTCTGATCACATCGCTGATGGCGGGCAGCAGGATTTCCCGTTCCTCTCCCCGGCAAACATAGACATCATTGCCTCCCGTCGGGAACACGGCTTCGATCCGGCCCAGAATCTCATCTTCCTCGGTAAGGACCTGAAGCCCGATGATTTCACGCCAGTAATACTCCCCCTCCGGAAGTTTTTGCATTTTCTCGGCGGGCATCCATACGGAAGATCCCCGAAGCCTTTCCGCGGCATCCCTGTCATCGATTCCAGTGAGTTGCAGAATGAAGAAATCCTTCCCCATCTGCATGGCAACGAGCGGAAATGAAACCGCCTCCGGAATGCTGCGACCGACCAGCAGCTCGGAAAGGTCGTGCAGCACCGCGGGCGTGTCGAGATACGACAGGACCTTCACGCGGCCTTCCAGGCCGTGAGAACGGACAATCCTGCCTATTTCAATGAGCTGCATGGAGGAATCATTCGATGATTTCAAGAACGGACCGCTTGCGAATCTTGGTGGATGCCGCACTCAGGATCGTCCTCATCGCCTTGGCCGTTCTACCCTGCTTGCCGATCACCTTTCCAAGATCTTCCTTAGCGACCCTCAGTTCCAAAACGGAAGTCTGCTCCCCGACGATTTCAGAAACTTCGACCATATCGGGATTATCCACGAGAGCTTGAGCCATGAATTTGATCAACTCTTTCATCATCACAACCTCCACAGTCCCTAAAAAAGCTCTAAATCCTGATTCCCTTCTTTTCCAGCAACTGAGATACCGTCAATGTCGGTTTTACACCCTTCGCAAGCCACTGCCGAACGCGCTCCTCTTTCAGGATCACCGCTGCGGGGTTTTGGTTAGGATCATAATTACCCAATATTTCCAAGAATTTCCCATCTCTTGGGGACTGGGAATCGGCCACCACCACTCGATAGCTGGGTTTGCCTTTTGCGCCAACTCTTGTCAATCTCATTTTTACAGCCATCTTCTGTATTGATCACCTCCTGATCATGAATTTTTCAACGGACTGCGACGTATAACATATCTTTTTTCGCATTAAAAGGGGAAATTACCCCTGCGCAGGGATTTTATTCCCCCTTTGGTCATCCGCTTCATCATTTTCCGCATCTCCGTGTATTGGTTCAGCAGGCGGTTGACGTCCTGAACCGTCGTCCCGCTGCCCCGGGCGATCCGCTTGCGGCGGCTCCCGTCGATCAGCAGGTGGTTTCGCCTCTCCCCGCGGGTCATGGAATCGATGATTGCGCCGATCCGGACCAGTTCCCCCTCATCCGGCGTCATCTCTTTGAGGGCCTTGATCTTTTTCATCCCCGGGATCATGCCGAGGATCTCCTGAAGCGGTCCCATCTTTCGGATCTGGGTCAACTGGCTTCGGAAGTCTTCCAGGGTGAATTCATTCTTCCGGATCTTCTGTTCCAGGGTCTTCGCATCCCGCTCATCCACCGCCTCACGGGCCTTTTCGACGAGGGTCAGGATATCGCCCATTCCCAGGATCCGCGATGCCATACGATCGGGATGGAAGACCTCCAAGGCGTCGATTTTCTCGCCAATGCCGACGAACTTGATCGGCTTGCCGATCACGGCCTTGAGCGACAGAGCCGCTCCGCCCCGGGCGTCGCCGTCCATCTTCGTCATGATCACGCCGTCGATCCCGAGGAGTTCGTCGAAGCGTCCCGCCACATTCACCGCATCCTGGCCCGTCATGGCATCCGCCACAAAGAGGATCTCCGCGGGATGGATCGACGCCTTGATCCTCTTTAGCTCATCCATCAGTTCCACATCGATGGCCAGCCTTCCCGCCGTGTCGACGATGATCACCTCATAGCCGTTCCGTCTGGCCTCCTGCACGGCCTGAACGCAGATTCCGACCGGATCCTGGAGAGCAGCCGCATCGAAAACGCCGGCCCCGATCTGTCTGCCGAGAACCTTCAACTGTTCCATGGCGGCGGGCCTGTAAACGTCCGCGGAAACCAGAAATACCTTTTTACCCTGGGCCGCCACGAGGCGTGCCAGTTTTGCCGTGGTCGTCGTTTTGCCGCATCCCTGAAGGCCGACCAGCATGATCGGCGCCGGGATACGGCTGCCGAATTTCAGTTGGCTGCTCACGCCGCCCATCAGTTCGACCAGACGGTCGTGGACGATCTTGACCACCTGTTGTCCGGGGGTAATGCTCTCCAGCACATCCTGCCCCACAGCCCGCTTCCGGATATCTTCGATCAAATCCCGAACGACACGGAAATTCACATCGGCCTCGAGCAGGGCCATGCGGATCTCCTTCAGCGCGGACTGAATGTTCTCTTCATCCAGACGCCCCCGCCCCTTCAGTTTCCGGAGGATGCCATCCAGTTTTTCGGTAAGATTCTCAAACATTTTTCACTCTCATCACAGACCCGTCCCATATTGACCGGGAGCTTGAACCCGCAAGTCCCGCCTTGTAGGAGCGAACCGGGGCACAATAACAAAAGATATCTTCCTTGCCGGGAAGCCCCGCCCTGTGAGCGGGGAGCTTCAATTTCCCATTCCATCCTCAGTCCCCGCCATTTTTGCCGGAGGGGCGGATCACGCATTTCACGCCCCTCACCTTCCCGGCAATCTGATCGGCGGCGGCCATCGCCTTTTCCCGGTCATCAAAACCGCCGATGATCACGCGAAACCACTTTCCCTTGCCGGGGAGTTCTTTCATCACCACCCGGGGCGCGAATCCGAGCGGCTTCAGTTTTTCCATCGTTTTCTCCGCTTTCCGTCTGTCCTGGTAAGCGGCAACCTGAATCTCAAGACGCCCCTTCCCCGGGGTTCCATTCCCGTCCACGGCGACTCCGGCCGGAATGGCCGTCGACAGACCGGATCCGGCATCCGCGACCGGTTTGCTTTCCGGGGAGAGGTTTGGTTTTTTCCCGTCGCTGGCCGAAATCGGCAGGGGCATGTTCCCGCCCGTCCCGGCGGCAGATCCTGCCGCCATCTCCGGAATCGCGGGTTTCCCCGCCGGAACAGGCATCGGAAGGGATGGTTCCGAAGCCTCATCTTTTACTGCGCCGGCCGTATTGGCCGCATCCGTCTTTTTTCCACCCAGGGTCTCATAAAACGTCAAACCGAAACTTTCCTCCCCGCCGGCTGGCGAGTCACGTTTCCCTGATTCCGCAGATGGTATCGGCTTATCCGTTTTGGGCGCGGAGACGAACAGACGGTCCCGGATCAGCTCCACCGCACCCGGAGAAAATTTCTCCGGATAGGCCTCCATGTTCTTGCCGACGAAGATTCCCAGGAAAAACATGGAAAAAAGCAACAGAGACATCCCGCCGACAAACAGGATAATCCCCAGTTTGCCCAGTCTTAGTTCAAACATGCGCCTGTTTTTCGCTGCCATGGTTTAACCGAAAGCCGCCGCTACATTTACATTTTTTCCGGGGCGGAGACCCCGAGGATCTTCAGGGCGTTTTTCAGAATCGTGAGCACGGACCTGCTCAGAAACAACCTTGCTCCCGTGAGGGCGCCATCCTCGGAAATAACTTTATTCTTGTTGTAATAGCTGTGAAAAAGAGCCGCGAGATCGTTCAGGTAGAATGTCAAACGGTGAGGCTCCAGCGTCCGCGCCGCCCCTTCCAGCACTTCCGGGAAGCGGGTGATTCCCTTGACGAGCTCAATCTCCTCCGGCAGTTGCAGGAGGGAGAGGTCCGCCCCTGCAAAAGCCGGAACCGCGTGACCCCGTTCGGCCGCGATCCGGAGGATGCTGCAGATTCGGGCATGGGCGTACTGGACATAATACACCGGATTTTCACTGGATTGCTTCTTGGCCAGTTCCAGATCGAAATCGAGGTGACTGTCGGAGCGCCGCATCAGAAAATTGTAGCGCGCCGCATCCTTTCCCACCTCATCGACCACCTCACGCAGCGTAACGAACTCCCCGGACCGGGTGGACATGGCCACCGGTTTCCCTTCGCGCAGAAGATTGACCAGTTGCACCAGGATGACCTTCAAGGCGTCCTTCTCGTACCCGAGCGCCTGGACGGCGGCGGACATCCGCGGAATGTAACCGTGGTGGTCGGCGCCCCAAATGTCGATGACCGTCTCGAAACCCCGCTGAAACTTGTTCCGGTGGTAGGCGATGTCGGCGGCGAAATAGGTCGGATCCCCATTCTGCCGGACGACGACACGGTCCTTCTCGTCCCCGAAGGCGGTGGTCCGAAACCAGAGAGCCTCGCCCTCCCGGTAAACAAAATCCTTCTCCTCCAACTCCCGGAGGAGCTTTCCCACGCCGTCTTCCCGGTAAAGCTCCCGCTCGCTGAAGTAAAGATCGAAAACACAACCGAAGATCAGGAGATCTTCCTTGATCCCTTCCAGGATGGCGCCCGCGGCATAATCGGTGAAAAGCGGAATGAGCTCCTCCGGCTTTTCATGGAGGTGGCGGTCCCCGTCCCTCTTCAGCAGTTCCGAAGCCAGTTCCCGGATATAATCCCCCCGGTAACAGCCTTCGGGAAACTCCGCCGTTCCGCCCAGGAGCTCCCGGTAGCGCAGCAGAAGCGATTTTCCCAGGTTGTTCATCTGGTTTCCCGCATCATTGATGTAATATTCCCGGAAAACCCGATAACCGACAGCCTCCAGAATATTGGCCATTACGTCGCCCACGACGGCCCCGCGGGCATGGCCGATATGGAGCGGCCCCGTTGGGTTGGCGCTGACAAATTCGATTTGAACCCGCCGGCCCTGTCCCAGATTGGACGACCCGTATTGCTCCCCCTGGCGGTCGACGGTTTCAAGAAGCCTGGCCAATCCCCCTTCCCGGATGAAAAAGTTCAGAAAGCCGGGACCGGCGATCTCCACCTTTTCCAGAACGCCATCCCGATCCTCAATCTCCGCCGATAGAATCTTCGCGATTTCACGTGGATTTTTCCTCACCTGCGAGGCCAGGATCATCGCCACGTTTGAGGCATAATCGCCGTGGCCCGGATCCTTCGTCAGCTCCACTTCGATATGAGAGGGCGCCACCGGGGGCAGGAACCCTTTGTCGATGCCCGCCTGAATCGATTTTTCAAGTAGTTTGACCAATGCCTGTTTCATAGAAAGCCATTCCTATATATGAAAAAAGTTGGCCGGAAGGCCAACCCGTCGCCTTATGAAATCACTTCAACCGCCGACCCAAAGACCGGCGCCTTTCCCCAGGCGGGTCACCCGGAACAGCCTGCGGCCGCATTCCCTTTTGCCCGGAAATCTCCGACAACGTGCGTCGCATTCGTTTTCAGGAAGGTCAAGCCGGATTCACCGGATTACTTCTCCCGGCACGCGGCCTCCGCCGCATCGATGTCCTTCTGTTTGATGGAAAGGTCGCGCGAATAATCGGGGCAGCGGACGCAACCCGACGCATCGGTCACAATGCTGTACCTCTTCTGGCAATTCTCGCGCCAGGCGCAGATCGCGCAATATTTCTTCTCCGTTCCCATGTTCCCAAACCCCCTAAGCAGGCGTTTCCCATTGCAGTTTGTGTGGGAACTTATCTTGATCCGGATTTGGAGTCAAGGAAATTTGATCACGAAATCCATTGATGTTCATGGTTGAACCGGTTGCTCGTGGATAGCCATGATAACCTACCGCGTAACCTCCAATCAGTAAATACCGGATGTTATGAGAGTTCAGCCGTCTCAAAAATCTTTGAAGTTTGGATGTAACTCGATCTTGGCCAAAATCATCCTTCTGTTGATTTCAATCGCTTCAATTTGTTCAATTGGACTTAATTGCAAACAGATCTGCCTGGGTATTTGCCACTCGAAAAATCTGGTTCAATTGATCGCGGTATCTTTCCAGGAGGTAAGATGGATCGTTTGCAGCGAGCCGATGTTGGCCAGGTTCGAGAGAGCCGCAGAGCTGTAATACAGATCAGTCGATCCTTTGGCATCCACCAGTTTGCTCGTGTGACTGATCGTCACGACGGAACCGTACACAATAGCCGTTCCCGTCGATGTGAGGGTACCGTTGCCCAGCAGGATGACGATGCCTTCAAAACAGGAATTGCCGGCCATCTTAAACTCGCCGCCATCCTGAACGATGAGAATTCCGGCGCCGTTGGACGTACCGTTCATCATGGAACCGCCCGGCACAACAGTCACGGCGGGATTGGCCCGTGTGCCCAAGGTATTCTGGTACAGGCTGCTGTCGCTGAGGATCATATCAACAAAATCCTGCCACTCCGCATTCGTATGGCTGCCGCCGCCTATTTGCTTCGCGGGAGGCCCCCCCCCCAGATGGTCGGCGAAATTCCCCGTCAGGAACGGGTCTTCGGAAGGCGTGTAAAGACCCGGTTTCGCTCCTGTAGGCAACGCCGTCGTCCGGCAAGCGTTGCCGTTGCAGCTTGGGTTGACTGGAATGGGATAATCGTTACCGTCAACATTCAGATCGCTGCCAGCTCCACCCGTTTTAAATTCGACCTGTGGACCGCCACCGTACATGGCCACGGCACCGTCCGCCCCGGCCGGAATTAGCGAACTCCTCTTGAAAACCACTTTGAGTTCCTTTTTGGCGCCGTTGGCGGCGTTCCCGATTGAAGTAATGAGGTACTGATTTGTCGAGCCGGGAACAGGTTCGAGCGTGATTCCGCTGAAGGAAAAACCGGTCGGCGCGGTGAGGGTCGGGGTGGATGTCCCGCTCGTTGGAAGGGAGATCACGGAATTCCGGATGCCGCCGATCGTATAATGGACACCCGCTTCGGCGTCGTAAAGCGACATGACGCTCCCCTTGTAGTTGGTTGAGATCTTCATGTCCGTCGTCGTCGTCATGATCCCCGTCGATCCGAGAAGGACGAGGACGGTGATCAGAAGAAGGGCCGTGATGAGGACCATCCCCTTTTCGTCGCCGATTGTGTTACGTCCATGGCTTGTCTTCATAGAACACCTTCTATCTTTTCTCCGATGCCCAAATGGATTAGTTGGGCGTCGTCGTAAACGAATATACCGCGACACGAATCACGCCGAAATTATCTGTAAACTGAATGGTATAGACCACAAGAACGCCTTGACTGCTCGGATTTGTAAACGTGGCGGAATAGGTGGCGCCGCTCAGCGTCATCGCCGAACAGGTGCTTTGGAAGCAGCACTGGACATCGTTGACGCCGTCCGGATGTGAGATCGTGGCGCTGATGGTATTGCTTCTTCCCTTCTTCGTTTCACTCACCATCGGTGTGGAGATCGTCGCGTCGCCTCCTACAGGGGCGACCGTCGTGGTTGCGGTCGTAGCCGCGGTGGTGGCCGCCGTCGTCGCAACCGTTGTCGCAGCGGTGGTGGCCGCCGTCGTTTCTGCAGTGGTCGCAACCGTTGTCGCTGTGGTGGTGGCCGTCGTCGTTGATGCAGTGGTCGCAACCGTTGTCGCTGTGGTGGTGGCCGCCGTTGTTGCCGCTGTAGTGGCCGCTGTTGTTGCCGTAGATGTGCCGCCCGTCGTCGACGTAGTCAGGTTCCGCGGCATCACGAAAGAGGTCAAGGTGTAGGTGCGGTAGCCGCCGTTCGTCGTATAGCTTGGATCAGGCTTAGCGGTACGCACCGTGATGCTGATCTGAATCCGACGGATGTCGGCCGGTGTGGTCGTCACCGCTCCGGCTGCATCGTAGTAGGTCATCGTTAAATCCTGGATATTTTCCGCAAAGGGTTGAGCGCCGCCGCCCGTATTTCTGGTTATCCGAAAATTTGTGGCATCAAAGGCATACGTCACGCTCTCGTTTGTATCCGTCGTTACGCTGTTTCCGTTGAGATCTGATGTGAAACTGATGGAGATCGCATCCGCTGCCGTGATGGCGGCGTTCGCGGGTGCGGGCGTGGGGAGCGATTTGTTCGGATCGTACCCCGCCATCGTCAGTTCCTGCGACATTCCATCCATCGCCGTTCTCGCGATCTGCTGCATCTCGGCGATCTGTTCCTGGCTGGTGAAATGCTTGTTCTGAATGGTGAAAACGGCGTAAATCGCCCCGAGGACGACCATGCCGATCACGAGGGAGATCAACAGCTCGAGGAGCGTAAAGCCGGAGGTTCCCCGTCTCGCCCCCTCGCGCATGCTCGGGAATCCTGAAATTCCCCTTCGGTTCTGGCTGGTTGTCCCCGGTTTCATCTGTCGAAATGGCATGGAGTGATCCCGCTTTTGCTCTCTATGGCCGTGAAACGATTGTGTTGAGCGTCACGGTATGGTTCTGCCCGTTCCAGCTCCAGGTGACCGTCACCGTAATCTTCTTCATCTTTGTCTGGTCGTTGTCTGGTGCCGAAGCCCCTACCGCGCCGATGGCCCAGGTTCTGGTGTAGATGGCTTCCGCCGTTGCACTGCCGCCGGCCAGGGCGTCGTAACCGGTTTGCGTTGCGGCCGAATTCTTGATCTCCTCCATCTTGTCCTTGGCCAGCGTCGTTGCCGTGGTCATCATCTTGCTCAGGTCGTTGCCCTTGATCACCGAGACGGTCACGGAGGCCAACCCCACAAGAGCGACGACGAGCAGAAAAATCGTGATCAGGATCTCGATCAGCGTAAAGCCGCCGTGGTTTCCACTCCTGGGCAGGGTTCTTTTCATTCCAACATCTCCGTCTGTCATCGAATCCCCTGGATGAAGGAATATCAGTTGATCATCACTCGACCGGTAATGGCCACCTTCACTTGCTTCGATGTCCCCGTTCTCGAACTGGTCAGGGTCACGGTTTTATTGCTGGCCGTTCCCCTTGGGAAGAAAATGGGGTTCCCCGATGCCGTAAACGTAACATCATAATAGTCCTGCTGGATATCTCGAACCTCGGTCGTTTCCCCCGTGTCCGCCGAGCCGTTGCCGTTGTTGTCATCCAGAATGGTGTATGCGTGGTTATTTACATCAAAAAAAACCTTGAATTCATTGTTCTGGGTTACCGCCTTCTGTCTCGCCGCCATCAGATCGGACATGACCATCCGGGCGGCGCCGTTCAGCCTTCTCTCCGCCATGTAATTCATAAAATTCGGAGCGGCAATGGCCGACACGATTCCCATGATCGCGATCACGATCATCAGCTCGATCAATGTAAAACCTATTTTACTGAATCTTTTCATTAGGAAACCCGCCGTTGGCCGCATCATAAAAGATATTGGAATGCAATGTCAACAGGAAACCTCGGACCGAAATGATCAGCATCACACATTCCTGATGATTTTATTCACATTCGCAGCGCCAAGGGGGAGAAGATGGGAACTGCTTTTCAAATCCGCGGGGGAAGGAAAAGCGCGATCAGATTGCCTCCGAAGAAAAGATAGATGACGGCCGCCAGACAGAGAAAAGGGCCGAACGGGACCGCATACTTCATGTCCTTGCCCTTGAACAGGATGAACGCAAGACCGACAACGGCCCCGAGAAGCGAGCTGACCAGGAGAATGAAGAGAAGCGATTTCCAGCCGAGAAACGCCCCCAGCATGGCCAGCAGGTTGACGTCCCCGCCCCCCATTCCCTCTCGTCCCGTCAGCGCCTCATAGTAAACGGCGACGAAATAGAGGATGCCGGCGCCGATCATGACGCCGAGAAAGGCGTCAATGGCGGTTAGCCCCATAAACAGGACGGCCAGAACCGCGAAGACCGGAATCCCGCTCAGGGTGAGGACGTGGGGGATGATCTGGTGATCGAGGTCGATGAAGCTGATGACGATCAGAGTGCAGACGAAAATGAAGACGGCGGGAAAGGCCGGCGTCAGGCCGAATCGGTGGAACAGAATCCAGGCGAAGAGCGCCGTCAGCAGTTCGATCAGCGGATAGCGGAAGGAGATTTTCCCCCGGCAGTCGCGGCATTTTCCCCCGAGCAGCAGAAAACTGATCATCGGGACATTATCATAAAAGCGGATCGGGTGGCCGCATAGCGGGCAGCGGGAGGGAGGCGTAACGATCGAAAGACCCTCCGGAATGCGGCTGATGCAGACGTTGAGAAAACTCCCCACGGCGGCGCCCACCACGGTAAAGACGACCGTCAGCCACAAGGTCGAGAACATACCGATTCACCTTAAAAAATAGTGCTGCGTGCTTAGGACTGAGGACTGAGTGCTCAGCACTTAGCACTCAGCACTCAGCTCTTCGTCCTTAGCCGTCCTTTCGCCCCCAATCGTAGGGGATATCATTGTCGTGGGGATGAACCCGGAATTCATCCGGTTCCTTGTAACTGTAAGGTTCTGTCGGGGTGTTGACGACGATCGCCTCCTCCGTCGAGACGCATTTGAAGCCGTGATAGACGAAGGGGGGAATGTGGACGAGGATCGGATTGTGAACCCCGGCGAAGAACTCATTGACCTCGCCGAAGGTCGCGGAACCCTCCCGCCCGTCATACAGGACGATCTTCATCATTCCCCGTACGACCGCCATGTTGTCGGACTGCACTTTATGGTAGTGCCACCCCTTGACCACCCCCGGATAGGCGGTTGTCATATAGACCTGGCCGAAATTCCGGAACATCTCGTCATCAGCGCGCAGGATCTCCATCAACCGGCCCCGCTCGTCGGAAATCACCTTCAGTTTCTTTATCATTACCCCGCTGATCATTTCTTCTCTCCTTTGCTTTGTTCCAACATGAGTGCGAGAATCCTGTCCGTTGAAATCTTCAAACTCAGGGCCATCTTCGTGAGCATGAACTGAAAATCGGCAGGCATCTTGTTGAACTCTCGATCGAGAAAATCGCGATCCAGCACACCAACCACGGTCGGTCCGATCGCCTTGGCATTTGCGGTACGGGCCATCTTGCCGATGTAGGAAAGCTCACCGAACAATTCACCCGGTTTCATAACCGCGATGACGATCTTTCGTTCGCCGATTTGCTTGGAAATCTCGACCTCTCCTTCTTCAACGATATAAACCCAGTCTCCGTTGCTCCCATCTTCGAAGATGAACGCCCCATCCTGGTAGTTTTCATATGCTGCAACTTGAAACATGATTTATTTCTTCCTCTTCTAAGGAAGGTCCGACTTCACAACTCCCGTGATTGTCCGTTTGAGACCTTTGAATTTCTGCGCAAACTTTGTAAACTGTCATTCCTGCGGAAGCAGGAATCCAGTCCTTTCGAGATCTTCTGGATTCCCGCCTTCGCGGGAATGACAAAGAGGGTGGATTTTCAAAGCTCTCCATTTCCGTATGGCAAGCCATCCGAATGATTTGGCCACAATATAAGGGCAACACCATTCCCTGTCAATGAGACATTCAGAAACAATAGGATCTTTTTAAGATGATCTTGCGCCTTTGGGCATTTTGGTGGTACAAATCAGACGTCTAAATGACCTATGGACATTGGACGAAGTCGACCTTGCGCCGTTCCGGGCTGTTTTCAGGAATAGAATCGAGCGGAGGAAATGGCCAAAGCCATGACCCATGAAGAACTTCTGATCCAGCTTGAAGATCTCGCCAGCAGGCTGAATATTCAGATCCAGTACGAAGCCAAGAGGAATGAAGACCCGTCCACCTTTGGCGGCTTTTGTCGAATCGGGGATCAATATAGGATGATCATTCATTCCAAGGCATCCGTCCGCAAAAAAATAGAGCTATTTACGGAAGCCCTGAAACGTTTCGATCTTGACGATTTTTACATGCGACCGGCGCTGAGAGAGTATCTGAAGAGGGATATGGATGGAGAGAAAACGTTCGACCGATGAGCGGTTCATGCGCCGCGCCCTTGCGCTGGCACGGAAAGGGGAAGGAAAGGTCAGCCCGAATCCGCTGGTCGGCGCGGTAATCGTCCGGGACGGCCGGGTCATCGGCGAGGGCTGGCACCGCTGCTGTGGCGAAAACCACGCCGAGATCAATGCCATTAACGACGCGACGGAAAACGCCGCGGGGGCGACTTTCTACATCACGCTGGAGCCATGCAGCCATCACGGCCGGACCCCTCCCTGCACGGAAACCCTGATCGCGTGCCGCCCCGGACGCGTGGTCATCGGCGCCGTCGATCCCAACCCTGTCGTCTCCGGAAGGGGCATCGCGGCCTTGAAGCAAAGCGGCATCGATACGGAGGTCGGCATCCTCAATGCGGCCTGCCGGGAGATTAACCGGTTCTTTTTCAAATACATCCGGACCGGACTTCCCTATGTCACCCTCAAGTTCGCCCAGACCCTGGACGGCCGGATCGCGACCGCCACCGGCAACTCGCGCTGGATCAGTTCTCCCGCCTCACTCCGTTTTGCCCATCGGTTGAGGGCGGCCCACGACGCGATCCTCGTCGGCGCGGGCACCATCCTCGCCGACAATCCGGAACTCACCTGCCGTCTTGTCCGAGGCCGGGATCCTCTCCGGATCGTCCTCGATTCCAGGCTGCGTCTTTCACCGCATGCGAACATTTTTTCCGCCGGGACGCGGACGCTTGTGGCCTCGACCCGGTGCGCCCCGGCGGAAGGGCGGCGTCTTCTGGAGAGGAAGGGATTTGAGGTCCTGGAGATCGGTGAGGATGCGACAGGGCGCATCGATCTGCATGCGCTTCTGACGCTGCTTGGGAAACGGGAAATCTCTTCCCTCCTCGTCGAGGGAGGCGCCTCCGTAGCCACCTCGTTCTTAAAGGAAAACCTCGTCGACCGCCTCCTGGTCGTCCTTGCGCCGAAGATCGTAGGCGTTGGGATCAACGCCGTCGGAGAACTGGGCATCCGGAAGATGGACGACGCCCTCGGTTTTTCCTTTCACCGAATCACCCGCCGGGGCGCGGATCTCATCATCGACGCCCGGATCGAACACTCGGCGATGGCGAACTTGTGAATAGTCGATTTTTCCTGTTTTGCCATTCCCTGCTCGATAGAGCCTGTTCCGTACTGGATACGGGGGAATCCTGTTTTTTCAAGTAATCCGGACTCCTGCTTTCGCAGGAGTGACCATTTTACAGGTTGCTGCGAGGCCGCCCAGCGACTGTATCAGACGCTCCGCCGCCCGGATCCCGTCAAGAGCGGAGCTGATGATCCCGCCGGCGTAACCGGCCCCCTCCCCGCAGGGAAAGAGTCCTTTCGTATTTACACCCTGACCGTCCTCGCCTCGGAGGATCCGGACCGGTGAGGAGGTCCTTGTCTCCACGCCGATCAATGTTGCCTCTTCCGTAATGAATCCGGGCATTTTCCGTTCGAACTCCGTAAATCCTCTTTTCAGGGCCGCCGTAACAAACGGCGGAAGGACATCCCCCAGGGCTGCCGCCCTGACGCCGGGGAGAAAACTGCACCTCCCGATCGGCAAGGCATCCCTTCCCGACATAAAATCAGTCAGGCGCTGCACTGGAGCGCCGTAATCGGAACCTCCCCTCAGAAAAGCCATCTCCTCCCAGTGGCGGCGGAAAGCCAGACCCGCAAGCGGTCCTTCGCGCTCCAGGTCCTCGATTTTGACATTGACGACGACCGCACTGTTCGCGAAAGGACTCTCCCGCCGGAAGCGACTCATCCCGTTCGTGATCACGCCGCCCGCCTCTGCGCTGCATCCGATTACCACACCGCCGGGACACATGCAGAAGGAATAGACGGAGCGGTTGAGCGCCGCGATTTTCGCTGTGAGGGAATAATCTGCGGGGGGGAGGTCCGGATGGCCGGCCCAACGCCCGTACTGGATCCCGTTGATGATCTCCTGGGGGTGTTCGACGCGGACGCCGACGGCAAAGGGTTTGGGCGCCAAAGCAACGCCCCGCTCCGCCAGTATCCGGTAGGTGTCGTCGGCAGACTGGCCGATTGCGAGAATCAGATGGTCCGTTCGGATCTCTTCCGAGCCGTTTACGACCACGCCGACAATCTTTTCCCGACAGATCAAGAAATCCGTCACGCGCGCCCTGAAACGGATCTCGCAATCCATTCCGATCAACCGGTTGCGGAGATTCACCACGACCTCCCGCAGCCGGTCCGTTCCAATGTGGGGACGAGCGTCCGACAGGATTTCAGCCGGCGCCCCCATGTCCGCGAGAACCTGTTTGACCCAGGCGGTGTAGGGATTTTTGACCCGCGTCGTCAATTTGCCGTCGGAGAAGGTTCCCGCGCCGCCCTCACCGAAGTGAACGTGGCTCTCCGGGTTCAGGACGCCCCTTTCCCAGAAGTCGCGGACGTCGGCAAGACGCTCCGGAACGGTCTTCCCCCGTTCAAGCAGAAGAACAGGCAACCCGTTCATCGCCAGGGTCAGGGCGGCGAAAAGCCCCGCCGGTCCGCAGCCGGCCACGACCGGTCTCCGCTCGAAAACAGCAGAGCCACCGGAGTGTTTCTGAAATTCATCCGGCCCATCCACCCCTTCGGTCACCCTGATCCCTGCCGTCTCCCGTTCCGGAGTCCATCGCCAGTCCACACCTTCCACCAGCCGGACAACCAGCAGATAGACAAAGCGGGGGGGACGGGAACGCCGCGCATCGATCGACCGCCGGATCACCCGGAGGTCGGCGATCGCATCTTCGGAAAGGCCGAGGAGCGAGGCGACCCGGACGGGGAGAAGATCTTCCCGCTCACCGAGGGCAAGAGCCAAGCCGTTGATCTTCAATACCATGCTTTTTACCCATTGATAAATGCCGACCGTTGTTATAGACAAAGCGAGACCTTTGATTTTCTCCCGAACTTCGGTAAATCGTCATTCCTGCGGAAGCAGGAATCCAGTCCTTTTAAGACCTTCCGGATTCCCGCTTTCGCGGGAATGACAAAGCAGGGGCGTTTTTCAAAGGTCTCAAAGCTCCAACAGGTGGAAAAGGCGGTTGTCGTTTTCCGCCTCACACCGAAAGGGGATTCGATGTCCTGGTACGCCGTCCATACAAGAAGCCGTCATGAAGACCGGGCCTGCCTCGGTCTTCTTCAGAAATCCTTTGTAGCTTTTTTACCGAAGATGGAGGTCTGGAGCAAGCGAAAAGACCGGCGGAAGAAAATCATGATCCCGATGTTTCCGGGGTACCTCTTTGTCGAACTCGCCACGCTGGACAATCAGATCAAGGTCGATGTTCTTAAAACCTTCGGGGTTGTCCGCATCCTCGGGAAATCTCCGGGTTCGGAACCTATTCCGGTCCCTGAAGACAAGATCGACGCCATCCGGCGCATCGTCGATTCGAAGGTCGAGGTGCAGCAATTCCAGTATCCGAAGGTCGGAGAACCGGCCCGGATCATCGACGGCCCCTTCAAGGGGGTCGAGGGTCTGGTCCTGAAAACAGACTATGCAAAAGAACTCTTCGTGGTCTCCATCGAACTTCTCCAGCGCTCCGTCGCGATCAAACTTGAAGGGTTCCAGATCGCCCGGCTTTAACCCTCCGGAACCTTCTCTGATTACGGCCGCCGGAATCCCCACTGCCCAAAGAATGCCCTTCATGGATCCGGATATTGGGCCGGGATGGGTTGTTGTGGAAACCCAACCTCTTTATACGGCAACACCATAATGATTTTTCAAAAAACCAATGTTATTCATGGCGTTGTCATACTTCACCTTCCCGTATTGGTAATAGTCGAATTCGATGGAGGAGATGTTCAATTGAATCAGACTCCAGAGAAACCAGTAGATGTCCGGGAAGGGTTTGAAGAGATCGGTCATGTACTGATGATGGTCAGTATCGTTCCCCTCCCAATAGAGGCTGAGAAGCCCCCTTTCCACCGGCCGGGGGAGCAGGATTTCCTGGAACATGTCGGCCAGATCATAATAAGCGGGAGCCATACCGCCGTACTCCCAGTCGATCAGGCATACGGGAGACTTGAATCGATCCTCGTCTTCGGTCAGGATAAAGTTATCCGCGAGAAGGTCGTTGTGACAAGGTACGTACTGAGGAGGAAGGATGTCTGCCACCGCGCTTATTTTTTCCAGGATTCTGATCGTTCCGGGGATATCGAACTCAGGGTAGCGGGGATTGATTTCCTCCAGGGTTTTGAATAAACGCCTCACCTCGATGAGGGGGTTGAAGAGGGAGGGCAGCCTGATCCCGCTTTGGTGAACCGTCCGGATGGGAGATATGATTCGTTCCCAGAGGTTTTCCTTCAGGAAATCCTGGTTTTTCAGGACGGTTCCCGGGATGAACTCGACAACGGTGACGCCCTCCTCGGGAAGGTACCGGGTCAACCTGGGGGTGATTCCCAATGCGCCAAGCCGCCGAAGGTTCTCCGTTTCCGCGTCGCGGTCGATGAAGAGATCGGTCTTCTTGCCGTAAAACCTGAACACGCAGTCCGTTCCGTTGCCCGATGTGACCCGGTAGAGTTGATTCGTGATCCCGCCCTTCAGTTCCCGGATCTCCAGCGCCAGGCCGGTCCACTCAGGCATCAGCTTGACGCAATCGGCATAATTGAATTCCATAGACAAAGACCCCTTCTGAGGATTCAGTATTTGAGGATTCAGTATTTTATGTCTGCATATCACTCTTCTGTAAAATCGGCAACTGCCGCCGCCACAAAATCAAGTCCCCGTCATTGTCAAGAGAAAAGCTTCGGATATCGATAATATACGCCAAGACGGCCATTTCGTAAAATACTCATATCCTTTCAGTTTGATTTTCATCTTGACTTTCTTCCGGATATGCGCAAGAAACCCCAGTTATTATTGACGATAAACTGGGTCGGGACGATGCGGGCTTATTCGCAAGTCCTCAGAAGAACTTGGAGAAATCTATTGTACGGGAGATAAGGAAAGTTGAAAGGACATATCATTATCGACAGGGAACTTTGCAAGGAATGCCATCTTTGCGTCCATGCATGCAAAAAGGGGCTGATCACCCCCGCCCACGAATACAATTCCCGAGGGTACCGCCCTGTCTCTTTCAAGGACGAGACGGGGGAATGCACGGGGTGCACCCTGTGCGCAATCGCCTGTCCGGATATCGCTATTGAGGTTTACCGTGAATAAAGTACTGATGCAGGGCAACAAGATCATCGCGGAGGCCGCCATCCGGGCGGGATGCCTTTTTTACGCGGGCTATCCCATCACCCCGCAGAACGAAATTCCCGAGTACATGTCGGAGCGTCTGCGGCAGGTGAAAGGCGGAGTCTTCGTACAGTCGGAAAGCGAGATTGCGGCCATTCACATGGTGATCGGGGCCAGCGCCGCCGGCGCTCGATCCATGACCTCTTCTTCGAGCCCGGGAATCTCGCTCAAGCAGGAAGGAATCTCCTCGCTGGCAGCCTGCGAACTCCCCGCCGTAATCGTCAACATGATGCGGGGCGGTCCGGGTTTGGGCAACATCTGCCCCGCCCAGGGGGACTATTTCCAGGCCACGCGCGGCGGCGGTCACGGGGATTACCGTGTCATCGTTCTCGGGCCCGATTCGGCGCAGGAACTGGCCGATCTGACCATGGACGCTTTTGAACTCGCCGACCGGTACCGGACGCCGGTGATGATCCTGGCCGACGGCATGATGGGGCAGATGATGGAGCCGGTGGTCTTCAAGAAACCCAAGCCGCGGGACTACCCGGAAAGTTTCATCATGAAAGGCGCCGGCGCCGGCAAGAGCAAAATCATCCGGGGCCTCATCCTCGATCCCCTGGAGATGGAGGAGCACAACTGGAGGCTGCACCGAAAATATGAGTTGATCGCCCAAAAAGAGACGCGTCATGAACTCTACAAAGCTGATGACGCGGAAATAATCATTGTCGCTTACGGTACGGGCGCCCGCATCGCCGAGGGCGCCATCAAGCGTCTCCGCGAAGCGGGGCTGCGGGCCGGGCTTTTTCGCCCCATATCCCTCTGGCCCTTCCCAACGAATGAGCTTCGAGATCTTGCGAAAAAGGTTGAAAACTTTCTCGTTTTTGAGATGAGCACCGGTCAGATGGTGGAGGATGTCCGTCTCGCCATTCAGGGACGCGCCCGGATCGGCTTTCACGGCCGTCCCGGCGGCGTGGTGCCTACCCCCATAGAACTGGCCAACGTCATCGGGCGTCTGTACGACCGGAAGGAAGGGATCATCGATCGGATTGTTTAGCCCGTATATGGTCCCAATATGATTTTATTTATTTGATTTAACAAGGTATTTAATGATGAAAAAGGTTTTTGGCAGACCCCAAAGCATGAAGGGCAACATCTTTCACTACTGCGCGGGATGCGGCCACAGCATCGCCCACCGGTTGATCGCCGAGGTGATCGATGAGTTGGACATCCGCGGCATCACGATTGGCGTCCCGCCGGCGGGATGCGCCGTTCTCGCCTATAACTATTTTGATATCGACATGATCGAAGCGCAACATGGACGCGGTCCAGCCACCGCGACCGGGATCAAGCGGGCGCTGCCGGACCGTATCGTCTTTTCCTACCAGGGAGACGGCGATCTGGCCGCGATCGGCATCGCAGAGAGTTTCCATGCGGCCAACCGGGGGGAGAATATCACCGTCATTTTCATGAACAACGCAGTGTACGGCATGACCGGCGGCCAGATGGCCCCAACCTCCATTCTGGGTCAGAAGACAACAACCTCATCCGCGGGAAGGGAAAATGTTCTGGACGGCTACCCGATCCAAGTCTCCGAGATCTTCTCGCTGCTTCCCGGGACGGCATACATCGAGCGATGTACGGTCAACTCCCCGGCAAACATTCTCAAGACAAAAAAGGCGATCCGCAAGAGCTTCCAGTATCAGATAGACGGCATCGGCTTTTCCCTGATCGAGATCCTTTCCCCCTGTCCGACGAACTGGAAGATGACGCCAATCGATTCCTGCCGCTGGATCGACGAGGTGATGAGCAAACAGTTCCCCCTCGGCGTCATCAAGGACGTTCCGGCAGAGGCCGCAAAAGAACGGAAGGAGAGGGAACCAAAATCATGATGGTCAAGACCATTTTCTCCGGTTTCGGCGGTCAGGGGGTGCTCATGATGGGCTACACCCTGGCACACGGCGCGATGAGCGCCGGATATCACGTCACGTTTCTCCCCGCTTACGGGGCGGAGGTGCGGGGCGGAACGGCCAACTGCACGGTCGCCGTGTCGGACGACGAGATCGCCTCGCCGATTGCCTCCAAACCGGACAACATCGTCGTCCTGAACACCCCTTCCCTGTATACCTTTCAGAACCGCGTGGCTCCGGAAGGCGCCCTTTTCCTGAATTCCTCGATCATCGCCGTCGAACCTTCACGCCATGACGTCCGGATCTTCAAAATCCCCTCCTCGGAGATCGCCGAAAAACTCGGCAATCCGCGAACGGCAAACACGGTGATGATGGGCGCCTTCCTGAAAACAACGGGGTTGGTGCCTCCCGACATTTTCCTGAGCAGCATGGAGACGGTCATGGGAAGCAAGAAGAAATCGGTCATCGAGATCAATCATAAGGCCTTCGCGGCCGGGTATAAATTTCTGAAATAACCGGATCAAGTTGCGACAACGATCCTGTTTAAGGAGTCAAGCGATCATGGCAGTCAAACAAATCTCCGTCACCCTGGGCAACGTGCCGGGAACCCTCTCCCGGCTGACCAACATCCTCGACAAGGAGGATATCACGGCCAAGGCCCTGCTGGCCGCCAGCGCCGCGGAAAGCAGCACGGTGCGGATGGTCGTCAACGACCCGGAGAGGGCGGCGGCGATCCTGGAGAGCTTCGGTTTCAATTACGAGGTCACCCCGGTCCTCGCCGCCGAGGTTCCGCTCCATCCCGGCGGAATGAACGCCATCCTGAAACCGCTTACCAACGCGGAGATCAACATCCACTACCTCTACACGACGATCAACCGGATCGGCAAGGAGACGATTGTCATCCTTGGCGTGGACAAGCTCGACGAGGCGCGCGAGATCCTGCGGCGGAACTGGATCCATCTGATTGAGGAAGAGATCTATTCCCTCTGAGAAATGGAATCCGGCGCCGTAAATTCTTCCAAGGCCTGGACATGATGACCATTTCACAGGAAAAAGAGACGGCACTCCGGGAACGGATGGAGCATCTCGGCATCCGGGAAGAAGAATTCCGCGAAACCTTCGTCCGCTCTTCCGGCCCCGGGGGGCAGAAGGTCAACAAGACCTCATCCTGCGTCTTTCTGGTTCATCTGCCGACGGGTCTCTCCGTAAAATGCCAGCAGGAGCGTTCCCAGACGCTGAATCGCTTTCTCGCCCGCCGTCTTCTCCTCGACCGGATCGAGCGGCTCCGGACCGGAATCGTCAACGCCGAGAAGATGCGGGTTGAAAAGATCAGGCGGCAGAAAAGGCGGCGTTCCCTGCGGGCCCAGGAGAAGACCCTGGAGTCAAAGCGCCTCCAGTCCGAAAAAAAATCCCTCCGGACGCGGGTCTGCCCGGAAGAGCAGCAATCCTGAAATTCGTCCGGACAGAAAAAACTCGATGCCTCGCCCCAGTTTGGAGGTTTTATGAAGATTCTGCTTAAGCTATCCGGTCTGATCGACAAGTTAAGCAAATATGTCGGCTGGGCCATCATGTGGTTGATTCTGATGGCGGTCCTCATCAGCGCCGGCAACGCCATCACGCGCAAAGCCTTTAGGATCAGTTCCAATGCGCTCCTCGACCTGCAGTGGTATCTGTTCTCGGGCGTTTTTCTGCTCGGCGCCGGATATGCTTTCCTGAAGAACGTCCATGTGCGCATCGATTTTTTATCGAGCCGCCTGTCGGAACGGGCTCGATCATGGATCGATGTGATCGGCATCCTTGTCTTCCTGGCGCCTTTCTGTTGGATTTTGATCCAGATGTCCTGGCCTCTGTTCGTCAAGGCCTGGCAAAGCGGCGAAATGTCGCAAAACGCGGGAGGGCTCATCCGCTGGCCCGTGTATCTTCTCTTGCCGGTCGGCATGGCCCTGCTGCTGCTGCAAAGCGCCGCTGAACTGATCAAGCGCATCGCCTTTCTGCGCGGCCTGATCCCTTCTCCGCTCGCCCGCAACCAGGCGAAACAGGATTCCTCTGCGGCAATGTTGTCCGATACCCCCCCGGGGGAGGCGCGCTGAATGGAATTCATTGCCCATAATTTCGTTCCCCTGCTCTTTGCCGGCCTGCTTCTGTTCCTGCTCACCGGCTTCCCGGTTGCCTTCAGCCTGGCAGCCACCGGTCTGACCTTCGGTCTGATCGGCATGGAGGCCGGTCTGTTCCAAAAGACGCTCTTCCAAGCCCTCCCGCTCCGGATATTCGGCATCATGCAGAACGACACGCTGCTGGCCGTTCCTTTCTTCACTTTCATGGGGATCATCCTCGAACGCAGCGGCATGGCCGAGGATCTGCTGGAAACGGTCGGACAAGTGTTCGGCCAGTTGCGCGGCGGTCTTGCCCTGGCGACGATCTTCGTTGGCGCTTTGCTGGCGGCGACCACCGGCGTGATGGCGGCGGCGGTGATCTCGATGGGGCTGATCTCTCTGCCCATCATGCTGCGCTGCGGGTACAACCGAAGCATCGCGACCGGCGTCATCACCGCCTCCGGCACCCTGGCCCAGGCCATCCCACCCTCCCTGGTGCTGATCGTCATGGCCGACCAGCTCGGCCGCTCCGTCGGGGATATGTATGCCGGCGCCATTGTTCCCGGCCTAATGCTGGTCGGATTGTACGCCCTTTTCATTGTGGTCCTGGCCATCTTCAGGCCGGGCTGGGTGCCCGCCCTGCCCCAAGACGCCCTGATCTACCGGGAGGCAAACGGCGCCAGCGGGCGCAAGTCCCTGCTGGCGATCTTGACGATTGCGACGGCGGCCGCCTTCGCCTGGTCTTTCCTGCATGACGGCGTCATGAATCCACTCATGGATCGTGAAGGCAGCGCGCCGATGGACGAAATCCTGATCCTTTCCATGACTGTAGCGGCTTTCTTTGCGTTGGCGCTCGCCCTTGCCAACCGCTGGCTGCACCTCGGACTGCTGTCGCAACTCTCCCAACGCGTCGTCTTCGTATTGCTCCCCCCCCTGGTGCTGATCTTTCTCGTGCTGGGAACCATCTTCCTCGGCATCGCCACACCGACGGAGGGCGGAGCGATGGGCGCCACAGGCGCCCTCATCATGGCCATCGGTCGCCGCCGGCTCGATTTCGAGCTTCTCAAACAGGCTCTGGACAACACGGCGAAACTTTCGTGTTTCGTCATGTTCATCCTGATCGGGGCCACTGTGTTCAGTTTTACCTTCAACGCCGCCGACGGCCACGTTTTTGTGGAGGGGCTGTTTCAAAAGTTGCCGGGAGGCCAGATGGGTTTTCTGATTGCGGTAAATCTTCTGGTCTTTGTTCTCGGCTGTTTCATCGACTTCTTCGAGATCGCCTTCATCGTCATCCCCCTTTTGGTGGTGGTGGCCGAAAAGATGGGCATCAACCTGGTCTGGTTCGGTGTGATGATCGCCATGAACCTCCAAAGTTCCTTTCTAACGCCACCCTTCGGTTTCGCTCTTTTCTACTTGAGAAGCGTCGCCCCCTGGGTGGATTACAACGATCGGGTGACAAACCAGCGGATCAAGGCGGTAACGACGGCGCAAATCTACAAGGGATCGATCATCTTCATTATTTTACAACTCACGATGCTGGCGGCAGTGATCGCCTTCCCGAATCTCGTCACCGACAGGCTCGACAAGGCGCCGAAAGTGAACCTGGAAAGCATCATACTCGAGGCCGAGACCGGGGACTACGGCAAGCAGGCGGAGGATCCGATGGAGGCGCTCGTACCGCAGCAATCGGCAACGGACAAGACAGCGCAAGAAGCCGGCGGTGCAGCCCAGGAGGAAGACCCGATGGAGGCGGTCAAGCGGGCGATTGAACAGGAAGCCAAAAACAAGAAGCCGTAGGCCCAATCTCGTTGACCAGAAACACGGGCAAAGACGAAAAACCCCGCGTGGCTTGAGCATCGCGGGGTTTTTGTGAAATGTGGCTGTTATTGGCAGAACTTTTTTACAAGGGGCTGTTAGAGCTTCTGCGCCTGCATGAAATCATCGAAACCGGCCTCGGCAAAACGGAACCACATGTTCTGGTCGGCGCGGAATTTGACGAAGTCATCGTATATTTTTTTCCAGCGGGGGTTCTTTGCGGACAGTTCGGCGTACAGCGCCGTGGCCTCCTTGAATGCGGCATCCATGACATCCTTCGGGAAACGGTGCAGTTTGGCGCCGGCGGCTACCAGCTGCTTCAGGGCGATCGGGTTTTTAACATCGTAGTTGGCCGACATCATGACGTGCGCATATCCCGTTGCCGCCTCGATCATCGCCTTGTATTCGGCCGGCAGCGCTTCATAGGCCTTGATGTTGACATATAGATCGGTCTGCGCGCTGCCCTCCCACCATCCGGGATAGTAATAGTTGGGGGCTACCTTGTAAAAACCCAGCTTGTAGTCGTCATAGGGACCGACAAACTCGACGGCGTCGATGGTCCCCTTCTCCAGCGCTTGGTAAATTTCGCCGCCGGGGATGCTCTGCGTGACGACGCCGAGTCTCTCCTGGACCTTTCCAGCAATGCCGGCGGTGCGCATCTTGAGGCCCTTCATATCGGCCAGCGATCTGATTTCCTTGCGATACCAGCCGCCCATCTGGGCGTTGGTGTTGCCCATTGGGAAATTGATGATGCTGTATCCCCGTAAAAATTCGCGCATCAGCTTCAGGCCGTTGCCCTCGAACATCCAGGCCGTCAACTGGCGCGAGTTGAGGCCGAAGGGGATGGCCGTTCCCAGGGCAAAGGTGTCGTCCTTGCCGAAGAAATAGTAAGGCGCGGTATGACAGCACTCGACGGTAGCGTTCTGCACCCCGTCAACCACGCCGAAGGCGGGGATGAGTTCGCCGGCCGGATGCACCGTAATCGTAAACTTGCCGCCGGACATGGCGCCCACCAGTTTGGCGAATATTTCTGCAGGTCCCATGAGTGCGTCCAGCGATTTGGGGAAGCTGGAAGCGAGCCTCCAGCGTAACGTCGGCTGGGCATGAACCGCCGGCGCCCAGCCGCCCATACCGGCGGTAAGTCCCAAACCCGCAGCAAGACCGGCCTTCTTTAAAAAAGAACGTCTCTGGATACGGATGGAAGTCTCTGTTGCATTTTTCTTCATTGTTGGCACCTCATATTGATTATGTTTTGTTCCCTTTCCCAGGCTCGGGCTCGCTCCTGTCAACCCATCGCCGACAGAATTCACATGTTGGCATACTTATATTTCAAGCACAAGAAAGTCAAATATTATCATCATTCAATCTAAATGGCCCGGGAAATCGTTTTCAAACAGTTCCTCACGGATGATCGCAGCGGAATTCGATAAAAAAAGGGAGTGAAAGTCGTGTCAGCGCTCCCCCTCCCTTTCTTCTATGATAACATGTTTGCTACGAAAGGCCGATCACTTTGAGCAGCGGATTGGCGTAAAGGACGACCAGCGCGATGACCAGCGCGTAGATCGCCAGGGATTCGATCATGGCGAGTCCCACCATCATGGTGATCAGGATCTTGCCGTGCGCCTCCGGATTCCGGCCGACGGCATTCGTCGCGCCGCTCAGCCCGTTCCCCATGCCGATTCCGGTGCCGATCGTCCCGAAGGCCATCGCCATACCCGCGACAAAAAGGCTGCACGCGACCACGATGGCCTTCGTGTAGTCGACGGAGGAGCCGGGCGCCGCCGCCTCAGCGGCCGCCGCCAGCGATGCCGAAAACAGAATCGAACCGATGACCAGAACCGCTTCAACCAAGGTCTTTTTCATCATTTTCCCTCCTCGTATTTTTGATAAACCATTGAAGAGTTTAAATATTCACCTCCTTTCTTCACGATTTTCCGCCGCTTTTCAGCAAAGGCCCTTTACTTCATCCTTCCGGAACGACCGCTGACCGAAAAATACCCTATTTTTTCACGAGCATTTCTCTAACGGGAAGGGGAAAAGTTGTCAAGAAATATTTGGCGCCCTCCGCTGGATTTGTGCTATAGGTTGCGCAATCGAACTTCAGGAAAGGCACGGCCCCGATGCCGAAGCAAGAGGAACAGATCTCCGCCGGAGCAGCCCGGTTGAGCTCGGAGGAGAGACAGGCCGCCCGGCTGCTTCAGGGGGACATCCCTCTCCTCCGACGCCCTTTTCAGCGGATCGGGGAAATGGCCGGTTTGACCGAGATCGAGGTTCTCTCACTTGCCGGAGGGTTCCGGAAACGGGGAATCATCCGCAAATTCGGCGCCATCGTCCGGCACCAGCGGGTCGGCTACTCCCACAATATCATGATCCTCTGGGCCGTCTCTCCGGAACACACAGAAGTCGTAGGAAAGGCGCTCTCCGGCTTTGCTGAGGTGACCCACGCCTACGAGCGAACGCCCCCGTTCGCCGGACGTTACAACCTCTTCACGATGGTCCATTTTCGGAACGAAGCCGACGAGGCCCTGCTCCGGAAAATGGCCGAGGTTGCGGGTGTCGCCGACTTCAGGATTCTGCGGAGCCTGGAGGAATTTAAAAAAAACAGCATGGAGTATTTCTGAGATGGATTCAAAAAAACTGTTGTTACAGGCGCAGCAGGTCATTCCGGGAGGGGTCAACAGCCCTGTACGGGCCTTTCGGGCCGTCGGCGGGACCCCTATTTTCATCCGCGAGGCGGCGGGATCCCGGGTCGTCGATACGGATGGAAAAGAATACATCGATTATATCGCCTCCTGGGGCCCGATGATCCTCGGCCACGGCCACCCGGACGTCGTCGCGGCCATCCGGGACGCGGCCGGCCGGGGAACAAGTTACGGGGCGCCGACCGCGTTGGAGATTGGTATGGCCGAGCGCATCGTTTCCGCCTTTCCGTCCATCAAGATGGTCCGGATGGTGAGTTCGGGGACCGAGGCGACGATGACCGCCATCCGCCTCGCCCGCGGTTGGACGGGCCGGGACAAGATTGTCAAGTTCACCGGTTGCTACCATGGCCATGCCGACTCGCTGCTGGTGAAGGCTGGCTCCGGCGTCGCCACGCTCGGGATCCCCGGAAGCCCCGGGATCCCCCGATGCCTTGCCGAACTTACGATTCCGCTGCCGTTCAACGACGCCGATGCGGTCCGCGACGTCTTTGCCCGTTCCGGGGGGGAGATCGCCTGCATCATCGTCGAACCGGTGGCCGGAAACATGGGGGTCGTGCCGCCCCACCCCGGGTTCCTCGAAACCCTGCGCGAAGTCACGCGCGCGAGCGGCGCCCTCCTCATCTTCGACGAAGTGATCACCGGATTCCGTCTCGCCTACGGCGGCTGGCAGACCCTGAGCGGCATCGTCCCCGATCTCACCTGCCTGGGCAAGATCATCGGCGGCGGTCTTCCGGTCGGCGCCCTCGGCGGGCGCCGAGAGATCATGGAGCACCTCGCTCCCACCGGACCCGTTTACCAGGCGGGCACCCTTTCGGGAAACCCGCTCGCCATGTCCGCCGGAATTGCAACGCTGGATATCCTGCGGAAAGCGTCCTACGGGGAAATTGAACGGAGGACGGCGAACCTCAGCGCCGGCTTCCTGGACCTCTTCCGGGAAAAGGGTATTCCCGTCCGGATCAACCGCGTCGGGTCGATGTTCACGCTTTTCTTCACGGCAAACGACGTGGTCGACTTTGATACCGCCCTGCAGAGCGATACGACCCTGTTTGCCCGCTTCTTCCAGGGAATGCTGACAGAGGGGATCAACTTCGCTCCCGCCCAGTTTGAGGCCGGTTTCGTCTCCTTCGCCCACACGGACGAGGAGATCGCCAAGACCTTCGATGCCTGTGCAAAGGTCTTGAAGACATTGTAGGGCTTCCGTTGACAGAACGCGAGATTTGTTGTAGGTCTGCCGTGCGATTTCAGCAGTAGAATTCATCGGAAACGGATCGTATCGATGAGGGAGAAAACGTGAGAAAAATACTGGTCACCGGCGCAGCGGGCTTTATCGGCTTTCACCTCTCCCGGCGGCTTCTCGCCGAGGGAAACACCATCGTCGGCCTGGACAACCTGAACCCTTACTATGACGTAAGGCTGAAGCAGGCTCGGCTGGGGCTTCTGGAAGAGCATGAACATTTTCGTTTCATCCGGGCGGACATCGCGGACCGGGCGGCGATGGAAGGGCTGTTCGCCGAAAACCGGTTCGATGCCGTCGTGAACCTGGCGGCCCAGGCGGGCGTCCGCTATTCGATTGAAAATCCGCACGCATACATCGACAGCAACCTTGTCGGCTTTCTAAACATCCTCGAGGGGTGCCGTCATCACGGTGTAAAGCACCTTGTGTTCGCCTCGTCGAGCTCCGTTTACGGGGCCAACACCCGGATGCCCTTTTCCGTTCACGACAACGTGGATCATCCGCTCAGCCTCTATGCGGCCACGAAGAAGGCGAACGAACTGACGGCGCACGCTTATGCCTCCCTCTACAGTCTCCCTTGCACAGGCCTGCGATTCTTTACCGTCTATGGGCCTTGGGGAAGGCCGGACATGGCCCTCTTTCTCTTCACCCGGGCAATCCTGGAGAACCGGCCGATCGACGTCTTCAACGAGGGGCGGATGAAGCGGGACTTCACCTATATCGATGACATCATCGAGGGAGTCGTCCGCGTTCTGGACCGGATTCCCGAACCCAATTCGGCTTGGCGGGGAGACGCGCCCGATCCCTCCTCCAGCTTCGCCCCCTACCGTCTCTACAACATCGGGAACAACCGGCCCGTCGACCTGATGGATTATATCGAGGTTCTGGAGAGGCAACTCGGTCGGAAGGCCATCCGCAATTACCTGCCCATGCAGGCGGGAGACGTGCCGGCCACCTGCGCCGATATAGACGATCTCATGACTGCTGTCGGTTTCAAACCTGCGACACCGATCACGGAGGGAATCCGGCGCTTTGTAGCCTGGTACCGGGAATATTACGCATGTTGACCGGTCTGAACCGGCAGGACAACATACGGCTATCCGTGTATAGGATCAGGAGGTTTCTGCATGAAGAAAGCGTTTATCACCGGAATCACCGGCCAAGACGGTTCCTATCTGGCGGAGTTCCTGCTCTGCAAAGGCTATGAGATCCATGGTCTAATCCGCCGGGCCAGCACCTTCAACACGGACCGGATCGATCANNAGGCGCGGGTCTATCTCCACTACGGCGACCTCTCCGTCTCCGGACAACTGACCGATCTTCTGCAGGAAATCCGCCCCGACGAGATCTACCACCTCGGCGCCCAGAGCCATGTCCGGGTGAGCTTCGACATGCCCGAATACACCGGCGACATCACCGGCCTCGGGACGCTGCGGCTTCTGGAGGCGATCCGTAAAACGGGGATCAAAACCCGTTTCTACCAGGCTTCCTCTAGCGAGATGTTCGGCGCTGCCCCGCCCCCCCAGAGCGAGGCGACCCCGTTTCAACCGCAAAGTCCCTACGCCGCGGCCAAGGTGTACGCCTACTACGTTGTCCGCAACTACCGGGATGCCTACAACCTCTTCGCCGCCAATGGAATCCTCTTCAACCACGAATCCCCCCGCCGCGGCGAGACCTTCGTGACGAGGAAGATCACCCGCGCCGCCACTCGGATCAAGCTCGGCCTCCAGGAAAAGCTCTACCTCGGGAATATCGAGGCGAAGCGCGACTGGGGATTTGCCGGCGACTTTGTCGAGGCGATGTGGTTGATCCTCCAGCAGGACAGACCCGATGACTATGTGATCGCCACCGGCGAAACCCATTCGGTCCGCGAGTTCGCCGAGAAGGTTTTTGCGAAGCTCGGCCTCGATTATCAGAAGCATGTGGCCATCGACCCCCGTTATTTTCGTCCGACGGAGGTGGACGTCCTGCTGGGTGATGCAAACCGGGCGCGCAAGGTCCTTCACTGGGAGCCGAAAGTCAGCTTCGATCAGCTCATCGAGATGATGATTGCCGCAGATCTCGAGGCTGCCGAAAAGGAAAAGACGCTGGTCAGCGCCGGCTACACTTGCGGCAACCACCGTCTGTAATAAGCATGGGGTCAGGTCTTGAAAATTAGCATTTCGTTCATAAAGCGCACAAAACGCTAATTTTCAAGACCTGACCCCAACCAATCAAGGAGAGGTAATGAAGGAGAAGCGCATTACGATTACCGGCGGCAAAGGGTTCCTGGGGAAGCATCTCATCCGGACTTTCCGGGAGAAGGGCTGCAATGAAATCCTTGTGGCCGATCTGCCCGATTATAACCTGATCCGCCCGGAAGATATTCGCCGGCTTTACGACGAACAGCGACCCGACATCGTCGTCCACCTCGCCGCCAAGGTCGGGGGGATCGGTTTCAACCAGGAAAACCCCGGCTCCCTCTTCTATGATAACATCATGATGGGTATTCCGCTTCTCCATGAGGGATATCTCCGGAAGATCGACAAGTTCGTCGCACTGGGGACGATCTGCGCCTACCCCAAGTTCACGCCTGTGCCCTTCCGGGAGGAGGACCTCTGGAACGGATATCCCGAGGAGACGAACGCCCCCTACGGCTTGGCCAAGAAGATGATGCTGGTCCAGGCCCAAGCCTACCGGCAACAGTACGGATTCAACGCGATCTTCCTGCTGCCCGTCAACCTGTACGGACCGGGCGATAATTTCGATCCCCGCTCTTCCCACGTTATCCCCGCCCTGATCAAGAAGTGTGTCGATGCCGTGAAGAATGGAGATCCGGAGATCGTTGTCTGGGGAACCGGCGGCGCGACACGGGAATTCTTCTACGTGGAGGACGCCGCCGAGGCGATCTGCCTCGCAACCGAACATTACGACAAGCCCGAACCCGTCAACATCGGCGCCGGTTTTGAAATTTCCATCCGGGATCTGGTCGGCCTCATCGTGGAGCTGACGG
This sequence comes from Syntrophaceae bacterium UBA6112, assembly GCA_002423465.1. Classification (GTDB taxonomy): domain Bacteria; phylum Desulfobacterota; class Syntrophia; order Syntrophales; family UBA5619; genus UBA5619. The sequence goes on along the minus strand of DIWG01000082.1, from coordinate 4,634 downwards.
ACTTCAAGGGTCGGGTTGTCTGGGATGCTTCCAAACCGGACGGCCAGCCGCGGCGCATGCTGGATACGGACCGGGCATTTCGGGAATTCGGTTTCCGGGCCGGGACTGATTTCCGCGAGGGGCTGAGGAAAACCATCGACTGGTACCGTCGCTCTCCCCTTTTTGTTTGACTTCATGCCCCGCATTGTGTTAGGAGGCCCGCGGTGGATCAGGAGACGAAAAAATCCGCAATTCAGATGGCCTATGCAAGCAGCATCGGCATCGCCATGGTCCTCGCCATCTTCGGATGCCTCTTTCTGGGAACATGGCTGGACGGAAAACTGGGAACGGAACCCTATTTCACCCTCCTTTTTCTGCTGATAGGCATCGTCGCCGGGTTCAGGAACATGTATGTCCTGATCAAGACGCATTTCAAGGACGAACAACCGCTCATCACGAGTGTGAAAAGTGAACCGCACCGAAAAAGACCCGCTCCAAAAAAGGCTTGAGATCACGAACTGGATCCTGCTTGCCGTTCTGGTCGCGGGGAGTCTTTTTCTTCGTTCCCACCGCTTCAGCCTCGGCATCCTCTTCGGGGGATTGATCAGCATTATCAACTTTCACTGGCTGTACCGCAATCTCCTGAGTGTATTCAGCAAACATCTGAACCGGGCGCGGGCGGCGCTCATGCTCCGCTATTACCTTCGGCTGGCGGTCACGGCCCTCGCACTCTACTGGATCATTTCCCGCGATCTGGTTGATGTAATCGGCCTCGTCGCCGGCCTCTCCGTTGTCGTTTTGAACATCGTGCTTACGACCATTGTCGTGTTCTCCAAGAAAAAACCTGTTGAGGAGGTAAACTGATGGAACCTATCCTGTTTTTCGAAAGCCACTGGCTCAAGGAGCATCACCTCGTCGTCGTCTCCTATACCTGGTTCGTCATGGCGTTTCTGGCCCTCTTCTCCTTCCTGGCCACGCGTCGGCTGAACATCTTCCCCGGGAAATTCCAGAACGTCATGGAGGTCATTATCGGGGGATTCGACAGCCTCCTCACCGACACCATGGGACATGAGGGAAGGAGGTTCTTCCCGCTGATCGCGACGCTGGGCCTCTACATCCTGACCTCGAACCTCCTCGGCCTGATCCCGGGCTTCGAGTCGCCGACGGCCAACCTCAACACAACCGTTTCGATGGCCGTCGTGGTCTTTGTGATGACCCATGTGGTCGGGATCAAGGTCCACGGATACAAATATGTCAAACAGTTCATGGGACCGGTCTGGTGGCTCACGCCGCTCATGCTGCCGATCGAGATCATCAGCCACCTTTCCCGCCCCCTCTCCCTTTCCGTGCGGCTGTTCGGCAACATCATGGGTGAAGACATCGTCCTGGCGGTCGTTCTGCTTCTGGTTCCGCTCCTGGTGCCGTTGCCGGTCTTCGCACTGATGATCTTCACCTCCTGTATCCAGACGCTCGTCTTTATGTTGCTGGCGATGATGTACATCGCCGGGGCGATGGAAGAAGCCCACTGATCGCAAAAGGGGGACCGCCGGTCCCCCTTTTTTCGCTCTGTTAAAATCAACAAGCCTGCCTGCAGAATTCCTTTGGAGAGGCAGCGGCCGTTGAGACCGCGGAAGTTCTTCGCCCTCGTCCATGAAATCGGATATGAATCATTTGCGCGATATGTTATAAAGATCCATAAACCCGGATACGTCTGGGTTAACTTTGAAGAGCAAGGCCAAATAAATAAGGAGAATCACCATGAGAATCAACACAATCAAGAAAAAGATGAAAAACGGGGAACGGGTCTTCGGTACCATGATCAAGGAGGCACGCAACATCAACATCTCAGAGATTCTGGAGATCGCCGGATTCGATTATTTCGTGATCGATATGGAGCACGCCTCTTATGACATGTCGGACATTGCCCCGATCCTGGAGTTCGCACGGAAAACGCGGGTCAGCAGTGTCGTACGGATTCCCCGCCTGGACTATGCCTATGTCGCCAAGGCGCTGGACATGGGGGCGGAGGGGATCTGGGTGCCCCATCTCGACACAGTCGAGGAGGCGAAGGCGCTCGTGAGTTACGGGAAATACCCGCCCGAGGGGAGGCGGGGCGCGGCGGTGCCGATTTTCCGGCAGCAGGAGCGCCAGGAGTTCAAGGAGGCGGCCGACTATTTCCGCGCCGTGAACGACGAAACCCTGCTGATCGCCCAGATGGAGAGCGCCGAGGCCATTAAAAACGTGGAGGCCATCACAGCCGTCCCGGGAATCGACGTGGCCATGATGGGAACGCAAGATCTTTCCCTCGACATGGGCTTTCCGGGGCAGGGAAACCATCCGGAGGTGCGGGCCGCCGTCCAGAAGGTCGTGGACGCCTGCAAAAAGAACGGCAAGGCCTCGGGAAACCATATCCCCGGCATCGAGGATCTCCGCTACTGGATCGGCCAGGGGATGCAAATGATCACCTGGTCCTACGAGACGAACATGATCATCGACCGGGGCCGCGAGGCGCTGAAATTGCTGAAGGTTTGATTCAGCCTCGGACAATAGATCGGATGGTGTAACCGAACCGTTATCGCATATGAAGGAGAATGATGATGACCGTACAAAATGCAAGATTGAACAACTGGGTGAAGGAGGTGTCCGACCTGTGCCGGCCCGAGTCCGTCTATTGGTGTGACGGAAGTCGGGAGGAGTATGACCACCTGATGAAACAGATGGTGGCGGGCGGCGCAGCCACACCCCTCGCCAAACGCCCCAACAGCGTTCTCTTCCGCTCCCAACCGAGCGACGTCGCCCGGGTTGAAGATCGCACCTACATCAGCACGGCGACCCGCGAAGACGCGGGACCCACCAACAACTGGGTCGCCCCGGCTGAACTGAAGGCAACAATGAAAGGCCTCTACGAGGGCTGCATGCAGGGACGAACCCTCTATGTGATTCCCTTCTCCATGGGCCCTGTGGATTCGCCCATCGCCAAGATCGGCATCGAGATTACGGACAGCCCCTACGTGGTCTGCAACATGCACATCATGACGCGGGTTGGGACAAAAGTGATCGAGAAACTCGGCGCCGACGGCGAGTTCATCCCCTGCCTTCATTCCGTCGGCGCACCGCTCGCCCCGGGACAAAAAGATGTGCCCTGGCCCTGTGCCCCCATGGAGAAGAAATACATCAGCCATTTCCCGGAGGAGAACCTCATCTGGTCCTACGGGAGCGGTTACGGCGGGAACGCCCTGCTGGGGAAGAAATGCCTGGCGCTCCGCATCGCCTCGGCGATGGCAAAGCGGGAAGGATGGATGGCCGAACACATGCTCATCCTGCGCCTCACGAACCCTGCGGGGAAACAGTACCATATCACGGCGGCTTTCCCGTCCGCCTGCGGCAAGACCAATCTGGCCATGCTCACGCCGACCATCCCCGGGTGGAAATGCGAGTGCGTCGGCGACGACATCGCCTGGATCAAAATCGGTCCCGATGGAAGACCCTACGCGATCAACCCCGAATACGGCTTCTTCGGCGTCGCCCCCGGCACCTCCTATGACTCCAACCCCTCGGCAATGGACACCATCAAAGAGAACACGATCTTCACCAACTGCGCTTTGACCGACGACGGCGACATCTGGTGGGAAGGGATGGACGGGGCGCCGCCCAGCCACGCCATCGACTGGAAGGGCCGGGACTGGGCGCCCGGCGGCAGTGAACCGGCCGCTAATGCCAATGCCCGTTTTACCGCCCCGGCCGGACAATGCCCGGTCATCTGCCCCGACTGGGAGAAGCCCGAGGGCGTTCCCATCGACATCTTCGTCTTCGGCGGCCGCCGCGCAAGCGTCATGCCCCTGGTCCACGAGGCCTTTTCCTGGGACCACGGCGTCTTCATGGGCGCAACAGCCTCTTCGGAGACGACCGCCGCCAACATCGGTGCCGTGGGCAACCTCCGGCGCGACCCATTCGCCATGCAGCCCTTCTGCGGCTACAACATGGCCGATTACTTCGGCCACTGGCTGACGATGGGCGACCGTCTCGGGAAACACGCCCCGCGAATCTTCTACGTGAACTGGTTCCGCAAAAGNNGGCCGGGCTTCGGCGACAACAGCCGTGTTCTCAAATGGATGTGCGAGCGTGTCGACGGAAAGGTTGGGGCCGTTGAAACACCGATCGGACTCATGCCCAAAGAGGGAGACCTCGACCTGACCGGCATGGATATTCCCGATGCCGATTTCCGAGAACTCTTCCGCGTCGATCCCTCCG
>DIWG01000082.1:0-394 GCA_002423465.1 Syntrophaceae bacterium UBA6112 | reverse complement strand
ACCGTTTCCCGGCAAGGCTCCGGAAGCAGTTGGAAGATCTCCGGAAACGTCTGGGATAAACTCAGAGGATCTGCCAACCGATGGGAACGCGGGTGAAATATCCGACTGCAAAGCAATCGGATGGATCATGTTCAAGTCCTCGAGGTTGGAACCATTTTAGACGGGCGGGAGGATCACTCCTGCCCGTTTTTTAGTGCGCAGGTTTCATCCGGCTTGGGCTTCGCCCGCAGATACCGGGTCGCCGTATAGAACAGGATCGCCGTAAAAACGAGACGCAGTCCGTTTTCCGGTATGAGGTGCGCGAAACTGCCGCCGGTGTAGACCCCGGCAAGCACTCCGGCAATCAGTCCGGGCAGGAGACTGGTCTGGGTGTTGCCCGCCTTCCAGTGGGTCC
>DIWG01000006.1:2415-2585 GCA_002423465.1 Syntrophaceae bacterium UBA6112 | reverse complement strand
TCCTCCCGCCCCAGCCAATTGATGAGTTGAAGGATGTAAGATGCTCGAAAGAATCAGGGTTTTTACCGGAAATGCGAATGCGGCCCTCGCCCAGAAAATCTCTGAGAACCTGGGCGTATCGCTCGGGAAAGCCCATGTCACGGCATTCAGCGACGGCGAAACCCGCGTCG
>DIWG01000006.1:0-2405 GCA_002423465.1 Syntrophaceae bacterium UBA6112 | reverse complement strand
TCTTCATCATCCAGCCCACCTGCCCGCCGGTCAACATCACCCTGATGGAACTCCTGATTATGATTGACGCCGTCCGCCGAGCCTCCGCGGACCGGATCACGGCTGTCATTCCGTATTATGGCTATGGCCGGCAGGACCGGAAGGTGGCGCCCCGGGCGCCGATCTCCGCAAAGCTCGTGGCCGACCTCATCACCCGGGCGGGGGCCAACCGGGTTTTGGCGATGGATCTCCACGCCGGTCAAATCCAGGGATTCTTCAACATCCCGGTGGACAATCTATTCGCGACGCCGGTGCTGTTGGATTATATCAAAAAAAATTACCAGGGCGACAGTATCGTAACCGTTTCACCGGATACGGGGGGCGTGGAAAGGGCGCGCGCCTTTGGGAAGAGACTCGGGGCAAGCCTGGCGATCATCGACAAACGCCGGGAAGGTCCAAACGAAGCCCAGGTCATGAACATCATCGGCCATGTCAAGGGGAAAAGGGTCATTCTCCTGGATGACTTGATCGATACGGCCGGAACTGTCGTTCAGTCGGCGAAGGCGCTCAAAGAGGAAGGGGCTGTGGAGATTTCCGTCTGTTGCACCCACCCTGTCCTTTCCGGACCGGCCATCGAGAGAATCGAACAGTCGGACCTGAAAGAGGTTATCGTGACGGATACCATCCCTTTGCATGAGAAGGCGAAGTCCTGCAGCCGCATCAAGGTGCTTTCCGTTTCAGGCCTCCTCAGCGAAGCTGTCCGAAGGATCTATTACAACGACTCAGTGAGTTCATTATTTATTTAGGAGGAATCCCCATGGAGGCGACTGAATTAAAGGCCTTTACCCGCAATGAATCCGGCAAGGGTCCGGCGAGGCGTTTCAGGAAGGAAGGATTGATTCCGGCTGTGTTTTACGGCCGTGGCGAGGAGGCCATTCCCCTTTCGGTCAATGCGGCTGAACTGTTGAAGGTGATCAAGGCGAAAAAAGAAAATGTCTTCATCAAACTCCTGATCGAAGGGGAGAAGACGATGGAAAAGCTATCCCTTATCAAGGAGTTGCAGATCGAACCGGTCAGTCGGCGATTTTATCATGCCGATTTTTATGAAGTCCGCATGGATCACAAGCTGACACTCGACGTTCCCCTCCGCTTCGCCGGCATTCCCATCGGTGTGCAGAACGGCGGCGAACTCCAGCATCTGAAGCGCGATCTGAAGATTTCCTGTCTGCCCTCGGGACTGCCCGATTTCATCGAGATCGACGTCGCCGGGCTGGAGATCGGCGACTCGATTAAGGTGCAGGATATTCGAGTGCCGGAAGGCATTACGGTCCTTGATCCGGGAGATGTGGGCGTAGCCATGGTGGCCGTGATAAAGGTATCCGTGCCCCAGGCTGAAACTCCGGCCGAGGGTGAAGCCGCTGCCGCTGCCACTGCCGAGGGCGAAGCGGCGCCGACAGCAGGAAAGGCATAGCCGGGGTGATCCGTCGACATCCCAAGGAGTTCGCCGGAACAGGCAGGGATATCCCAAGGGAGCCTTTTCTTGAAGTTAATCGCAGGACTGGGGAATCCGGGAACCAAGTATCGGATGAGCCGGCATAACGCAGGTTTCATGGTCCTGGATCAGTTGGCGCTGCAAAAGAACATCTCCATTGATCAGAACATCTTTGAAGCCCGTATCGGAAAGGGGAAAATCGCCGGCACCCCTGTTTTGCTCGTCAAGCCGCAGACATTCATGAATCTGAGCGGCATCGCTATCCGGAAACTGGCGGACTATTTCCGGATAGAAACAGAGGATGTGATTGTCGTGCACGATGACCTGGACCTGCCCTTCCAGATGATTCGTCTGAAGGCGAACGGAGGCCACGGTGGGCATAAAGGACTGATCTCCGTCATGGACCATCTTGGCGGCCGGGAGTTCATCAGAGTCAGATTCGGCATCGGAAGACCGGCCCGCAAGTCGATGGTTGAGGGATACGTTCTCGACCCTTTTTCGGATGAAGAGATGGTTTGTTTGTCGCAACTGACCCAAAGGGCGGCGGAGGCCATGACGGACGTCCTGATCTTGGGAATTCGGGCGGCTATGGAAAAGCATCATGGAAAAGAAATCAATAACGTAAGCAAGGAGGTTTGAATCATGTGCATCGGAAAACGCGGTTTCTGGTCTCTGTTTTGTTCACTTGCCATCATTCTGTTTCTGATGACCCCCATGGCTTTCGCAGGCGAAGCCGACATCAAGCTACCCGATCTGGCCCAGGTAAGCTTCATGGGCGGCGCGCTTGGCGGGTTGACCATCCTGAATGTCGGTCTCATTATCTGTCTGATCGGAATGGTTTTCGGCTGGCTGCAGTACATTCAGACGAAGAATCTTCCCGCCCACCAGGCTATGCTTGACGTCTCCGATACGATCTGGGAGACCTGCAAGACCT
>DIWG01000026.1 GCA_002423465.1 Syntrophaceae bacterium UBA6112 | reverse complement strand
AGAGCAAGAAAATCGAAATAAGAAAGAGGTCCAACTTGAAAAATCGATCAGAGAATCGATAAACGCCCTATATGACGGTTTTTCAACGACCTGCTAAATATAGCAAAACGTGGCCGCTGTTCCCAGGAAATACGGGCATTCCACAGAATTTATTTACATGTTTAATTGCCGGAGTAATAATGCTTTGCACAGGGCAGCACTTTGGCTTTCAAAGCCTGAAAACCTTTTTTGCTGTTCCATACAGAAGCGCATCCTTCGCATCATCTCTCAATCCCAGTTGATCGATTTGTTCTAATGCTTTCCTGTGGTCTACCAATGGGAAGCTCGTACCCCACATAACCTTACCCTTGCCCCAGCTATTTGCGAAATGAACCAGATTGGGTTGCCAGAATTTGGGCGGGTAGCCAGCCGTTCCGATGAAAACATTTGCATGCCGATAGGCCAAATTGATTGCTTCTTCCGTCCACGGCCATCCGGTATGGGAGGCCACAATCCGCAGCTTGGGGAAGTAGATGGCGATGTCGTCAAGAAGGACCGGCTGACCCAGGTAAGCCGGCTGTGCAGATGACTCCGCACCTACCATGATAACCGCCACGATATCGAGTTCTTCACACTTGGCCCAGTACGGGAAATAATCCCTATGGTTAAGCGGCAGCCCGTACCCATGCGTGTGCAGATGTGCACCCTTAAAGCCGTACTCCTTGACCACCCGCTCTAATTCTCGCACTCCTTCCATGCGTTTTAATGGGTTGATGCCGTAGAGCCCAAAGAAGCGGTCGCTATGGGGGGCGCACAGCGTTTCCTGAATGAGCTGTGGCGAGTCATCCCACAGCATCTTTCCATCGAGGAAGGAAAACCACTGCCAAGCAGGCACGACGCCTTTTTCAATACCCAGATCATCCATGACAGACATGAACTCAGGCACTGTGTAGCCCTCGAGTTTTCCCGTATGAGTGCCGTGCCGGTTGAAATCCTCATTGCCCTCTCTGTCCCTCACATACTTCCTTTTCACCGCCTCCGGAGTAAAAAGGTTGCAGTGATAATCGATTGCTCGGCGCTTGTTACTCGTCATAGCCTAACCTCCTCTGTTAATTTGATGTATAACTCAATGACATATCCTTCGTCCTTATCCATGGTAGCGTCAGTCATCAGATCGGTTTCTGTATTATGTTGCAGGATTAATGCCAGGATACGTAGACCTTTTTTCAGGATAAAATTCTCCGCAAATTCATCATCAAAAATAACCGAATTCCAAAGACTTGAAATGCTGGCGGGGATGTTGGAGAGGGTCCACCGGTGGAGATGATTTTCAAGATCAGCGCCCGCAAGCGGACATGTCCAGCTCTGGACATGTCCAGCATTTGGACACTATTGGCGACGTCATCAGGGACTTGACAACATGACTTCCGATGAGGTTTACTGGAACACCATACCGAAGTTGACGGAAGCGGTATGAACCAGGGCAGCTCAACACTTATAACCCGCTCCTGGTTGTCTAAAGAAACCAGACCACCTCTTATGCTCAAGCTGAGATCTCGTATTTCTTAAGTTTCTCATAGAACGTGGAACGCGGCATTTTTAATGAGATGGCAGCTTGGCGCTTGTTCCCTGCCTTTCTTGCAAGGGCTTCCTCTATCATGGCCTTCTCAACAGCGGCCAATCCCCCCGACTTGTAGGATTCTTCGCCTGAGAGATCGCCAGAGGAAAAAAAGATTGATCTATTGTTTTTTACTTTCAAGGGAAGTGCATCAACATCCACGTGCGCTTCTGTACTGAGGCTTACTGCTGCCTCAAGCGCGTTGATTAGCTCTCTAACATTTCCGGGCCAGTTGTAGTTGATTAGGTACTCTAGTGCTTCATTGGTAATCGCTTTTACTGGGCTCCTGCAACGATTGGCTAAATCAGGAATAAAGGCGTTCACCAACAAAGGTATGTCCTCCCGTCTTTCTCTTAAGGGAGGTATATTGATATTGATGACATCCAAACGATAATACAGGTCTTCCCTAAATTTCCCTTCATTAACCATTTTCCAAAGGTCCTTGTTTGTTGCAGCAATAATTCTCACATCTACTTCATAAGTTATGGTTCCTCCAACACGCTCAAATTCATTCTCCTGTATAGCTCTTAGGAGCTTCGCCTGCATTGCCATGGACATATCAGCTGCTTCATCGAGGAATAAAGTCCCATTATGAGCCACCTCGAACTTTCCCTTTTTCCCCAGCTTATTCGCCCCCGTGAATGACCCGGGTTCATACCCGAATAACTCTGATTCCAGCAGAGGCTCCGGTATACAGGCACAGTTGACTCGCACGAAAGGACCATCTTTGCGCAGACTAGCGGAGTGTATAGCCTGTGCAAAGATCTCCTTTCCTGTTCCTGATTCCCCTGTGATTAGCACTGTCGAGTCACCTTCGGCAACACGCAGAGCCCTTATCTTGGCGCACGTTATCGCCTTTGATTCTCCAATGACGTGGTTAAAAGAGAATCTGCTTTCTCCGATTTGTCGCGGGAGCGAACAAGGTCTTTGAACTTCATAATCACGTGAAGGGGCCTTGGAACTAACGGAATCATCAATAGGGAGCTTTGCATAACACCGATTTTCCCCCAGATCATTCATCAATGACCTCCCTCGGGACATTCTCGACGAGGAGACCGCACCGAATTTTTCGGGTAGATGATCCGCAAAAAAAAGCATGGGAATTTTCACCATAACTCATAATAAGCATTCTACATTGCTTGACATATCGCCGATTTTATATCATATTTTCACCGTCAACTATCTCTCCGGAGGAGACATGAAATACAAACAAATCGAGCCGAATATGACCTTCGCCGAATCCCAAAAGGGCGTTGATGGCGTACGGGGGCCGTGCCCGGCACACGGTCTTTTCCGAAAGCAGTTTTCCTCACCCGGATCAGGTGGGACCTGGCCTGTCCATACAGGGTATGACAAAGACAGGGATCGGGCTGCGCCTGATGATCTTTTCGGCTACGCTGCCAAGGAAAACATGGTCTATTCCCGTCCTTCCGTGTGTGCCGATCACGATAATATCGATTTTTTCCTTCTTGACGAACTCGAAGATTTTCTCATCTTCACGCCCTGATTCGGTGACGATTCTGACTTTGGTCTTGTCTTTGATATGGTTCAGATATTTATCATTAAACATCTTTTCACGTTCTTCCTGGAGGGTTGCCTTTATCTTGTCCAAATCCTCCCTACGCAAGTAAGGTTCCAATTGATGTTCCAAATGATATTCACGGGGAGTCATCGGTATGACGTGGAGGATATAGAGTACACCATCATCTCTCTTCGCAATACCGAAGGCATAATCAAAGGCACAATCCGATAATTTCGAAAAATCGGTACAGAAGAGTACTTTTTTGTATCTTGGATAGTCAATCATGTTAATGCCTCCTTTTGTTGTTTCGTTATTAATAAATTTTCCCACCGGGGCTCCCTGCATCACACCCAGGCTGCTCTACGCTACCCGCCGCCTAATATCCTTTTCCTCCGTAACACCGAAATCGGTTGCTGATTCATTCCGCTCTGTAGAATTTTCGACATGGGAGACGGTGAGCCCCCGAGAAAACATTTTCCCGATGTAGAGTTCGTAGCCGAGGAGCACCGTCCGGCCCATCTGCTTTCCGGTGGCGGGGCCGAAGGGAACCGGCAGGAGAGTGTCTGTAAATGCTTCCGCGGTGAACTGACTGCCTTTGTCGGTATTGAAGATCTCGGGGCAACCGTACTTAGAAATTGCCTCTTCCACAGCATCCACGTAAAATCAGCTGTCAATGTAATATATGTTAGATCTGCTCAGATCCAGGAGACATTGCTTTCGATGAGTTGAAGTATAGGGGGGCTTTTTTTGCGTGTCAAGAAATATTCTGGACCCTTCGACAAACTCAGGTTGACATCTTAGACTTTTTATGGGGGTGTCATCTTTCAGATGAATGGAGGAAGAAAAGGGTATTTTCTATGCGTTCAGTGAAGGAAAATTCTGGTTACTTGAGGGATTTCTTCTTTTCTAAGGCCTTTTGAAGTTTCTCGGCAAGGGCGCCCATCCCCCCCGCAGCAGCTTCGCCGCGATAGACGACGGCCTGCTCGCGCGAAGCCGATTTCCCCTCCAGGTAATCGCCGAGAAGTCCCCGGCTGTGGACATCCTCATGGCAATAGGCGCAGAGGTTTTCCCAGTTGCTTCCGTCCGGGGGGTTGTTATGGTGATTGCCGTCCTTGTGATGCACCGTCAGCAGATGACGATTTGCGGCGTCAAAATCCCGGCCGCAACGGCCGCAGACCAGGCCGTGCAGGGCCAGCGACTTCTCTCGGTAAATCTCTTCACCCGACGACTGCGCCGTTTTGATCCCCCGCACAACTTCTTCGGCCGACCGGGCAGATCCGGACTTTTGCCGGACCGTCCGGACCTGCATCCGCCCACCCCGGTTTCCGTATGTTACACCGGCCATACCCTTACCTTCCGATCGTTAAGCACTCGCGAAGCCGCAAATATTCACCTCGATCACCCAGAGCTTGTCAAAGGGTGACGGCATGCATCGACAACCTGAGACCTGAATTTCTCCCGAAATTCGGTAAATCGTCATTCCTGCGGAAGCAGGAATCCAGTCCTTTTAAGACCTTCTGGATTCCCGCTTTCGCGGGAATGACAAAGCAGGGGCGTTTTTCAAAGGTCTCAAGCTCGGCATGACAAGACGGGAGATTACCGACTTTTGACGAGAGAGTCGGCTTGTAGATGACTTTCAGACCCGGGTCAGCGCGGCAGCCGAGTCCTGCCGCTCTTTTTTTCCGGATCCCCGCCCGCCAGACTGTCGATAAAAACGCGAACCCCGCGCGCCACAGAAAGGCCGGTTCTTAACGTCCGAGAAAAAGAGAAACCGACCCGTCGCCGGATAATCTCCTCCAGTCCGAGAAAAACACCGACGATCCCCTGGATCCGCCTCAGGGTCAGAGAAAGTTCGGCAACCTGCCGGTTGACGGTGGTTGTCGTTTGGTTGATGCTTGTCGTGATCTCCTCCAGATTATCCAGGATCAGCGGGAGGCGCTGATTGAGGAGTTGAAGGGTCTCGGTCATTCCCCTCGCCGTTCGCCATAGCTGAAGCAGCAAGGGAACGAAAAATCCGACAAGCAACAGGAAGGCAATGCACAAGATGATCAGGATGATCTCCAGCGTTGTCATGGGGTCTCTCCTTCAATATCCGCGATCAGACGGCCTTGCCTTTTTCCTCTCGGAACGCATCCACGCCTGCATCGATGGCCTTCTTAATTCGGCTTTTTCCCTCCTGCAGCGTTTCCTTTCCGAGGTCGGCCAACTCCTCCACTTTCTCTCCCGCCTCTTCCGCCTTTTCCATGGCCGTCTCTTCCAACCCCTTCAGCCGCTCAACGGTCGCTTCATAAGCCTTACGGCTCTTCGCGACGGCAAGCTCGTATTCCTCCTTCGCTTTCACCAAGAGTTCATCGGCCTTTTTGCCGATCTCCTCCCGGGTTTCCCTGCCGCTTTTCGGCGCATAGAGGATGCCGATCACCGCGCCAATCAAACCGCCAATGATCAAACCACTCATGAAATCTTCACATTTTTGCATAAAATCACCTCCTTTTGTTTTTTTGAATCATACAACAGCAAGACCATCGGCGTCAAAAAATATTTATGCTAAAACCGGCTGTCCTAATATAAAAAAGGCCGGGCATTTACACGCCCGGCCTTTTTGCGGTTGGTATTTTCCGATCCTACTTTGTTGCGGGGGCTGCCGGAGCTGCCGGAGCGGCAGGAGCCGCCGGTGTCGCCTCAGGCGCCGGAGCAGGCGCTGCGGCAGGGGCCGGAGCCGTCGTCTCAGCAGGCTTTTGCTCCTCTGCCTTCTTGCAGCCTACGACTGCAAACGACATTGTCACAAAGAAAAGCAGGGTAAGAATGATAGCAGATACCTTTTTCATCAACACGTCACCTCCTTTCACAGATTTCAAACCAGTGCCGGTCCGCACAAGCCTCGCCGGAACTGGATGGGAAAATACTCTCTTTTTTGGGCTTGTCAAGACAATTTTCTCATTATATAGACACTGAACTCCAAGCCAACGCTGAGGTGGCAGCATGATCCTGGGTATTGATGTAGGCGGCACACACACGGATGCGGTTCTGATCGATCACTTCACCGTCCTGAAAAAGGCCAAGGTTCTCACAAACGAACAGAACCTCCTCACCTCCCTTCTCGCGGTGACCAACGAGCTGGTCGATGAATCCGCCATCCATCAACTGGAAAGGGTCGTCCTCAGCACCACCATTTCAACCAATGCCATCGTTCAGAACAAGGTCGACCGGGTGGGAATGCTGATCGTCAGCGGACCCGGTCTTCCACCGTCCTTGTATGAAGTCAGCCAGGACACCTATTTTTTATCCGGCTACATCAATCACCGAGGCATGGAAATCGCCGGCATCGACCGGAAAGAGGCCGCCCGAATGCGGGACCGCTTCCGTTCCGATGGGATCCGTCATGTCGGCATCGTCGGTAAATTTTCAACGCGCAACCCCTGTCAGGAGACTGAACTCCGGGAGATTGTCTGCGATCAACTCCGCCACGTCTCTCTGGGCCACCGAATGTCGGGACATCTCAACTTTCCCCGGCGGATCGCGACAACCTACCTCAACGAGTCGATCTGGGACATCTATCAGCGATTCGTCCAACAGGTCCTTCATTTCGTCCACGAAAGGGGCATCAACGTTCCGATCTATATCCTGAAGGCTGACGGTGGAACCTTTGAAATCTCGCAATCCATGGAATTTCCGGTTCAGACGATTCTTTCCGGCCCCGCGGCCAGCATTATGGGTATTCTGACAACAACCGGCTGCCTCAGCGACGCAATCGCCCTCGATATCGGAGGCACAACGACGGATATCGCCGTCTTCGCCGACGGTGTCCCGCTGTTCGAGTCCTTCGGCGTCACCATTGAAGGCCATAAAACGCTGATCCGGGGGCTGAAAACCCGGTCAATCGGCGTCGGCGGCGACAGCGTCGTCCGGCTTCAGAATGAACAAATTTCCATCGGACCGCAGCGGGAGGGAACGGCGGCGGCCTTCGGCGGTCCGTTTCCGACACCGACGGACGCCATGATTGTCCTCGAAATGACCGACATCGGTGATCCGTCAAAGGCGGCGGCCGCCCTCCTCCCCATCGCCGAAGCGCTGCATTGCCCCGTCGGCGAAGCGGCCCGGAAGATCTTTCAGGAGACCTGCAGGATTATCGCCTGTCATGTTCGGGACTTCGTCGAAGAGATCAACAACCAACCCGTTTACACGATTCATGAGATGCTGGATGGGAAAAAACTGGCTCCCCGGCTTCTCTACGTGGTGGGCGGACCCGCCGGTGCGCTGGCGCCCGAACTGGGAAGACTTCTCGAATGCGAGCCTCATATCCCCGTCCACGCCGAGGTGGCCAACGCCATCGGGGCCGCACTGGCCCGAACGACAGCGGAAATGACCCTCCTGGCCGATACGGAAAGGCGGACCCTGACCATCGGCGAAGAGGGGATTCAGACCGCCATTCCGCAACGCTTCACCATGGAGGACGTCATCCGTGTCGGCAAGGAAAAGCTCCGGGAAAAGGTCCTGAACATGGGCGCCAAAGAGGAGGATCTGGCCATCGAGGTGGTCGAGGCCCAGCAGTTCAACATGGTGCGCGAATATTACACCACCGGCAAGAACATCCGGATCAAGGTGCAGATCAAGCCGGGCTGCATTGCCGACCTCGTCAAGGGGGAAGCCCTATGCCATTGAAAGCGCCGAAACGTACCGGTCTGATCTTCTTTCCCGCCTTCGATTGGGCCATTTCGCCCAACCATCCCGAGCGGGAGGAACGTCTTCTCTACACCCAGGATCAGGTTTTCGAGGAAGGACTCCTGGATTTCGAGAATATCCGCGAATACAAGCCCGGAATCGCCACGGCCGAAGACATCAACCGTGCGCACATCTGCGTCCCCGATGCCTGCAGCGTGGTTACCGAATCCCACTTCATCTCGGCGGGCGGCGCCATCACAGCGGCGCAGAAGGTCCTCTCCGGCGAGGTGGACAATGCTTTCGCCCTGGTACGACCGCCGGGGCACCACGCCATGCTTGTGGTCCACGGCGCCCGCGGTTTCTGCAACGTGAACATCGAAGCGATCATGATCGAATACATCCGCCGGCATTACGGTCCCAAGAGGATCGCCGTCGTCGATACCGACTGCC
>DIWG01000068.1 GCA_002423465.1 Syntrophaceae bacterium UBA6112 | reverse complement strand
GGACCGATCTTCTTCGCATCCGCCCGGACGTCGCTCCTCCCGGAGAGGACCAGAAGAACCTTTTCAGAAAATCGGGAGAGGGAGCGCACCAGGTTCTCGATCTCGCCCTTCTCCTGGATCTGATCCATTCGGCCGATAGTGGCGACGACCCGTTGGATGGTCTTGGTTCCTTCCCGCCGGTTTTGGACGATCTGGAGGTACTCATACAAACCGGATTTTTTCACTCTCGCAAACATGGGGCGCCTCCTGTATTAGCCACCTCATGTTTAGGAGAATGTCTTTAGAATGTCAAGAGTTACAAGCATATTCTGTGGCACCACAACCTTGAGAATTTTTGGATTTTTCAAAGAGCGGCATAAACATTACGACAACTTACAATGACGGGCTCCAAACAACTGTAGAAGAAAAGTCTCAGGTAGGAGAGATAAGGGTGATGAGCCTATATCGTCAAGGAACGGTTAAACCCAAAACCCGTGCAGGCTAACACCATGCACCATATACAGCCCGTTTTTTGTCTTGACAATGGAGAGACCCTTATCACAACAAAACGGAACCCAATGAGCACGACATTAGTTGCAGTGATCTGGTTGGAGTTCTCCAGAACTAATGCATGGAGAGTTTTCTTTCACAACATTATGGATGATCGCCAGCATGAGAAGGTCTATCTATTTAACCTATCTTATCTCTGCGCCTTTGTCCCATCAGTTCATGCTTGGTAAGGCAAGCAATTTCTACTGTCGTCATGTGATGCTCTCCTAGTATTTCCCGCTGCTGTTGTGCCATTTTAAGAAGAATTTCGTAATCCTGCTGGCAGACCTGAAAGCATACTTCCTTTGCCGCCATTGCAGGCTTGCCACTAGCCAGATCAACTTGAAGGTCTAGGTACTTTTTTAGAATGTTACTGAGTGTAAGACAACTGCCGCCAAAAAAAAAGAGTCCTGAGCAGATATGGAAGGAGTCCATGCTAAGCGTCCAGACCCATGGTGTCCAGAGTAGCACTACCGCAGTAAGCGCTGCACACCACCGCCT
Source organism: Syntrophaceae bacterium UBA6112 (assembly GCA_002423465.1). Lineage (GTDB taxonomy): Bacteria > Desulfobacterota > Syntrophia > Syntrophales > UBA5619 > UBA5619. The sequence continues at coordinate 20,270 of DIWG01000068.1, read as the reverse complement.
TAGCGATCGTTCTTGCCGCAGCGCTTGGGTGGCACTATTGAATGCGATGCAAGCTGGGCAAAGGTAAAAGCTTTCGGGTGTAATGTCAGTGAAGAGCCTTGTGTAGAATGTGGTCTCGCTAGTTCCGTGCGCACTCGTGCTCCTGAAGCAGTGCTTCAACGCTAGGTAAACGGTGGAGAGTTGCAGACTGTCCCCTGATCTGCATGAAGCACAATGCTCACTTGTCATCCTCTTCCCTCCTATCCTGACCTTATCAGAAACCCTCGCGCCTGCGGGTCGGCATTACTGAAGCCTTCTCCTAGCAGCTACCCCGTTTTCGCCGAACAGTACTTTTCCCACGTCCGGCGTGTCCGGAAGACATAGGCCAATGATTTCGGACATCGAGGCAACCTCGGCTGGCGACCCGGCTGCGTGAGCGCCTTCCTGGACCAGTTCATCGACCGGGCCGCGGCTTCGGTTATGTAACGTGACACTGAATCCCACCTTGATCAGGTTGTGAACCATGGATTTCCCCATGACGCCAAGACCGATGAATCCGATTGGTGTTGCCTGCGTAACAGTAGTCATGTTGTCTCCTCTGAATGTAGTGATGGACGAATGTTCTCTGTGAACCTATAGAGAGCCAAGGGCATCGCAGACAGGCTTTCTATCGATCGTAGGCATCGCTCAGCAGTTCCAGGGGATGCTTCACCTCGATCGCGTTTCCCTTCTGCTTCAGGCCGTCCTTCATCTGCATCATGCAGCCGAAGCACCAGCTTGTGACGATGTCCGCGTTGGAATCCATGATGTTCTTGATCTTGGCCTCGCGGAGCTTCAGGGTCTGGTCGTAGTGCTCTCCCAGCCCCCACGGACCGGCCAGACCGCAGCAGTCGTTGGCCCCCTCCATCTCGACGATCTCCAGCCCGGGAATCTGTTTCAGCAGGGCGCGGGTATGGTTGGGGGTGGCCGTCATCTTCTCGCCCAGTTTTTCATGGCAGGAGAGGTGGACGGTGACCTTTTTCCCGAGCTTTTTGGAAGGCTTCTTGAGCTTGTCGACCCCGATCACCTCCATGATGAACTGCGCCGGTTCATAAAGTTTCCCGATCAGCGCCAGGGCCTTTTCCTCATAGGCCTTGTCTTTGATCCTGGCAAAGTCTTTGGCATATTCCTTGATGCCGTACAGGCAGGAGGGACAATGGGCGATCACGTATTTGAAATCGAGAAGCTGGTCGATATTATATCGGGCCAGCCGGTGAGCCTCCTCGATATTCCCTACGGCGCTGAACGGCTCTCCGCAGCAACGCTGCGGGGGCAAAGAGACTTTCCAGCCGTTCTCCTGCGCGACGTGGATAAAACTGTCCGCGATCGGCTCCTCGAAAAGATCCGAGCTACAGCCGTAGAAATAGGCGATCTTCGCCTGGGAGGCGGGGATATCGACCAGTTCCGGGTACCTGGACTTGAGGCTGCTTCCCGCCAGCTTCGGCAGGTAGCGCTGATACGGGAGGCGCGTAGGGAACAGCTCCTTGGGTAGAATGGAGATCAGCTTGCGGCTCACCCGGTTGGACCAGAGCCCCTGGGTCGCACCCAGCAGGCTGATCAGCGCCTTGTAGAGCCCCGGATGGGCCATGATGTAATCGATCGCCGGGGCGACCACCTTGCTGCGCTCCGTTTCCCGCATCTTGATCACGATATCGCGCATGCTCGCGTTCGTGGCGCATTTGAACGTGCACTGGCCGCAGAGCAGGCAGAGATCGAAGATTTTCCGGACCAGCGGATCGTCCTTCAGGGTGGTTGCGAGCTCCTTGTTGACGTCCATGGCCGTCGCCAGTGCCCGCTTGAAGGCGGGGGCCGCCTCGGAGCGGGTCTTGAACTCTCCCGACAGCTTCTGGAACACGGGACAGCTATCCGCGCACTGGGAGCAGAAGGAGCAGGCGCCGCTGTAGAGGTGGGAGAAGTCGCGGAAGCGGGTCAAGTTCAGCCGGCTGTCCTTCTCCTCGATCCCGACCATCTCTTCGACAGCCTGGGCGAGATCCTTGTTGCGCGCCTCGGGGATGATCTTGACGCCCGGATGCAAGGTATGCCCCGGATCCATCAGGTCCTTGATCCGGACGAAGAGGTCGAAGAGCCCCAGCCCGAACACGTGGGGCAGAATGATCCCCCGGGTTCTCCCATCCGCATGTTCCGCACTCATGCTCCCGCCCAGGTCGGCCACCTTCTTGGTGATCTTGCTCATGACGTGGATCAGTTTCTCCCGGTCAAGCTTCTGGCTCAGGTTGAGTAGCAGGTAGACATGGAAGTTGCAATCGCCCGCATGGCCGTGGGTCCCGGCCACCACCTGCTCTTCCCCGAGCACCTCTTCCATGTAACCGATGAACTCGGCGATCTTCGCCTCATCCCTGGGGATGACGACGCATTCGATCATCGTCAGCGGCCTTTTCGCCGGGTCGTAGGTATGGAGGACCTGCAGGGCGCTGCGCCGTCCCAACCAAAGGGCATCCTGCTTGGCAGGCTCCATGGCCACGTCGAAACCGAAAAACGAGTTGGAGTATTTCTTGTCCAGCAGCTCCTTGAGTTCCTTGACCTGGCTCTGTATCAGGTCGGCGGCCGCCTGCTTCTCCATCAGGTAGATCTGGCCGATCCTCTTGGCCGGGTCCTTCGGGTCCGCCTTGACGACGACATCGTCGAACTCGATCAGGTACATCACCTTGGCGTCTTCCCGGATGCCCAGGGCCGGAAAGCGCTGGCGGATGATGTCGAGGTTGGTCGTCACCGCGGTATCGAAACAGGACGGTCCCATGTCGTAGATCGTGGGGATGGCGCTGCACGCCTCCTTCAAGTCCGTGAAGTAGACGCTACAGGTCGCCTTCTGTCTCGCCAGTGGCAACGCCCTCAATTTGGCCTCCGTAACGATCCCCAGGGTCCCCTCGGAGTGGGCAAAAAGCCGGGACCAGTCGACCGGAACCCCCTGTTCCAGCTGATTCGAGATGTCCAGGACGTCGTAACCCGAGGAGTTCTTGGGGACGCAGGGGAAATCACGCTTGATCACCTCCGCGTTCTTGCGGACCAGCTCCAGGATCTTCTTCCAGGGCTCTTTGCCGGAGTCGATCTCCGAGGTCCACACGCTCGTCCCGTCGGCCAGGACCATGCGCAGATCCAGCACCTGGTGCATGGTGGTGCCGAGCTTACAGGAGTTGGCCCCCGAGGCGTTGTTGGCGATCATCCCTCCGATGGTCGCCATGTCGGTGGATGCCGGGTAGGAAGCCAGAAAAACGTTGTAGGACTTCAGGAAGTTGTTCAGCCGCGTGCAGATCACGCCGGCCTGCGAAAGGACGATCTTGCCCCCCTCGGGATGGTCCGCCAGGATCTCCATCTTGTCCAGGGAGCGCATGTCCAGCACGATGCCGGCACCCACGGACTGGCCGGGCAGTCCGCTTCCCGCGCCGCGGGCATTGATGGGGATGCGGTTCTCATGGGCGAATTGCACCGCCTTTTCCACGTCGGCATGGCTCGCCACACCGACCACCGCGAGCGGGGTCAGGCTAATCGGGCCCACGTCATAAGAGTAACCCAAGCATCCCGCCTGGCTGGTTTCGATCTTCGATTCAGCGATGCCTGCCGCGATCAACTCCTTGCGGATGAACTCCTTGTCGGGGCATCCGTTCATCGCTGCTGCATTTTCTGATTTCGCTTCTGTACTCATCGCACAAACTCCTTGAATAAATAGTCAATTAGTCGTTCATCTTGTCCAATTTCTCGGCGGCCAGCAGCGTCAGGTGGCTGTTCCTGCCGCCGAAACCGGGTTTCTGACCCGCCGGCAGCGCCACGTTTACCGTCGCCTCGCCGCCGAAAATAACGGCGATCTTCCGCCCGCGACCCGGATTGCCGATCAGAACCAACGTGATATCGGCCACATTCGTTCCCGAGGGGCCGGTCTTGATATCCAGACCCATCTTTTTGAAGAGCGTGGCCGAGTCATATTCCGCCAAGTATTTACGATAATCGAGCCCTTCGCTGCGGGTGAGGGCCAAGGTCTGCCGATCGGCAATTGCCCCGGCTAGGTCGGAATGGCCGTCCACACCGTCCGTGGAGAAGCCGGCTAAGATGATGTCGTCGCCTTTTTCCAGCATCGGATAGACGACCTTCCAGATGTTCTCGATCTCCTGCGAGACCTCCGCCTTGATCTTGTCGGCCACCGAGCCCGTTTTCCAGCCGATCAGGCGCACCGTGTAACCGAGCTGTTTCGCCTTTTCTCCAGCCGCCTCCATCGCCAGGTCGTTGTTGGCGATGATGACATACTGGCTCTTCCCCCTAGTGAGCAGAGGCGAGTCCATGGGCAGGGTTTCGTTCTCCTCCCTTCCCAGGTTCTCTTCGATATACTTCTTCACCGCAGGAGGGGTCTTCTCCCAGATCCCGTGGCCCGTCAGGACCTTCTTCGCGGATTCGAAGGTCGATTCATCGCCCACGGTCGGTCCGGAGGAGATGACCGAGGAGTCATCCACCACGCCGGTCTTGGTAACCGGAACATCGGAAAGAACGAGCGAAATGAAGCCGCCGGCATCTTTGGCCATTTTGCGCATCCCGCCACCCTTGAGCGGATCGAAATGTTTCCGGACCGCGTTGATCTCGTCGATCGTCACGGGCACCGTCAGAAGCAGGTTGCAGACCGCCACGTAATCCTCGAGGGTGACCCCTTCCACCGGCAGAGCCATGAGCGACGAACCGCCGCCCGAGATCAGCGCGATCACGAGGGTTTTCGAATCGGCGCTTTTCAGCAGCCTGACCATCTCCCTGGCGCCGTCCATGCCTGCCTGGTTCGGCGTGGGATGGTTGGCCGCGGCAAGCCTGAGCTTGTCGGAAATGGGTTCGGCGGCCTGATCCTGGTAGACGTTCAGCACGCCCGTGGTGATCCGGTCTCCCAGGATCGCGACCAGTTCGGCGCCGGTCCGCCGGCCCGCCTTCCCGCCACCGACGACGAAGATCTTGTCGAAGACAGCGAGGTTATATTTCTGGTCGTCCACTGTCAGGATCTGCGTCTTTTTGTCGAAGCTCACATGGCGCCGCACAGCCGATTCGGGGAACACGCTCTCCAGCGCATGTAGGAGGATCTGCCTGGCATCGGCCTGTCCCGATCGGGAATATGATGGCTTTCCAAAACCACCCGTCCCTTCCGATGAGAGATTCGTCTTGACCTTTTGATCTGACATAAAGGCTCCTTTTTCTACCGTCATGGCTATGATTCAACGCTCAATCCCCCGACGGTGCAGATTGGCAGCCGTTTTCCACAGAGGCCGACAGCATCGGGAAACTTCTCCCGACAGCGTTTCGTAGAAGACAGCATTGGCATCACGGGTAAGAAACGGCCTGGCCCAAAGCATCGTCCGGGAGCCGCCCCTCCCCCCACACACCTTCGCCAAAAAGGTCAGCAACCTTTCCACTTGGGGATGCGTTTCTCAAAGAAGGCCCCGATCCCCTCGGAACCATCTTCGGAGCAAACATTGATGGCCATCACGTCACCCATGAATTTGATTGCCTTCAGATACTCCATATCCATGCAGTGATAAAAAACGGTCTTCCCCAGTCTGACTGTGACGGGTGTGAAGGATACCAGCCTTGTCGCCCACCTCATCACCTCAGCCTCAAAATCCTTCTCCGGCACGGCCCGGTTGATCAAACCGCTTTCAGCGGCCCTGACCGCCGAAAGCTTCTCACCCATTAGCGTAATCTCCAGGGCCCGGGGAGCGCCCACCCCCAAAGGCATAGCCTTTTACGATGGCAATCACGGGTTTGCTAATCCTGGCTGGCACCTGGAATAGTCCAGCCACTTTGGCAAAATGTTTCTGCCGCTCAAGGACGGTTTTATTCAAGAAGTTGTTCACGTCGAAACCGGCGCAAAAGTCCTTCTCCCTGGTCCCGCGGATGATGATTACGGAAGTCCCGTTATCCTCATCCAGTTCATACAGGTAACGGGTCAGCCTTTAGTACATCTCCCCCGTGAGCACGTTGCTAACCTTGGACCGATTCAGCGTCTGTGTTGCAATCCCATTCTTTTTTCCAACAACAGATGGTCTTCCATCCACTACTTCTCCTCCCGAATCGCCTTCGCTTCCACTCGCAAACCTTGACCCTCGCGGGTGACCCAGAGGGGAAGATTCCATTCTTCCCTGGGTTCGGTGAAGTCTTCCCTGAAGTGTGATCCCCGGCTCTCTTCTCGCCGCAGGGCGGCGGCAGCGATTACTTCCGCAACGACGGCCAGATGACGGGTCGTGAAATAATCGGCGAGAAATCCCTCGGCGCGCGCCTCCGTCTCCAGCTCCGCTTGCATCTGCCCGATCCGGGCGCCGGCCTTTTGCAGCCCCTCGGCCGACCGCACCACGGATAGATACCGTTCACAGAGGTCATGGAGTTCGTCCCGGATCTTCAGATGGCTCCGCCCTCCTTGGACGGTCTCGATCTTCTGCAGGTCTGCGATGAAATTCTGCAGCTCTTCCCCTTTGGCCTCGGCAGGTTCCATATCTGCCTGCATCCCCGCTGCTTCCTCTCCGGCGATTTTACCGAAGACCAGGGCTTCCGCAAGGGCATTCCCTCCGGGCCGCGTGGGCGCCCTGAGCCCGCCGGCCGCCTCGCCGGCAACTAATAGCCCGGGCACCCGTGTGTGGCAGCGGGCATCCTCCATATAGATCCCACCATTGAAACACTGGAGAATAATGCCGACAGGCCAGGGATCGGTCAGGGACAATCCGGCATCGAGGATCCGGCGGCAGGTGTGCGGGATCCTCTTCAAAAGCTCCCCTTCTTGGCCGACCTGCAGTGTAACCGTCCGGCCGGCCAGATTTTCCAGGCTGATCGCCATGTCGAGATACCGGGACGGATCCTGACCATTGAAGGGGAAAACCTTGTGGGCCAATACCTCTTCAACGGAGACCCCCTCCGGGAGATGTTTTTTCAAGATATCCTCCCCCAGATCGTTCCGAAATATTGGATCCATCCGGTACACCGGACCGGAAAGGGCCAGGGGGGAGGGTGTCAAAACGCCGGGGCCGAACTGCAAGAATTCCATGTTCATCAAAGGGGCGCCGGCCTGGAGGGCAAACACGTATCCGTCCCCGCTCATTTCCGGGGATACCGCATTTCTGGAGAACAGGTACCCCGCCCCTCCGCTGGCAGCGAGCACGCACTTGGACTCATATACGTAGAGGGCGTTCGCCTTTCTCCCCAGCCCGAAGGCCCCCAGAGACTGGTCCCGGCCGGAGAAGAGTTTGACGATCATGACCTCTTCATCGATCTCGATCCCTGCGTCCCGGACCTTCCGAGCGAGGACAGAGAGGATCTCCCACCCCGTCCGCCCGTCCGCCTTGCAGTTGCGGGGGTAGGTGGCATAATCGCTGCGCATCTGGGAAAGCTTCTCGCCCCTCTTTTCGAATGGGACGCCCCAGTTCAGAAGCCGTTTAATTTCATTAGGAATCTCATCCACCAGGACCCGCGCGAGATCCCGGCGCAGGAAGGCACCCCCGGCATTGACGGTATCCTGATAGTGGATTTCCGGGGAGTCAAGGGGGTTGGAATGGCCCAGCGCGGCGGCGACACCCATGATCTCCGAACGTCCCACGGCTGTCGCCCCGCCGGTCAGCAGACGCCGTTTCGCGACGATCCTGACCCGCGCCCCGGCTGCCCGGGCGGCCCAAGCCGCCCGAAAGGCCGCCAAACCGCCGCCTACAACCAGGACATCGCAAGAAATTCTGATGACGGGAAAATCGGTATGATTCATCTCTCTTCCCCTTCCTCTTTTTGGGTTTTATTGAAAAATGGCGGACGCTTCTCGAAGAAGGCATTAATGCCTTCCCGCGCATCGGGCTGTAGGAAGATGCGGGAAAACTCCCTCTTCTCGAAATGGAGCGTGGAGGCGTCCGCCCACCTCTCATGCCGGTTCATGATCTCCTTGGCCCGGCCGATGGCCCGGAGGGAAATCTTGTCCAGCCGTCCGGCATAATCATAAGCCGCATCCAGGGCCTTTCCCTCGGTCACCACGTTGACCAGCCCCCAGGAAAGCGCCTCTTCTGCTGTGATAACCTTCCCCCAGAACACCATCTCCTTGGCCCGAAAGATGCCGATCTTCTTGGGCAGAAGCTGCATGGCCCCCGTTCCCGGAAAAACCCCCCTGCTCGCCTCGGGAATGCCGATCCGGCCTCCCTTCTCAGCAATGACTAGGTCAAAGGGGAGGGTGAGTTCGCACCCCCCGCCGAGGGTCGCGCCGTTCAGGGCGGCGATCGTGATCTTGGGATGATAAAGGATGTTGTCGATGAGGCGATTTCCCCGGTCCCACACCTCTTCCAGAGGGGGGTTCGATGACGTCTGCCAGGAATGGGATTCCGCCAGATCCCGGCCGGCGCAAAAGGCCTTTTCCCCGGAGCCGGTCACGATGACAATCCCTACCCGGTCGTCGGCCGCCATGTTTTCCAGGATGGCCAGAAGCTCGTCCTTCATATCCTCGCGCAGCAAATTCAGCGGGGGACGATCCAGCCAGATGATGCCGATAGAACCGGCAATCCGGAAACGTGTAAACTTTAAATTTTCCATACGCTGCCTTTCGTACTGATCCATTCCGCCCCATGGCAGAGGAATGGCCCCTCTCACAATTTTTCGACTCCCTGAAACCCAACGGAAAAGGCACGGCGGAGACGTTTCAGAGCCAGGGGAAGGAGTAGAATGACGATCGACAGAATCAGGATCGTCCCGGAGATAGGGCGGGTAAATAGAATGGAGACGCTGCCCGTTGGGGACATGATCAGCGCCTGCCGGAAGCTGCTTTCTTTACACCTGAAGATATTCCCGCCTCCCCTAAAGCTGCCCCAGTTGCCGATCCTTTTTCCTTCTGATATCGATACCAATCCTGTAAACTTTGAGCCGTTCCCATCCGGGAGGCTTTCTTTTATTCCCGGAATTGCCAAACTAAATGAGCCCCCGGCAGTGCCGGGGGACTCATCAGGAGAATTTATTTTTGGGTCAGAATGCTGCCTTATACAAGTTGATGATATCCTCAAGTTTCGTGGCCCGGGGATTGACCGCGATATTGCCGCTCGTCATGGACTCCTTCGCCATCTCCTCTAAGGCCTCCTCCTTGACCCCCACTTCCCTCATCGTCTTGGGGATTCCAATATCACGGTTGAGTGTTTTGATGCACTCAACGGCCTTATAGGCTGCTTCCAGCTCGGTGCAGTTGTAAATATCTTCGCCCAGCGCCCCGGCAATATCCGCAAACTTTTTGGGATTCCCGAAAACATTGAACTCCATCACGTGGGGGAGAAGGATGGCGTTGGCCACACCATGCGGCACGTCGAACCAGCCGCCCAAGGCGGCGCTGGCGGCGTGAACGTTCCCTAGCCGTGTATTGCTGAAGGCCATGGCAGACATTAGACAGCCTGTCATCATTTTATCCCGCGCTTCCAGATTTTGACCGTTCGCTACGGCTTGCCGGATATTGCCGCTCATTAATCTGATCGATTCCAAAGCCAGAAGCTCCGATATCGGATGGGTGACGGTACAGGTGTAAGACTCTATCGCATGGGTCAAGGCATCGACGCCAGTGGAAGCGGTAACCCGCGGGGGCATGCTCAGCGTCATCACAGGATCTACAATGGCCAGCTTCGCGGCGCAATTCTTGTCGATGACGGGGAACTTGTAGCGACGGGCACGATCCGTGATCACCATGTTGATTGTGACTTCACTGCCTGTTCCTGCCGTTGTGGGAATCGTGATCACCGGGCGGGCGGGTATTTTTACCTTTCCGACGCCCTCGTAATCCGCTATTTTGCCGCCGTTGGTAGCCAGTGTTGCGATAGCCTTGCCTACATCCATCGCACTCCCGCCTCCCAAGGCAATGACAAAATCAGCCTTCATATCCTGAAAAACCTTAAATCCCTTCTCGACCGTTTGTACCGAAGGGTTCGGTTCCACCTCGCTGAAGACCTCGACTGCAATACCTGAAGCCTTGAGCCTGTTTTTTACATCTTCCAGCATGCCGGTTTGGGCTATCCCCGGATCCGAAACCAGCAGCGCCCGCTGTCCAAAAAGCCGCGACAGTTCCCCCACTTTCTCCGCCGCACCAATACCGTAAAACACCTCCGGAGGAACTCGAAAAAATTTGGCATTCATAACTTCCATGGACTACCTCCTTCATCTGATTTGAGTAAAACCTATTTCTGTTGCTCTTCCGTTCCCTTTTTTATTCGCCGCTATACTGCCTCAAAGGGAATCGTCAAATCCCCAATTGTTGGAGCTTATCGGATGTCGGCAGGCCGTCTTCACTCCAGCCCCGGACTTCGTAATAGTTGGCCAGAAGCTGCCCCATGGGCGGCAACTGGGTTGTGAGACCCTCGCCTTTCCTGTTGTGCGTCAGGAAACGCGGGGGAAGGAAATCGTCCTTGCGACTGATACCCAAGCGAGTGTTGAACAAACGCTTGAGATTGAAGATCCGCTCTCCAACCGCCAGCAGTTCTCCAATGTCCACCTGGCGGCCGGTGGCCAGGTTGTACCAGTCGACAATGTTCGTGGCCGTTACGGCTTTCCCTATCTGGGTAAAACGGCAGATGATCAGGGCATCGTTCATGGTCTGATAGGTCTGCAGCTTGGCGGTCATCTCAGCCATGCCTTCTACCTGATAGGAAGGTTGGGGCTTGTCGATGCCGAGTTCGGCCATGAACAGTCCCATTTCGTACGGATGGTTCCATCCGGCATTGTGACATGCACCCCGTGCTGCGGTGCCGTAAGAGAGAGCCTGGCTCCAGAACCGCCGCGGATCGTGGGCCGAAGGCTCGAGTCCCTTGACGTGGATGGCGAATTCCTCGGCATTGCGGCCCAAGGCTTTCGCCATGCGCATCACGCCTTCGCCCATGAGTTCTCCGATCCCTTGGCGAAGGCCAATTTTCCTTGTCATTTTCACCAGAGCCTCGCCGCTACCCCAGCGGAGCTCGATCCCATCCGTATCCGCGATCGTGATCAACCCCTTTTCGAACGCCTCCATGGCAAAGGCAATCACCGATCCGGTGGACATGGTATCGAGCCCATAGCGGTTGCACAGATCATTGGCCTTGCAGATGGCGCCCAGATCATGGACCAAGCATTCGCCTCCCATCGTACCAAACGTTTCGTATTCAGGACCCTCGCCGTCCAAAGGCCCGTATGGTCCCTCTTCGATGCGGATATGTCGACCACAAGCGATGGGGCACTGTAGGCAAGCGGTTTTTCCTTTCAGTATCGTGTCGTGCATAACGACCCCGGAAATCTTGGTCGCGTCGGCCCAGCGTCCAGCCCGCCAGTTCTGGAGGGGGAAATTCCCCATTTTCTCGTAATTTTCCACGCCTCCGGAAGTCCCGTATTTGCTGAACGTCTCAGTCACTTTCTGGATATGGGGCAGGATGGTCTTTATCTGCGCCCTGAGGCCATCCTCATCAGCCATGACGGCCTTCTGCGTTCCGAAGGCCACCATAGCTTTGAGGTTCTTTGAGCCCATGACCGCGCCCAGTCCGCACCGCGCCGCCTGCCGGACGATCGTTCCCACGTGGGGAATGCCGGCGATCCGGACCATGCGCTCACCGGCAGGACCGATCACCGCGGCACTTGCTTTATCCGTCGTCTGCCGTTTGAGCCACTTGGCTGACTCGATGGAATCCTTGCCCATGATGGGACCCGCGTCCCGGATCTCGACTCCGCCGTCATGAATCCACAGATAAACCGGTCCGTCGGCCTTCCCCGTCACGACGATCCCGTCGTATCCGGTTTTTTTGAAATGGATCGCCCAGGAGCCGCCGACGTTCGATTCGCCCAAGATGCCCGTGAGCGGCGACCTTCCCATGACATGATGCCGGCCCGAGGAGGGAACCCGGCTGTCGGTGAAGGGGCCGGTCATCGCCGCCAGGATATTCTCCGGACCAAGAGGATCGGTATCCGGCGTGGTCTCGTCGTAGAGCAGTCTTGCACCCAACCCGACACCGCCTACATATTTTTCCAGCAGGGAATCATCCAGGTCCTGGACCTCGATCTTACGCTTGGTCAAATCAACCCTTAAAATTTTCTTGTGATAGCCTAACATTGTATTACTCTCTTTCTGATCAGCCGCCCGTTGCCGGCAGAACAACCTGTACTGTTTCGTCGTTATCGATCATATCATCTAGCCTCAAGAGCCGCGTTTTGTTGAAAAACATGACATGCGCACTGAGTTCGACATCGGACACCGAGTGGTCACGGTGAACCATTTTGATAAGATCGGGGGGATATCGTTCAATCAGCTCCCGCAAAGTGGCAGGGCTCGAAAGGGGAAATTCGAGTTCCTTCCCTGCCACTTTATTAAAAGGTTCGCCAAAGAGAAACCGCATGCGCACCCTCCACGGAATTCTTTTCCACACCCCTTCTCGGAATCCCCTCCTCGTCGCTCTTCGAGGGCGATGCCTTTGCCGGGCGCCATTCGGACCCTCCGCCGCTATTTCAGCAGCAAGTGGGGAAGATACAATGTCATGGCCGGGATATAAGTCATCATGAACAGCACCAGGACGGCAATAAAGAACGGGATCACCACAGCCTTGCTGATCTTCTCCAGACGGATATTCCCAACCGCGCATACCGCGAACAAAACGCCCCCCACGGGCGGCGTCACAAGTCCGATGATAAGATTGAAGATAACCACCAAAGCCAACTGGATGGGATCGATTCCCAGGGGGCCGGCTAAAGGCGCCAGCACGGGCGCCAGGATGGCAATCGCCGGTGCGGTTTCCAGCGGGATGCCGATCAGCAGCAGCGCGATATTGATGAACAGTAAAATCACCCAGGGATCGGCATTGACGGTGGCGACCAGATTGATGATCACCTCGGGGATCCGTTCCACCGCCACGATCCAGGAAGCAGGCTCGGACATGCCCAGAAGCAGCATCACCACGCTGGACTCCATGGCCGCCTGTAGCAGGAGTTTCGGCATCTTGGAGAGTTTGAGGCCCTTGTAGATGGCCACGCCCACAACGACTGCGTACAACACGGAAATGCCCGCGGCCTCGGTCGGTGTGTACCAGCCCAGAACGATGCCGCCAAACACCAGGACCGGCATCATCAGGGCGGGAGAGGCTTTCACCGTCGTCACGATAAATTCCTTGAAGGTGGGGCCGCGATCTGCGACCGGATACCCACGGCGCTTGGCCACGACATAGGCATAAAGGCCCAGGGAGAGCCCCAGCACGCAACCGGGGATGATCCCCGCCACGAAAAGGGACGCGATCGAGAGATTCGCGATGACCGCATACTGGATCATCGCAACGCTGGGCGGGATCAGCGGATTGGTCAATGAGCCCACCGCAACCAGGCCCGCGGCATAACCCTCGTCATAGCCCGCCTGTTTCATGGCCGGCAACATGATCCCCCCGATGGCCACCGCCGCGGCCACCGCCGCGCCGCAAATCGCCCCGAAGAAGGTGACGGTCACCATGGTGACCAGACCCAACCCGCCGCTCATGTGCCCGACCAGCTTTCGCGAAAAGTTGATCAGATCCTGGAGCATGCCGCTTTCGGCCATCAGATTCCCCGCCAGGATGAACAGCGGGACCGCCAGCAGCGGATAAACCTGCAACCCGGAGAAAACCGTCTGCACCAGGACGGCGGGAGAGGAAGCGCCCGCAACCAGGAAGTATGCCAGAGCGGACCCGGACAAGACCAGGGCGATGGGCGTGCCCAAGCAAAGCAATACGACGAATGTCATCAAAAAGAAAGTTACCATGGCTACACCCCCCCCTGAACGCCGGCCGAAAGTCCGCGCTTGTCTTCCAACTGCTTGAAAAACTGCTCGAACGAAAACCACAGCATGAAAAACGACGCCAAGGGAATGCACAGGTAAGGCACGGCCAGCACCGTATGGGTGGCTGCGGTCTCGACACGGGTCGTCAGCGACATCTGGATCACTCCGTACCAGAGGAAGGTGGCGAGGATCGGCATGGCTAACACCGTCCCCAGCAGGGCTATCGATTTTGCAATCCAGGCCGGTATCATCTCGATCTCGATGATGAACGTCATTCCCACCTGATATCCCCGCCGGAGCCCGACGGCCCCGCCGAACATCGACGCCCATGCCAGCGCAAACCCGGCCAACTCTCCGCTCCAAATCGGCGGGTTGTTGAATGCGAAGCGCGCGATCACTTCATAGGGGATGACCACGCCGATCACCACCATTGAAGCTATGGCGAGCCAGCCGGACACGAAAGCCAATGCGTCGCCCACCTTGGTTAAGAAGCCTAAGAATACGGTACCCCTAAAACTTGACATTCGGATCTCCTTCCTTTACATGGCCGATCGCGCCGGCACATCCGTATCCGCCCGGTATCAGCACACACTCCCGCAGGCGTGTCTGACGTTCCCGTTTTGTCCATTCGGGTAAAGCCAATCGGCCCGTTGCGGGACCACATCCGCATCCGGGATAACCATCAAGGACTTCCACGAATGCAAACCCAGCCAAGGGGCATCCCGGGGTGAGTGTTCCCCTTGGCTGGAACTTGCTATCTTACTTGAAGTTCGCGATCTTCTCGTATGCGCCCTTTCCCCAGACATCCTCCATCTTGGCGGGCAGGTACTCGATCGCCCGCTTGCGGAAAGCATCGACGTCAGGTTTGATCACGACCATGCCCTTGGACTCGAGTTCCTTCATCCAATCGCCTTCCTTCTTTTCGATCTCCGCCGCGGTCCTCTTCATCATCGCTTTTCCTGCCTCCAGAATGACCGCCTGAAGGTCCTTCGGGAGAGAATCGAACGATTTTTTGCTCATCACAAACGCACTGTTTGTGACGACGTGGCCGGTCAACATGAGGTACTTCTGAACCTCGTAGAACTTCGAGGCGATGATGGTGTTCAAGGGGTTCTCCTGTCCATCCACGACTCCCTGCCTCAGACCCATATAGAGCTCCGAGAAGGCCATCGGGGTGGCGGCGCCTCCGAGGGCCGTGACATTTTCCACTGCCTGACGGAAATCCATACAACGGATCTTCATCCCCTTCAGATCCGCGGGCGTTTTGATCGCCTTATTCTTGGTCGTGAGATGACGAAGGCCAAAGGTATGGTTGGCGACTACCATCATGTTCGTCTTCTGGGCAATCGGCTGGAAGAATTTTTGCCCCTCGTCCGACAACGCGAAGGCGAGCTGGGTCTTGATGTCGCGGAACACGTAATCGGCTTCCAGAACCGAAACGGCCGGCACGTAGCTCCCGAGGCCCATGGCGGTGGTGATGCCTAAATCCAAGTTTCCACTGTTCACCAGCTCCATCAGCCGTGCTTCATTGCCGAGCACGGCGTTTGCAAAAACATCGATTTCGATGCGCCCTTTGCTCATGTCCTTTGCCTGCTTGGCAAATTCCTCGGCGGCGAAGAACACCATCGAACCCGGGGCATTGACATGTCCAAGCCTGAACTTGAACTTGTCGGATTGCGCCTCGCTGCGACCCGCAAGGGAAACCACAAGCATCACAGCAACGATCACCGGAACGATCCTTTTGACAACACTGCTTACTTTTTGCATCTCTACACTCCTTTCTTAGTTGACACTGGTTAAATTTAGTTGGTCTTCTAAAAGGTCGATACTTTCTTTTTCCATCACTTCTTGTAAACGCAAAACATTTTGTCCCTTCTGTATTTCGGTAAAATCAGACAACCTTCGCTTCCCGGAAGCTCCGGATTTGGTCCGGATGATACCCCAATCCTTGCAAAATCTTTACGCTGTCCTGTCCCAGAGCCGGAGGGGGCAGCTCGTAGCAGACGGGCGTGCCCATGAAATGGATGGGATTGGCCATGGTGCGCAGCTTGCCTGCCCGCGGATGGTCCATTTCCACCACCATTTGATTTTGGACAACCTGCGGGTCTGCAATGGCCATCTCCAGGTCATTCAGAGGGCCACAGGGAACATCGGCCTTCTGGACCAACCGGATCCACTCGGTCATGGGTTTCTGCCGGAACAGATCCTCCAGGATCGGGATGAGTTCCCGGCGGTTTTTCACACGGTCCGGATTGTTGACAAAACGCGGGTCCTTTTCCAGGTCCGGCCGGCCGAGCACCTGGCACAGGTTACTCCAAAACTTCTGTGTGAAGCATGAGAGGAAAAGCCATTTCCCGTCCTGGGCCTCGAAGCACTGGTAGGGAACAAAAGAGGGGTGCGCGGTACCGCAACGTTCCAACTCCT
The DNA here is from genome assembly GCA_002423465.1 of Syntrophaceae bacterium UBA6112. Taxonomy (GTDB): domain Bacteria; phylum Desulfobacterota; class Syntrophia; order Syntrophales; family UBA5619; genus UBA5619. The sequence goes on along the minus strand of DIWG01000068.1, from coordinate 4,096 downwards.
TCCCTGTGGACAGAACCTCGCCCTCCCGCGGAACCAGCGCATAGATCAGCGCATCCAGAAGAGCTACATCGATCTTCTGCCCCTGGCCCGACCTTTCCCGGTGGAAAAGGGCGGTCAAGACCGCGAAGGCCCCGACGGAAGAGCCGCTGAAATCGGCCGCCTGGTTTCCAGCCAGCAAAGGCTGACCCCCGGAATCCCCCGTGAGCGCCATCAGCCCGGAGGTGGCCTGGACGAGCGGGTCGTTTCCCGGCCGGTAGGCCCAGGGGCCGGTCTGTCCGAAGGGGGTCAGGCTCAAATAGATGATATCTTGCCGGATCTTTCGGCAACTTTCGTAATCGGCCTGCCACTCCAGCATAACGCCGGGGCGGAAGCCGTCGATGACGACGTCCGCCGTGGGCAGCAGGCGGTGAAAAACCGCCCGTCCCTCCTCCTTTTGCAGGTCCAGCGTCAGACTGAGTTTGTTTCGATTGGCGGACAGGAAGGGAACAGACTCCTGTTCCAAAAAGAAGGCCCCTTGACGGCGAACAGGATCTCCTCCTTCCGGAGGTTCGACCTTGATGACCTCAGCCCCCATGTCCGCCAGCAGCATGCCGCAGAGGGACCCGGCGAAATGGGAAGACATCTCCAATATGCGATACCCCGAAAGGGGCCTTTGGTTCTTTTCCGATGGTTTCATGGATACTGCTCCTATATGGCCTTGGATTCTTTGAGCTGCCGTATTTCTTCTTCCCCATAATCCACTTCCCGCAGCAGAGCTTCTGTGTGCTCTCCCAGCCCCGGCGGCGGCAGGTGGTACTTCGCGGGAGCGGCGGAAAATTTCGCCGGGTGGCCCACGACCTTGACGGCGCCGGCAAGGGGGTGCTGGATCTCCACCAGCGTACCGGTTTGCCGTACATGGGGATTGTTCAAGGCCTCCGTGACGGTCAAGACGGGGGCTGCGGGAACATCATGGCGATGGAATCGATCGAGCCACTCGTCGGCCGTTTTCAATCTCGTGCATTCCTGGATCTTTTCGGCAAGAAGATCCCGGTTCCGGACCCTCAGCACATTGTCGCCGAAAAGGGGATCCTTCACCCATTCCGGATGATCGAGGGCCATGCAGAGGTTTTCCCAAAAACCATCCTGAAAGGCAGAGATGTACAAGGGTTTCCCGTCGGCAGTCATGAAGGTCTGTGATGGGGAAAAACCCGGAGAGGCCGTCCCCATCCGCGGCGGCGGCACGTCGGTGACGAAATACTCCCCCTCTCGCGGAAGCAGGGAGAACAGGGCGGTGTCCAGGAGGGCCAATTCGATTTTCTGTCCTTCACCCGTCCGTTGACGGTGTAGCAGTGCGGCCATGACCCCGCAGACCATCATCATCCCCGTGCCGAAATCCGGGGCCGGATTTCCCACCCGCACAGGGCCGCCCCCTTGCGCGCCGGTCATGGACATCAAGCCCCCGATGGCCTGAACGACGGGATCATTGGCCGGAAGCAGGCTGTAGGGCCCGGTCTGTCCGAAAGCGGAGATTGATGCATAAATAATATCAGGTTTGACCTTCCGGACGCTTTCGTAATCGATCCCCAGCTTGGAGACCGTCCCGGGACGGAAGTTCTCCACCACGACATCGGTTGTGGGCAGGAAACGGAAGAACGCCTCCTTGCCCCGCGGGTCACGTAGATTCAACGTCAGGCTTCGCTTGCTACGGTTCTGACTTATGAATTGGGTGCTGACCCCCCGAACCTTGGCAAATCCCAGCGTGCGGGAATAATCACCCGATCCCGGCTCCTCAACCTTGATGACATCCGCTCCCAGATCGCCCAGAAGCTGCGTCCCACTCGGGCCGGCAGTTATGATCGACATGTCCAGGATGCGTATCCCGGTTAGCATTTGCATAGTTCTCCCCTCGTTTCTTGATATGACATTCCCTCATAGATTGCCCCATCCTGCTGGCGGGGCAATTCAGTCCGGTGGCTTTACCCCTGAGGTGCGTCAGCATCCGGCCTTCTCCCCCGGCATTTTTGGATCCATAGCCGTTGGGAAGACCGGGAACTCACAACCCCAACTGCCTGGCGATCACCAGTCGCTGTATTTCATTGGTCCCGCCAAAAATTTGAAAGAGTTTCGACTCCCGGAAGTGGCGCTGCATATCGTATTCCATGGAGTAACCATTGCCTCCGAGAACCTGGACGCCTTCCACGGCGACCTGCATGTAGGCATCGGAAGCGAAGATCTTCGCGGAGCTGGCTTCCCGCTCTGCCGGCAGCCCCTGCGACATGAGGTGGGCTGCATGATAGGCCAGTTGGCGGGCCGCATCCACCTTGATCTGCATATCGACAAGCTTGTGCTGGATAGCCTGAAACTTGCCGATCGGCCGGCCGAACTGGACCCGTTCTTTTGCATAGCACACGGCATCGTCTACGGCGGCCTGGGCGGCGCCGGTACACATGGCAGATAGACCTACCCGCTCTTTTACCAGCGTAGGAAGTAGGTTCATCCAGCCCTTGTGGAGTTCACCGAGCAACCGATTGGCGGGAACCTTCACATCCTCGAAGGTGAGTTCGCATGTGCGTAGTGCGTGTCCGCCCAGCAGATCGGTGGGGCGGATCAACAGTCCCGGGGTATCCTTTGGAATGAGCAGAAGGCTCATGCCCTTATGCCTCTCGGATTTGGGATCGGTCCGCACCACAGTCAGAAACAATTCAGAGTTGAGAGCCCCTGTGATCCACGTCTTGGAGCCGTTCACGAGGAAATGATCGCCCTGGAGGATTGCCGTCGTCCGAACGGCGGCAGCATCGGACCCCGCCTCCGCCTCGCTCAGCGCAAACGCTAGGCCCAACTCGCCGCGTCCAACCCTGGGAAGGATTTCCGCTTTCTGCTCTGGCGTCCCAAAATGGTTTACAGCCCCCCCCACCATGCTGACGGTGCGGTTCCAATCACGGGCCAGGGCGATCGAATAGTAAGCAACCGCCTCAAGAAAAATCACCATGTCCATTATGTTGCCGTAGCCGTCGTATTCCTCGGGCAACGTGAGCGACCACCATCCCATTTCCCCTGTTTTTTTAACAAGTTCAATTGGATAACGCTTCTTCTCGTCGCATTCCCGCACGTATTCGCGGGGACACCCGCGTTTCATGAATTTATGAATGCTGTCCCGGAAAATTTTCTGCTCTTCATTCAAATAGATCGATGACATGTCGCCTCCTAACTCATTACTTTAATTAAAAGGATTCAATTCTCCTCCCAACAGAATGCCACCGCAGCAATACATATCTGGGGATTCGATATTCGGTTGGAAACCCACCAGTCATAGACGGTGTTTCAATTCTCAGGCGCCTCAGGAGAGCCTATCAGTAGGCCAGAGGTTGAATACTCATCCGCTTCGCGAAAGCATCCAACGTCTGGAGCACCTCCCTGGAAACCGCAATGCCGCTTTTGAGCATCTTCTGCTCGCTGATGTACTCCATCTCCCCGGGCATGAATACACCCGCAGACCCCGTCATGGGCGGAGAAGCTTTCAACTCGTCGATCAGCCCGTCCACCCGCTGTTTGAACGAATCGATGGATAGGAAGGCCCCGATATCGAAGGCCATGAAGAAATGGCCGAGGTTCACGGGCTCTTCGGGTTTGTCGAACCAGAGTTTGATCTCTTTGAGGATGGCCGCCTGGGTCAGGATCCCGGAGAGGATTTCAATCATGATCGCCATGCCGAATCCCTTGTACCCCATGGGCAGCAGGGTCCCGTTGGGAAACATATCCGCGGGATTGTCCGTCGGGCGTCCTTTTTCGTCAAGGATCCAACCGAGGGGGATTTTGGTCCCTTTAAGGGCCTCCAGGCGGACCTTCCCCCCGGAGACTACGCTCATCGCCATGTCAAGGATGAGGGGGTAGGGTTTACCCGTCGGAACGGTGATGGCCAGGGGGTTGTTCCCGATGGCGGATTTGCCGCCGCCCCAGGGTGCCATAACGATCGCCGTGTTGGAACCGGCCAGGCCGATCATCCCCTCTTTGAGGGCCATCATCGGGTAATAGGAGGTCATGCCGAAATGGCAACTGTTGCGCACCCCGGCAAAACAGACGCCCTGCTTTTTGGCCCGCTTGATCACCATCTCCATCG
>DIWG01000054.1 GCA_002423465.1 Syntrophaceae bacterium UBA6112 | reverse complement strand
CGGATCGCAAGGTAACGATAGACAGGAACATCTAGACGATGGCTGATCGCGTTCGGGATAAAACAAACCTCCGCCCACCGGGTGTTCAACGGCTGATACGACTTGAACCCCTTATAGCCGAATCATGCATCCCGTTTGGCCCCTGCCACCACCGTCGCATCCTGATCCAGCGTCGCTATCCTCTGCGGATCGCGCTTCCGCATGAAGGCCGCCATCCCCTGGTTTACCTTCGCCAAGCCCCGCAAATGCTCATTCGGCACGGGAATGAACGCCTTGCCCATCATGCGATTGCTGCCCTGATCCTTATCGTGAAACGCCGATACCGCTCTTCGCGTCGCATCGGACTTTATGTGCGCTGTCGTTTACGGATGATTAGAGCATCACGATATCAAACGATCGTCATTGCAGGATGAGCGGCTGTATTGGAATTGAACTTTCTCTCAGGTGTTCAGGTCAGGAGGACGATTTGAATATCCATTACATTGGTTCCAGTTGACCCTGTGACGAGGAGTTCACCATTATTTTTGAAGAACGTATAAGAATCGTTATTGTTTAAATAGAATTGCGGATCGAGGCTTTTTGTATTGGCCCTGCGGATTGTTTGTCCATCAACAATGGCCCCTGCCGCATCGGTGGGCCCGTCCGTACCGTCAGTACCCGCGGAAAGAAGGATAATCCCCTCAATACCCGCAATCTCTTCGGCAAAAGCCAGCGCCAATTCCGTGTTTCTCCCGCCCTTACCCGTTCCCCTAACGGTCACCGTTGTCTCACCGCCGGATATTAAGCATACTTTTTTACCATCCGCCTTCCGCCTCCTGATGTCGAGGGCTTTTTGCGCCAGCCATTTTGCCACACTCCGGGCTTCGCCCTGAATTTCAGACGACAGGATCGTTGTTTCAAAACCGGATTGGATAGCCATCCCGGCCGCAGCATCTGTTGCGATCCTATTGCTGCCGATAATGATATTTTCTACTCTTTCAAATGCCGGATTTGCCTTCTTGGGGGTTTCGCTCACATTCCCTTCAGAACCTTTCATTAACAGGCACAATACACGATCCGGAATTTTTGCTCTCAGGTTGTACTTTTCCAGCACATCGAGAGCGTCGCGAAAGGTGCTTTCGTCAGGCGATGTCGGACCCGAGGCGATCACATCCAGAGGATCCCCGATCACATCGGATAAGATCAGCGATAATACTTTTGCGGGATGGGCAATTTCGGCCAGTCTCCCGCCTTTGATGGCGGAAATGTGTTTTCGCACGGCATTGAGCTCATTGATCGTTGCCCCGGCTTTCAGCAACAATTCCGTAACCTGCTGTTTTTCGCCGAGGGTAATGTCGTCCAAAGGGGCCGTCAAAAGCGCGGAGCCGCCGCCGGAGATGAGACAAAGCACCAGGGTCTGACAATCACGGTTTTGCAGCATTCCGATGACCTGTTTGGTCGCGGCCAATCCCTGCTCATCGGGAACCGGATGACCTGCTTCAAAAATCTCGATATTGCCCGCGAGTGGCCCCGGTGCGTGGCCGTATTTTGTGATGACGATCCCTTGGGTGATCATATCCCGGATAGAGCTTTCGGCAAGCGCTCTGGTCATGGCAAAGGCTGCTTTACCAAAACTGACCAGATAGAGTTTATTACAATGCGCTTTGGAATACGCTGCAGATATGGATTCGCAATAAGCTTGAACTAATTTATAGGGATCAACGGCGCTTAGCGCCGTATTGAAGATATCAACAGCCGTTTTCCGGGACCAATCTTTTTCCATCTTGTTTTTCTCCGGAGATGCTGTATATCAGATTACACTTCAACCGGCTTGAAAATCAACACGATGCCCATCACGACAAAGACCATCGTTTCCGCGGCAGGCCCCCAGATCCGTCCGGTGACGGACATAACCATACCCAAGGCAAAAGCTGCGACGAAAGTCCCTTTGATATTGCCGAGCCCTCCTACGAGAACAACGGCAAAACTCAGCAGCAGAACCATCGAGCCCATATAGGGATGAACCGATGTGATAGGCGCGTACAATACACCACCCAGAGCGGCCAGGCAACTCCCCATGACAAAGATATAGGCAAAATACTTGTCAACGTTAATTCCCAGGCTCCTTACGGCATCTTTATCCTCCAGGGCGGCCGTGACAATTTTTCCCACCATGGTTTTTTTGAAGAAAATGGCCAGACCGATAAAAATAACAATAGCAAGAGCAATGATAATCAGACGGTACAAAGGCAGCGTGATGCCCAGAAAAGCAACATCGATCCCGACCGGATCGGAAAGAGGAATCGGCGAGGCTCCCCATATCCATTTAATGAGATCGACGCCAATGAGCACAACCGCGTATGTGGCAATGATGGCATAATCGATGGACACGCCATAGAGTTTGCGCACCACAAATCTTTCAATCAGATAACTGATCGGAATGACGGCCGCAACGGCCAAAACGGCGCCCAGGATAAAGTTGTTCCGGGCAATGGGCAGGAGCGTAATTAAAAGGTATGCGCCGATGGCGTAAATCAGGCCGTGGGCAAAATTAACGATCCGCATGGTGCCGAAAGTGAGGGAAAGCCCTATACTGATGATATATAAAATTCCACCGATGGTTAATCCGTATGCAATGGTGTTGATCATGATAACCTCTCTTTTGCCTGGGTCCGAATTTTTAATTTATCCACTACAAATCCCCAGATGCCGCTGCGGAAGCGAAATACGCAAATGAGCAGCGCTATCCCCAGAAACATCTCCCAGCGCGATATGTAGGAAGCGAGATAATTGCTGATCGCCATATAAATCACACCGCCGATGATCGCGCCGTAAAGGCTTCCGGACCCGCCGATCAATGCGGCAAAGATCACTTCCACCGCCCGCGAAGGATCGATAAAACTGGGCGTGACATACCCGTAGTTCAAAATCGAAAGGGCACCGGCAAACGCTGCAATCGACGTGGAAATGATGAAGGTAATCCATTTGTAGTTGAAGGTGTTGTAGCCGAGAAACTTCACCCGTGTTTCATTTTCCTTGATGCTTTTGATGAGAATCCCGTAAGGAGAGGTCGTGAACTTCTTCAGCAAATAATAGGTCAGGAGTAGACACAATAATGTAAAGCCGAACATGATCGGTTTTTGCCCGAAGTCGAGAAAGCCCATCTTGGAAAAGTAGACCGACATCCCGTCTTCACCGCCGGTGTATTTGGAAAACGCCACCAGAACGAGAAAATATCCGACCTGATCGAAGGCGAGGTTAATCAGCGCGAAACAAGCGCCGGTTGTACGGACAATTATTGGTCCGATGATAACCCCGATAAGGGCGCCGGCAGCAATGCCAGCCAGAATGGCGAGCAACGGATTCTGTGAAACATGTTCGGAGAAGAGTGTGATGGCATAAGCGCCTGTCCCGAGGTAGAGCATATGACCGAAGGATAGCCTTCCCATAAACCCATAGAGGATATTGAATCCAAGAACAAAGACGCAGAAGATCATAAAGTCGGTTGTGCGGTTTATTCCCAGAACAGGAAGCAGCACCAGGAAACCGGCAGCAATAACAGCGATGTCGAGAATACTTCTTCCCGGACCCGTCTTGAAAAGGCTCATTATTTTATTATCTGTCTTCAATGTAAATACTC
>DIWG01000075.1 GCA_002423465.1 Syntrophaceae bacterium UBA6112 | reverse complement strand
GTACTTGAATCCCAACACTCCTTGTGACATACTCGCTTCACCTCGTTGATGATGGTTTTTTCTTCGCGAAAAACTCTATCACCCTGATTTATCAGGATCAACGAGGTTCTTTATTTTTCTTGGTGGTGGATCAAGGGTCGCTTTCGCGGTGGTTCATGGGCTTATGCGCCGCTTCCAGCCCGTGATGCTCGACCTGGAGGGTGGGGAAAATGGCATAGGCCGGTTGTTCATGCAGATTTTTCCACGGTGATCTCCAGTCGCTTCATGCGCTTAATCAAGGTCGTTCGTTTCAGTCCCAGGAGCGCTGATGCGCCATCGCTTCCCCCGATTTTCCCATGGGTCAGGGTGATGGTCTTCCGGATATGCGCCTTCTCTATTTCAAGCAGGGTCTGAGGCCTGTTACCAGCTTCCGCCGTCGTTCCGGACGGTCCCGGTGCAAGGAATTTGATTCTTGGCTCGCCCAGGATCACCGCCCGTTCCATCATGTTCGCCAGTTCCCGGACATTTCCGGGCCAGGGGTAGGCCTGCATCTTTTCCATTTCGGAATCGGAGATGTCCGGTTCGATCCGGTCATATCGGGTGCAGAAAAGTTTCAGGAAGTGGGATGCCAGCGGGCGAATATCCTCTTTCCTCGTCCGGAGGGGCGGGACATTGATGGGAAAGACGTTCAAGCGGAAAAAGAGATCGGCCCGGAATCGCCCCTGGGCAACCTCGTCCGCCAGATTTTTGTTGGACGCCGTGATCAGGCGAAAATCGGAATGAAGGGTCCTCGTCCCGCCCACCCGCTGATATTCCTTTTCCTGAAGAATGCGCAACAGCCGGCTCTGGGTGGATAGGGGCAATTCGGAGACCTCGTCCAGAAAGATCGTGCCGTTGTCGGCCAGTTCAAAGCGCCCCTCTTTGGTCCGGATCGCTCCGGTGAACGCGCCTTTTTCATGGCCGAAGAGTTCGCTGTCAATCAGGGTTTCCGGGAGTGCGGCGCAATTGACGCAGATGAAGGGTCCCTTGCAGCGCGGACTCGCGCGATGAACGGCTCGGGCGACCAGTTCCTTGCCGACGCCCGTTTCGCCGTTGATGAGCACGGTTGACTGGGTCAGCGCCACTTTATGGATCAGTTCATGCAGGTCTTCAACGGCCTTGCTGACCCCGATGATGTCATCGGTGGGCAGACATTCCCCCCTCTCGTCAGGGCCCTGTCGCTGTTCATGTCTCGTCTGAATCTGCAGTCTGGCGATTTTGTCGTAGGCGTGGACGCGGTCGATGGAGATGGCAATCTGGGAAGCCAGGGCCGACAGCAATTTGAGCCCGTCGCGATCCATATCCGTAAAGCAGAAGCGACCGTCCTGATACAGCGCACCCATGGACCGCCCCTCTTCAATCATCAGGGGAACGGTGATGACGCGGCGGAAGCCCTGCGCCTCGGGATCTTCCAGCTCGCGCTGAATGATCCCGCCGTCGCTGCTGTCGGCGGCCGTCCGGACGATATCGATCATCTGCGAGAAGGTTGCGTCCGGGATATCTTCCGGGATCAGATTCCTCGATGCGACCATGTTCAATTCCGCTGTCTCGCCATCCTTGATGAAGATTGCGGCCCGCTCGGCCCCGGTCAGCCGGGAGACGGCGTTGATGAGTTTGATGATGAGCTGTTTCGAATTTTTCTGACTTCCCCAAGCCTCGCCCATCTCGATGACCAGATCGAAGAGGCGGTCGCTCTTCGCGAAAGGCTCCGGAGGGATCAACGGTTTCATATCGGCGGGAAAGACGTCTTTGGCGTGGGATTTCAGGAAATCCCACGCCTTACGGCTCTGGATCTCCGCCTTCTGCCAGTTGTTCATCTGCAGATAAAGACGGGCCAAGTCGATGCGGATCTTGGCCCTTTCCAACGCGGCGCCGCTCTTTTCCACCATTTTCTTCAATTGCAGGAGTTCCTGAATTTTTGCCTGCGGGGGGGTGTCGTCCTCCATCAGATGAAGTTGCAGACGGCGTATGGTCGCATACAAGAGCGGATTGAACTGCCCCTTCTTCAACTGGTACAAATAGTCGACCACGGGTCCCAACTCGATGGGCGACATGTTGTGCCTCATGAGTCTGTATCCGGCATCGAAGACATGGGAGGTGTTCAGCGTATGATACCAACTGGACTTAGGGATTTTCCAAAGGACCTTGAAATGTTCCGCCGCCCGATCAAAATGACCCTTGATGCATTCGATATCCGACAAACCAATCCCCGCAAGAACCTCGGCCATCGGGACACGTTCCTGCCGGGCCAGCGCCAACGCCTTTTCGAAATAGGCCTGGCTGTTTTCCAGTTGTCTGATTTCCAGGAGAATGGTCCCCGCCGTTGTCAGGGCATAAGAAGCCAGCGGCCAGTTGCTGTTCTTCTTCGCCTGATTATGAATGGAATCGGAAATGCCCATGCCCCGGTGAGGCATACCCATCTGGGTGTAGCACAGGGCAAGCTGAAGGGCCGTCAGGAGCGAGAAATCATCTGCCGCAATGGAATCCAGCTTGCCCAGGGAATTCTCGTAAGACTGGATCGCCTGGCTTAAGTCGCCTTTAATCCAGTGGGCAAGCCCCTGCAACTGGAGCGCTCTGCGATACAAGGCATCGTCCTTAATCCGGCCGACCATTTCCCATCCCTGGTCGAAGTGATGGATGGCCTTTCCATACTGAAACGACATCCAGTAGTTTTGTCCGATCAACAATTGCAGAGAGGCCTGCGTCTTGAGATCGGTGAAGCATGCGGACATGTCCAACGCGAGGGAGAGGAATCGGTCGATCGCCTTGAGATTGGGATGGAGCAGCGAAAGCGAGGCCCGGCGTTCCACGGCCCGGATAAAGATTTCGTAGGTCCCGACGTCCGGTTGTTCGCTTTTGTCGAGGACCTGATCGGCGATGAACTCCAGCAGGCGATGGTACAGTCTGATCGCTTGCGAGATGTGATGGTGCTTCTCTTCAGAAATAGCCGCCCGGTAGATGATCTCGATATCCGATTTTTGAATGCCCGCCAGAAGGCATTTCTGCGCAATATCGGTATAATGCTCCTCACTCTCCGGCAGCTTTTCGATGAGGATATCAATGGCCTCCCGATAATACCGCGGCATGATGTCCCCTTCGCTGTGACGGAGAACTTCTTCCCGGGGAAATTTCGGTGTCCATTCATAGTATCCGTTTCCACCGCTTCTTGGCACGATCCACCGTTGTTTTTCGAGAAAGACGATGACATCAAAGATTCTGGACGGAAGCCAGTCCGGCCTCCCTGCAAACCAGTCCACAGAGAAATATTCGTTAAAGGCGGCAAATCTGTAGATAATGTCCCTTGTCTCTTCGGATAGTTGGAAGAATGCTGCATTTTTTTTCGGCATAGCGGTTCCCCCCCCCGATTTGTGTGGTGACATGGACCCTACCGTGGATTCCCATCTCTGTCAAGCCTTCTGTCGCTATAGTAACATATGCCCCCATGGGGACTGCATGCAGGCTTCGCGTAAGGAAGGAACCCGCATAACATCCGTTTATAATTGATGATT
>DIWG01000049.1 GCA_002423465.1 Syntrophaceae bacterium UBA6112 | reverse complement strand
CGCTGTCAATCAGGGTTTCCGGGAGGGCGGCGCAATTGACACGAATAAAGGGTCCCTCACCGCGCGGACTTGTGCGATGGATGGCCCGGGCGACCAGTTCCTTGCCGACGCCCGTTTCGCCGTTGATGAATACGGTTGACTGGGTCAGCGCCACTTTATGGATCAGTTCATGCAGGTCTTCAACGGCCTTGCTGACCCCGATGATGTCATCGGTGGGCAGACATCCCCCCCCCTTGTCCGGGCCCTGTCGCTGTTCATGTCTCATCTGAATCTGCAGTCTGGCGATTTTGTTGTAGGCGTGGACGCGGTCGATGGAGACGGCAATCTGGGAAGCCAGGGCCGACAGCAATTTGAGCCCGTCGCGATCCATATCCGTAAAGCAGAAGCGACCGTCCTGATACAGCGCACCCATGGACCGCCCCTCTTCAATCATCAGGGGAACGGTGATGACGCGGCGGAAGCCCTGCGCCTCGGGATCTTCCAGCTCGCGCTGAATGATCCCGCCGTCGCTGCTGTCGGCGGCCGTCCGGACGATATCGATCATCTGCGAGAAGGTTGCGTCCGGGATATCTTCCGGGATCAGATTCCTCGATGCGACCATTTTCAATTCCGCTGTCTCGCCATCCTTGATGAAGATTGCGGCCCGCTCGGCCCCGGTCAGCCGGGAGACGGCGTTGATGATTTTGATGATGAGCTGTTCCGAATTTTTCTGACCTCCCCAAGCCTCGCCCATCTCGATGACCAGGTCGAAGAGGCGACCGCTCTTCGCAAACGGCTCCGGGGGAATCAACTGTCTCATATCGGCGGGAAAGACGTCTTTGGCGACGGATTTCAGGAAATCCCACGCCTTACGGCTATGGGCCTCCGCCTTCGGCCAATTGTTCATCTGGAGATAAAGACGGGCCAAATCGATGCGGATCTTGGCCCTTTCCAATGTGGCGCCGCTCTTTTCCACCATTTTCTTTAATTGCAGGAGCTCCTGAATTTTTACCTGCGGGGGTTTGTCGTCTTCCATCCAATGAAGTTGCAGACGGCGAATCGTCGCATAAACGAGAGGATTGATTTGCTCCTTCTTCAATTGGTATAAATAGTCGATCACAGGTCCCAACTCGACGGGCGACATGTTATGCCTCAAGAGTCTGTAGCCGGCATCGAAGACATGGGAGGTGTTCAGCGTATGATACCAACTGGACTTACGGATTTTCCAAAGGACCTTGAAATGTTCGGCTGCCTGATCAAAATGTTCGTTGATGCATTCGATGTCCGACAGGCCTATCCCCGCCAGCACCTCGGCCATCGGGACACGTTCCTGCCGGGCCAGCGCCAACGCCTTTTCGAAATAGGCCTGGCTGTTTTCCAGTTGTCTGATTTCCAGGAGAATGGTCCCCGTCGTTGTCAGGGCATACGAGACCAGAGGCCAGTTCCGGTTCTTTTTCGCCTGGTTGTGAATGGAATCGGAAATGCCCATGCCCCGGTGAGGCATACCCATCTGGGTGTAGCACAGGGCAAGCTGAAGGGCCGTCAGGAGCGAGAAATCATCTGCCGCAATGGAATCCAGCTTGCCCAGGGAATCCTCGTAAGACTGAATCGCCCGGCTTAAGTTGCCTTTAATCCAATGGGCAAGCCCTTGCAGTTGCAGCGCTCTGCGATACAAGGCATCGTCCTTGATCCGGCCGACCATTTCCCATCCCTGGTCAAAGTGATGGAGGGCCTTTTCATACTGAAACGACATCCAATAGTTTTGTCCGATCAATAATTGCAGAGAGGCCTGGGTTTTGAGATTGGTGAAGCATGCGGCCATATCCAAAGCCAGGGAAAGAAAACGGTCGATCGCCTTCAGATTCGGATGGAACAGAGACAGAGAGGCGCGACGTTCCACGGCCCGGATAAAGATTTCGCAGGTCCCGATGTCCGGTTGTTCGCTTTGGTCGAGGACCTGATCGGCGATGAACTCCAGCAGGCGATGGTATAGTTTGATCGCGGCAGAGATGCGATGGCTCTTCTCTTCAAAAACAGCCGCCCGGTAGATGATCTCGATATCCGATTTTTGAATGCCCGCCAGAAGACATTTCTGCGCAATATCGGTATAATGCTCCTCACTCTCCGGCAGCTTTTCGATGAGGATATTAATGGCCTCCCGATAATACCGCGGCATGATGTCCCCTTCGCTGTGACGGAGAACTTCTTCCCGGGGAAATTTCGGGGTCCATTCATAGTATCCGTTTCCACCGCTTCTTGACACGATCCACCGTTGTTTTTCGAGAAAGACGATGACATCAAAGATTCTGGACGGAAGCCAGTCCGGCCTCCCTGCAAACCAGTCCACAGAGAAATATTCGTTAAAGGCGGCAAATCTGTAGATAATGTCCCTTGTCTCTTCGGATAGTTGGAAGAATGCTGCATTTTTTTTCGGCATAGCGGTTCCCCCCCCCGATTTGTGTGGTGACATGGACCCTACCGTGGATTCCCATCTCTGTCAAGCCTTCTGTCGCTATAGTAACATATGCCCCCATGGGGACTGCATGCAGGCTTCGCGTAAGGAAGGAACCTGCGTAACATCCGTTTATAATTGATG
>DIWG01000018.1:83762-114004 GCA_002423465.1 Syntrophaceae bacterium UBA6112 | reverse complement strand
CGTCAATTTATCGTGCGGGGCGACATAGGTGAGCTTACATGACAAGGCAAAGCCCATAACCATCAAGTGGTGATGCAGTAAATGCGGCGGATGTCGCGGGAAGGCGGTTGTTCTTACCCGAGGAGGTCTGCAAACCTGTCGAAGGCGGCTAAAGATTCCGTAAGGGATTTTGAAGGGCTCGCAGAAGTCAGCAGAGGCCATAGTAGGTCCGGCGTAAGCCGGGCTGAAGGGCCGAACAGGTAGCCGGAGGCGAGGCTCAAGGATTCGTGGTCGTGGTGATGCAGCAACTTTCATTATTCGATGAAAACCTTCTTTCATACCTGCCGGGTGAAGCCCACAGAGATGACGGCAAGGCGCATCAAGCGGCGGCGGCATCGGAGAGAACCAAACCCATGGTGGTTGGATTTGATGGATCAGGTTGTCAACCGAGAGAACCTGATCCGGGCGCTGAAACGGGTCCGTGCGAACAAAGGCAGCCCCGGCGTAGACGGCATGTCCATTGACGACCTGACGGGCTATCTGCGAGAGCACTGGCAGCCAATTCGGGAAAGGTTGTTGAGGGGAGATAACTGCCCTCAGCTGGTTAAGGAGGTTTTGATTCCCAAACCCGGGGCGGGACCAGACGGCTCGGCATACCTACGGTACTGGATCGATTTATCCAGCAGGCGATTCTACAGGTACTCTATCCCATATTTGACCCTACCTTTTCGACTCACAGCTATGGTTTTCGTCCTCATCGTCGTGCTCATCAGGCGGTGACCCAGGCGAAACGATACATTGCGGAAGAGTACGAATGGGTGGTCGATATGGACCTGGAAAAGTTCTTCGACCAGGTGAACCATGATATTCTGATGGGGAGACTGGCCAAAAGGATTGAGGATAAGCGAGTCCTCCGGGTCATCCGCAGGTATTTACAAGCCGGGATCATGGTCAACGGGGTCGTGCAGGAGTGATGGGAAGGGACGCCCCAGGGCGGACCTTCCCATCACTCCTGCTCAGTAATATCCTTCTTGACGAATTGGACAAGGAACTGGAGCGGAGAGGGCATCGGTTCTGCCGATACGTGGATGATGCGAACGTGTACGTGAAGTCGCAGCATGCCGGGAACGGGTGTTCGAATCCATAGAGACGTTCCTTCTCAAAAAGTTAAAGCTTCGGGTCAATCGTGCGAAAAGTGCTGTTGCTCGATTCCATGAGCGGGGCTTTCTGGGATTCGGTTTTACCTCCGGGAAGAACCTGAAGATCAAACTGACCGATACATCCTTGATGCACTTTAAGGATCGGATTAGGAAGATCACTAGGCGATCCCGAGGCATAACGCTTTCCCAAGTCATGGAGGAGCTGTGTGTGTTCCTCCGCGGCTGGATAGGGTACTTCAGGCTGATAGAGACACTGACGATTCTCAAGGATCTGGACAGCTGGATACGGCGAAGGCTGCGTTGTTTCATGGCTAAGCGATGGATCAACAACTGCCACACTCGTTACAGAAACCTGGTCAAACTGGGCGTCAGTGGCCTTCAGGCCTGTAAGGCGGCATTCTCTCGCAAAGGTCCTTGGGGGCGATGTCCAACATGAAACCGTTGAAGATCGCCATGTCCAATCGTTTCTTTACCGAGCATGGGTTTCAGAGCCTCTTTGATCAATATCAGGCATTAGGTAAGGCGACTTGAACCGCCGTGTACGGACCCGTATGCCCGGTGGTGTGTGAGGGAGAAGGTCGTGATGCCTTCCCCTATCCCGATTGCAGGAGTTATTTTGTGACAGCTCCTAAAGGGCAGGTATCCACTCGTTCGGCTTCGGTGCGCTGAGGTGTTATGCCGTATCCGTTCTTGCTGAAATGCGCAACGCGTCGGCCAAGATGATTCATTAGATCCTAAAATACAAGAGCCTTCAGATCAATGAGCAATATGTTCGAAATCTCAATCACGATTTATCGGGGGTGATGAGCCTTCTTGAGATAATTCAGACCGAAAGTACCACGGAAGAAAAAAGCGGATCAGAAATAATTCTAACCCGCTAACTTCATTGGCGTCCCCACGGGGATTCGAACCCCGGTCGCCGGCGTGAAAGGCCAGTGTCCTAGGCCACTAGACGATGGGGACGTTTGTAACCATCTAAAAAACATGACGATATTGCCGTGAAACCTCCATTGGAGAACGGGCCTTATACAATGTGATCCGTGGCCGTGTCAAGCGACAAATGAACCGGCGCACAAATAATCCGCTCAGGGTCTGTAAGGGAATAAACGTTATTTCGTTACAGACTTTTAGTCGAAAACGACCGGCTCGCGGAGGATCGCCTCCCGGGCCGCGGCAGCCAGCGCCGCCATTTCAGGGTGGGTCTCGCGGAGCGAGATGATCTGCCGGAGGTTGTCGGCCGTCCGCATGATCAGCATCGCCATGTCGCCGTCGGCGATTCCCGTCTTCCGCATGATCCGATTCCAGTCGCCCCCCGCCGCCCACTCATAGATCACCACCGCCGGCCAGAGGAAGAGGGGGGCAACAGGAAACCCTCCCGCCTTCAGGCGCCCTGCCAGGGGGGAGAGGGTTTTGACCACGCGGTCGTAGGCGCGGGTCAGCCGGCCGGGAAGTTCTTGCCGGGTCACGATCAAATCCTGATCCCCGTCATAGACGAAGGGGGCGATCATGGCCGCGAGGAGTTTTTCGTCCCCCCGGGGAAAGATCCCTTGCCGCAGGCATTCGGCGATGAGAAGAGGTTGGTCCAGCCGGAGCTTGGAGGCCCAGACCCCGTTTCCCGTCAGGTGGCTGTCCATGCCGACGAACCCCTCCTCCCGGAGCAGGCGGAGGTGGCGCTGAAAATCGTTCCAGAGATCCGTCTGTTCCCCCCGGGGTTGTCCCGGTGTCCCTCTGTTGCGCCGCTGATAGGCGGCCAGCGATTTGGCGAAGATCTCCCGGATGTCCTCCGGCGTCTGCGAGAGGAGAAGATTCAGGACCATCGAGAAATCACTCCGGATCCGGCTTTCAATCGCCTCCGGTTTGCAGGAGAGGAGCTTCCGAATGTGAACGACATCCATGAAGCGTCCCGGAACGGCAAGCATGAAGCCGATCCGGTCCTGACCCCGTCGGCCGGCGCGGCCGGTCATCTGATGGAACTCCGTGCCGCTCAATGGAGAGAACTCGCGGCCGTTGAAGAGATCCGAATTCATCAGGACAATCGTTCTGGCGGGGAAGTTGACTCCCGCCGCGACGGTGGAGGTGGCAAAGATCGCTTTGAGGCGCCCCCGTTTCATCATGGTCTCCACGAGGAATTTCCAGGCGGGAAGCTGACCGCCGTGGTGGGCTGCTACGCGGGCCATCTGGAGGTCGTGGAGCTGCCGGTGGTTCCGAAGGTAGGGGAATCGTGCCAGGAGCGTCTTCAGATCCTGAAGGAACTCCCCATACGCTGCCGGATCGGCAGCGGCTTCGCACATCCCCAGGGCCGCATCGCATTCGACGCGGGATTTCAGGAAAAAAATCGCCGGGAGGAGGTTAAAGTGATCCATGACGGCCATCATCTCCCCGAACGGCGGAAGCCCCCTTTCCGGACGGCCGTGCCGCCGCCGGTCGACAATAGGATCGATCTTCCCGAAGAGCCTGTTTCTCTCGATCAGGGGCATGAGACGGCCGGAGGGGTGGAGGAAAAGGGGATAGAGGGGAACGGGCCGCTTCTCTTCCCGAATGATCCGGCAGGGCTTCCCCCGGATGGAGGCGAGCCAGGCGGCGATTTCCTCGCCGTTGCCGATGGTCGCCGACAGCAGCAGCAGGTTGATCCGGACGGGGAGGTAGATCATGATCTCCTCCCAGACCACCCCCCGGTCCCGGTCCCCCAGGAAATGAGCCTCGTCGAGGATGACCAGGTCGCAGTTCAGGTTTTCCCCGCTGTGCATGGCGTCGTAGAGCTGATTCCGGAGGATCTCGGTCGTGCCGACGATGATCGGGGCGTCGGTGTTTTCCTTTGTATCCCCGGTTACGATGCCGACATTGGCCGCAGCGAAGTGCTGCCCGAATTCGACCCATTTGGCATTGGTCAACGCCTTCAGGGGGGAGGCGTACCAGCAGCGTCCCCCGCTCAAGAAAACGGAGCGGATCGCCTCTTCGGCGATCCAGGTTTTCCCGGAACCGGTGGGGGCCATGACCAGACAATCCCCCAGCCGGATCGCTTCAATCGCGTCCGATTGAAAAGGGTCCGGCCGAAACGGCGCGGTGATGGGTTTGCCGATTTTCGCGAAGACCGGCTTCAACAAAGATTCGGCCTCCGGTTTCATTCGGAGGCGGGGCCGTGCATGTCTGTCCCGATGAGGTTTTCCGGGCGGTTGCTTCCCGCGTGGCCTGCCTGCTTTTCCGGGGACTTTTTTTCGGGAGATCGTTTTATGAATCATGAATCTTTTTTAACACAGAAGGCCGGCGCCGTAAAGGATCGGAAGCGGAAATCCTTTCCGGGCACTGGTCATCCCGGGGTGATTGTGATATCTGAAACCGGTTTCGTCATCCGTTCATAGGAAGGAGAGGGTATGGGGGACAACCGGAGTGGGATCTACTGGGGCTGGTATGTGGTGCTGGGAGCCTTTCTGATCCTGGGGATCAATTACGGGGCGCGTTACAGCTTCGGCGTCTTCGTCAAGCCGATGGCACTGGAGTACCAATGGTCCCGGTCGGTCATCTCCGCCGGGATGTCCATCCTCGTTCTGGCGTACGGGATCGGGGGAATCTTTTCCGGCCGCCTGGTCGACCGGATCGCCCCCCGTTGGTTGATCACCGCGGGGTCCGCCCTGGTGGCCATCGGCCTTTTTCTGACCCCCTTTGTCCATGAACCATGGCAATTCTACATTACCTACGGACTCTTCGGCGGGTTCGGCAGCGCCTGTTTCGGCGCCGTCGTCTGCAACTCCTCGGTTGGAAAATGGTTTATCCGGAAGAGGGGGGTGGCCATCGGCGCCGCCTCTATCGGCATCGGCGTTGCAACGATGGTCCTGGCGCCCCTGGCCGGCTGGGTCGTCAAGGTTTATGGTTGGCGGGTCGGGTTCCTCGGCCTGGGCGGAATCGTTTTGGCGATTGGGGTGATTCTCTCCCAATGGTTCATGGGGAAGACCCGGCCGGAGGATTACGGCCTGCTGCCGGACGGGGGTGGGGGAATGGACCGGGGGGGCGATGCGGCGTCGGACGGCGGGCCGCGGCTCGGACCGTCCCTCGGGAAGATCCTTCGGGATTCACGGTTCTGGATTCTGGTCGTCTGTTACAGCATTGCATTTATGGCTGAAATGTCGGCCATGGTTCATCAGGTTCCCCATGCCCTGGATCGGTACATCGACCGGATCGCTGCGGCCTCATCCCTGGGGATGATCGGCCTGGCGAGCGTTCTGGGCCGGTTTTTTTTCGGGTGGCTGAGCGACCGCATCCGGGATGCGAAGTACGCCGCCGCCATCGGCCTCTTTTTCATGGCGACCGGAATGATGTTCCTGTTGATGGCGGACACGGTCACGCTTCTTTTCTGCTTCGCCCTCCTGTTCGGTTTCGGTTATGGATCCATGGCGCCGATGATCCCCTATCTGTTGGCAGACCGTTTCGGCCGCCAAATTCTGGGCACCGCGTACGGCATGCTGACCTTCTTCATTGCCGTCGGCGGCAGCCTGGGTCCCATCATAACGGGATATGTCTATGACCTCAGCGGAACCTACACATTCGCCTGGCTTCTCAATCTTACCGTCCTGCTGATCGTGACCTTCCTGATCCTCGCCCTGAAACCGCACAAGCCGGATGCGGAGGTCTGATAAAAACTTGCCGCAATCCTTGCATCTCACAATGATGCCTTTGACAAATATTGTTGCCGATGTAATAATACGATTGTCATGAATACCCCATCCGGAGACATTTGATGACGGCAAACCAGCTCCCCCGTTCCGTGACCCTCAAAGAACATGATGTTCTGCTATGCGTTGATGTGCAAAATTGTTTTCTCCCCGGAGGAACCCTCGGTATCGCCAAGGCCGACAGGATCATCGACCCCATCAACAAGGTCATCCGGATATTCCGCCGCAGACCGCATCCGGTCTTTTTCACGAGGGACTGGCATCCGTGGGACCACTGCTCCTTCAGGGATCAGGGAGGCCCATGGCCGCCCCATGGGATTCAGGAAACGGAGGATGCGGCCTTTTCCGCCCGCCTTGACATCCCCGACAACGCCGCGATCCTTTCCAAAGGAACGCATAGAAAGATCGAACAGTATTCGACCATGCACGCGCACAAAGAGGGAGGCCGGACCCTCACGGAGATTCTCAGGGAAGCAAAAATCAGACGCATCTTCTTCTGCGGTCTCGCGACGGATTATTGTGTTATCAACTCCGTTCGGGACGCCTGCAAGGAGGGTTTTGAGGTTTTTGTCATGACGGACACGGTCTGCGCCGTCGATGTCACGCCGGGGGACGGATGCAAAGCCCTCGCCGAGATGGAGGCCTTGGGCGCCCACCTGATCGCCTCGGATGCCATTGAGGAATGACATGAATCCATTGACCAGCCCCCTTCTGACGGACCTCTACCAATTGACCATGCTGGAGGCGTATCTCCGGGAGGGCATGGAAGAAAAGGCCGTTTTTGAATTCTACATCCGCAATCTGCCGAAGAACCGCGGCTTTCTTGTTGCCGCGGGGCTGGAATCCGTCCTGTCCTATCTGGAAGGACTGGCATTCACCGACGAAGAGATCGCCTGGCTCGCATCCACGGACCGCTTTTCGAAGCGCCTTCTGGACTATCTCCGTTCCCTCCGCTTCATGGGAGATGTATACGCAATGCCGGAAGGAACCATTTTTTTCGAGAACGAACCCCTGATCCGCGTGGAAGCCCCCATAGCCCTGGCCCAGCTTGTCGAAACACGGATCATCAACTTCCTCCACTTTGAAACATCCATCGCCAGTAAAGCCGCCCGGTGCGTCATCGCCGCCGGGGAAAAGGTGATCCTTGTCGATTTCGGTCTTCGTCGCGCCCACGGTGCGGAAGCAGGCATCCTGGCAGCCCGGGCGTCCTGTATTGCAGGTTTCGCAGGTTCTGCCACCGTTATCGCCGGATGCCTTTACGGCATTCCCCTCTTTGGAACCATGGCCCATTCGTACATTGAAGCCCACGGGGAAGAGGAAAATGCCTTCATTGCTTACGGCAGGGCCAACCCCGGCAACGTTACGCTCCTGATCGATACCTATGATACGATCAGGGGCGCCCATCGCGCCGCGGACGCCGCCCTGGCCCTTCGGAAAGAAGGCATAGCGACACGGGCCGTCAGGATAGACAGCGGAGACATTCTCGGCTTATCGAAGGAGGTTCGGAAAGTCCTTGACGGAAAAGGGCTTGAAGACGTCCATATCTTTGTCAGCGGAAATATCGATGAATACGCCATCCGCGATCTTCTGTCCCAGGGGGCGCCCATTGATGGCTTCGGCGTGGGAACGAAGCTCGACACCTCCGAAGACGCGCCCTATCTGGAGTGCGCCTATAAACTGATGGAGTATGCCGGTAAACCGCGCATGAAAAAATCCCGGGGAAAAGCCACCATGCCGGGACGCAAGCAGGTTTTCCGCCGGTTCGACAACGGCGTCATGAGTGGAGACACCCTCACGGTGGAAAACGACCCGCAGGAGGGCGTTCCCCTGATCGGAAAGGTGATGGAAAAGGGCGTCCGCCTTTCGCCGGCCTCCAGCTTGAAGGACATCGCCGCATACACGAAAGAACAGTACAAAACGCTCCCGGAGTCCCTGAAAAACCTCTCAATGGATCCTTCCTGTCCCGTCCGGATATCTTCCATCCTCCTGCGCCTGCAGGAAGAAACAGCCGCAGCCATTTCATAAGGCGTTCTGTCGGCTATTCTCCCTCCATCCGAAAAACTCGCAATAGATCCCGACAAAGATTTCAAGATAGTCTTCCACGCAGGAGTGATAATCGGTTAACTCGCGGCGGAGTGACACGTGATGCATCCTAAAAAATCTGCGCAGTAGGGCGCAGACAAAGGAATCAAGAACCAGTCTCGAGCAATTTTTTAAGATAGGGCATCTGCTCTTCTGCGGCCCGCTTGCCTTCCTCGATGATGTAAGGGATCTTGTCGGTATCGAACAGCCTAATCCGCTGATTGAATTTTGGCAAGATGGGAATCACTTCGCTGTGGTGGGCAAGCTGGTGAAAGGCGAAATTTGATTTCAGGAGATTGTTGGACATGATGCTGCTGACCTGAAAGGTGTAGCGCATCAACGAATCGATATTTTCTTGAAAGGGACTCTCGAACCCCATCGCCAGGATGACGTTGGCCCCCTCCCTGATGGCCACGCCGACCGGCATCGGGTCGCTCAGGTATCCGTCCACCAGAAGTTTCCCGTCAACGCGGTGCGCTTTGAAAATGTACGGAATGGCGATGCTGCCGCGCAGGGCATCCACCAGCTTGCCCTGCGTCAGGACCACCTGGTCACCGCACTCGAAATCGGTTGCGGTCACATAAAGCGGAATTTTTGTCTCTTCCAGTCTCCGGTTCCCGAAGGCCGCCCGAAAGCGTTCCATCACCAGGGTGTCGTCCACGGTGCCGAAGTTCTCGTTGAATCCGAAGAGCCTGGGCATGAGAATCTGCCAGGGGGAACGGGAGCTGTGTTTTGCCGTCACGTCGCGCGTCCACAGGCGCATGCTCAGCTCCTGCGATTCCTCGGGAGAGTGTCCAAGCGCAATGAAGGCCGCGTACAGCGCGCCGCCGCTGCAGCCGACAACCATCTCCACGTCGATGCCCTCACGGACCAGCGCCTTGTGCAGGCCAATCGCCGCCGCGCATTTCACGCTTCCCGAACCAATCACCAGTGCAACTTTTTTTTGTTCCTTTGCCATCAGCCTGCCCATAGATTCTTTGTCAACACCAGATAATTACCCTGCTCATCGGTGAAATAACTCACGTCTTCCATTGTTCGATAGATAAAATATTTGAGGAGATACTGCTTTTGACGGAGGGACTATAAGCAGCAAAGTACTTGTATGTCAAGGAAGTATTGGCTCAAAATGTGGAATACGGCACCGATGTTTATCGCCTGTCTTGAATCTCTTCCGGTCCTATTCCCCAAAGCTTGCTTCATTCCTTGATGGGATTGTAGATTATGCAGGGTACAATTCGGATTCATGTTTTCTTCCCGGCTGTTCTTTTTCCCGCCGGCGGCAGGAGCCGGGAGAGGTGTTCGGAAACCGTCCCGGACAGATGGTTGAGGAGGGTGGTGTCCATTCCGGGCCGGTAGCGATCCGGGGACGCATCCCCGTGATTGAGGCTGCCGATCAACACCCCGTGGCGGGTGAGGGGGGCGATGGCCAGAGAGCGGAGGAAGTACTTCACGTTGGGCGGCATCAGACGGAAAAAGGGTCGGAGATCCCCGCTCACAAGGAGCGGATGCGTGAAATCCGGGACAATTTCGAGAAAAGGCGCCGGCGCCATGATGTTGATCCGGTCTCGCAGGATATCGGATTTTCCCAGGAGCTTGCGGAGCATCTCCGTCTCCGGCCTGCGGAGGAGGGAGAGCCAGACGAAAGGGATTCCGAACGCCTCCTCGCTCCCCGAAAGCAGCCTTTCGAAAAGTTCTTCGATTCGATGACAGAGGAGGATATCCGCCTCGATTTTCTCGAATTTCCGGGCGATCTCGTCATTGGTTTTCAGAATATCCGGATCGTTCAAGGGGTTTCCCATCCACCGGTAAAGTCGGCCGTGAGGATTGTATGATCGGAGGGCTTTTCGGCGAGACGCGGGCCGAGATCGATTTCGCAGGAGAGACAGCGGGCGGCAAGCGGCGGCGTGGCGAGAATGTGGTCGATCCTCCAGCCGAGCCCGCGCTTCACCGCGGAGGGGACCCGGTAATCGAAGAAGGTGTAGCGGCCCGGCTCCCCCGGATGGCGCCGGCGGAACAGGTCTTCGAGACCCCATGACCGGACGGCGGCAAAGGCCTCCCAGACCTCCGGCGTAAAGCAGACATGGCCGAGAAGACTTTTGGGATCGTGGACGTCGATCCCCTCCGGGGCGACGTTGAGATCGCCGCACCAGATCAGCGGTGTCGCAGGGGAGCTGGAACGGTCCAGGAAGTTTCGCAGTCGCCGGAACCATTCGAGCTTGTAGGCGAAATGAGGCGTTTCCTTCTCCCGCCCCTGGGGGAGGTAGGTATTGACGACGGTGATGCCCGAAAAGACAGCGGCGATCAGGCGGTCTCCGTCTGCCGGACCGCCATCCTCAAGGCCGTATCGGACCGTCTCCGGCGTTTCCCGGGAGGCGATCGCGACGCCGTTGTACTGCTTCGCCCCCCGGAAGATCACCTGATAGCCCTCAGCGGCGAACGCCGCAGCGGGAAAGAGGTCGTCCTCCACCTTCGTTTCCTGCATGCAGAAGACGTCGGGACGATGCTCCCGGAGCCACGGGAGAACGATATGGAGGCGGCTCCGGATGGAATTGACGTTGTAGGTCGCGATCCGGAAGGATTTCATCATACGGGTTTCCATTGTTCCGGAGACATGTGGGGACACCTTGCCGCAAGGTGTCCCCAGGCCCGATTATCTCAGATAGGCCGGCAGTTCTTCCGCTTCCTTCCCGTCAAAGCTGCACGGGGCGCCGCAGCCTTTGCAGGGTCCCTTGGCCGCGGGCAGGGGCGGTTCCCCCTTGATCCCCTCGATAAAGTCGAGGCAGCGGTTCACATCCTCCTCCTCCCCGTCGACGATCAGCGTCACGGAGCCTTCCGCCCCACCCCAGCCGCCGGCGGCGTAAGGGACGGCCTTCAGATCGAAAAGGATTTCGATCGCCTCGATTTCCGTCACGATCCGGCCGTCCGCGACCAGGGCCATCCCCACCCGGCAGCCGATGGTCCGGCCCAGTAGCATTTTCCCGCCGTAGCGGGCCGCCTCCTCGACGGACGGGATCAGCTTTTCCAGGCCGACCGGATAGATCGTCGTGACCCCTTGGGCCTTCAGGGCCATGTAGAACTGACCCATCGTCCCGCCTCCCGGACCCGCCATGACCACGCCGACATTGCCGAAAGGGTCGACGGCGTTGGCCCCTTTGATCAGCACATCGCCGGGGGTCAGCTTGTCGATGGCGGCACCCGGTTCCACATTCAGGATCTCGCCTTTGTGCAGGGTGATGGGTTTCGCTCTCAGCCCCGCAGGCAGCATGCAAAACACCCCCTTGATCACCTGACCGGCTGCGTATAGCTCCTTGTCCATTTTGATGTTCAGGAGTTCTTCCAGGATGAAGGCGTTGGTCGAACCCCGGCCGATGACCAGATAACCGTTTTTTTTCGCATGCTGCACCTCGGGCATCGCTGCGACGGCCTTGCCCAGCAGCCTTTTGGATTCCGAAGATGTCAATGTAAACAATGCCTGCATGATTTTCCAACCTCCCTTTTAAAAGATTCTCTCGCAGAATACCCCACCTGTGGGAGGGGCACTCACGTTTAACCTATTTTTATACACCTTCACGAGGGCTGTCAATACCTTTCGTGCGGCTTGGATGTGGTCCTCCTCCGGGTGGATGCGGAAGGTCTTCTTGCTGCAGTCGCTCCGGCGCCTCAGCGGGGGCGGTTGGTCCAATAGACACCGCCGACCACCAACGCCGCTCCGGCCAGCAGGGAAAAGTTGATGACCTCGCCGAGGATCAGCCATCCCAGAAAGACGCCGCTGACCGGGACGAGGTTGATGAAGACAGAGGCCCGGGAGGGGCCGACCGCCTGGATGCCTTCATAGTACCAGAGAAAGCCGAGGACCGTCCCAAAGAAGGCGAGATAGAGGATCCCCGTCCAGTCCGCCAGGCTGAAACCACCTGCAAGTCCCGTGATGTTTTCGAGAAGGGCCGGGGGAAGCAAGGCGACCGCGCCGATCAGGCAGGAGCAGGTGACCGCCGCAAGCGGCGTGAAATCCTTCATGATCGCCTTACCGATCAGGGTGTAGGAGACCCAGCTTGCGACGCAGCCCGTGATATACAATTCTCCCCAGCCCACACCACCGGTAAAGAGCGCAACGGGGTTTCCCCGGGAGATGACAAGGACGGCGCCGCTGAGACAGAGGATGATCCCGGCAATCTTGCCCGAATGCAGTCTTTCCCGGAACAGCATAGCGGACAGCAGGGAGATGAAGACCGGATTGGAGGCTACGATGAGCGAGGCCCTGCCGGCGGTGATGGTTTTCATCCCGAGGAAAAAGAAAACGTTGTAGGCAAAGACACCGGTCATTCCGAGGAGGATGGCCGGAATAATTTGATGCCGCCGCAAGCGGGGGAGTCGTCCTTCCTTCCGGAGGATCAGGGCGATCAGAAAGAGGGAAGCCGCGAAAAATCGTAGAAATGATGCGGTGAAGGGACCCATGTCCTGGGCGACGACCCGGGCCGCCACGAAGGTGCCGCCCCAGAAGATTGCGGTCAGGGCGAGCTTGCCGTAGATGACCATGAACATTCTTGTCCTTGAAAAATTACCTCCGGGATCTGTTTCCCCGGGGATGCAAACGGGATCATGTATCGACTTGATCGGTTCGAAGCCGCATTCGGCCACAGGTCGGAGACTCTTCATGAAATCGGTCGGTCTGTCAAGAAAAAAGGGAAACGAAGATGCATTCTCTGTATACTTTTTCCGTTGATCCCTGTATCATGCAGACGGACTGCATCGCGAAGACGAACCGCAGTGTCCTGGATCAAGGCTGATGCGTATCCCATCCGGGGTCCACGGGGAAAGAGGTCGGGAGTGGGAGGTAAATTTAAATGAAGGGTGTTTCCCAATGGGGCGGCTGGCCGGTCCTGAAAACCATCGGATTGAATCTGGGTCTGCTGAGTGTCGGAAGCGCACTGACTGCCTTGGGGATCAACGGAATTCTGATCCCCCACCGCTTCGTCAGTGGCGGAGTAACGGGGTTTTCACTCGTCCTCCATTATCTCGTGCCGACCCTCTCCGTCGCCCTGATCTACGCCCTTGCAAATGTGCCGCTTTTTCTGGCCGGTTGGTTTTTCATCAGCCGCCGGTTTTTTCTGTACAGCATCGTCGGAACACTCCTCTATTCCGGCGCAGTTGCTTGGCTGGATGTTGGACCGCTTCCGATTCAGGACAAACTTCTGGCCGCCATCCTGGCCGGCATCATCCTGGGAACCGGGTCGGGGATCATCCTGAAGTCCCTGGGGTCGGCGGGCGGAACGGACATCCTGTCGGTAATGCTCCTCCACCGCTTTTCCATCCGCCTGGGAACGACCCGGCTCGCCTTCAACATCCTGGTCCTGGCGGCTGCGGCCCTGCTGTTTTCCTTCGAGGACGCACTCTATACCCTGATCTACCTCTACGTTTCCGCGCAGATCGTGGACCTCGTGGTCACAGGGCTGAGCCAGCGAAAGGCGATTTTCATCATCTCGCCCCGTTGGCAGGAGATCTCCCGAAGCATCCTCAGTGAGATCCACCGGGGGGTGACGATCCTTCGCGGTGAGGGAGGCTTTTCGCAGCGGGAGCAGCAGATCCTCTATACGGTCGTGACCTTTCGCGAACTGGCCACCTTGAAGCGGATCGTGCGCAGTGAGGACCCGGCCGCCTTTGTCGTGGTATCCGATACCACCGAGGTGATGGGACATCGCATCGGAAACCAGCCGCATTGGTAACCTATGATCATGAGCCCAAAGCGAAGCCCGACAGCGAAAGTCCTGGCGGTGCTCTCGATAGCAGTGATGATCGGTCTGCTTCCGGACTTTTCCCGGATCGCTTCCCCGACGTCGTTTGCGGGGCAGAAACAGGCAGGGCTCCCCCTCTATGGGTACCGTGTGGTCAAAGTTTATCCTCACGACCGGCAGGCATTTACACAGGGGCTCATCTACCATGACGGATTCCTTTACGAGAGCACCGGACTCCACGGCGCCTCCAGCCTGCGGAAGGTCGAACTGAAAACCGGCCGGGTGGTTGAGCAGCGGTTGCTGGACCGGCAATATTTCGGCGAGGGAATCACGGAGTGGGGCGGCAGTCTGTTGCAATTGACCTGGAATTCGAACCTGGGGTTCATCTATGACCGTTCGGGCCTGAAGGTGCGGGGGACCTTTCGCTATCCGGGCGAGGGGTGGGGTCTGACCCACGATCGGGACCGCCTGATCATGAGCGACGGCACCGCTGCCCTGCGGTTTCTCGACCCCAAAACCTTCCGGGAAACGGGGCGTCTGAATGTGCGGTACGGCGAAGCGCCGTTGGCGGATCTCAACGAACTGGAGTTCGTTCGAGGCGAGATTTTCGCCAATGTGTACCGGACGGATTGGATCGTGAGGATTTCCCCCCAAACCGGCGCCATGACCGGCCGGATCGATCTGCGCGGCTTGCTCCCGGACGCAGACCGGCGGATTCCCGTGGATATGCTCAACGGGATCGCTTACGACGCCGGCGGGAATCGGTTGTTCGTGACGGGGAAATTGTGGCCGAAGCTCTTCGAAATCGAGCTTTTCCGCCGGGAATAGGATGGAGGACAAGGTGAACCGGGAATCCATACGGCCGTTTCCCGCCGCACGGATTCCCGGTCTGTCGAGACAGGAGGGGCTGCTATTGCTTGAGCGCTTCCCGGATCCGGCGGCCGGTCTCCCCGCCCCCGATCACGTTTTCCAAGGCACTGGAGAGGACGCCGTTGATTTCGTTCTCGAGCTTCCCCTCCGAGAGGATGATATGGTCCAGGGAGGAATGGCTTTCCGATGTGAGCCGGTAGAAGATCCGTTTTTTCTGGACGTCGGCAAACCAGAGAGTCACCCGTGCCTTGGCGCTGTATCGTTTCATCGTGAACGTCTCGATGCATGTCACATCGAGCTCATCGATCGTTCCGCCGATGAGGAGCGTCCCCCACTCCGGCCGGATGGAATTCTCCGAAAGGTCCCAGACCGGCTTGTCCGGAAAGACGGTGTATCCCGCCTTGAACATGAGTTCGCGGAGTGCGGAAGCGACGGCGTCCGTCGGCTTGACGTATCTGGGCAGGATCGGAATCGGGGTTCCGTCCGATTGGATCACCCTGCCGATCAGGATCGTGTCCTCCATCTTCCGGCGATCGATGAAAGAGGCTACGGTCAGACTGTATTTTCGACCGTCCGTCAGAGCCGATGGGATCACCTTCGTCGGCTCGTACCGCATGTTGATGTTGTAGAGCTTGGGGGCGCAACCGATCAGCGAAAACAGCAGACCAAAGACGACCAGTTTGCGGATGAAACCGCCTGCGAGCGCATTTTCCTCGGCTTGCCGCGGGAGTTGCGAGCAAAAACGAAATGGTATGTTCCGCTTCATGGTTGAAGATTCTCCGCAGCTTGCTTCGGAAATCTTCAACACCCGGGCGGTTTTAACGGCTTTTCCCGGAGCTGCGGTTGCTGTGTTGTCATTTCTCATTGGTAGGCCTCCAATATTGTTGATCGCACATCTGCCCCGGCCCGGATCGGACCGCAGTCACTATTTTGATCCTCCGCCTTTCTTTTCGAGAGAGAGCAAGAGCTCGCCCGTCTTCTTGAGTTCCTCGCCGTAGCCTCCCCAATTCCCCTGGCGAAGGAACTCCTGCGCCTTCCGGAAGTGGCCGAGGGCCTCGAGGGCCGTCTGCCGGTCGCTCCATTCCGCGCCCGCCACGGGCTTTTTCGCCTCTGCTTGCGGTTCCCGGTCCTTCATCGGCCCCCCGCCGAAGATCTTCCGGAGGGCAAGGTCGAGCGTCTCCTCCATGGCGATATTGTTTCCATAGGCCACGATCACCCTTTTCAGCTCGGGGAGCTGGCCGTTGGCGGCGGCCAGGTAGAGGGATTCGACATAGAGGATCGACTTCTCGATCGGGATGGCCAGCAGACTCCCCCGAATCACGTTCGATCCATGCTGCTGCCAGAGCGTCAATTGCTGGGAAATCAGCGTGTCCTGGTCGATCCGCGCCTCGATCTGCCGGGGGCCGTAGACCAGCTTCTGCTTGGGGAACTTATAGACGACTACCTTTCCGTAATGGGGGGCGTCGCAGCGGGCGGCCATCCAGGCGGACATGTTGTCCTTCATGCTGGGCGTGAAAGGGGAAAGAAGGATGAATTCTTCCTTTTCGGCATCGGGGAGCTTCATGATGGTGTAATAGGGATCCATGGCCTGCTGGCTGCCTGCGACCTGTTTCCCGGGGATGGACCAGAGGTCCTCCTTGTTGTAGAAGACCTGCGCATCCTGCATGTGGTATGCCCGGTACATCCGCGCCTGGATCGCCATCATTCCCGGCGGATAGCGGACATGGTTCCGGAGCGTCTCCGGCATCTCGTCCATCGGCTTGAAGATGCCGGGAAAGATCCGGCTGTAGGTCTGCATGATGGGATCGGTCGGATCGCTGACGTAGAGCTGGACTGTTCCGTCATAAGCGTCCACCACCGCCTTCAGCGTGTTGCGGATATAGTTGCCCATCTTCGGGGTTGGCTCCGAATAGGGGAAACGGTCGGTGACCGTGTAGCCGTCGATGAACCAGAGCAGGCGTCCCTCCGGCGAGATGACGAGATATGGGTCCGTATCCAGTTGGGCAAAGGGGGCGATCATCGAGACCCGCTCCCGGACGTTCCGATGGTACACAATCCGGCTTTCCGAGGTAATGTCATCCGACAGGAGCATCGTGATGGAACCGAAACGGACCGCAAAGATGAGTTTCTTCAGGAAGGAAAGGGGGACGCCTCCCGTTCCTTCGTAGCGGGAGTAGACATTCTTGTCGCCCACGGGGTAGTCGAACTCCGGCATCTTGGTCTTGACGAAGACATATTCGTTGGAGTTCTCCCCGAAGTAGATCTCCGGGCGGGTGACCTTAATGGGCGTCGTCGAGACGGGGGGGATGTCCTTGATGAAGAACTCCGGGAGACCCTCGGGGGAGATGCGATTCACAGGGCCCATGACGACGCCGTAGCCGTGGGTGTAGGCGAGGTGTTCGTTGACCCAGGTCCGGGACGGCAATGCCGGATAGGAGATCTCCCGCGGGGAGAGCATCACCTGCCGGTATTCGCCGTTGATCATGTAACGGTCGTTGTCGACGCCGGTGAATTTGTAGTAGGTCCGCATCTCCTGGAGCTGGGCGTAGGTCTGCAAGAGCGGAGCGTGATTCCAGAGACGGATGTTCTTCACCGTCAGGTTGTTTTTCTCCAGGTCCTTCGCCGTCAGATTGTCCTCCGTCGGGAACTCCTTTTCCTCGATCTGGGTCAGGCCGTAGGCGATGCGGGTATACTGGATGTTCTTCTCCAGGTAAGGTTTCTCGGCGACGATCTCGTTGGGAATGACCTGGAATTTCTGGATGAGGGAGGGGTAAATCCCCCGGCCCAGAACCGACACGGCGACGAGGAGCAGAACGGCGGCTGCCGGGAAACGCCAGTCCGGCTTAAAGGCGAAGAAGATCGCGGAGAGCCCGGCAGCGGCATAGAGCCCCATCATGAGTTTCAAGACCCAGATCTGCGTGGTCACGTCGGTGTAGCCCGGCCCGAAAACCACCCCCCGTTTCGTGAAGAGCAGATCGTTGAGGTCGAGCCAGGCGCCGAAGACGCCCCAGAAAAAGAAGAGGGCGACGAGGATCGCCAGATGAATCCGTGCGGCCGGGGCAATCTTCCAGATCCGGGGCGGGATGAACAGGAAAGATCGCCGGATCAGATAGAGGAATCCGGTCGCCGCGGTGGTTGCCATGAGAACGAACTTCAGCCAGCCGAAGATGTGGAGCAGGAAGGGGAGCTGGAAGACATAGAAGCCGACATCCTTCTGGAAGAGCGGGTCGGCGACGCCGAAGGATGAAGGGTTCAGGAAGAGCAGCAGGTTTTCCCACTGGGCGGAACCGTTCGCGGCGGCGAAAAGGGCGAACAGGAAGGCGCCGACGGGGATCAGGACCTTGAGGAGGCCCGGCCCCAGCTCCTGCAGGGGGATGTGGAATCCTGCCGCATTCCCCTGGTTGCCGAAGAGGGGCTCCCGCGACAGGCGAAGCGCGATCAACAGACTGCCGCAGAAAATGATGAAGAAGCCCACCCCGAAGAGGGCGCCGGTCTTGATTTTGGCCAGGAGGGTTACGGTAAAGATCGTCTGGTAACCCACCTCCTGAAACCAGAACCACTCGGTGATCAGGCCGATGACGCGAAGAAACATCATCAACAGGACCATCACGGCGATGAAGAGGAACACGCCTTTCATCTGTCTGATCTGGGGCTGGGGTGTGCGGACGGTGGTCATGGTTTTGTCTCCTGTTTTTTCTGATGGGGACAGGTTTTAATCCGCCCCCGGTGACCCGGACATGGCTTTCCGGTATTCTTTGATCAGAAACGTTTTCGGAACGCCGTGGTCGATGAAATCCCAAGGCAGGATCTCATCGATTTCCTTCCGGCGATAGACATAAAAGTCGGCGTTTGCGTTCATCTCGCGAAACGCGCGAGCCCAGTTGCCGCCCAGGCGGTGGGCGGCCATCAGGAACTTTCCGGCCTCCCGGTCCCCGAGCGCAAGCAGCGCCTGGATATAGTTCCATTTTGGCAAGTCGTGGGTAACCCGGACCGCCTTTTCGCTGCGCAGACCCTCCTTGATCCGTCGGACCCTCCGGCGGACGACGGCGACATCCTCCAGGGAATGCCATTGGAAGGGAGTCGCGGCCTTGGGAATGAACTGATTGATGCTGATCGTCAGGCGCCGAAACCCCTTCTTCCCCGCCGAAATCCGACGGGCATGTTGTTCCATCTCTTGGACCAGCCGGATAATCGCCTCGACATCCTCGTCCGTCTCCGTCGGCAGGCCGACCATGAAGTACAGCCTCGCCTGTACGATATCACATTCCATGAGTTTTTCAACCGCGGAAAAGATATCACGCTCGGTGATCCCTTTGCGGATCACATCCCGGAGTCGCTGTGAACCGGCCTCGGGGGCGAGGGAGACGGTTTCCACTCCTGTTTCCCTGAGGATCGCCGTTATTTCGGCGCCGATCCGGTCCAGGCGCAGGGAGCCGACGGCCACGCTCCCCCCTTGGTTGAGGATGGAACGGCAGAAGGGGAGGAGAGCGGGGTGGTCCGATACGGCCGTTCCCAGAAGGCCAATGGTCATCCCCTTTTCGAGACCCCGCCGGAAGGAGGGTTCCAGCGCCGCAGCGCCCCGGAACCGGACCGGACGGAAGACGAAGCCGGCAGCGCAGAAGCGGCATCCCCGTCCGCATCCCCGGCTGACCTCCGTGAGATACATCCCGCCAAGTTCCGTCTCTTTGGTGATGATTTGCTGTTCGGTCGCAAAGGCGTCGAGGTCGGCGACCCATGGCCGGACGATCCGGCGGGGAAAGGCGGGATCGAGCGGTTTCCGGGCGGCGATGCGTCCGTCCTCCCCGGCGGTCACCCGGTAAAACCGGGGGACATAGGCCCCGGCAATCTCCTTCTGGATCCGGACAAGGAAGGCCTCCCGCGGGAGATCACGCTGGAGGGAGGCCGCCAGATCGAGAAACCCCGGGAGAACCGCTTCACCCTCTCCGAGGAGAAAGAGGTCGAAGAAGTCGGCGAGGGGTTCGGGGTTCAGGGTGACGGCGATGCCCCCCCCAATGACGAGAGGATGCCTCTCTTCCCGGTCCGCAGTCTCGACCGGGATGCCCGCCATTTCGAGAATCCGGAGGATCTGGGGATAATCGTTCTCAAAGGAGAGGGAGAAGGCGACCATGTCGAAGTCGGCGAGGGGCCGCTGCGACTCAATGCTGATCGGGGACATGCCGCCGGCGGGGAGAGCTTCGTCAACGGGTTCGGGAAGGAAGGCCCTTTCGCACAGGCAGGCGGGATGGCGGTTGATCAAGGCATAGACGGCATGAAAGCCGAGATTGGACATTCCCGTCCGGTAAAGGTTCGGATAAACGAGGCAGACCGTCAGGGCGTCTCCCCAGACCTTCCGGGACCAGCCCTCCTCGCCGGCGAGGCGATCCAGGCAGCGCTTGATTTGTTTCCAGGACATCTTCGGCCCTTACAACAAGTGCCATGTGCCGAGGACTTAGCGCTTTTTTTACACTCAGCACTCAGCACCTGTTTAATCCGCCTGCCGCCGGAGAAAGGTGGGGATCTCCAGATCGGGATTGCCGTCGTCTTCGGTCCTTTCGACGTTGACCGCGCCGGCGCCGTCCGCGGATTTTTCGTTCCGGATAAAAGTGGGAACAGCGATGTTGTTCGCCCGTCGGAAACCGCCGAGCGATGCAACGTTTGCCCTGGCCGTGCTTTCGGTGATCTCGAAGCCGGTTGCGATGACGGTGATCCGGATCTTGTCCCCCATCGACTCGTCGACGACCGTGCCGAAAATGATATTCGCATCCTCGTGGGCCTCCGCCTGGATCATCGAGGAGGCTTCGTTGATTTCATGGATGGTCATGCCCGGGCCGCCGGTGATGTTCAAAAGGACGCCGCGTGCGCCCTGGATCGTATTGTCTTCCAGGAGCGGCGAGGAAATTGCCTTCTGCGCCGCCTCCACCGCCCGGTTTTCGCCGCCGGCCGTTCCGGTTCCCATCAGGGCCAGACCCATCTGCGACATGATGTTCTTCACATCGGCGAAATCGAGGTTGATCAGCCCCGGAACCATGATCAGGTCGGAGATCCCCTTGACGGCGTGGTAGAGAATGTCGTCGGCCTTCTTGAAGGCGTCGAGCAGGGAGAGCTCCCTTCCCCCGAGACTCAGCAGGCGCTGATTGGGGACGATAATGAGGGTGTCCACCATCTTTCGCAATTCGGCGATCCCCTCCTCTGCCTGTCCGTTCCGCTTTCTCCCTTCAAACTGGAAGGGTTTCGTCACGACCGCCACGGTCAAGGCTCCAATTTCCTTGGCGATTTCCGCAACGATCGGCGCGCCGCCCGTTCCCGTGCCGCCTCCCAGTCCGGCGGTGATGAAGACCATATCGGACCCTTCGAGGTGTTCGCGGAGCGTCTCCCGGGTTTCGATGGCTGCCTGCCGGCCGATGTCCGGGTCCGAACCGGCGCCCAGCCCCTTGGTGGCTTCGGCGCCCAACTGGATTTTGACCGGCGAGGCTGAGGCTCCCAGCGCCTGCGCATCGGTATTGGCTGCGATGAAACCAACCCCCTGAAGGCTGTAGGAGATCATCGTGTTCACCGCATTTCCGCCTGCGCCGCCGATGCCGATCACCTTGATCGTTGCCGTGCTTTCCGGGTCCTTCTCCGACAATTCGAACATAATGCCTCCCCTCCCTAAAAGAATTCAAGAACCCACTGTTTCAGCCTCTTGAAGAGACGACTGATGAAATTTCCTTCCGCACGGCTCAGCTTCTCCCGGGTGATGTTCCGGCTTCCGAAGAGCACCAGTCCGACGCCGGTTGCATACAGGGGGCTGTTCACAACATCCGTGAGTCCTCCGATGCCCGTCGGGCAACCCCGTCGGACCGGCATGTTGAAGATCTGTTCCGCCAGTTCGGGAACCCCTTCGAGGATCGAGGTCCCGCCCGTCAGGACGATCCCCGCGGCGAGAATGTCTTCGCATCCGGATTTCGTGATCTCCTTGTAGGCCATCCCGAGGATCTCGTCTATCCGGGGCTCGATGATTCGCCCCAGGATCTGCCGGGAGACCTCCCGTGGTTCTCGTCCCCCGACGCTCGGAACCTCGATGGACTCATCCTTGGGAATCAACGGCATATACGCGCAGCCGTATTTGATCTTGATCTTCTCCGCCTCGGCAATCGGCGTCCGAAGCCCCGTGGCGATATCGCTGGTGACGTAATGGCCGCCAACCGGCAGGACCGCGGTGTGCTTGATGCTTCCCTCCGAGAAGATCGCGATATCCATCGTGCCGCCGCCGATATCGATCAGGGCGACGCCCAGGTCCTTTTCGTCGTCGCTCAGGACCGCCTCGCTCGAGGCGATCTGTTCCAAAACGATATCGTTGATGTCGAGTCCGACGCGGTTGACCGACTTCACGACGTTCTGGATGGATGTGATGGCGCCGGTTACAATATGAACCTTTGCCTCGAGACGGACGCCCGACATTCCCACCGGGTCCCGGATACCGTCCTGTTCGTCAACCACATAGTACTGCGGAAGGGTATGGAGAATCTGCCGATCCAGCGGGATCGCGATGGCTTTGGCGGCATCGAGAGCCCGTTCCACATCATCCTCTTCCACCTCGCGCCCCTTGACGGCCACGATTCCCAGGCTGTTCTGACCGCGGATGTGGCCGCCGGCGATGCCCGTATAAACCGAACGGATCTCGCAGCCGGAGGTGCGCTCTGCCTCTTCCACCGCACGCTTGATCGATTCGACGGTGCTTTCGATATTGACGACGACACCCTTTCTCAACCCCTCCGAGGGGTGGGAGCCGATGCCGATGATGTCGATTCCGGTCTCCCGGATCTCACCGACGATTACGCAGGTTTTTGTCGTTCCGATATCCAGACCGACAATGACGTTCTCTTTTTTCCCCATCGACCCTCCAGAACCCGTCGAAAGTCATCCAAACCTTTTTTGAAAACAATCGTTTTCCGGTTTTCCGAACAACCGGATTGTTATGAACGCCCCTACATCCGGAATCCTTTGCCGGCGCCTGCCGGTTTCTTGGGTCGCACCGGCTCCAGAACGTTGCGTCTCTGGACGCTGATCTTCGCAAGATCGCTCAGATCGATCAGCATAAAACCCGTTCTCAGATTTTTCTGGTCCAGATCGGCCATGACGGAGGCGAGGCGTTTGAGTTTATGATCATAGCCGTCGACGCCAAGCTGCAGGCAGAGTCCCGTGTCGGTGAACAGGGAAAGTCCGAATATCTCATTCCCGTGGATCTCCGAAATCTTGCCGATTGCGGGATCGTCCTTGATCCCGGCGAGATCGTCCAAGAGGGCAATCGAGGTTTTCACCAGCGCCTCATCCAGCCTTCCTCCCCGGACGAAGCCCGTGAGAACCGGAAGGTCCGATTCTTCGCCGGTTTCCAATCTTTTGAAGGGGGCGCCTCCCCGGTCGATCAGGTACAGTCCGCTATCCTTCTGGAGGAGGGCGACCGCCCTTCTTTCCCGAACGATGATGACCAGCCGGTCGGGAAACTCCCTGCCGACAAAGACCTCCTGGATCCAAGGATTGTTCCGGATCCGGCGGGCGACGGCATCCCGGTTGATCGTCAACAGGTTCGCCGAGGGATGGACGGCGGCCAGGGACAGAATCTCCTTTTCGGTCAGTTCCTGACATCCCTTCACGACGGTCTCCCGGACGCTGAGGAAGGGAGACCGGAGGATACCGTCGTAGCCGATCAGGAGAGCCGCCGTCACGAAGACGATGGCGCCGGTCAACAGAAGCGCCCGACCGACTTCCCGCAGAGCCTCTCCTGCGTGGCGTCTCAGCCGGTTTTTTTTCGCTTCCAGTTGCAGACGAAACGGTTTCTTCATAAGCGAATCCGCAATCCATCGGCAGAGCCGCCGATCATCCTTGATTCCCCAACGATCTTGACCTCGGTTTCGAGGGCATGACCGGTCCTTTCGAAAACCCGCTGCTGAACCAGCGCAATCAGGCGGAGGATCTCCTCCGCCGTCGCCCGACCCCGGTTGACAATGAAATTCCCGTGTTTCTCCGAGATCTGGGCGTCGCCGATCCGTGCTCCCCGGAGCCCGGATTCGTCGATGAGCCTGCCGGCGGGGCAATCCCGCGGGTTTTTGAAGATAGAACCGGCATTCCGGAATTCCAGAGGGTGCTTTTCCCTTCTGATCTCGATGTTTTTCCGGACATGCTCGACAATCCTCTTCCCGTCCCCCCGCCGGAGAAGGAATGTTGCGCCGATGATAATCGTTTCTGCCGGCAAGTCAAGGTTTCTGTATGTAAAATGAAGCTCTTCCCGCACAGCGGAGCGGGTAACGCCGGAAGTATCGAGAAGTATTGCGGATTCAATGATATCCTTGATCTCGCCGCCGTATGCCCCGGCGTTCATCCGGATGGCGCCGCCGACGCTGCCGGGGATGCCGGCGCAGAACTCCATTCCCGTGAGTGCTTCGCGCACCGCAAGACTCGTCAGTTCGGACAGCGGGCAACCGGCCCCGGCGAGGAGAAGAACGCCCTCCTTTCCTTTCTCCCGGAGGCTCAGACCGCTCAGGCGCGCGAGCGAGATGAGGGCGCCCCGGAAACCCCCGTCCCGGACGATTAGGTTGGTCCAGTTGCCGACCGGAAGGAAGGGGACCTGACGTCCGCGGAGAAAATGGACGATCTCTTTGATTTCAATCGTATCTTCCGGAAAGAGAAGAGCGTCGATTGGCCCGCCGACGCCGATTGACGTATGGCGTTCCGCCGGTTCGTCGAAAAGGATCTCCCCGGACATACGCTGCCGGAGCTCCCTGCGGAATATCTCATCCCCGCTCATCCGTCCTTTCCTCCTCGATCCGCATTAAGAAACGCCTCGCCCACCTTCCAGACGCTCCCTGCCCCTTGTGTCAGGATCACATCGGTCGGTTGCGTGATCTTCAAGAGATGGCTCGCAATGGCGTCAAAACTGGAAAAATGGACGGCGTCCGGATGACCCGCGCGACGGATAGCCTTGCAAAGATTCTCGGCGGTTATTCCCGGGATCGGCTCTTCACTTGCCGCATAGATGTCGGTGACGATCAGGAGGTCGGCATCCTGGAAGGCCGTCAGAAACTCGTTGAAGAGGGCCTTCGTCCGGGTAAAGCGGTGGGGTTGGAAGATGACGATGATCCGCCCGGTCCAGACCTGTTTCGCTGCGGCGAGCGTCGCGCGGATCTCCGTCGGATGGTGGCCGTAGTCGTCCACCACGGTGACGCCCCGCGCCTTTCCCCGGACTTCCAGACGGCGATGGACGCCGGTGAAGCGTTGCAACCCTTCCCGGATGACGGGAAAGGACAGGTCCATCTCCCGTGCGACTGCAACCGCAGCCAGCGCGTTATAGACGTTGAACAGCCCGGGGACGTTCAGCTTTGCCGTCCCCAGCAGGACACCCCGGCAGGAGAGGGAGAAACGGGAGGATGCCCCCGAGTAGCAGATCCCCTCCGCCCGGTAGTCCGCCTCGGGAGACAAGCCGTAGGTGATCACCTTGCGCTTGATCCGGGGGAGGATCTCCCGCACATTGGGATCGTCGATGCAGAGGATCGTCGCGCCATAGAACGGAACGATGTTGGCGAATTGGAGGAACGCCTCCCGGATCTCCTCCAGGTCCCGATAGTGGTCGAGGTGTTCGCGGTCAACGTTTGTGATCACGGCGATGCAGGGGCTCAGCTTGAGGAAGGAGCCGTCGCTTTCGTCCGCCTCGGCGACGATCACTTCCCCATCCCCCAGTCGGGCGTTGCTCCCGATGCTGGCAAGTTTGCCGCCGATCACCATCGTCGGGTCCAGGCCCGCATGGGCGAGGATTGTCGCCGCCATCGAGGTCGTCGAGGTCTTCCCGTGGCTGCCCGAGACGGCGATGGAGAACTTCATCTTCAACAGTTCCGCGAGCATCTCGGCGCGCGGGATGACGGGGATGTTCCGCTCGTGGGCCGCAATCACCTCCGGATTGTCCGGTCGGACGGCCGTTGAGGTGACGACCACGTCCGCGTTGCCGATGTTGGCGGCCGCGTGGCCGCGATGGATCGCGGCGCCCAGATCATCCAGGCGCTGGGTGGTGTCGGAGAATGCGAGGTCCGAACCGCTGATCTCATATCCCAGGTTGAGAAGCACTTCGGCGATCCCGCTCATGCCGATGCCGCCGATGCCGACGAAGTGGATGCGCCGAACCTTCCGGTCCATGCTGCCGGTTTTCAGTGTCCCTTTCATAATACCCTCACAAGGGGACAGATTTGAAATCTGCCCCCGGAAAACGGAAAAGGGCGAAGCCCTCCTTCATTTTGCATCTCTTCGGTATTCCGCATGTTGCCGGTTTTCGATGAGCTCCAGACAAGCGGCGACGATGGCCGCCGCCGCGCGGATGTTGCCTATGGAGGTGGAAGCCTTTTCCATTTTTTGGATCTCCTCCGGTTGGCGATAGAGCCTTTCGATCTCCGCTGCCAGTCTTCGACCGTCCAACTCCCGCTCCGGGATCATCTCCGCCGCGCCGGCACGGACGAGGAGCTCGGCATTCTTTGTCTGATGGTCGTTTACGGCGAAGGGGAAGGGGATCAGAATGGCCGCCTTCCCGCCGGCGGTGATCTCCGCGATGGAGGTTGCGCCGGCCCGGCACAGCAGCAGATCTGCTTCCTGGTAGGTCTTCGCCATGTCCGCGATGAACGGGGAAACCTCTGCCGCGAAGCCCCCTTTCCGGTAACCGTTTTCCACCGTCTCCCGATCCTTCTCCCCCGTCTGGTGGATAAAGCGGATCCGCTCTTTCAGATGTTCGAGGCTGTCGAGGGCGTCCATGACGATCCGGTTGATCGCTTGGGACCCTTGGCTCCCGCCGAAGATCAGCAGGGTAAAACGCGGATCGCGTTTTCCGGTCTTCCTCTGATCCGAGAGAAAGGCCGCGCGGATCGGGTTTCCGGTTACCTGAAGCCGATCGGCGGGAAACCAGTTCGCCGAATCCGGGAAGGTTACGAAGATTCGGTGGACGAAACGGCCGAGGATTCGATTGGTCAGCCCCGGAAAAGCGTTCTGTTCGGCAATCGCGGTCCGGATGCCCAGGAGACGGGCCGCCAGGACAGCCGGTCCCGAGGCGTACCCGCCGACGCCGACGACGACGTCGGGTTGAAACGTGCGGAGAATCCGGAAGGAAGCGAGCAGGCTGCCCGGGATTTTCAGGAGGGAAATCGGAATCCGGATCGGACTCCGTCCCTTTAGGCCTTCCACCTTCAACGTTCGGAGAGGAAAACCCAGTCCGCCCAGGATCTTTTTCTCCAGCCCCCGTTCCGTGCCGATGAACAGGACGCGGTTTTCAGGGTGTTGCCGGAGGAACTCCTCGGCAATCGCGATCCCCGGAAAGAGATGGCCGCCCGTTCCGCCGCCGGCGATGATCATCCTGACGCCGTGGCGATCCGGGGATGGACCGGATGGTTTTTTTTGAATGTCATGATTCATAAAATGTCATGATTCATAAGAGGATATATTCAACAGGATTCCCACCGCCGTGAGGGACATGATCAGGGATGTTCCCCCATAACTCAGAAACGGGAGGGCAAGCCCTTTCAGCGGGATCAGCCCCATTACGCCCGCGATGTTGATGAACGCCTCCAGCGCGAGCATCATTGTGAGCCCCGCAGCAAGCAGATTTCCGAACAGATCCGGCGCCTTCAGTGAAATCTGGAAGCCACGGACGATCAGGATGATATTGAGAAAGAGGACCAGTCCCACGCCGATAAAGCCGCTCTCTTCCGCGATGACCGAGAGAATGAAATCCGTATGAGGCTCAGGCAGATAGAATAACTTCTGCATTCCGTCCCCGATCCCCACGCCGAAGGGACCGCCGGATCCGAAAGAGATCAGCGATTGGATGATCTGAAAACCCGAACGACGGGG
This sequence comes from Syntrophaceae bacterium UBA6112, assembly GCA_002423465.1. Classification (GTDB taxonomy): domain Bacteria; phylum Desulfobacterota; class Syntrophia; order Syntrophales; family UBA5619; genus UBA5619. Next base: position 86,656 of record DIWG01000018.1, on the reverse strand, counting down.
GTCCTTCCAGGGGTCGAGAAAGGCCATTAGACGGGTGATGCGGTAGCTCTTGTAAAGAAGCAGTCCAATGGCAACCGGGAGGCACAGCGCGACAAGTCCGGCGATGTGGACGATCCGACCGCCGGCCAGATAGATCATCATGAAGGCGATGATTGCGATGATAACGGTCGTACCGAAATCAGGCTGGAGGAGGATCAAACCGACCAAGGCCCCCGTAATACCGAGGGGTATCAGCAGCCCATGGCAAAACTCTTGAATATGGTTGATCTTCTCCGTCAGGAAATGGGCGAGGAAGAGGATCAGGGCGACCTTGACCATCTCGGAGACCTGGAAAGAGAAGATCCCGAGGTTGAGCCAGCGGTTGGCGCCGCCGGCGCGGATCCCCAGATGGGGAACCCAGATCAGGAGCAGGAAAAAGGCCGAAAGGATGATGCCGGGCCAGGCCAGTTTCCGGAGCTTGTAATAGGGGATTCGGGTTGCCAGCCCCATGACGCCCAGACCGAGACAGACGAAGAAAAGTTGCTTTTTTAGAAAGAACTGGCCGTCACGGAACCGTTCCATCGCCAGGATGGAACTGGAACTGTAGACCATCACCGTCCCGATGGTCACGAGAAGCAGTGTGGCCAGCAGCAGGATCAGATCCGGTTTCTTTTCGTTTTCGGCCCACCTTTTCATTGTGTTCGCTGTCCGACCCATTCTTGAAAACGGTTGCCCCGCTCTTTGTAGTCCTTGAATTCGTCAAAGCTGGCGCATCCCGGCGAAAGGAGGACGGCGTCGCCGGGCGCCGCCGAGCGGTACGCTTTCTCCATCGCCTCTTGCAGCGTGGCGGCAAGTGTGGTCCGGACCACGCCTCCGAGCAGCCCATTGATCTTCTCCGCCGCCTCTCCGAAGAGGACCATCTCTTTTACTCCCCGGCGGATCAGCGGGGCGAGGATCTGGAAATCCCCCTCTTTGTCCCGCCCCCCGAGGAGGAGGATGACCGGCCGGGAGAAGCTTTCCAGCGCCCGCATGACGGCGCCGACATTCGTCCCCTTGGAATCGTCGTAGAAGAGAATGCCGTTTATTTCCCCGGCGTATTCGATCCGGTGGGCTATTCCCCGGAAGCCCTCCACGGCCCGGATGATCGCCGGGGGCTCGCAGCCGCACGCCCGGGCCGCGAGAATCGCCGCCATCACGTTTTCACTGTTGTGCCGTCCGGGAAGGTGAATCATCGCCAGGGGATATTCCTCTTTCTCCCCTGCGGGGAGGAGATGAAACAGCTTTTCGCCGGCGAGAAACATTCCACGGTCGACGGGACCCGAGGAGCGGAAGATTTCCGTCCGGGCGGCCAGCCTCACACGCAGGAGAGTCGTGGCCTCTTCGTCCCCATTGAGGATTGCGAGGTCGCCGGCGTTCTGACGGGCGAAGATCCTCTCCTTGACCTCCCGGTAGGCGGCGAAGTTCCCGTGGTAGTCGATATGGTCAGTGGTGACGTTCAGCAGAACGGCGATCCGGGGGTGGAATGCGCGTGCCCATTGAAGCTGGAAGCTGCTGACCTCCACAACCGCCCAGTCCATCTCCTGCGGGCCGTCTGCGTAACCGATCAGCGGGCTGCCGATATTCCCGCCGACAAAGACCTTCTTGCCTGCCGCACGCAGGATTTCGCCGATCAGAGAGGTTACCGTCGTCTTGCCGTTCGTGCCGGTGATGGCGATGATCGGAGTCGTGATAAACCGCGAGGCGAGTTCGAGCTCGCTCAGGATGGGGATCCCGCGCCGAACGGCTTCGCCGAGGATCGGATCGGCCGGATAAACGCCCGGCGAGGGAACGACCCAATCGGCGCCCGTCAGGATTTCCGGTCCGTACGGGGCGAGGGTGAGGTCGGTCGGCAAACTTTCCAGAACGATCCGGGCCTCTCCCCAGGCCGATACGGGCTTGGCGTCGGTCACCGCGATCCGGGCGCCCCGGCCCGCCAGGAAACGGGCCGTTGCAATCCCCGTCTTCCCGATGCCGAGGACCGCCACTTTTTTCTCTTTCAGATCCATGGGTGCATTTTTACCTCAATTTCAATGTGCTGATGGCGACGAGCGCCAGCAGCACGGAGATGATCCAGAAGCGGACGATGACCTTGGGCTCCGGCCAACCTTTGAGCTCGAAATGGTGGTGGATCGGGGCCATCCGGAACATCCTCTTCCCGCCGGAGAGCTTGAACCATCCGACTTGAAAGATGACCGAAAAGGTCTCCAGGACGAAGATCCCGCCGACGATGGCGAGCAATATCTCCTGTTTCGTCAGGATGGCCAGCGCCCCCAGAGAGCCGCCGAGAGAGAGCGAGCCCACATCTCCCATGAAGACCTGGGCGGGATAGGTGTTGTACCAGAGAAAGCCGATGCCGGCGCCGACGACTGCGCCGCAGAAGATGGCCAGTTCCCCGGTACCCGCCACATAGGGGATCTGGAGATACGTTGCGATCTTGATGTTGCCGGCAAAGTAGGCGAACATGAGGTAGGTCATGAAGCAGGTGATCGCCGGGCCGATGGCGAGGCCGTCCAGGCCGTCGGTAAGGTTGACCGCGTTCGCGGCGCCCACGATGATAAAAGTCGACAGCAGGATATAGCCCCAGCCGATGTTCGGCAGGGCCGTCTTGAAAAAGGGGATCGTTACATTCTGGTTGAATCCCGGTTGGGTATAGAGAATGATGCTGACGAACAGGGCGATTGCAATCTCCGCGGCCAGTCGGACCTTTCCCGGAACACCCCGGCTGTCCTGCCGGGCGAGCTTCCGGTAGTCGTCGAGAAAACCGATCAGTCCGTAACCTACCATGACCATGACGACCAGCCAGATGCAGTTGATGGTCAGGTTGGCCCAGAGGAGCGTGGAGACGGTCACGGCGAAGATGATCAGGATGCCGCCCA
>DIWG01000018.1:0-83718 GCA_002423465.1 Syntrophaceae bacterium UBA6112 | reverse complement strand
CATAGATCGTCCGGAAGGTGATGTAACGAAAGACATTGAAAAATGAGTATGTTGCATGCAGTGGATATAAAAGATGAAAAAGCATTTCTACAGCCTTCCCGATGCATCCGGTGCTTTTTTGTGGTGAACCCTACACCGTTTGCGGTTTCAGGTCAAATGCCGCGATGATCTTCTCCGCCACCGCTTCCATTTTCATCTTTCGCGATCCCTTGATCAAGATCCAGTCGTCCTTTTTCAGACGGGACCGCAGGGAAACGACAACCTCCTCAGGGTCCTCGAAAAATGTGATTCGCTCCGCCGAAAATCCGCGCCGGATGGCTCCGGTCGCCAAAGCCCCTGTCAGGGATCCTTTGAGAAAAATGTAGTTCACGTTTGCATCCGCAAGGAGCGTCCCGATGTCCGCATGCAACGGCTCCGATTGTTTCCCCAATTCCAGCATGTCGCCCAGGATTACAACGGCATCGCCGTTTCCTCGCAACCCCAGAAGGGTTTTCAGCGCCTCCCGAACCGAGGCGGGATTTGCATTGTAGGTATCGATCATCAGGAAGGCGCCGTTTCCGAGCCGCCGGATCTCACTCCTGCCGGGGACCGTACGGAAGGCGGCGAGACCCTCCGCGATCTCATGACGGTCGAAACCGATCGACCATGCCGTAGCGCTCGCGGCGAGGGCGTTCATCACATTGTGTTCTCCAGGGATCGACAAAAAAACCGGGATGCCGATCCCGTCGATCAGGAGGTTGAAACGGACCCCCTCCGGTCCGGCCGGTTCGATCCGTCGGGCGGTGACCTCGGCGCCTTCGCTGAGGCCAAAAATGGTCCGTTTTCCCTGCCAGCGTCCCGCAAGCAGACCGATTGCCGGGTCGTCGCGGTTGAGGATCGCCGTGCCCCGTCCGGCCATCATTTCAAAAAGAGACCCTTTTTCCTCCCGGATCGCTTCCAGGGAGCCCAGCCCTTCGAGGTGGGCGGGGCCGATGTTCGTGATCACGCCGACGTCCGGTTCGGCGATGGCCGCCAGGATTGAGATCTCTCCCGGACTGTTCGTCCCCATCTCGATGACGGCGAGCTCGTGTTTCCCGTGCAGGCCGAGCAGGGTCAGGGGGAGGCCGATTTGGTTGTTCAGGTTGCCTTCCGTTCTGAGGACGGTCCGTGTGCGCGCGGCAATCGCGGCGACCATTTCTTTGGTTGTGGTCTTTCCGGAACTTCCGGTGATCGCAACCACCGGAATGGGGAAATGCCGTCGCCAGTCGCGGGCGATGTCGCCGAGCGCCCGCAGGGTGTCCTGGACGCCGATGGTCGGCAGCCCCTCCGGCGTGGCGGTCAGTTTTCCAGCAGCGTCCGCCCGGATGAGGAGTCCGGCGGCCCCCCGCTCAGCGGCCTTTGCCAGGCAGTCATGGCCGTTGAAATGTTCCCCTTCCAGAGCGATGAAGAGGTTTCCCGCGGCCAGGGTTCGCGTGTCCGTTGAGATCCCCCGGCAGGACCAGCCGCTGCCGCCCCGGAGCAAGGCGCCTCCCGTGGCCTTCAGAATCTCACCGACGGAAAGGATCGGCGCCCCGTTCGTCATGACCCTTTCCTCCCGGTCTGCCAAAGACTCAGCGCCTCCCGCGCGATTACCCGGTCGTCGAAGGGGAACTTCCGGTTGCCGATGATCTGGTAATCCTCGTGCCCCTTCCCGGCGATGAGAACGATGTCTGCGGTACCGGCAAGCCCGATGGCCGCGGCAATGGCCTCTCTCCGGTCGGGAAGGACGAGGTAGCCTCTTTGGCCTGGATGACGTTCGCATTCCCCGATGTCGATGAATTTCGGCGTCCGGATGCCTGTTTCAATTTCCCGGATGATGGCGAGGGGATCCTCCGTTCGCGGGTTGTCCGAGGTCACGATGGCCAGATCGCTGCCCGCGGTTGCGGCCTCACCCATCAGCGGCCTCTTTCCGCGGTCACGGTCGCCGCCGCATCCGAAAACGGTGATGATCCTCCTTGTCCGAAAAGTGGAGAGATTCTGTAGGACCCGTTGCAGGGCGTCGTCCGTGTGGGCGTAATCAACGAAAACGGCGGGTTGTCCCGCCGCGCTCACCTTCTCCATGCGTCCCGGAATCTGGGCGAGACCTCCGATTCCGTTCCGGATGGCCTCTGTTGGGATCGCTATGGCTCCGGCTGCCGCTGTTGCGGCCAGGATATTGTAGAGGTTGAATCTCCCCGGCAGCGGAGATGCGATGTCGAGCGTCTCCCCTTGGATATGGAGTCTCACTTCGGTTCCTCCGAGGGAGAGGCGTAAGAGATCGGCCGTGACATCGCAAGGGGTGTCGAGTCCGTACGTGAAACAGCCGTCCGGGACCTCCCGGATGATTCGCTGCCCCCAGGGATCGTCGCCGTTGATGATCATCCGCCGCGGATGATTCTTACCGCCGGCGGGGAGCACCTCCGTAAAAAAACGTTTTTTGGCCTGGAAGTAGTTCTCCATCGTCCGGTGGTAGTCGAGGTGATCCTGCGTGAGATTGGTGAAAATCCCCAGGTCGAATGCGCAGTCGTCGACCCGGTGCAGGTCGATTGCGTGGGACGACACCTCCGTCACAACATGCGTGATTCCCTGGTCGGCCATCTCCCGGAGGATCCGCTGCATCTCGAAGGATTCAGGCGTGGTATTCGGGGCAGGGAAATGCTTTTCGCCGAAGCGGTAGTTTACCGTTCCCAGGACGCCGACCGAATGGCCCGCAGCCCGGAGGATCGCCTCCAGCAGATAGGAGATTGTGGTTTTCCCGTTCGTTCCGACGACGGCGATGAGACAGAGCCGGGCGGAGGGGTGGCCGAAGAAATTTCCCCCGAGGCGGCCGAGAACCTGACGGCTGTCCCGGACGCGGATGGCCGTGACGCCGGGGGGGGGGATAAAATCCCGCTCGTGCAGGATGAAGCGGCCGCCGCGAGCGACGGCATCAGCGATAAATTCATGGCCGTCGGCCCGGAGGCCGTGAATCGCTACGAAGAGATCGTCAGGTTTGCACTGCCGCGAGTCGTAGCAGACTGAACGGACTTCGTCGTCCGGACTCCCTGCGATTCCCAGTATTTCGATTCCTCTCGTCAGCTCGGAAAGTCGCATCCGGACTCCTCATGAACCCAACCCGAAGGTGACCGTGCAGAGGCGGCTTTCCGCCGTGGGAATACCCGCCGCCGGTTGCTGGGCGGTCGCCCAGCCGCTTCCGATCACACGGACCTCAATTCCTTTTTCTTTCGATTTTTTCAGAACTTCGCGGATCGTCATCCCCCGGAAGTTCGGCATGACCGTTTCGTCCATATCCGTTCCCGTATTCGTAAGCCCCTCCTGCGCGGAAGCGAGCCGGACCTTCATATCGTCGCTGACGGGTTGACCCTCCTCCGGGGCGGCGTTTTCCCGGATGTTCGTTCGGAAACAGGTTAGCAGCTTTTCGCTGATACTTTTAAAGACAGGGGCGGCTGCCACCCCTCCCCAGCGGTCCTTCTGCGGTTCGTCCAGGATGACCAGAATTGCGATCTGCGGGTTCTCTGAAGGGAAAAAACCCATGAAGGAGGTCTTGACCCGTTGGGAGGAGTAAGCTCTCCGTGCAAAGTCAAATTTCTGCGAGGTGCCCGTCTTCCCGGCGACGGCGACGTTCAGGATGCGGGCATGTTTGCCGGTGCCGTCTTCCATGCCGACCACATCGGTCAGGATAGCCGTCAGTCGCTTAGCCGTTTCGGAGGAGATGACCCGGCGGACCACTGTCGGATGATAGGCCTGGACGAGGGCTCCCTTCTCGTCCATGAGCCCTCGGACGATGAAGGGTTTCATCAGGACCCCCTGGTTGGCTACGCTGGAGAGGGCGGTGATAAGCTGGATGGCCGTCACGGAGATCCCCTGGCCGAATGCAACAGTTGCCGCGTCCACACGGGTCCATTTCTCCACCGGCCGGAGGAGTCCATTCACCTCGCCGGGGAGGTCGATGCCGGTTTTGGCGCCAAACCCGAACTTGCGGATGTACTGGTAGAATTTCTCCTTGCCCAGCTTTTCTGAAATCTTGATCGAGCCGATGTTGCTAGAATATTTGAGAATGTCGTGAACGCTCAGGGCGCCGTGGCGCTTGCGTTGCGCCTCGTGGAACACCCGGTCGGCAATTCTATAATGGCCGTTTTCGCAGTTGAACAGATCCGTTTCCTGGACGACGCCCTCTTCCAGGGCGGCGGCCGCCAGAAAAGGTTTGAAGGTGGAGCCGGGATCGAAACTGTCGGTGATCGCCTTGTTTTTCCCGGTCGCGGGGTTGACCGCGGAGAAACGGTTGGGGTCGAACCCCAGCTCGTTCGCCAAGGCGAGGATTTCGCCCGTCCGGGGATCCATGACGATTGCAAAACCCCCCTTGGCGCCCTTATCCTTCACGGCGGCCTTCAGGTGGGATTCCACCAGATTCTGGATTCGGGTGTCGATGGTCAGGACGAGGCTGTAATTTTCCTTACGAATGGTTTCGGGCCTCTCCACGCGAGGGTAGAGCCGCTTCCCTTTGGCGTCTCTTGTCCAGATCAGTTTTTCGGGGGCGCCCTTCAGGTAGCGGTCATAGCGCAGCTCGATCCCTTCCAGACCGGTGGCGTCCATGCCGACGAAACCGATCAGGTGGCCGGCCAGTTCGCCACCGGGATAGTAACGCTTGGGTTCCTTCACGATAAAAATCCCGTCGACGCCCAATTCCTGCACGAGATTGGCCTGTTCGGGGGCGATTCTCCGGGCGAGCCAGCAGAAATTCTTCGTACCGGACAGTTTTTTCTGGAGAACCATCTTATCCGTCTGGAGAATGGCTGCGAGGCGCCCAGCCACCTCGCCGGGTTTGCTGATTTTCGACGGATCGGCGCAGACGGAATCGGCCATGATGGTGGCGGCCATCTTTTCACCGTTCCGGTCAAAGATGATCCCTCTTTCCGGTTGCAGCAGAAGAGTCTGCGTATGCTGTTTTTGGGCAAGGGCCTTCAGCTCCTTGCCGGACAGAATCTGCAGTTGAAAGGCGCGCGAGGCGAGGGCGATGAACAGCACCAGGAAAAAAGCCAGCAATGTGGCAATCCTGAATTTCATCCATTTTCGAGATTCCCCAGTCATTTCAGTACAATAACCTGTTTCCTTTCCGGATACGTCATCTGCAGCTTCTCCCGGGCGATGGTTTCGATCCTTCGGGGTGATTTCAGCGTTGCAAGTTCGACCTTCAGCTTCGTCTGTTCTTCCGCGATCTGTTCCCGGCTGCTCAACTCCCGGGCGATCTGGTACTCCAACTCCGTCATATGGATATGGCTCCAAACGTAGAGGAGCGCCACCGCCATCAGGATGGAGGCGATGAAGATCCAGGTTGAATATCCGATCCGGCCGGATGCATCCTCCTGCGGGTGAATCCTTTGTTTTAGAACCTCTACAGCCTGCATGATCCGATTCTCTCCGCCGTTCTCAGTTTTGCGCTTCTGGCACGTGGGTTGTCGCGGATCTCCTCCTCGCCGGGAAGGACCGGTTTCCGCGTCAGGACCTTCATTGTCGGTTTCCGTCCGCAAGCGCAGACGGGAAGGTCGGGAGGACAGATGCAGCCTTTTTCCGCGGTATGGAAGGCGTTCTTGACGATTCGATCTTCCAGCGAATGAAAGGAGATGACCGAAAAGCGTCCTCCGGGCTTGAGAAGTTCCATCCCGTCGGCCAGCGCCTGTTGCAGGTTGGCGAGTTCGTCGTTGACGGCGATCCGAAGGGCCTGAAAGGTCCGGGTCGCCGGATGGATCCGGACGGGACCTCTAACCTTGGGCATGGCCCCGGTCACCACGCCGGCAAGATCGTTTGTCGTCCGAATGGGGGACAGGGTCCGCCTCTTCACGATGGCCCGGGAGATTCTCCCTGCCATTCTTTCCTCGCCGAACTCCCGGAGAATTCTTTTCAACTCCTCCCGGGCAAGGGTATGGACGAGATCGTACGCACTTGGACCCCTGTCCCGGTCCATCCGCATGTCCAGGGGGGCGTCGAGGGTGAAGCTGAAACCTCGTTCGGCCGTGTCCAGTTGATGGGAGGAAACGCCCAGATCCAGGAGAATCCCCTCCACCTCTTCAATTTTCATCCCGGACAGAATGGTTTTCATATCGGCGAAATTTCCCTTCACCAGGATCTTCCGGTCGCCAAAGGACGCCAGATGTTTCTCGGCTTGCCGAAGCGCATCCCCATCGGCATCGATGCCGATTACGCGGCCGTCCGGCGCCGAGCTCCGCAAGATTGCAAAGGCATGTCCCCCGCCTCCCAGCGTGCCGTCCAGATATACGGCCCCGGTCCTGCATTGAAGGGAAGCGATGATCTCGGCGACCAGGACCGGTTTATGGAAGATTTCCATTTCAGAATGCCTTTGCAAAAAACCGGCAAAGCCATTGTTCAGGTTTTCTATATCCCCAGATCCGCCATGTAGTCGCTGAAGCCGTCCAGGTTGTCCCCGCTCTTCTTCATTTCGGTTTCGAACCTCTCCTTGCTCCAGATTTCAATGACCTTGATCATGCCGGCCAAGACGATCTCCTTCTCTAATTTTGCGAATTCCCTGAGATTGGGTGGGATGAGGATCCGACCCTGGCCATCCAGGGAGCAATCGACGGCGCCGGACATGAAAAACCGTTGAAAAGCACGGACCTCTTTTCGGAGGAGGGACTGGTGGGAGACCTTTTCCTCGATGACGCGCCACTCATCGTAGGGGAACACCATTAGATAACCGTCCCAGTTTGTGATGACGAGACGGTTGTCATACTTCTCGGCGAAGACTTCACGGAGCCGCGAAGGGAAAATGACCCTCCCCTTGTCGTCGATCGTATGGTAATATTGGCCTCGGAAGACGGACATTGAAGATTTTTCCTCCACTATAATCCACTTCACCCCACTTTGAGGCCAAGATAGAGGAGGATTTTGACTTTGTCAAGAAAAATTTTTCACTTTTTTTACTTGTTAATCTGATATTTTAAGACTGCCCGATTGTGTGCGGCGAGGTTCGTGGAAAAGAAGTGTGTCCCGTCATTCTTTGCCACGAAATAGAGGTAATCAACATCGGCGGGGTAGAGAGCCGCCCGGAGGGAATCGATGCCGGGATTGGCGATCGGTCCTGGTGGTAAACCATTGATCTTATATGTATTATGTGGAGTTTCCGTTTGGAGATGTTCCTTCCGGACCGCTGGACCGGGATTGCCGTTTTGTGCAAAGTGGTAGATGGCCGTGGGATCACTCTGCAGCTTCATGCCCAGCTTCAAGCGGTTGTGAAAGACGGCGGAGATCAGTGATTTTTCGGCCCTGTTTCCGGATTCCTTGCCGATGATGGAGGAGAGGGTTACCCACTCGCTCATTGTCAAGCCTATCTCTTCCACCCTTTTTCGCATTTCCGGCGTGACCTTTTTCCAGAACTGTCCGACGATGATCCGGATAATCTCTTGGGTCGTCATGGACCGGTCAAGTCGATAGGTGTTCGGGTAGAGGTATCCCTCGATGCTGTCCGCTTCGATGTCGAGCGAGGCGAGAAAAGACCGGTTGACGGCCAGCATCATGAATTCCTTCTCATCGATCAGCCTGAAGGCGGAAAGCCGCTTTGCCACTTCGCGCACGGTGATGTCCTCGGGCAGCATGACCGGATAAACCTTGACCTCCCCTCGGACCAGCTTGTCGAGGATCGCCGACGGCGACATGGCGCCGGTCAGTTCATATTCACCCGCCCGGGCATGTCTGTTTGCCCGCTTGACGAGAGCCAGAACCCAGAAAAAAGGACGGTTTTCGACCAGACCGGCGTCGTTGAGAATCTCCGCAATCCGGAGGAAACCGGACCCCTTCGGGATGTCGACCGTCCCGGAGGCGGCCAGGATATTGACCGGGGTTGTCGCATAGCGGTAGAAGGCAACGCCGGTCAACAACACGACCAGGGCGATTAGGGCGACCGCTTTCCGCCGATGCCGGATGGCTTTAAACACGATGCTTTTCAATCCGTTCATCAACCTATCTTCATTGATCAGGGTGTCGGTCCGGTCTTCCCCTCATGCGGGAGCGCGTCAAGGTATCCCTGCAGAATCAGCGACGCGGCGACGCGGTCGACGATTGCTCTTCTCTTCTCCGGCTTGACTCCGCGCTTGCAGATAAGCTCCTCCGCTTCCTTCGTGGAGAGGGTCTCGTCCCAGCGGACGACGGGCAGCGAAAATCGGGCTTCCAACCGCCGGATGAATCCGTTGATCTTTTCACACTGGATTCCTTCGCTGCCGTCGAGGCGGAGGGGGTAACCGACGACGATCCGTTCAATGCCATAACGACCGACCAGCTCGGCAATCGCGGCCAGGTCCGCCGTGCGGTTCTTTCGGATGAGGGTCATTGTCCCTTGCGCCGTCATTCCCAACTCGTCGCAGACGGCAACCCCGATTCTCCGGCTGCCGTAATCGAGTCCCAATACTCTCATCTTTCCTCCCGTTGATGGACAATGGCTTTTATAAATCATCCGACGGGAGAATGCCATGTTATTCATTCTTCGGACGGCTTCCCGCTGCAATGATGGTCTTGACGGCGTCATCTTTGCTGTTGTGAAAAGAGGGTGAGTCTGTTATTTTCTGCTCTATGAAGCATCTCGTAATGGGAACGGCCGGTCATGTGGATCACGGCAAGACGGCGTTGATCAAAAGACTGACCGGCGTGGACACCGACCGCCTCAAGGAGGAAAAAGAGCGGGGGATCACGATCGAACTCGGATTCGCCTCCCTGACCCTGTCGGACGGACGGACCCTCGGGGTTGTCGATGTTCCGGGCCATGAGCGGTTCGTCCGGAACATGGTGGCGGGGGCGGCCGGTATTGATCTGGTGGTCTTGGTCATTGCGGCCGACGAAGGGGTTATGCCGCAGACGCGGGAGCACCTCCAGATCTGCACCCTCCTGGGGATCCGGAAAGGATTTGTCGCGCTGACCAAGATCGACATGGTCGATGCGGAGTGGCTGGATCTGGTTCGGGAGGACGTCCGCACGTTTCTGCGGGGGACCTTTCTGGAAGATGTCCCAGTGGTTCCGGTCTCTTCCCTGACCGGGGCCGGATTTCCCGAGTTGATCGAGACCATTGGGAAAAAGGCGCAGGAAGTGGAGGCGGGCGCCGATGTCGGTCTCTTCCGTCTGCCCGTGGACCGGGTCTTTACGATGAAGGGGTTCGGCACCGTCGTTACGGGGACGTTGGCTTCCGGAATGGTGGCGACGGGAGAGGAGGTGGAGGTCTCCCCCATCGGCCTGCGTGCCAGGGTCCGGGGAATCCAGGTTCACAACCGAACCGTCGAAACGGCCGAGGCCGGGCAGAGGACGGCCATCAATCTTCAGGGGGTCGACCGGGAGATGATCGAACGGGGGCATATCCTGGCCGATCCCGGTTCGTTGACGGCGTCGCTGCGCATCGATTGTCTGTACCGCCATCTGGGCGGCGTCAGAAAACTGAAGAACCGGAGCCTCGTCCGCCTCCATACGGGGACCTGCGAGGTCATGGCGCGGATGATCCTTCTCGACCGGGATGTTCTGGAGCCGGGGACGGAGTGCTGCGCCCAACTGATCTTGGAGACCCCTCTGGCCACGGTGGCTGGGGACCGGTTTGTCATCCGCAGTTGTTCCCCCGTGACGACGATCGGCGGCGGCCTGATCGTCGATCCCCTGCCCGCGAAACACAAACGATCGTCGGCCGCAGTCCTCGGTGAGTTCAAGAGCCTTGCCGGGGCAGGGGATGAAGAGAAGACGGCCGTTGTTCTGGAGAGGGCCGGGATCGGGGGAATCACCGAAAACCTGCTGATCGTCCGGACCGGCATCCGCGGCCGGGAATTGCGACGACGTCTGGAGGGGATGTTTGGCGCAAGGAAGGCCGTCCTTGTCGATCGGGAAGAGATGCGGGTTCTCTCCCATCCGGTATATGAGGCCTTCCAGACGGAAATCCTGCGGGAGCTCCAGGGGTACCATGAAAGGAATCCGCTCAGGGAGGGCCTCTCCCGGGAGGAGTTGCGGACCACGCTGGAGCGGGGCGACGGGGCCGGGCAGAAGATCTTCACAATGGCGCTCCGGGAGCTGGAAAAACGGGGAGAGATCGTTGCCGAAAAGGAGATGATCCGTCTGACGGGACACCGCGTCCATCTCAAGGGTGAGATGGAGGACCTGCGGGAAGAGCTCTCCCTCGTTTTTCAAAACGGAAGTCTTACGCCGCCGACGGTCCGTGAGGTCCTGGAGCAGTTCTCCGCCCGGAAAAAGGAGGTGGCGAGCCTCATCCAGGTGATGACCCGCGAAGGGGTCCTGGTCCGGATCAGCGAGGATCTGAACTTCCACCGGGATGCGCTGGAGAAGCTTCGCGAGGATTATCGGCGGATCCTCATCCGCGACGGTCAGGCGACGCCGGCGAGTTTCAAGGAGCTGACCGGTCTTTCGCGGAAATTTATCATCCCTTTGATGGAGTATTTTGACATGACCAAGCTGACCATGCGGGCCGGCGACCACCGGATCCTCCGGGGACGGCCGGACAGATGACCGGGAGTGCAACCCGCGAGCCCTGCCTTGCCGGCGGAGATCAGGGGCGAAATCAAAAACAGGATGTTTCCTTGCCGGAAAGCCCCGCCCTCCGGACGGAGAGCTTCGCATCCGAAGGTAAAAGTGGCGACTGTTTCCGCATCGCCGTTTATGACGGAAAGGGGTTTTCCGAGCAGGACGAGCGGCTCATCCGCGAGGTTCCGCTTGCCGTGTATCTGAACGACCGTCGGGTGATTACGATTGCCTGTGCGGGGCTTTGCGTGGACGAGCTGGCCGTGGGTTTCCTCCGTTCCGAAGGTTTTCTGAGGACGCGGGAGGATGTTGCGGCAGTGGCTGTTTCCCCCGATCAGACGGTGGTGAGGATCAGGACGGCGGCGGGATGGGAAATCCCGGACTCGGAAACGCAAGAGGGAAGAACCCTGGCATCGAGCGGCGCCCGCGGGTTCGGGCGATCGGTGGAGGTGTCGCCGGCAGAACCCATGCCGGCGAAGGTTTCCCTTGCACCGGAGGTCATCCTCGGTCTCATGGAACGCTTTCTTGAACGGGCCCGCCTTCATGAAGAGACCGGCGGGACCCATGCCGCGGCCCTGGCCCGGAGCGGGAAGATCCTGGTCGTCCGAGAGGACATCGGCCGGCACAACACGATCGACATGCTGGGTGGTTACGCCCTGTTGCACGGCGTGGACTGCCGTGACGCCGTCATCCTCCGGACCGGCCGGGTCTCTTCCGAGATCGTTCACAAGATCCGGAGGCTGGGCGTGCCGTTGGTCTGTTCCCTGTCGGTCCCCACGACCCAGGCCGTGGAAATGGCCCGGGAGGCCGGGATGACGCTGGTCGGTTCGATCCGGCGGGGTTGCATGAAAATCTACTCTTAGGGAAGGACAGGTGTGGATGTGACGGGAAAAACGATCTATGTAAGGGATATCAAAACAGGCGACCGGGTCAGTGAGGTTTTTCTCGCGGGCGAGAAGAATCTCGCTTTCTCCCAGAAGGGGTCTCCCTACCTGAACCTCCGCCTGAGAGACCGGACCGGTGAGGTAGACGGCAAGGTCTGGGAGAATGCCCTGGCTTGGGACAAGGCGTTCAAAAAGGGGGATCTGATCCGCATTCAGGCGCGGGCGCTCAGTTTCAAGAACGCAATCCAACTGTCGATCATTGAGCTGCGGAAGGTGGAGGATACAGAGGTCGAGCTCGCGGATTACTTCCCGGTGGCAAAGGGGGATCGTTCGGCGATGTTCGCTGAAATCCTGGCCTATTGCGAACAGGTGAAGACCCCCTGTCTATCTGCACTCCTCCAGGCATTTTTCCAGGACGAAAAGATCGCTACGCTGTTCCGGAGGGCGCCGGCGGCCAAGGGGTTTCATCACATCTACATCGGTGGTCTTCTGGAACACACCCTTTCCGTCGTTCGGCTCCTCGACCGGGCGGCCGGTCACTACGCGGGGGTCAACCGGGATCTTCTGATCGCCGGTGGAATCTTGCATGATATCGGAAAGATCTATGAATTCTCCTTTGAGCGGATCGTGGAGTACAGCGATCCGGGGCGTCTGGTCGGCCACATTGTCATCGGTGTGGAAATGGTCGATGCAAAGATCGCGGCGATCCCGGATTTTCCGGAGCAGACGGCTATGGAGCTGCGCCACCTGATCCTCAGCCATCACGGCGTTCTCGAATATGGTTCACCCAAGCGGCCCAAGACCCTGGAGGCCCTGATCGTCCACTACATGGACGACTTGGACGCCAAGGTGAACGCATTCCAGGAATTCATCCGGGAGGCCCGCGACGAGGAGTCGGACTGGACACCCTACCACCGGCTTTTCGACCGCTACATATACAAGGGCCGGAAATGGAGCGGCCGGGATGCGGGGGAGCAGGATTCCCCAGGAGAATCCGGTGCTCCGGGTGGGGATGACGGGATCTGAAATGGCATCATACGATCCAAAATTCGCTGGGGACTACGGGCGTGAGCCCGTGGGGGAAGGAGCTCTTTGCGCTACCGGACCGGGCACCTCAGGACGATCCGTGTGCCCCCTCCCGCCTCAGGGCGGGCGCTGATGCTGCGCCTCTCGGGATCACGCCCGCATTGCCACTCCGCAAAGTAATCCTTCGCGCAGCCGGCTGCCGGATCACCGATGACGTTCACATCAATCACATACTCGCATGTCGCCCTTCCGTTACAGATCTCGGCAAGATGATGGGTTGCATTCCCGTAAGGAGCTCCGCAGTTCCTTCCGTAGGTCGCAGCAATAACTTTTATTGGGCTGCCCCCCCGGTCGTCGTGACCGAACACCCTTTTGCCTTCCAGGAATTCAATCTGTCTTATCAACTCGGACGGTCTCTCCAGTTTTATTCTTTGGGTAAATCCGTCACTATACCGCAAAACCATAAAGTCATCGGCGCCCATCACCTCCAAGACAGAAAGCAACAGAGTCGCCAAGATCAGCGTGCAAACAGCAAATCCTCTCAGACAAGTCATGACAGATCCTCCTTCCTGAATAGCATCTGGTTAGTAGCGGAAGACAGCGGTCAAGTCGCCCGTGTCCGGCAATCTTTCCGGAGGCAGTATAAACACCGATCCTCCATTCAAAAAGGTCTGGACGGCCGCCAACTCCAGAAGATCTTCACTGGATGTTCCCATCTTCCGATGCTGCTCGAAGGCGCCGCTCTCCTTGTTGAAGGTTCCCCACTGCTGGCGCCCCGAGGCGACGAAAAGCACGCCGACCCGTCCGTGGACGGCGGCGGCAACGATCTCTCCCAGATCGGCTGATGTCAGGCCGGTCCCCGAAGATTGCCGGTACTGCGCGACGGCGTCCTGCTCGGCTTTCTGAAAATAGGGGCTGACGATCTTCAGCGCCGATCGGTGAAGGGCATCCGTACTGATCCCTTGGGGATTGCCGGGAATGCCTTCTTCGATCAGCCGAGGGTATGTGTTCGCCTCGCGATAAATGGGAAAGAGATATTCCACGCCGGCGAGAATGAGGGGCGTCCTTTCATCCCGGAGCAGGTCACGAAGGCCCCGGTCGATCAGACGGAAGTATTTCAGTAGATTCTCTTTGGTGTCGTCGATTTCCGCGCCATGCCCGGAGACCATCGCTGAATGGTCGCTTCCTCCCGCCGTACCGGCGCGATATCGGACCTGTTTCCCAGACTCGTCGTACCCGAGCGCTTCCTCAAGATTTTTTGGAACCGATTCCAGTTCGATTTCCCTTACGTTCCGGGCGGTTCCTTCAAGAAGCCGGATCTCATTCTGGCTGAGGGCGAGGATATGGAACCGTTTGTCGCCGCCGAGGAGCGGCAAGAGAGGCTTGATGTGAAAATGGTCGGCAACCATGATCAGCTCGTCAAAGGCCTCGGGGAGGCAGAAGGAGCGGAAAAGATCCGCGGAGAGGAAGAGCGCCAGGCCGTCGCTCTGCTTCCGCCAGAATAGAACATTGCCCGGCAGCGCCTGCGCGGGTTCCAGCATGGCCTTGATCTCCTGGGGACGAAGACCCCCGGCCAGCAGTTTTTCCTCCGCCTTCCGCAGGAGATTTCTGAACCGGATCTGGTTCTGTTGACTCTCCGCGCCGGTGCGGAAGGTCGGCATGAAAATCGAGATGCACAATCCTTGATGCTTCGCCAGCAAAGCCTTCCATTCTTCTTGAGATAATACATTCATTTGGCCGTCCCCCTTCTCGTGGTTGAACCCTCCCGACGGAGGGCGTACAGAAGATGATCCGGACAGGTCCCGCGAGAGGGACTCAACCCTCGTTCCCGGGAGAACCTGCCGGAAAGGACCAAAATCCTACAATGGAAAGATATAAAATTGGCCGGGACAAAGCAAATCATTTCTTGCCCGCGGAGGGTGACGCATGGTAGTTGAATCCGCCCGCGAGCAAAAATGAAAAGGAGGATCGTGACGATATACGGTAAAAAGGGCGGCGGTGATTTCAGGGGACGGGTTTCCGCAGCGGAGTGGAATGACTGGAAATGGCAGTTCCGGAACCGTCTCCGCTCCCTGAGACAATTGGCCTCCGCAATGAGCCGGCCCGTGGCGTCGCTTGCCCCGTGCGGGCCCGTGCTCCGGACCTACCCCATCGCGATCACCCCCTATTTCCTGTCACTTCTGAATCCCGCTGATGAAACCGATCCCCTTCGCCGGCAGTGCTTTCCCGACCCCCGGGAAATCACCTTTTCCATGGGCGGCGTCCCGGATCCCCTGGACGAGGAGCGGGATATGCCCGTTCCGGGGCTGATCCACCGCTATCCCGACCGCTGTCTCGCGATCGTTACGGGAACCTGCGCCGTCTATTGTCGGCACTGCAACCGCAAACGCTTGTGGGATGGTCAAAAACCGGGAACAACCCGGAAAAGGCTGTGGGAAATGGTGGATTATGTGTCCCGGACACCGGCCCTCCGGGAAGTGATCGTCTCCGGCGGGGATCCGTTGATGATTCCAGAACGACTTCTGGATTGGTTTTTGGGGGCGCTCCGGGCGATATCCCATGTGGAAGTCCTGCGCATCGGCAGCCGGGCGCCGGTCACGCTGCCGATGCGCATTACGCCGGAGCTCTGTGTCATGCTCAAGCGGCACCGGCCGCTCTGGTTCAACACACAGTTCAACCATGCCCGGGAGATCACCAAGGAATCCACCAGGGCCTGCGAGATGCTGCTGGCTGCCGGGATTCCCGTTGGAAACCAGTCGGTGCTGCTTCGGGGGGTGAACGACGACTATGAATCGATGCGTGAGCTGCTCTATGGCCTGGAGCGGATCTCGGTCCGTCCCTACTATCTGTTCCAGTGCGATCCGGTTCGGGGGACAGACCACTTCCGCGCGGAGATCCGAACCGGCATGGAGATTATGGAAAGGCTCTGGCGCAACATCTCGGGACTCTGCCTCCCACGTTACGTGCTGGATTGCCCGGGCGGCCGCGGGAAGATCCCCCTCCACCCCCTCTCTCCCCTGTCCCCGGAAGCGTAGGGATGTAAACATTCTTTTGACAAGACAGAACATATGGAATAGAAAATATAGTAGGTGGATGAGCGGGACCGATCCCGCCGACCGAGGTCGGAAAAAACGGTGCGTCTTTCAGCCGAAGCAACCCGTAAAGGAGATGAAAACCCATGTATACAGCCAGTGATCTCAGAAAGGGACTGCGGATCAAGATCGAAAACGATCCCTACATCATTACGGAATTCAATTTCGTCAAACCGGGCAAGGGGCAGGCCCTCTACCGCTGCAAGCTGAAAAATATGATCAACGGGAACCAGTTCGAGCGGACGTTCCGTTCCGTGGATGTTTTCGAGGCGGCCGATCTGCAAGAGAAGCGGATGCAGTACCTTTACAAGGAAGAGGGAAAGTACTGCTTCATGGACAACCAGAGTTACGAACAGGTTTTCCTCAGCGAGGATCAGGTCGGCGAGGCCAAGAACTTCCTCCTCGACAACATCGAAGCGGAGATCCTGCTGTTCGAGGACCGGCCGCTCGGAATCAGCCTGCCCAATTTTATCGACGTGGTCGTCACCAAGGCCGATCCCTGGGCGAAGGGCGATTCCGTATCCGGAAACACCAAGCCGGTGACCGTCCAGACGGGCTATCAGCTCCAGGTTCCCCCCTTTATCGAAGAGGGGGAGAAGATCCGGATCGATACCCGCAGCGGCGAGTACCTCACCCGCGTGAAGGGATGATCGAGGCTGATTCCTGGAGGCTCGCCGCCCGGGCGGATGCTCTTTGGCTGCGTGCCCGGATGATCCGGGAGATCCGGCGCTTCTTTTTCGAGATGGGTTTTCTCGAAGTCGAAACGCCTGTCCGGATTCCGGCGCCGGCGCCGGAATCCCATATCGACACCATCGCCTCAGCGGAGTGGTTCCTGCAAACCTCCCCGGAGCTGTGCATGAAAAGACTCCTGGCGGCGGGTTATCCGCGGATCTTCCAGATCTGCAAATGTTTCCGCGCGGGGGAGCGGGGCGACCGCCATCTGCCGGAGTTTACGATCCTCGAGTGGTACCGCGGGGGGACGGACTACCGGACCTTGATGGGCGATTGCGAGGTCCTGATCAAAGGGGTTGCAAGGGAACTCGGTTTTGACGGCGCCTTTCCCCGTCAGGGACGCCGGATACGCCTGGAGGTTCCCTGGGAGCGAATCACCGTCCGGGATGCCTTCCTGCGTTTCGCATCAATGACCGATGCCGAAGCACTGAGAAGGGATTGTTTCGATGAGATCCTCGCCTGTGAGATCGAACCCCGTCTTGGCATGGAAGCACCTGTTTTTCTGTACGAATATCCGGCGGAACTCGGCGCCTTGGCGCGGGTGAAGGAGACTGATCCGGGGATCGCCGAACGCTTCGAACTTTACATTGCCGGGCTGGAGCTGGCCAATGCCTTTTCCGAACTCACCGACGCCGAGGAGCAGCGACGGCGTTTCGAGAAGGCCCTCGAGGATCGTCGTCGGGACCATCGCCCCGCTTATCCCATGCCGGAGCGTTTTCTTTCCACCCTGTCGCAGATGCCTCCCTCCGCCGGGATTGCCCTCGGCGTGGACCGCCTTGCCATGCTCTTTGCCGACACTTGCCGGATCGAGGACGTGGTCGCCTTCACACCCGAATCCCTTTGATTGCTCCGGTTCGCTTCGGTTCGGGGGTCTGCCCTTGACAAATCCCGACTTTTCCATTAGATATAGTGCCGTCTTTCCCATTTTTGATTAAAAAGGAGTGAGAACGTGAAAGAAGTTTCGTCTGTGGCCGCAGTAAACCTGGGAGGAAATTTTCATGGCAGTCTTTTCGACATGGTGGTCAACGCGGGACTTGTCGTGCAACTGGTCCTCCTCCTCCTCCTGATTTTCTCCATCGTATCCTGGGCCATCATCCTGATGAAATATTTCAGCATTCGGAAAACCAGGAAAGAGAACGAAGAATTCTTGAATACATACATGAAAAGCACGAAGCTATCGGAGATCCTGCCTGAAGCGAAAAGGGTCCGGAACTCGACGTTGGCGGAGGTCTTCCGGGGAGGCTATGCCGAACTCGTGAAGATCAACAGGGCGGTCCGTGGAACCGTCGCAGCGAAAGACGCTCCGGAGCCGGTCCTCCCCATTCTGGAAATCGGCGGGATTGACAATGTGGAGAGGGCGTTGAACCGGGCCTGCGGAACGGAGACGACCAAACTGGAGGCGAGCCTCGGGTTCCTGGCGACCACCGGAAGCGCCAGTCCCTTCATCGGTCTGTTCGGGACCGTGTGGGGGATCATGGATACGTTTAAGGGAATCGGCGCCCGCGGTTCAGCGACCCTGGCCGTTGTAGCGCCGGGGATCTCGGAGGCGCTCATCGCAACGGCGGCCGGTCTTGCGGCCGCCATACCGGCGGTCATCTTCTACAATTACTATCTGAACCGGATCAAGGGGATGACACTCGAGATGGACAATTTCGCCTCGGAGCTGCTGAACATCATCGAACGATTTTACGTGAAAAAATAAAAAACGCCATGAGATACACAAGACGTTGGAACCAAAATGACAAACGGCCGATGTCCGACATCAACGTCACCCCTTTTGTGGACGTGATGCTGGTTTTGCTGATCATCTTCATGGTGACGGCGCCGATGCTCCAGATGGGAATCGACGTCAATCTGCCCCGGGTCAAGGCAAAAAGCGTCGATGTCGCGGAAGAAAAGCTGGTGCTGACGATCAACAGCGCCAGGGAGATCTTTCTCAACAAGAGCCGGATTCCGCTTCCCGAACTCGGCATAAAGCTGAAATACATCTTCGCATCGCGGATTGATCGCGAGATCTATATGCGGGCGGACCGGAACGTCCCATACGGTTATGTGGTCGAGGTGATGGCCGAGGTCAGAAAGGCCGGCGTGGACAAATTGGGGATGATCACCGAACCTCCGGAGGAACGCAGGTGATGTTGGAACGGGTTGAAAGGGAGAGAGACGGGAGAGGCCGCCTGAACGGCATGATTCTCCTTTCCCTGCTGTTCCATGCCGTGGTGCTTATCCTCCTCTTCTTTACCCCCTCCTTTCCTTCGCCGAAGCTGACTTTCGGGCCGGTCTATACGGTCTCCCTGGTGAACTTTTCCGGAAATGTGCTGCAGCGGAAGAGTGAGACGGCCGAAGCGAAGGAGCTGATGGGCGCCGCCCGCTCCGAGACGGTCCTGAAGAAGCGTCTGGAGCCGGAGCCGATCATTCCCATCCGCAGCTTGGAGAGCCGCAGGAAGCACGACCAGAACCTGGAAAAGGCGATGGAGGAGATCCGGAAGCGGGCCGCTGCGACCCCTGCGACCCCGAAACCGGCAGCGCAAGCCTCCTCGGAGACAAAGGCCGGTCCGGCATCTTCACTTCCCGCCGGGGATGCCGACATGAAAGCGAAAATCAATGTCTACTATACGGTGATCTGGTCCCGGATCAAGAAAGGGTGGGCATTTCCCCAGGGGATACTGCCGGGAGATATGCTGGAAACGGTTATCGATGCAACCATCCTTCGCAGCGGGGCGGTTACGGATGTGAACTTTGTAAAACGGTCGGGGAACCGCTTTTTTGATGATGCCGCCCTGAAGGCGATCCGGAAAGCGAGCCCCTTCCCGCCGCTGCCGGCATGGATCAGCGGAAGCAGTCTCGATGTGAGAATCGGGTTCCCCTCGTCTGAATTGAAGTCCTGAACGGACTGCTTTGAAAGGAAAGTCGAATGCACGATCTGCGGCGACCCCTCATTTTGACCCTGTTTCTTTTTCTTCTGCTCTCTGCGGGACAGGTTTACGGGAAGGTTTACATCGACATCGGTTCCCCCTCTTTTCAAAAGTTTCCCATTGCCATTGCCGATTTCAAACCCTTCCGACCTGTCGCGGACAAAGGAGATCTGCCCGTCTGGTTTTCCGACACCCTTTCCCGTAACCTGACGATTACGGGCTATTTCAACGTCCTGGACCGAAGGGCTTTTCTGGAGGATCCACAGGCGGGGATCACGGCGGAGGGAATCCGTTTCGAAGACTGGACGGTGATCGGCGCCGAATACCTGGTCAAAGGGGGATTTCACACGGATGGACGGGAACTTGTGACCGAGTTTCGTCTGTTTGATGTAGTGCGGGGGGAGCTGCTTGTCGGAAAGAGATACACCGGAAGACCCGAGGACCGCAACCGGATGGTCATGCAGTTTGTCAACGAGATCCTTCTGTCACTGACCGGCGAGGCGGGTTTGTTCGACACGCAGGTTGCATTTGTCAGGAAGGGTGACGCGCCTGCGGACATCTATGCGATCAACTTCGACGGATCTGACCTTCGCCGAATCACGAATTACAATGCACTGACCCTTGCCCCGCGCTGGTCCCCAGATGGCCGGTTTCTGGCCTTTACCTCCTACCGGGACGGCAATCCGGACATCTATCTCCTGGATTTGAGGAACAATTCGACGCGGAAGATCGCTTTCTATCCGGGGCTGAACCTGCCCGGCTCCTGGTCCCAGGACAGCGCCCGGCTGCTGGTGACCCTGAGCCGGGATGGGAACCAGGAGATCTACGATATGAACGTGGGCAGCCTCCTCCTCCAGCGTCTGACCCGGGATTTTTCCATCGATGTTTCCCCCGTCCGTTCCTCGGACGAAAAGCGGATTGCCTTTGTCTCCAACCGCAACGGTTCTCCCCAAATCTACATCATGGATGCGGATGGCGGCTCTGTGAGGCGATTGACCGACCAGGGCAATTACAACACTTCTCCCGCTTGGTCTCCGAAGGGAAATAGAATCGCCTATGAGGGGTCCGTGAACGGTCGCTTTCAAATCTTCACGATCGATGCCGAGGGGGGAGATCCGCAGCAGTTGACCTTTGAAGGGGGCGATCACGAATCCCCCTCATGGTCGCCGGACGGGCGGTATCTGGTATACAGCGTCCGGGTGGGCGGCCGGAGCCGGATTGAGATTATGAACGCGGGCGGACAGAATGTGAGGGTTCTGTATCAGGGCAACGACGTTTCTCAGAGCCCTGTCTGGTCTCCCCGTCTACGGTGAGTTTAATAAATTTCTCCATTTTCCGGTTGATTTTTATCGTCAGTAGTGGTTAATGTTCCCTCGGGATTATATCAAGTCACAAAAAGACTATTGATTCAAGAAAGGAGAATGATGATGAGAAAGAATTGGCTGTGGGTTGGGCTGATCGCCCTTGTTTTATGTCTGTCCGTTGCATTCCTGACCGGTTGTGCCAAGAAGGCGGCGTTGAAAGACGGGGCCTTGGTTACGACCCAGGAGCAGAAAGCGGCGGCCTCGGGGACGTCGGTGACGGCGGCACAGGCGCGGGCGCAGGATGACGCGGCGGCCCGGGAGAGGGCCCTGCGCGAACAGGCCTTGCGGGAGAAGGCAGCCAGGGAAGCTGCGGAAAAGGCGGCCAGGGAAGCGGCCGACAAGGCGAAGCAAGAGGCAAAGGCCAAGGCTGCGGCAATTTTGAAGGAACTGCAGATTGCCGACATCTACTTTGATTTCGACAAGTATAACCTCAGACCCGACGCGCAGGAGATTTTGAAGAAGGGCGCTCCGGCGTATCTGAAATACAGGGATTACAAACTCGTCGTCGAGGGACATTGCGACGAACGGGGCACCGCCGAATACAACCTGGCGCTCGGCGAGAAGCGGGCGACGGAAGCCGCGAAGTACCTTGCCAATCTGGGCATCGAGAAGGAAAGAATCAAGACGATCAGCTACGGCAAGGAGATGCCTCGGGATAAGGGCCATGACGAAGCGGCCTGGGCGAAAAACAGAAGGGCCCATTTCGTCATTTTCCCGCCGGTAAAGTAAGTTCGTTTTGGAAGGGTCAACGGAAACGGTCCTATAAGAGAGGCCACCGACGGCTCACAGTGGCGGGTGCGACGGGAGAGATCCTGCCACCGCAGGTGTGAGCATGCCAATGGGGCGCTTTCTGTCCGGCCGTCCCGCGGCGAGGAATGGTCCTGTGAGTCCCACTTTGAAGCGGGACTCACAGGACCATAGTATTTTCTCACGGCATTTCACTGGTTTGCGTTTTTCGACCGAACATAAAAATGGTTGCGGAGGAAAGAATCTTGCGAAGATATCTGCCTATCTTTTTTATCATCGTGCTCGTGTCGGTCACGGGGTGCGCAACAACGGATGATCTGCGCCGCGTCCGCATCGATATCAACCGGCAGATCCAGGAGACCAACGAGAAAATCGTCTCCGTGGAGCAAGGGCAGGCGCCGCTCAGAAAAGAGATAGCGGCTCTTCGCAACGAGGGCGCAAAGAGCCAGGAGGCCGCCATCGCCTCCATACAGCCGCTGCGGGGGAGCCTGGCGGAGAGTCGGGCCGAGATCACGGACGTCCGGGGGCAGCTCCAGCAGATCCGCGGAATGATCGACAGTCTCCGGAAAGACCTCGCTTCCGCTTCGGCCAGAACGGGCAAGCGGGAGGAAGAGGAGAAGGCGCTTCGGGAGAAACTGGATCACCTAACGTTTAAGATCAACTTCATTGAAAATTTTCTGGGGATCGGCAAAAACGAGGAACCGGCCGTGCCGTTGGCCGAGAAGGCTGGAAAACAGCCGCCGCCGGGGCCGGTGAAAGAGGTTTCCGGCAAGGGTAAGACGGATAAAGAATCTCTCTATACGGCGGCCTATGAACTTTTCAAGGAGGCGAAGTACGAGAAGTCGCGCGAAGCCTTTGAAAACTTCCTCAAGCAGTACCCCGACACCGAATATTCCGACAACGCCCAGTTCTGGGTCGGCGAGTGCTACTATTTTGAAAAGAAATACGAAAAAGCCATTGTCGAGTACGACAAGGTGACCAAGAACTTTCCAGAGGGGAACAAGGCCCCCTATGCCATTCTCAAGCAAGGCCTTTCCTTCCAGAAATTGGGGGATAACGCAAGCGCCAAGCTCCTTCTGCAGCAGGTGATCAAAGATTATCCCAATACGAGTCAGGCCCGGATCGCCCGGGCGAAGCTTATCGAGATGAAGTGATTGTGTCGATTCCGTTTCTTATGGATCGAGGAGAATCGGGATCAATCCCGCCGGGACCGACAGGGGAAAGGATTCCGGCTCGGCGGTGGTCTGTTGGAGGTCCGTTTGACGGATAGTGAGGACGGACGTTTCCCCTTCACGGATCGTCACTTGCTGCGGCAGATAGCCCTCCCCGAAACGGACATGATCCGCGAAATCAGCCGTATAAACAACCGTTCCCTCTTCCGTAAACCTCTTGAACCGGACGAGCCTCCCGTCCGTCGGTTCGATCCACAGGGAGCGCATCCTCCTTCCCGATTGGTAGTGATCGACACGGTAGAGCCCCTCTTCCCGATCTCCACGCAATGATTGCATCTCTTCGGAGCTATTCGGAGGAACGCCCATCAGTAGAGAGACGATGTCGGCGGCCGGCATGGCAATGGGAAAGAAGCGCGAGATATTCCCGGGGGTTGCACGACCGGCGTAGAAGGCGCCCGTTCCGGGAAGAAAGACGCGGAGTTCACCTTCGGCGACCGACAGGTAGAAATCCGGGGGGCCCATCAGGGGGATCGATTCCACGCGGAGAAGGGCCGGTCTTTTCATCATCAGCGCGACCTTCAAAGGGGGATAGCGGCTGACGTTGTGGCGGATCTCGATCCGGGCCGTGGCCGTGATTGCCTGCGCTTCGGGGGTGGTTTCCGCAAGCGCCCGAAGGGCGGACTCGGGAGAATCAAAGAATGCCGGGGGGACGGTGGGCGTTCGTCCGGCGCAGCCGGCGAGGGCGAGACCGAAGACCGCTATCCGGAACAGCGGCAGCATACGATGCAGACGACTTCGATCGCTTGATATCACTTCATTCATAAGGAGATCCTGGTCCGCAGAAGAACGGAATCAGGGGGTTTTCGCCCGGTGAAGATCGTCGCGCTTTTTCTTCAGGAGGTCGTTTCCGGGATTGAAGCGGATTGCCTTCTCATAGGCTTCAGCGGCTTCCTGGAGGCGGCCGGATCGGACATAGACATCTCCGAGATGCTCGAGGATCGCTGCATCTTCCGGCAGAATCTCCGACGCCTGCTTCAGATGCCGGATCGCCTCTTCCATCCGGTTCTGCCGGAAGAAGACCCAGCCCAGCGAGTCGATCATGTAGCCGTTTCCCGGTTTTAATTCGAGCGCCTTCCGGATCAGCGTCTCCGCCTCGTCCAGATGGATTCCCCGGTCCGCATACATATAGCCGATGAAATTGAGCGCCTCCGCATGATCCGGCTCGAACTTCAGAACCGTTTTCATCGCCTGAATGCTCTCCTCGAATCGGTCGGTCTTTTCGAAGAGGACTCCGAGGCTGAAATGGAGATCAACGCTCTCGGGATTGATCCGCAGCCCTTCCCGGATGAGCTCTTCCGCGGCGGGGTATTTTTTCTCTTCCTCATAGAAGGATGCGAGGAAGGCATAGAGAGCCGGGGCATCCTTTTTCTGCCCGATTGCCCGGCGAAGGGAATCGACGGCCTCGGCCACCCGCCGCATTTTTTTCAGAATCATCCCGATGCGGATCTGGGCGCTGCCGAAATGTTCCGACGAGACGGGTATGCCCCGCAGGGTTTCCAAGGCCGCCTCGTCGGCCCGGATCTTCTCAAGAGTCGTTCCGAGAAGGTACATGATTCGGTATTCAGTCGGATATTCCCGCATCAGGGCGGTCAGCATCTCGACGGCCTTCTCATGCCTGCCCCGTTCCAGGTAGATGAGGGCGAGGGTCATCCGTACCTCTCGGTTGTTGCCGTTCAGCTTCAGGGCCTCCCGGAAAGCGTCTTCCGCCTCGTCGTAACGTTGTTCCCGGAGGTACAATTCTCCCAGCTTGATTCGCGCCGGGAGCCTGGCGGGGAAAAGATCGAGGAAATTTCGGTAGACTTCGACCGCCTGGGAAATCTTCCTCTGTCTTTCGTAGAGGATTGCGAGGTCGATCATGGCCGATTCGAAATGGGGCCGGAACGCCAGGGTTTTTTTGAATCCGGCCTCCGCCTCGTCATATCGTTTCATCTCGGCCAGCAACCGTGCCCGGTAGTAGTTCCCCATGAAGTGGTCGGGATCGATCTCGAGGAGTCCCCGAAACGCGGCCTCTGCCTCGTCGAAACGCTTCATTTCGGCGAGGCTTGTGCCCAGATAGAAGCGGGCGGCGGCGTTTTTCGGCTCCAGATCGACGACCTGCCGGTATTCCCCGGCGGCGGCGGCGTAGTCCTTCCGGCTCAGATAGAGACCGCCCAGCAGGAGACGGGTGTCGCCATCGTTCGGATACTTTTCCAGGGTCTTCTTGCAAAGCGTAAAGGCTCTCTCCGTATCCCCCTTTTCCATGTAGAGCGATGCAAGTTCCTTGGCCAGGTAAGGGGAGAGAGGATCGATGCGAAGCGCCTCCTCCACCTCCCGAATGGCCTCATCCGGATTTTCATTGAGGGCATGGAGAATTCCGAGGCTGTAGTGATAGCCGGCGGAGGGTGAATAGACCGCGATCGGCGGTGAAGGCGCGGCATCTTTCCGGATGGGGAGGACGGCGCATCCGGAAAGCAGCAGCATTGCGAAAAAAACCCAACCCATCTTGCGGAGAAACATCCGGATCACCTATCGCGTTCCTTTCGGAAGTGCATTCATTGTATCGTTCATTTTTGCGAACGGGTCCTGCTTTCCCGCTCCACGGAGTTCCCGAGGCAGGCTGAGACGGGAATCATCTTGATGCCTTCGGTCTGCCAGACCGGCAGGGCGTCCAGAATCGCCCGCACCGTTTCCGGATGGGGATGGCCGATCATCAGAACCGGCATACCGTTCCTTTGCCCCTGTCGAAATACGCCGGTCAGGTTTTCGAGGGCGGCCGCATAGCCCGGGACATGATCGATAAAGATGTCCCTTGCGGCGAACCGAACACCTGTGCGTTCGGCCGATTCCCTTCCCCGGGAATCTGAGGTGGTCATGCTGTCCACGAAAAAAAGACCCCTTGCCCGCAGCTCCTCCATGACGATGGCGAGACTGGTCTCATCCTCCATAAAGCGCGAGCCCATATGGTTGTTCACTCCCGAAACGAAAGGCACCGCCGCCAGACCTTCGCGAATCCGCCTGCGGATTTCCTCCGCGTTCATGTCGGCCATCAACGCCCCTGCACCGAGAGATTCCCTCGTGTAGACGAGGGGTTCCATCGGTAAATGGAGGAGGATCTCCTTTCCGGCCGCGTGCAGACGGTTGGCTGCCTCCACGGCATGAGGCGTATCCGGAAGAACGGCGAAGGCGATGGGCGCCGGGATGCCCGCCAGTTTCTCAACGATCCGCAGATCGAAGCCGATGTCGTCGATGATGATGGCGATCGACCGGTCGGGATACGCGGTCTCCCGCGGCGTCGGCCCCGAATCCGGTCCCGGCGTTTTTTTCGCGGCCGCCTTCTCCGGCGTTTCCTGTCCGATGACTCTCCGGGCGGCTGAATCCTCCGGACGCTGCGCCGCCCTTTCCAGGAAAAGGACGACCGCCGCAATGAGGGCGGCAACGATGATCACCGCCAAGAATGGAAATCGCTTCACGTTTTTTTAAAACCCGTTTGGGGACACCTTGCGGCAAGGTGTCCCCGTTTCCATGATGCCGCCTCGTGTCCCCGGTTCGTCGCTCACACTTTTGAATTCTTTTTCAGAATGTCCCAGCTTTTCAGGATATCGATTGCGTTTTTCAACTGATTGTCCCGTTCCAGGTCGTCCATTTCCTTTTTTGTTTCCTCCGTTTTGGCATCGTTCTCCCTGGGCGACTTGATGTGACCTTTCAGATCCTTCTCGCGAAGCATGTGGTTTTCGGCGTCCGGCTTTTCTTCCGCTTTTTCATCCGCTGGCCGGATCTGCTTCACCACGATGTCGGGTGTGATTCCCTCCGCTTGGATGGACCGACCCTTGGGTGTATAGTATTTGGCCGTGGTGAGCTTCAAGGCCGCGCCGTCCTCAAGCGGAATGACGGTTTGCACGGAGCCCTTGCCGAAGGTCTGGGTCCCGATGATCACGGCCCGCCCGTTGTCCTGCAGGGCGCCGGAGACGATTTCCGCAGCGCTGGCCGTTCCCTCGTTGACCAGAACGACCATCGGGCAGGTCGGTTCATCCCCGTTATCCTTTGCCGCAGTCTTGCTCTCCATGTTCTTGGCCCGACCGCGCGTGGAGACAATGATCCCCGACTTCAAAAAGGCATCCGACACCTCCACGGACTGGTGGAGCAGTCCGCCGGGATTGTTTCTCATGTCGAGAACGATCCCCTTCAGGGGGCGGGCCTTCGCCTCGATCTCCCGGAGTGCCTTTTTCAGGTCGTCGCCCGTTCGTTCCTGAAACGCCGAGATTCGGATATAACCAAGATGGTCATCATAAACCTTCGACTTGATGCTGCGAATCGGAATGATGCTGCGGGTGAGCTCGATATCCTTCGGTTTGGCCATCCCCTCGCGCAGGATTGTGATGGTCACCTTCGTATCCTTGGGACCTCGGAGCTGTTTGACGGCATCCATGATGGTGATGTCCTTGGTCGACTTTCCATTGATCCGGACAATCTGGTCGTTGGCCTTAATCCCGGCGTTGTAGGCGGGGGTGTCCTCGATCGGGGAAACGACGGTCAGCACGTCCTTCCGGAGGGTAATCTCGATTCCAATCCCGCCAAAGCTCCCCCGGGTTTCCACCTCCAACTCCTTGTACATCTCCGCGGTCATGAAACTGCTGTGGGGATCGAGGGATTTGATCATCCCGTTGATTGCCCCCCGCAACAGTTTGTCCGTCTCCACCGGTTCCACGTAGTTTTTATCCACCATGTCCAGGACCTCGCTGAAGGTCTTGAGACCCTTGTAGGTGCTGCGGTCGATGGCGGAGACCCGGCTGTCGCCGTAGGGTCCGAGAATAAGAAGCGTCAGAAAAACAAGCAGGATGACGGTCCTCTTGCCGAAAACGGTGTTCATCGGTGTGTCCTCCACGGTTGAATCAAGATCGATTGATAATGGTTGAGACCGTATCACTTTTTTCATGCATATTCCATTGCTTTTTCAACCTTGGCCGCGGGATCGGAGAGGGAAGAGGAGGCCGAGGGGTTGAAAATCATTTGCATGCGCGGATCTTTGTGTATAAAAAGGAACCTCGAACTTTGACCGGGAGCGCAACCTGCAAGTCCCGCCTTGCAGTCGAGGATCAGGGGTGCAATCCAAAAACAGGCCGCTTCCTTGACGGAAACTCCGCCCCGCGTGCGGGGAGCTTCACACCATGCGCCGCCCTGATGGGTTTATCCGGAAACGTTGTGCCGGGTCGGCAGAGGAGGGAACATGCAGGAAGAGAATTGGTTGCGGAGGTTATCCAAGTCGAAGGATGACCGGTGGATCGGGGGTGTCTGCGGAGGATTGGGAAAGCATACGCCGATCCCCTCCTGGACATGGAGGGTGATATTCTCGGGGCTCTTTTTTTGCTTCGGCACGGGATTGCTAATCTATATCCTGTTGTGGGTGTTCATGCCGAAAGAACCGTAGGAAGACCATAACCAAGTCCTGTAAAATAAAGAATAAATGAATCAGCGGCGAAGGTTGAGGACTGTGGGCAGGGCGACGGCGATCATCAGCGCGCCGACGAAGAGGAACGGCCAGCGGTATCCCCAGGAAGAGGCCATGATTCCTCCGAACAAGGGGCCGGCCGCCATCCCCAGGGCGGTCATGGACGAGGTCAATCCGTAGGCCTTGCCGTAGCTGTTCGGCGGGATCAGGCGCCCGACGAGGGCGTTCATCGTGGGAAGGATGCCCCCCGCCGCCAGGCCGTACAGAACCCGAAGCAGAATCAGATGGAGGATGCCCTGCGCCGCACCGTGCAGGATCATGCTTACGGCCGTCAGGAGGAGATGGAACAGCAGGATCCGCCGGTAGCCGATCCGGTCGCTGAGGTAGCCGATCCCGCCGGCGCTCAGGGCGGCCGTACCGCCGCTGATCGCGAAGAGCATTCCCGTCGTCGAGGCCACACCACCCCGCGCCGGGTCGAAAAATGTTTCGATGAAAAGCGGCAGGATGGGCGAGACGAAATGGACCGTGAAGTGGAAGATGAAGAAGAGGGCAAGCAATGCGGGGAAGCCCTCATAGGCCAGGAGGGAGAAAATTCGCCGGCCTTGCGCGAGCGTCTCTTTCGACGGCCGGTTGAACCGTTCCCGGGTTCCGCAGAGGACGAGCGTCCCGCCCAACAGGAGAATTGCACCGCCCAACATGAAGGTGAATCGATGGCCGATGACGTCGGCCATGATTCCCCCGATCCACGGTCCCAGGGTCATTCCGAGGAAAACCGCCACCTGCATGAGCCCTAGCGCGTATCCCAGCCGTTGCTTCGGGACGACCGTCGAAACCAAGGCGATAGAGGCTGAAATGGTCCCCGTCGTCGCGCCGGAGAGGATCCGGAGGAAAAGCAGTTGCCATACGTTGGAGACGAGCCCCATCGCGAAGGTGATGACGGCGCCGCCGAACATGGCCCGCTCCACCATGATCTTCCGCCCGTGCCGGTCCGCGAGCCATCCCCAGAGCGGGGAGAAGAAGGCCATGACCAGGCTGGCGGAGCCCGCCATGACGCCCGCCCAAATGGGGACGAGGCTTTCCTCGGTGATTCCCAACTCCCGTATGTAGAAGGGAAAAAACGGCAGGACGAAGGCAAAACCGACCATGGAGAGGAATTGGGCGACGAACATGATGTAGAGGGTCAGTTGCCAGGGCTGCCCCTTTTCCGGTGCTGCAGGATCGCGGGATGGATTTATGCTCATGGGTTATTCCAGGGACGGGCCGCGAAACGCAGCCGCTTTCCGTATGCGATGACCGTCGGAATCTGGTCGGAATGGTTGTCGCTCATTCATGCTGGGTTGATAATACAAAACAATGCGTGTATCAATACAAATATGAATGGACGATTGAACGGTTCCGGTTTAATGCTGTTGCGGGTGCTGAGATGAATCGTCCGTATATGAATAATATCATATTGTTATCATGTGATGTCCGCGACCGAACCGCGATCGAGGACATCACCCGGTTCGCGACGAAAGGGCGCCGATGATGTTTGGGAATTCCACCGTCAAGGGAAGGGCCGTCCCCAGAGTGCGGGAATGGCTTTCGCCTGCTCTTCTCACCGGGATGACGGCCCTTTTCGTCTCCTTCCTCATGCTGTTGATCCAGCCGGCGCTGGTGGTTATCCCCTTGGGATTGTTCATTCTCCTCTGCCTGGTTGCCCCTTTTCTTCCCGGTATTGGATTTTTCCTGCCCGTGATCAGCCGGCGGGAAACGGTTTGCCGGGCGGTGGCCCTGACCTTCGACGACGGCCCGGATCCGGGTGTCACCCCGCGGTTGCTGGAGCTCCTGCGGCGGCATGGCGTGCCGGCCACATTTTTCGTCGCCGGCGCAAGGGCGGAACGGCATCCGGCGCTGATCCGGGAAATTCTCTCCCGGGGCCATACCCTCGGAAACCACTCCTATCACCATGACCCCTTGCTGATGCTGCGTTCCCGGGCAAAGCTCCGAGAGGAGATTGCCCGCACACAGGATCTGCTTTCGGCCTTCGCCGTCCGTCCGCTGGCTTTCCGCCCTCCCGTCGGCGTCACCAATTCCCGGCTGCCGGGGGTCTTGAGGGAGCTCGGCATGTACTGCGTGAATTTCAGTTGTCGTGCCTTTGACCGGGGCAACCGGCGGATTGCCGGTCTGGCGGAGATCATCCTGAAGAAGGTCCGCCCCGGCGACATCATCCTGCTGCACGACGTCGCGCCGAAGGGCGGGGAAGGGATCGAGGAGTGGCTTGGAGAAACGGAGGAGATCGTTTCCGGCCTGAAGAGGCAGGGGTATCAAATCCTTTCTCTGGAGGATCTGATCGATCGAGTGGTAATGGAAAGGCTGAATCAATCAACCGTTTAAGTCCACCCTCTACCCATAAGGCTGTCAAATGGAATATGGTTCATTGGATGTTGCTTGCCATTTGAAATCAGTGCGCCTGGGTAGTGTCTCAGTTTGAAATTTATGGGGCTTGAAATGCTTGAGCGGTTATGCTACGCTCAGGTCATGAAAAAAGCCAAGATCCCAAAACATGCGGATGTAAATCAGTTAGCCTATGCTATCGTGCAGGCAGCAACAGATGAGAATCCGCCAGAAGAACCAGTATCGACTAAGAACCCTGCCGCCGTTGAATTAGGGCGGCTTGGCGGTAAAAAGGGCGGAAAGGCAAGGGCCGCAAGCCTTACACCCAAACAGAGATCAGAGATCGCCAAAAAAGCGGCTTCCGCAAGGTGGAATAAAGAAACTTAAATTCCCTTTCCCGTATCACCTTCTAAGTCAAAAGGTAGCAACATCGTTTCGTTAAATGCTGGATGTACCCTATCAAGCTTACCCTTGAAGTCTATCCACTGTTCGCTTAACTTCATGATCGTTGTAATTGAGGTTAGAAGATCCCTTAATTTGGGATGTCCTAAGGTGGGCGTTAATTTTTGATGAAGCTTATGTTTTAACCTACCCTTCTCGTCTTTTTCTGCCTGCTCTTTTAATTCCCTCCAAACTCCGGGAGCAAGCCTGCGATAAACAACATCGTTTGTAAGATGTCCGAAATATTGCGGACGTTTAACGCCATTTCCCGGAAATTGAAGGCCACGCAAACGAAACATTTGTTCATAGAATTCTACGGAAAAAGTTTTTACCCATGGTTGAAGCTCTTTAGCAACAAACGCTTCTAATATTTTCGCTAATTCATTTTTTGCCCGATCTTTTTGATAACCCGTGGCCTCATCGACAAGTGCAATAATACCAACACGCGCAAAACCACGCACCAGTATTTCGCATTGATCCGCGACATCTAATTCCTTTCCAGACAAGGCACCGGCCTTTCTGGCAGCCAAAACAACATCACAAATATCCGCCAAAATAGTTGCTTCATAACCGGAAGCGGTCTTCCCACCACGCCCTGGTCTTATAAATTTAACAGGAGATGTAAGGACCATGGCTAAATCATTGTTAATAAAATCTTTTAGGCTACTTCTGCCAATAAATTCCTTCAAAATGGCCCCATGGCGCTGGCCGAGTGCCAAAGCGGATTGCATACCCCTTCCAGACAAGACGCGCATTCCGTTTGACAAAACATAACATGGTATTTCTAAGCTTCCAATTCTTAATGGCCTGTCGGAAGATCCATGAGTGGCCCTTAGTACGTCGATGGACCATCTCTCTTTTGCTGCCTTTTGTGCAATAGCCTTACGTTCCTCCGGTGTCAACTTCGCCGCCCTTGCCATGCCACCCTTAGCTCTGCCCTTTTTAATGTCTTCTTGCATGATTGTTTCCTCCATTTTTTGATGACTACCTCTTATCAAAAAAAGAGGATACGTGCAAGCATTATTTATTTATGCTTGCATAAAAGGTCTTTTAAGGTTATATGCAAGCATAAAACGAAATATAATAAAAATATTTCTTGACATTTCTTAACCGCTCAAGCATAATGTTCACAACGAAACAGGAGACGGGATGCCATGAATAAGCTAAGTATCGAAAAAAGAGCACAAATCATCGGCATGCTGGTCGAGGGTAACAGCATGAGAGCCATTACCCGCATGACCGGCGTGTCCATCAACACCGTGACGAAGCTCCTTGTCGATGTTGGCTCGGCTTGTTGGGTATATCAGCATAAGGCTTTTTGTGATCTTACCTGCAAACGGATTCAATGTGATGAGATATGGAATTTTTGTTACTGCAAAGAAAAGAATGTTCCCGAAGAGCATAAAGGGGAATTTGGCTATGGTGACGTTTACACTTGGACGGCCATGTGCGCCGATACAAAACTTATTCCCTCGTTTCTGGTTGGCAAGCGCGATGCGGCCTTTGCGGAAATCTTCATGAAGGATCTGGCAAGCCGCCTAAGGAACAAGGTGCAACTTACGACGGATGGACATCGGGCCTACCTGAATGCCGTTGAAGATGCTTTCGGAGGGGATATCGATTATGCGATGCTGGTGAAGACATACGGATCAACGGAATCAACAACCGATCAACGCCGTTATAGCCCCGCTGAATGTACCGGAGCGGACAAGTTGCGCATAAGCGGGAACCCCGATCAGAAGGACGTTTCCACAAGCTATGTTGAACGGCAAAACCTAACCATGCGGATGTCAATGCGGAGATTTACCCGCTTGACCAATGGATTCAGCAAGAAGATTGAAAATCTTGAATACTCCGTTGCCCTTCATTTCATGCATTATAATTTTTGCAGGATTCACAAGACGCTAAGAGTAACCCCGGCGATGGAAGCGGGGATCGCAGATAGGGTTTGGGAGATTGAAGATATTTTAAAAATGGTAAAATAATTTAGAACATTATGGCTTTGGTTTTGGAATATTTTTTAAATTTGGCATTTCCAACCCTGGGAAAGCCTGGATTGGCTCTGCGTCTCTAAACGCAGGTTTGATTTTCATAATTATCTCTTTCCCTAAAATATCATAAAAAGTTATTTCAAATGTTGCTTCTGAACCTGAAATAGAATCAATACTTGTATTTACTCGATAAAACATTCTACCCATAATCATGCCCCCGCGTGGAATTGGTTGAGTTGCCTTCCGATCAAGCAAATCTGCGGAGCTAATCGTTTCTACAATTCCACTGTCATAATGAGTTTCTTGATTATTATATGGGAAGATTTTTTCACCAGTAATTATTTGCCCATTTTTCAAATATACTTTTAATAGAAAACCTTCAGCAGCACTTGGAGCGCCAACGTTTCTCAGGGTTGCCGTTATGTCAATTCTAAGATTTTTTTCTGGCAATCTTTCTTTTAAGATAATTACACGTTCTATAGTTCCGGTGATATTCGGAGTAGCCTCAACTTCAAGTTTATTTAATTTATATGATAAATTAGAGACTTCTTTGTGCTCACCTTCCCATGCAAAATAATTTGCTAATATGAACGAAGCAAGAATGGCTATAATCCCGAGCCATCTTATTGCTGATGGGTTAAGATATCCATCGACCATATTCTGAAGTCGCTGAGAAAGAAGTGCCCGTCCCCACCACGGCACAGTTCCAAAAAATCCGATTAAAAGCGGTAGCCACTGCTTCATAACCACCGCCTGTAAATAACTCCAAAACATAAGGTTGGCCCTTCGTTTTTGAGCTTTTTCTCTTGATAATGGGAAATACTATCTCTTGTCTCCCTGAATGTAAATATTTTAATTTCAAACTGAGACACTACCTGCGCCTGAATTTTGTGGCGCCGAAAGTCCTTTTGGGATATGAAGGAAGGCCATTTTAGACGAGATGATGACCCAATTTCCGAAATGAGGATGTTTCTTCTGCAAACCTTCGGTTTGCTGCGGTTGCGAATGGATTGGAGAGGCATGGTTGTCCGGGATGCGACGGCGGCAGGATCCGGACGGTGAATCGGATATCCCCTGGGGACCGGGGGGTGCGGTTGCCCCGACCCGGTGGATCCGTCACAGGGGGTGGAGTTTTAACTTTATGAAAGTTCTTCTTATTTCCGCCAATATGACCCGCGCCCCGCATCCCGTCTATCCCCTGGGCCTCGATTATCTCATCGGAGCCCTGACGCCCCGGCATGAAGTCCAAATTCTGGACGTGAATGTGGCGGGGGGGATGGAGCGGATCAAGACCGACCTGAGGGATATCAACCCGGAGGTGATCGGCATATCCCTCCGGAATATCGACAACGTGGACACCCTGGCCGTGAAAAGTTTCGTTCCGGGATATGAAAGGATGGTCCGGCTCATCAGGTGTTGCACCGGGGTCCCGATTGTACTGGGCGGCAGCGGTTTTTCCATTTTCCCCGGCGAATTGATGTCTCTGCTGGGCGCCGATTTCGGTGTTGTCGGGGAAGGGGAATATATGGCTCCCCTTCTGGATGCCCTCGAAAGGGGAGACGATCCTTCCGCTCTGCCCGGGATCGTGATTCGGGGAGGACCCATCCGGGATCCGGTCCCTTGGACGGGTGTCGTCGCCAGGCGGATGCGGCCGGCGGACGCCCACCGTCGTTTCTACCTCGAACGGGGGGGGATCCTGAACCTGCAGACAAAAAGGGGATGCCCCTTCCGCTGCATCTACTGCACCTATCCCCATATCGAGGGGCGCCGAATGCGGTTGGTCCCTCCCGATGAGGTTGCCCGGGAGGCCCGGGAACTTCAGGAGATGGGCGCCAGGTTCCTCTTCATCACGGATTCCGCGTTCAATGCCGATGTCGACCACAGCCTGGCCGTCGCCAGAGCCTTTCGCCGCCGGGGCCTCACCATTCCCTGGGGGGCTTTTCTTGCCCCGACGCGCCCGCCCGACGGCTATTACGGCATCCTCGCCGAGGCCGGATTGACCCATGCCGAGTTTGGGACGGAATCCCTTTGCGATCCTCAGTTGATGCGGTACGGAAAGCCGTTCGATGTGGAGGATGTCTTTGCCGCCCACGGGAGCGCCCGCCGCTCGGGGGTGAACATTGCCCACTATTTCCTGCTGGGAGGGCCGGGAGAAGACGCCCGCAGCCTGGACGAAACCATGAACCGTATGGAGGCGCTGGGAAAGGCGGCATTCTTTCTGCTGTGCGGCGTCCGGATCTTTCCGCATACCCCGCTCTATGACCTTGCCATGGAAGAGGGGCAGATCAGGCCGGACCAGGACCTGCTCTCGCCGGTTTTCTATCGATCGAACGGCATCACAACGGAAGCGATTATCGACCGGGTCAAGAGCCAGGCGCGCGGCCGGGTGAACTGGGTCTATGGGGACGGCGGGGAAGAGACGGAGCGGGTCGTGACCCGGATGCATGCCCGCGGTCGCCCCGGTCCTCTGTGGGAGCTGCTGCTTCGCTGAACTGCGGCTCGCCGACCGGAATGAACCGCTTGCGACAGGTGCATCGCCGTGATTTTTCTTGACACGGTGTTTCGCGGACGGTAGTGAAAACGCATCCCGGCATCACCGTTGGTTTTCGCAGATCGGCAGTGATGGGGATTTGCAATCGTAAGTTCGATGAACGGAGAAAGACATGACCGCGCGGTTCGGTTATGAATGGCTGCAGTTGTCGGGGAGGGGGGAGCGTGTCGCGGCGGCGGCGCGATTTCCGCGAAATTCTGACTGGTTTTCCGGTCATTTCCCGGGCAATCCGATCGTGCCGGGGGTGGCGCTGATTGCCCTCGTGGAGGAAGCCGTTATTGAACGGGAACGCGGCGAAGGCCGAACCCTGGTGATCACGGGGGTCCGCAGGATCCGGTTTCGTCTGCCCGTCAGGCCGGACGATGAGGTGACCCTGGAGGCGACCCGGATGTCCGGCCGGGAAGGGCCGACCTACGCTTTCACCCTCCGTCTTGCCGGCGAAGTGGCCTGCAGCGGTGTCTTGACGGCGGCAATCGTTTCATCATCATTATAAAAACTCCTTGACAAACCGGGGGGCTTTTTAGGAAACTACCGGTATGCAATCTCCGCTCCGAGGTTCGGGGCGGATATTTCTTTTGCACGAGGGAGGTTGGATCATGCCGGAGAGTAAAGAGACCCGTGAACGGATCATCCGGATTGCCGAGATCATTATTGAGGAACTGAAGCTGGAAGAGATCACGCCGGAGTCGTTCAATCCCGACATGGATCTGGTGGACGAACTTGGAGTGGACAGCATGGATTTGGCCACCGTGGCGTTGGTTTTGCAGGACGAATACGGCGTCTTCATCGACGAGGATGATTATCCGAAATTAAAAACCGTCCGGCTGATCGCCGAGTATGTACAGTCCCGCCTGCATGGACAAAAGGCTAACGATTCCTTGTGAATGTTTTTGATAGGGGAATGGATTTGGACTTCGGAGAATATGCATGCGGGATGGTGTGAATCCGGCCGTGACGGAGAAGGCAGCAACGGGACGGTGTGCAGCGCCGTTTGGCGCAAGATGTGAAAAGGACCGGCGGCGATGGAAATTTTCCGAACTGCTGGCGGGTCCGGAGGTGCGGGCCCGCTGGGAAAAGGTCCGAAAATACTTTTTTCTCCGGGAATCCACCTATGACATGAGCAACCGCTGCAACCTGCACTGCGACGGCTGTTATTATTACGAGGGGGAAAAACAGTTTGCCGGGGAAAACGGAAACCCCGAGGCTTGGCGGGCGCTGATGCGCGCAGAGGGGGAACGCGGCATCACCTATGTCGTCCTGGCGGGTGCCGAACCCTCCCTGGTTCCCGGGCTTCTGGAAGTTTGTTTTGCCGAGATGCCCCTGGGCTGTATCGCCACCAACGGTGTCCGTCGCATCGATCCGGCAATCGGTTACAAGATCCATATTTCCGTCTGGGGGAATGACGCAACCAGCCTCCGTGTGCGCAAGGCTCCGGAACTGCTGGTCCGCCAGATCAAAAACTACCGTGACGATCCTCGGGCCGTGTTCGTCTATACCTTCACGCGCGAAAACATCGATGAAGCGGCCGGCGTTGTGGACGTGCTGGCGGCGGCCGACTGCCGGATCACCTTCAACGTCTTTTCCTCGCCGGTCGGTTACGCGGGGCCGTTGCGACACGACGGGGCCTCCCTGACCCGTACCCGGGAAGTGATGCGGGAGATGATGTCCCGGCATCCCCGGCATGTCCTCTTCTCTCCTTACAGTGTCGTTGCCCATACGCATGAACGGGGTCTTCATGATCTGTATCGCTGTTCCTATCCCCGGAGGAATCCCTCCACGGATATCGGACTGGGCCGCTCCTTCCGCCAGTTCCGGACCGATCTCACCTGGGACCGGGACGCGGCCTGCTGCGTGCCCGATACGGATTGCAGCGACTGCCGGCATTATGCGGCGGGAAGCGCCGTGGTGACCGCCCGGCTTTACCGGCATGTCACTGATCCGGAGACCTTCCGGTCCTGGCTGGACTACGTTGATACCTATCTTGCCGTCTGGGTCATGGGATACGAAAAGGGGAAGAATCTCTGTGCGGAAATGGTTTCCCCCCCGGGGTGCGAAGAAATCGGGAAGAGATAACGATGAAGACCGTTAGCACACTGTTGGATCAAAACTGGTATGAGCGCTACAAGGCGATTTCCCGCCTGAATATCCGAAGTTCCATCTACGATGTCACGAACCGGTGCAACCTGCGTTGCAAGGGGTGTTTTTTCTTTTCCTCCGATGAACACAAGGCCGCCCCGGAAGAGGAGGATGTGGTCCGGTGGGAGTCTTTCGTGGAACGGGAACAGGCGCGCGGGGTCAACCTGGCCATCCTTATCGGAGGTGAACCGACCCTCTATCTCGATCGTGTCGAAGCCTTCTACAAACGTCTTCCCACCTATTGCGCCACCAACGGCTTGATCAAAATTCCCCGCGATCGATTTCCCGGGATGATGGTGGGCATCTCCCTGTGGGGTGATGAAGAGGATGAGAGGCTTCTGCGGGGGAAAGACGCCTTCGCCGTCTCCAGCCGGAATTATACCGGCGATCCGGACGCCTATTACCTTTACACCATCACCTCCCGTCAGCTCGGACGGACGGAACGCGTGATCCGGAGGATCGCCGATGCCGGGCTCAAGGTCCATATGCAGCTCCTGTCCAACGACGAGGGCGTGGACGGTTTTTCCTGGACGCCCCCCCAGCTTTCGGACATCCGCGCCGAGATGGACGCCATGCTGGAGCGCTACCCCGGGACCGTCATCTCCTGCCGGTATTACCACGAGATCATCACGACCGGCCGGATGCTGGGAAGACCCTTTTCGTGGAATGAATGCCCCTCCGTGACGGAACCGCTGGATAATCGCCACCCCCGCCCCAAACGGCTCATCCGGTTCATCCGCTGGGCGGCCGACTTAAAGACGATGCACCGCTGCTGTACGTCGGCCACCCGCGACTGCACGACCTGCAAGGACGGCGCCGCCCACATGAGTTGGGTGATGGTGAACAAAAGGGCGCACATGCGGTCGGCGAAGGATCTCCAGAACTGGATCGAGGTCTATGAGATGTTCGCCAAGCTCTACCGGTTCATCCCCTGGTAGCATGGATATCTTCGCCTTTTTACGAGGTCGTCAAGTATGAACAGGACCCGGCCCGTAATCCTCGGATATGACTGTGTCTCGCCGCTGGGGACGGAGTTGGAAGGACAGTGGCGCCGGGCAGCGGCGGGAGAGAGCGGCGTATCCGCGTTGACCCGCTTCCCCCTTCGCAAGGGATTTCCGGTCCGGATCGCCGGTCAGGTTCCCAATATTGATCCCGGCCCTTATCCTTTTCTCCGGCCCCGCGAGATGGCCCACTGGACCTCTCCCGTTTTCAAGCACGCCCTGCTCGTGGTCATGCGCGCCCTTGCGCGGGCCGGGATCGAGATCACGCCGGAGCTGGCCCCCCGCGTGGCCGTGACGTTCAGCTCCGCCATCGGCGGGCTGGACGCGCTGATTGACGCGGATCGGACGCTGGTGGCGACGGGAAAACTTCCCCAGCCGTTCATGAATCCCAATTCCTGCATCAACATGGTGGGCGGCAAGGTTGCCATCGCGACCGGGGCGACCGGACCGATCTCCTCCGGCGTCACCGCCTGCGCCACCGGGAGCAGTTCGCTGATCCTCGGGGCGATGTTCATCGCCCAGGGAATGGCCGACGTGGCCGTCTGCGGGGCCGTGGACTTTCCCCTCGTGGAGCCGATCGTGGCCGGATTTGCGACGATGAACGGGGCGTACCGTCCCAAAGAGGGGGAGGAATCCCTTCCGCCGCAGGCCGCGAGCTGTCCCTTTTCCCTGTCCCGGCGCGGCTTCGTCGTTTCCGAGGGGGCCGGCTGCATCGTCATCGCTTCGCGTGAGTTTGCCGCGGCGCACGGTCTGGCCCATGAGACCGAGCTGGCCGGCTGGGGGATGACCGCAGACGCGCATCACGTCGTGGCCCCCAACCCCGTGACGGTTCGCAGGTGTATGGAGGAAACCATCCGCCATGCCGGCATCGGTCCCGCCGACATCGATGCGGTCAACGCCCACGCCGCCTCGACCAAAATCGGGGATCGTGTTGAGGCGGACGTTCTCAGGGAGGTCTTCGGCGCCTCCGTTCCCCCCGTTTCGGCCGGCAAGTCGCAAATCGGCCATGCGATGGGGGCCTCGAGCGCCGTCGAGTCCATCCTGGCGATGGAGGGGATGCGCCGGGGGGTGCTGCTGCCGACGATCAACCTCCGGCCGGACCCGGAGATTCCGCTGGATTGCGTGGCGGAAGGCGCCCGAACCCTGGATCAGGAGTTTGTCCTGAAGAACGCCTTCGGTTTCGGGGGGTGCAATGCGTGCCTTGTGTTTCGGCGCGTGGCCTGATATGAATCCCGCATGAAGGCGCCACGAAACAGAAAGGGAAAAGTGACCCCACTTTTCCCGCGTCAACGGATATGCGGAGAAGCGGCGGCAAGCCGCGCGATGGGATGATGCAACGATGAGGGCGCCACAGAACAGAAAGGTTTTCGTGATCGGCTACGGGGCGGCCACCCCGCTGGGGCGGACCTTTGCCGAAACATGGGAACGGGCCGTCCGTGGCGAGGCGGGCTTCCGGAAGGTTACCCGCTGTGCGGTCGACTCTGCCTGTGATGTGGTCGGGGAGATCCCGGACTGGAATTCCCGGGCGCTTGATTTTGTCGACGAGAAGGAGGCGTACAACTGGAACGCCGGCTTTGTCATCCTCACGATGGCGGTCTGCCGCGAGGCGCTGGCCCATGCCGGTCTGCCGATGAACAAAGAAACCGCCCCCCGGACCGCCTGTCTGATCGGTTCGGCCATCAACGGGGTCGACGCCTTCCGGACGGCGATGCTGAATTTTCAGGAAAAGGGCCCGCTGAAGATTAGCCCCTACCTGCTGCCGAACCTGTGCGCCAATCTCCCCTCGGGGAAGGCGGGGATGCTGCTGGGTTTCACCGGACCGGTCTTTTCCCCGCAGGGGGCCTGCGCCTCCGGTAACCACGCGATTGGCATCGGGTCCCGGATGATCCGGGACGGGGATTGCGATTTCGTCTTGGCCGGGGGGGTGGACACCCCGATCCTGCCGGAGATCATTCACGGCTTCAACAACATGAACGCGACCATCAAGGTCCTTCCGGGGGATCGCGCCTTTACGGATCCCGCAAAGGCCTCCCGCCCGTTCAGCGACGACCGGCGCGGCTTCGTCCTCTCCGAAGGGGCGGGCGTCATCGTGCTGGCAGCCGAGGAGATGATCGCCCGCCACGGGCTGACGGCGCGGGCCGAGATCATGGGCGTCGGCTGGACCTCCGACGCCCATCATTTCACCAGCCCGAACCGCGAAACGATCATCCGGGCGATCCGGGAGGCGATCGCCGACGCGGGGTTCAAGCCCGCGGACATCGGGTACATCAACACACACGGCACCTCCACGCAGAAGGGCGATCTGGCCGAGATCGACTGTCTACGGGCTGCCTTCGGGAAGGCGCTGGAGAAGATCCCCCTTTCGTCCAACAAATCCCAGATCGGCCATACCCTCGGCGCGGCGGCAGCCATCGAGGGGGCACTGACCATCGAGGGGATGCGGCGGGGAATCCTCCTGCCGACGATCAACCACCGGCCCGATCCCCGTTTCGACGACATCGACTGCGTGCCCGATAAGGCCCGACGGCAGCCTCATGAACTGGCCCTTTCCAACGCCTTCGGCTTTGGGGGGACGAACTGCTGCATCATTTTCCGGGGTGTTTGAGATGAAACCGAAACCATTCCGGCCGGAAGCCTATGGCGAGAAGGGGCCTTATGTCCGCGATGCAAAAACGGGACTGGTCTGGCATCGTTGTGGAAACCGGACGCTTTATGCCGATACGGACCGCTCCTCCGTCGTCTATCATGCAAATTATCTAAGGTATTTTGAACTCGGCCGGGCATCCCTGATGCGAGATGCCGCCTACCCCTACCGCGAGATCGAGGCCGACGGCTATGTCTATCCGATTGTCGAGATGGGCATCCGGTTCCAGGAGCCCCTGCGCTATGACGATCCAATGTGGATCCACACCCGTCCGGCCGAGCTCGAACGGGTGAGGCTCCGTTTCGACTACATCATCACCCATGCGGAGACGGGGGCCGACGTCTGCCGTGGATTCACGCTTCACTGCGCGCTGAACGCCCGAGGCATTCCGGTGGCCGTCGATCCCAAGACCGTGCAGTTATGGAAAACCTTTCCGAACCCTTAGAAACGATCGCAATTCCGCTGGTGATCTTCGTGCCGGCCTATCTGCGCGATCATCACATCGGCGATCGTATCG
The DNA here is from genome assembly GCA_002423465.1 of Syntrophaceae bacterium UBA6112. GTDB lineage: Bacteria > Desulfobacterota > Syntrophia > Syntrophales > UBA5619 > UBA5619. Next base: position 42,135 of record DIWG01000018.1, on the reverse strand, counting down.
TCCTGCCCGCCGTGGAGGCCCTGCAGATCGTGGCGCGGTCCGCCCACGCAACCGGAAACACCGACCTCTGCCGGCAGGAGCGGGCAGTGTTTCGTCATCCGCTGATGATTGATTCGGGCGCCGCGGAGATTCCGGCGGTGCATGAGCATGCACGGTATGCCGACGGCCGCTGCCTTTCCCGACTGACGACCCTTCGGTCGGGCCGGCAGATGAAATTCACCCGCCGCATGGAGCATCTCTCCGTTTGGTTTGCACCGGCGGACCGGGAGGTGGTGGGGGTTGAGGCGGACCCGCCTCCGGACCCGGTCGATGCGGGCGCGCCCGAAGGACCGGCATTCATGGTCTCCGACAGCCGTCTTTACGAAGAACTCGTTCCCTTCGGACCGGCCTACCGCAATGTGCGGGGCGGCGTGCTCCTGACCCCGGACGGAATCTCGGCGTCCGTTTCCGGGGGGGATTTTCCCGAGGCCGAAGGCCCCCTGGGTTCCCCCTTTCCGTTGGACGCGGCAATGCACGCCGCCTGCGCCTGGGGGCAGCGGTACCGGAACCGCGTGGTTTTTCCGATTGGTTTTGACCGGCGGGAGATCCTTTCCCCGACCCGGGCTGGGGAGATCTATTTCTGCCGCATCCGGCCGCTTCCGGACGAGGGGTCGGTCCTGCGCTTCGACGTCTGCCTCTGCGGGCCGGACCGGCGGCCGTTCGAGGTGATCCATGGGCTCGCCATGAAGGATATCTTTGCGGGGCGGTTCGTCCCGCCCGCCTGGGTGGGGGAGGGGGTGTAGGATGAACCTGATCCTGCTGCTCCTTCTTGGCTATCTGGCCGGTTCGGTCAATTTTGCGATTATTCTCCTGAATCTGTTGGGTCGGGAAGACCCGCGGACGCAGTTCAGCGGGAACGCGGGAACGACGAACGTCTATCGCCAGGCGGGCAAGGGGTGGGCCTCCGTTGTCCTTCTCCTGGACGCCGGGCGCGCCGTCGGACTGGCGGCGCTGGCCCTGTATTTTCTGCCTATTTCGCTGGTACCCTGGGTTGGAACGGCGCTGGTTACGGGGAACCGTTTTCCCTGTTTCCACCGGTTTCAGGGCGGAAAGGGGGTCGCCTCATTTTTGGGGTTCACGATTCTCATCGCTCCTTGGGGGGTCGTGCTTTCGTGCCTCGCCTGGGTCGCCGTTTACGGCATGGTGCGGATCCCCTTTATTGCCTCCTTCCTCATGGTCCTGATCCTCGGGGGGGCGACGGTATGGGCGGGCGACCCCCCGACGGCGTCCATTGCCGGCACTGCGGTCACGGTCCTGCTGATTTTCTTCAACCACCGGAGAAATATCGTCACCCTGCTTGCAGAGAAACAAAGGAAGGCTGGATAATCCATGCGCATCGTCCTCGTCCACCCGGCCGGATCCAACTGGGTTCCCGGCCGGAGGGACATCACCGCCACGGCCAACCGGATGGCCCCCCTGGGGCTGCTCTCCATCGCGGCCTGTCTTGAACGGGCCGGCCACGAGGTTTTCGTCCACGACGGTTTGGGCCCCCGGGCGGTTGCCGGGATCCGGGAAAACGTTCGCCTCATCCTCGGGAAAAACCCGGAACTGGTAGGGTTCTCCGCGACGACCTCGGGTTTCCTTGACGCCTGGGAGATGGCGGCCGCCCTCAAGGAGGCGCGGCCCGGCGTCGTCACCGTTTTCGGCGGCGTTCACGTTTCCGCTCTGGGAAAGATGCTGCTGGAGCGTTTTCCCCATATCGATTATCTCTGTCCGGGGGAAGGGGAGGCGACCTTGACCGAACTCGCGGCGGGGGAAGATCCGGCCCGGATCGACGGGTTGATCCGGAGGGCCGGAGGAGAGGTGGTTGTAAACGCCCCGCGGGCGCCGCTACCGGACCTCGATGACCTGCCGTTTCCCGCCTACGGGAAACTGGCCGGGTTTCCCCGAGGGTACAATCTGCCCCTGTTCAGCTACATCCGATTTCCCGGCGCCACGATGATCACCAGCCGGGGTTGCACCTACCAGTGTTCCTATTGCGACCGCTCCGTCTTCAAACGCGGATACCGCTGGAACTCCCCGGCCTATATCTATGACCACATGAAACACCTCCGGACCCGCTTCGAGGTCCGTCACCTCAACATCTACGACGACCTCTTCACCGCCAATCGGCCGCGGATCGCCGAGCTCTGCGGCATGCTGACCCGGAACCCGCTGGGAGTGCAGTTCAACTGCGCCGTCCGTGTCGGCCAGACGGACCGGGAACTCCTTGCGATGCTCAAGGCGGCGGGTTGCCTGATGGTTTCGCTCGGCATCGAGTCGGCCGACCCGGAGCTGCTCCGGCGGCACAAGGCCGGCGTGACGCTGGAGGAGGTCCGGGAAACGGTGGAGATGATTCATGCGACGGGGCTCCGGGCCAAGGGCCTCTTCATGATGGGACTTCCCGGCGAAACGGAGGAATCCGTCCGCCGGACCAGTGATTTCGTCCTTTCACTGGGGCTGGATGACATGAACATGACGAAGTTCACGCCGTTCCCCGGCGCCTCGATCTGGGAGACGATCCGGGAGGAGGGGAGCTTTACGGAGGACTGGCGGTTGATGAACTGTCTCAATTTCGTCTTCGTTCCCAAGGGAATCGCCTCCCGGGAGCGGCTCGATCAACTCTTCAACGAACATGTGAAGCGGTTCTATACGGATCCCGCCTGGCGTCGGAGATTCCGCGATCGCCTCTGGGAACACCGCCACAGCCTCTGGCACATGTTGCGCCATCTGCCCGATTTCATCGCCGCCCGCCGCCATTTCGAACCGGCGAAGGTCTCCGGGTAAAAGAACGCCTTGGAAGAAATTTTTTTCTCCGACATTATTTCTCTTGATATCCCCCATTCTCAACGGAGGGTACAAAATGAAATCTGCACTTTTTAGAGGGTGATGTCTCTGATGATCGGGGGTGAGCCTAACTTCCTGAACGGTTGGTTTTCCCAATCAGCCCACTCACGCACCCCTTCGCATGGTAAACATTATCTTCTTCTGGTCTGTCGATGATATTGACATCAAGAATTTTTTATGTTTGATTAAGCTATAATTAACGTAATGTATCAATCGTCAGTGAAACCCATAACCCGAAATTTAGTGGGCCTTTATGAAAAAGAATTATACTCGATTGATGGTATTTGTTTTTTATTCTTTTCTTGTACTTACTCTTGTCATATTAATCAGTTGTGGCGGGGGGGGAGGCGACGGTACATTATCGGCTACGTGCCCTGATATACCAAACGGAGATTTCGAATCAGGACAGACCAATTGGACGGAATATTCCTCCAATGGATGGGATTTAATACTGGAAGACTGGGAGCAGAGTACAATTGTACTCCATAGCGGTACTTGGGCAGTTTGGTTAGGCGGCGATGATAACGAGATTAACTATGTCGAACAACAGGTAAATGTTTCGTCCACTTGTCCCTATTTGGTATTTTATCATTATATCGTTTCAGCAGATAATTGCGGTTATGATTATGGTTATACCCGCATCAACGGAATCACAGTGGATACCGTCAATCTTTGCGAAGAAAACAATACCGGCGGCTGGGTGGCAAAATCAATTAACCTGAGTGCTTACGCCGGTAAAACCGTAACCTTGCAAATTCGAGCCGAAACGAATGGGAGTTTGAATAGCAATTGGTATGTTGATGATGTTTCATTTCAGAGTTCAAGTGCTGAGGCTCAGTAAACAACAGGTGCAGAATTTCAGCGTCTCCCATGCCGACATGGCCTCAGTTGCTCTACGTTTGGTAAAGTAGTTTACCGCTTTTCCACCATCCCACAACCTTCACCCCCTTGTGCAGGTAGGTTTCATCCCCTCCTTGGATCAATGTGGGACTTATCGCCGCTCTCCGCATCACCGCCCTCTTTTCGATGCAAAAATATTCTTTGACAAGTAAAAACAGCCCTCCTATACTTCCCTCCATCAAAAGCATATCTATCAAATGAAGGCCGTTTCACAGCCAGGGATATGGTCAAGTACGAGATATTTGATAAATTCCTGATCTCAGGCCCCAACCTCCGTTAGAGGCGCCCCGGGGAATAAGATGCTGGACCTGCGTTCGTAATGACCGTTCCATGCTGCGGCAACAGGCGCAAACTGTGCTTTGGGGAGGTTGCGATGAAGTTCACCCTGCTTCTTTTTGTCCTTGCACAAAAGCTCAAATCCGCCGCGAAAAAGAACACCGCCTACAGAAGGCATCTGGGAATCATACAGATCCGGGTCCTGATCAAAACCGCCGACGGCAAAATAGGACGCCTCTTTATCTTCGACAAGGGCGCTTTCTCCTCGGTGAGCGGCGCGGACCATCCGTGCGACGTTGCGCTCATCTGGGCCGACGCGGGGACGGCATTCCGGGTGATGACCTCAAAGACCGGTGATGCCGACACCTTCAAGGCGGCCGCGGAAGGAAAAGTGCGCGTTGAAGGCATGGTTCCCTATCTTCAGTGGTTTACCGACGGCGTGAAGCTGGTGATGGGATGATTGCCCCTTCATCGAGGTGGTTAAAGCGATATGCTAAAGCATAATCTCTCAAAGGAGGTCTCTCATGGCTATGAATGGCGGTCATCTTGTCGCACGGTATCTGAAGGAGGTCGAAGGCATTGAAACGGTGTTCGCCCTCTCCGGCGGCCACATCGAGGCGATACTGGACGGGTTCACGCAATACCGCATCCGCGCCATCGACGTGCGTCACGAGCAGGTGGCGGCGATGGCGGCCGAAGCGTGGTCGGTCTATGCGGGGCAAACGGGCGTGTGCCTGGTCACCGCCGGTCCCGGTTTCACCAACGCGCTCACCGGCATCGCGAACGCGTATCTCGACAACGCGCCGCTCGTGGTGCTGTGCGGCAAACACCCTCTGAAGGAAGACCTCCGGGGCGCCCTCCAGGAGATGAACCAGATCGACATGGTCAAACCCATCACGAAATGGGCCGCCACCTGTTACGAGACGAAACGCATACCCGAATATCTTTCCATGGCGTTCCGGTACGCCGCCATGGGCAGGCCGGGGCCCGTGTTCCTCGAGCTCCCTCCCGATATTCTGAACATCAGCATCCCCGAGGAGGATGCGCCGCTGCCGAAGAATCCCACGCGGAAATACACGGTACACCCCGACGATGCCGACCTGAAGCAGGCGGCCGATCTCATCAACAACGCCAAACAGCCGCTGTTCCTTGGCGGAAGCGGCGTGGGATTCAGTTGCTGCGGCGATGCGCTGAACCGGTTCGTCGAGAAGACGGGAATCCCCTTCATCCTGATGAATTATGGAAGAGGCGAGCTTCCCGACAACCACCCGCAGTCCATCTGGGATGTCGGCAACATCGGGATGATGGTGACGCTGGCACAAGCCGACCTGATTGTCATCGCGGGCCTGCGCCTCAACTGGCTGTTGCAGTCGGGGGCCGCAATTCCGCCCTTGGCAAAGGTTGTCCGGATCGACATCGACCCGCACGAGATCAACCGCAACCGGCAGGCCGACGCCGGGCTCGTCGGGGATGCCAACTCGGTGCTGAGCCAGCTCCTTCCCCACGTGAAGAAAAACGATCACGGCGTCTGGCTCAAAACGCTGCGCGCCGCGTCGGCCGCGTTCATCGATTCCGAGCTGAAGGCGCGCGAGACGCCATCCGATCCCATCCATCCCATCCGCCTGGTCGCCCAGATCCAGAAGGTCGTGGGCGATGACGCGTACTATGTGACGGACGGCGGCGATACGGTTTACTTCGGACTCGTCCATTTCACCTCGCGATTGAAGGCCGGTGTAGTGGGAACCGCAGCGGGCCTGCTCGGGTGCCTGGGCACCGGCATTCCCTTTGCCATGGCTGCGAAGCTCGCCCACCCCGACAAGCCGGTGATCCTGCTCAACGGCGACGGCTCCTTCGGGTTCAACGCCATGGAGTTCGACACGATGCTCCGCCACAACATCCCGGTTGTCTGCGTCATCAACAACGACTGCGCCTGGGGCATGGTCAAGCACGGGCAGGAGCTGTCGATCGGGAAGGACAGGCTCCATTGCACGGTGCTCGATCCCCGGCGCTACGATAAAATGGTGGAGGGACTCGGAGGCCATGGCGAGTTCGTCACGAAGGACGTGGAGATCATCCCTGCCATCAAACGGGCGATCGAATCCGGGAAACCTGCCTGTGTCAACGTGATGACCGATCCGACCGTGATGAGCCCGGCGTCGGTGATCTTCTACCAGGCGCTCAAGATGGAGTAGAAGACGGGAGGTTCCATGAAAGCACTGCAATTTTCCGCATCCGCGGCGAAATTTCTTGTTCTCAAACCCCTCGGTGCGCTGTTCCCGTCCCTGTTCTACAAAGGGCCGCTGGCGACGGTTCAATTTGTCGATATCCCGGAACCCGCCCTACCAGGGCCGGACTGGGTGAAGCTCCGGACCCTGATGTGCGGGTTCTGCGGCTCCGATCAGAGCCTGATCTTCCTCAAGGATTCCCCCACCGCCTCGCCCTTTACCTCCTTTCCCTGCGTGCTCGGGCATGAGTTGTGCGGAGAGATCGTCGAAGTTGGCAAAGGGGTGACAAATCACAAGGTCGGAGATCGTATCACGATGTCGCCGGGACTTACGTGCAAGGCCCGCGGGATCGACCCGGCCTGTCCGAGCTGCCGGGCCGGCCGGCCCGGCAGTTGTGAAAACACGGCCAAAGGTCGCCTGGCCCCGGGGATGTTCACGGGGATCTGCAAGGACGTGGGCGGCGGATTTGCCCCCTATCTCGTGGCTCACCGAAGTCAGATCTACACATTGCCGGCCGGGATGTCTCTGGAAACCGCGTCTATGACGGAGCCCCTGGGCGTGACGCTTCAGGCCGTCATGGATAACCGTCCGATGGCCGATGACCAGGTGCTCGTCATCGGCGCTGGGGTCATCGGCAACCTGATCGTTCAGTCGATCCGGGCATTCGAGATCCCCTGTTCCATCACCGTGGCCGAGCCCTCGCGGTTTCATGCGGAGCTGGCGGCCAAGGCGGGCGCCGACCATATCGTGACGGACGGCGACATCCCCGGCGCCGCCTGCCGGATCGCCGGCGCCGAATCCTACAAACCGCTCCTGGGAAAAAGTATTCTCATGGGCGGTTTCACGAAGATCTTCGACTGCGTCGGACATACGGACACGTTACGGGCGGCGATGCGTTCCATGGCCGGAGGCGGGACGCTGAGCGTCGTGGGCATCGGGGACGAGGTCAAGCTGGACCTGACGCCGCTGTGGCTGAAGCTCCAGACGATCAAGGGAGTCTATGCGCACGGCGTCAATCTCGTCGACGGCCGGCGCGAACATGTCTTCGAGACGGCCCTTCGGTTGGCCGCCGCAGGCCGGGTGCGCCTCCACGAGATGGTCACGCACACGTTTCCGCTGACGCGGTATCAGGACATGATCGAACTCAACATACGAAAATCGGCGAACCGGGCCGTCAAGACGGCCGTATCCTTCACCTGAAGTACGGAAGGATGACATGCGGGCATTCGGGACGGACGGCTGTTTCCGTGAGATGATCCAATCGGAAGAACGCATGAAACGGATGTAGGAAAAGGGTTTGCCCCTACAACAAGGGACGGAGGATGAATCCAGAGATGCGGCCTTATCTTCAGCCCTCCTTGGCGATCGATTGCGACAGCGGGGCTGTCGTCGCTTTTACAGTAAAGAACGCCGGTTATTCCGTCAATCCAGTGGAGCAGGCGGTCAGCCTCTATTATGCCGTCCGGGACGGCATCCGATACGATCCGTACACCATCGATCTGTCGGTCGAAGGGCTCCGGGCGAGCGCCACGCTGAAAAGCGGCCGCGGTTGGTGCGTAGCCAAGGCAATCCTGCTGGCCGCCTGCTGCCGGGCCGCGGGAATTCCCGCCCGGCTTGGATTTGCCGACGTGCGGAACCATCTGACCACCCAAAGGATGCGCGACCAGATGAAGACCGACATTTTCTTTTGGCATGGGTACACCTCCATTTTCCTCGAGGGGGCTTGGGTAAAAGCGACGCCCGCATTCAATATCGGGCTTTGCGAGCGGTTCCGGCTGAAGCCTCTTGATTTCGACGGGCGCAGCGACTCGCTCTATCACCCGTTCGATCTCGAGGGGAAAAGGCACATGGAGTATCTGCTCTATCGAGGAGAATTTGCCGATGTCCCTCTGAATCAGATTGCGGAGACGTTCCGCCGGGAATACGGAATGGATTCTTCCTGGAATCAAGCCGATTTCGACCGCGATGTTGAAAAGGAGACCGGGGAGATCTGATCAACCTTTCATATTGCTCCGGCAACAATCCATGTTTGCACTTTCATTTCCGCGAAAGCGGGAATCCTCGAATAGGACTGGATTCCGGATCAAGTCCGGCAGGACAACCTTTAATCTGTTTGCCTTGCCGGAGTATTCATGGCGTGTGCCGAGGAAAGAAAGACGAGGGGAATAAAGGCCATGCAACGAGAAATCTTCAGGGCCTTCAAAATTCTTCCCCGATCTTCAGCATCACCTTCACGGCTTTTCCGGGGTGGATGCGCTCCCGGTATGCCTGGGGCAACTGTTCCAGGGGAATGAGATCCGAGATGAGCGGCCGGGCATCGATCCTTCCGGCGGCCATCCATTCGAGACATTCGATATTTTCGGCGTGCGTATTGGCATAGGAGCCGGTAAAACGGAGTTCCTTGAAATTCATCACCATCGGCAGATCGAGGGAGATGCCCCGGAAGAGGATGCTGATCAGGCAAACAGCGCCGCTTTTCGCGGCCAGTTCCAAGGCCAGTGAAACATTTCCGGTCACCCCGGAGCACTCCAGGATCGTCTCAAAACCGATCCCCCGAGTCCATTCCCGGGTCTTCTGCCGGATATCCTCGGTGAGGGGATCGAGGAGATGATCGGCCCCGAATCGCTTTCCGAGGGCCCGCTTCCCTTTCAGGGGTTCAGAGAGGGCAATCGGTGAAAATCCGAGGAGTTTTAAACATCCGACCGCAGCCAGTCCGATCGCGCCTCCGCCCATCACGAGGACGGAGCCGCCTTCGCTCCTCGAGGATCGGATCCCATGCAAGGCCGACGCAAAGGTTTCGGCCAGGGCCGCGTTTCGGGAATCGACCCCCTCGGGAATCGGGATGAGCATCTGCGGATAGACCTTGATATATTCGGCGAAGGCGCCGGGCAGATCCCCGATGCCGATCGTCCGTCGTTGCATGTCGCACAGATGCGGCTTCCCCATCCGGCAATCGCGGCATTCCCCGCAGAAGGTGGGCCGGATCATCACCCGCGACCCCTCTCGGAGGCCCCTGACTGCCCTGCCCCATCCGGCAATGGTGCCGCTTGTCTCATGTCCGAGGATCGTCCCGTCGGCGGGCAGGCCGTTTACGATCAGGGAGTGATCCGACCCGCAGAACCCGGTATTCGACACTTTGACGAGGACGGCGTCTTTCCCGGGTTCGGGAACGGGAACATCCTCGACGACCAAACCTGTTTCTTTGCGGTAGATGACAGCCTTCATTGGATTCGTTCTTCCTTGGGCATTCCTTTTATTACTCCGGCAACCATAAATGCTGTTCCTGTCATTCCCGCGGAAGCGGGAATCCAAGACAGGGCTGGATGCCGGATCAAGTCCGGCATGACAAACTTTGATATGTTTACTTGCCGGTGTAATAAGGGGAACGGGATCGGTTTCATATTCGCCATTCCGCTGGGATAAGGATGTTTTCAGCCGGAGTGAGTGTATGGAAAAGGGTGGCTTTGTGTCAAGACAATTCAAAGACCATGGAAAGGCGGGCTCGTTTGAAAAGTTGATGCCGCGAAAAAACCGGATGTCGCGTTCCCAAAAGCGGTCTGGATAATCTCTTCCGTTCAATGTTCAGCCGGAGGGCGGTCGTCGGAATGGGGGATCGATCGAACGTCCTTGCCGCCGTGGCGGATTTCTGTTATGAGAAAAGCAAGGAAGGGATGACATGGACATTGAAGCCCTGATTCCCCACCGGGAGAAGATGCGGCTGATCAACGAGGCGCTGGCCGTCGATAACGACAAGGCGATGGCCTCATCCGTCGTTACGGAGGATTGGCCGCTGTTCCACGACGGGGCCGTCGATGCGCTGGTGACGATCGAACTCGTCGCCCAGACGGCGGCGCTCCTCGAGGGGTGGAAACGGCAGCAATCCAAGCGGGGCGGGACAAAGGGCTGGCTGGTGGGAATCAAGAGGGCCGATTTCCGTCTGCCGCGCATTCCCCTGTCTGCCACGTTGATCACCGAGGCCCGGAGGGGTTACGCCCTGGAAGGCTATGCCGTCTTCGAAGGAACGGTACGCCTGGGGTCGGATGTCGTGGCCGTCGTCAGCATCCAGGTTTTTCGCCCGGAAGAGGATACCTGAAAGGTTTCACCGCGTGACCCGAATCCTGGGCGGAACAAACGAGATCATGCGGGGGATCATTGCCCGGCATCTGGGGCTTTAGTTGAGCCGGAAACATCATCATTCGGAAGAGGTAATAAATGGAAGCGCTTATCGCGGAACTGAAAGTCAAGATCATCGATACCCTGTCCCTCCTGGATGTCGTCCCGGAGGATATCGGCGACGATGACCGACTCGTCGGGGGGGATCTGGGGATCGATTCCATCGACGTTTTGGAACTGGTCCTCATGCTGGAGAAGGATTACGGCGTCAAGATCGAAAGCAAGGACATGGGCGTCCAAGCCTTTGCCTCCGTCCGCGCCCTGGCCGAATTCGTCGAAAAAAACCGCTTAAAATAACGGGAACCCGGTTCCGGATCTTCATTGCTTCACCTTGCCGGTCCAGCCGGCGAGAATGTTTCGTGAAGGCGACATTTGATGGCAACAGAGCAGCCTTTTGATGCGTTGATCATCGGTTCCGGAGTCGGGGGACTCTCGGTCGGGATCATCCTGGCCCGATTATACCCGCGCGTGGCCGTCATCGAGCGGAACACCCTGCCGGGCGGTCTGATGCGCAGTTATACCCGGGACGGCGTCGACTGTCCCGTCGGTGTTCATTATTTCGGCGCCTTCGGGGAGGGTCAGCCTCTCCGGAGGATGTTCGATTTTATGGGCGTCGAAGTGGCGGCGGAGCGGATGGGGGGGGGCGGCCCCATCGACCGATATCTTTTCGATGATTTTGCGTTCGACCTGCCGGAAGGGATCGATGCATTGGCCGATGCGCTGGAAGCGGCATTCCCGGATGATCGCCGGCCGATTGCGGCGATCATCGGAAATCTCCGCGCCGTAGCCGATCTGCAGAATTCCCTCTCTTTCCTCTCTTCGGCGATGCCCCCTCTCTTCGACATGGATCTTTTCTCGCCGCTCGCGGTCTATCTGGCAAAGCTGAACTGTTCCCCCCGACTGCGGAGCGTTCTTTGCGTCGCTTCGAGATGGATGGGGCTTTCGGAACAGGATTGCCCCGTGATCTACCACCATCTGGCGCTGACTTCCTATCTTCTCTCCGCCTGGCGTTTGCGGGGGGGCGGGACGGATCTGGCGGAGGCGTTCAGCTCACGATTTACGGGGCTTGGCGGCAGCCTCCTCTGCAACGATGCGGCGGCGGCGATTCTGATCGATGGTCGGGAGGTTGCCGGGGTGAGGCTCGCCTCCGGAAGGGTGCTCCGGGGAACCCGGGTTGTGGCCGCCGTTCATCCCAAGACGGTTCTGGCGATGCTGCCGGAGGGGGCCGTCAAACCCCGTCAGGCAAGACGGATTCGCGGCCTTGTCGAGACGGAAGGCCTGTTCGCGGCGAATGTCTCCGTGGACGCCCGGACCCATCCCGCCCTGCCGCACAATATCTACCGCTTGCAGACGGACCGGGAGGGATGGATTTCCGCCGGTTTGTTCTATCAATTGCGTGCCGGCGGCGAGGGGAGAAACCTCCTGATGATGATCACCCGAAGCCCTTTTTCCGAGTGGCGCCGGTGGGAGGATACGACGACGGGCCGGCGCGGCGTGGAATACGAGAAGGAAAAGATCCGCCGGGCGGAAGGCATGCTCGGAAAAGCCGAGGAAATTTTCGGGTCGTTGGCGGACGGGAAGATCATCGACGCCTATACCCCCCTGACGCTCCGGGACTGGGTGAACAGTCCGGAGGGTTCGCCATACGGCATCATGCGGTCGGTGGGCCAGTTGCCGGCCGCCGCCGCGCTCCACCGCTTGCCGCTGGACGGACTCTTCTTCGCCGGCCAGAACGCGCTGGCGCCGGGAATCGTGGGGACTGTTCTGGGTTCTTTCCAGACCGTGCGACAGATCATGGGCCACGAGTCTTTTGACCGCAGGGTCTTTGCAGGGCTCTTTGCCGGAAAGGGCAAGTCAAGCAAGTAGGGCTTGCCATCCATCCAGGAAATCATTATAATCCTTCACAAACCCGATCATGCAAATGGACCGTAAAGATGGGAAGACGATGACAAGAGAAGAGATCACCACGGAAATCCTCACTATTTTCAGGAGTGAATTCGAGATCGAACATCCCGGCCTGGATGACGACCTGCGCGAAACCTACGAGTTCGACAGTGTGGACGCAATCGAACTGCTCATCGGGATCGAACGGTTTCTGAAGTCCGAGTTGACCCACGACGAGAAGAAATCGGCGATGGGGATCCGGACCATCAACCAGATCGTTGACTATGTCGAGGGGTTGGTCCGGGTAAGGGAGGGGGGAGCGCATGCTTAGATCCAGTCGGATGGCACCGGCGCGAAAGGAGGCATCCGCCCGCCCATGAAGGGAAGAAGAGTCGTCATCACGGCTTGTTCGGCCGTCACGCCCATCGGCCATACGCGGGCGGAGATCGTGGACAGCCTGCAACGGGGCGTCTCCGGCGTCAAACCGCTCCGGGAGGATCACCTCCTGTCGAAATTCATCCATTCCCAGGTCTTCGGGACGGTGGAAAATCCGCCTGTCTTCGACTTCCGGAGACTTTACCGGAAGACCATGGGGCCTGTCGCGTATTACGCCTGCCAGGTGGCCAAGGAGGTTCTCGAGCAGGCCGGCCTGCCGCCGGAATTCGTGACCTCCGGCCGCCTGGGCGTCGCTTTCGGCTCCACCCACGGCAGTCCCACCATCCAGAGGGAGATCTACAAAACCTTTTTCGGCGCTTCCCAAACCGAATTTCGCGCCATCGGCGCCGTCGATTACCTCAAGTCCATGGTCCATACGACGGCGGTGAACATCACGAAGATGTTCGGCATCACCGGCCGGGTCATCTCCTCCTCCACGGCCTGCACGACCAGCAGCCAATCCATCGGCTTCGGCTACGAGGCGGTCAAATTCGGCATGCAGGATGCGATGCTGTGCGGCGGGGCGGATGAGTACGATACGACCACCGTGGCCGTCTTCGACAATCTGCTGGCCTGTTCAACGGCCTTCAACGACCGGCCTCAATGCACGCCGCGGCCGTTCGACCGGCAACGCGACGGGCTGGTCGTCGGAGAGGGCGCCGGAGCGGTGCTGCTGGAAGAATACGAACATGCGAGGAAGCGCGGGGCCGCCATTCTGGGCGAGGTCGTCGGTTTTGCCTGTAACAACAACGGGGGCGATCTCATCCTGCCGAATCGCGCCGGAATCAGCGAAACCCTGCGTATCGGCCTCGATGACGCGGCCCTAACGGCCGATGAGGTTGACTTCGTCAGCGCCCACGCCACAGGAACCAAGATGGGTGATGTGATCGAAGCCCAGGCCATCCATGCCGTTTACGGAGAGGGTCCCTTCGTGACCGGGCTCAAGGGATACATGGGGCATACGATGGGTTCGTGCGGCGCCATCGAAACTATCCTGACCCTCTACATGATGCATGATGGATTTATCGCTCCGACGCTCAATCTGGAAGAACCCGACGAGCGGTGTGCCATGATCCGCCATACCATGCATCTGCGGGAACAGCCGATCCATATTGCGGGCATCCAGAACTTTGCCTTCGGCGGCGTCAATACGAACCTGCTGATCAAGAGGTTTGTTTGAAATCCGCCATGTTCTTCCCCGCCAAACCATTCAAACCGCTGCTGGATGTTGTCGTGACGCTCCTGCTCTGGGGCTATTTCACATTTGGATTCTTCCTTTTGTTTTCCCCCCGCTATGCGATGGTCCTGCTCCGGCGCGCGGATCGGGAGGCTGCCTTCCAGCGCCTGAATCAGCGTTTTTTCCACGGTTTTTTCCGTTTGCTCCGCCTCATCACTCCTGGAGTCACTCTGAATATCCGCGATGAGGTCAGGACGATACGCTCGTCCATCATCGTCTGCAACCACCTGTCTTATCTCGATCCGATCCTCCTCATCTCCCTGTTCGAGAAACAGAAGACGATCGTCAAAAGCGCCTTTTTCAACGTGCCTGTCTTTGGCAGGATCTTGCGGCAATCCGGTTACATCCCCTCACAGGCGGGAGACGGTGATGCGTCGCAGATGATTCAAAACATTGAAAATATCGGGGAATATCTTGCATCAGGCGGCAATGTCTTTATCTTTCCCGAGGGGACCCGAAGCCGTTCCGGCCGGCTCGGGCCGTTCAACAAGGGCGCCTTCAGCATCGCCCGGTACTGCCGCGCGCCGATTCAATGTCTGCTGATCCGCGACACGGGCCGTTTGTTTGTGCCGGGACGCTTCCGGTTCAACACCTGCGTCCCCGTCACGATCGACGTGGAGAGGATCGGCGCTTTTGATCCCGACTACGGCGATCCCGCCTTCCGCCTCTCCACTCTCATCCATGAAATCCGGGGGCTCTATCGGAAACGTCTGGCCGGGGGATAAGAAGGAATTGACTTTTTTCAGCGTGACGGTAGAGTGTGGCTTCGATTCGAAAAGAGCGGCGACAGGAATCGTTCATGGCAATCGGGACTGACGAAAAAAGGGTGGTGATCACGGGCCTGGGGACGGTTAACGCCGTTGCGGGCGATCCCGGGGAGTTCACCGTCGCGCTGCGCAACGGGGTGTGCGGCATCGGGCCGATCACCCTCTTTGATACCGATGGATTCCGCACCCATAACGGCGCCCAGGTCAAGGACTTTCGTCCCCGGGATGGGATCCCCCGCGGCATATCCCGGAAGCGGATGTCCCGTTCGGACCTGCTGGCCTTGACGGCGACCTTCCAGGCCCTCGCCCAGGCGGGGCTTGATCCCGTTCCGGAGACGCTGCGGGAGGAGATGGGCGTCGTCATCGGCGGCGGGGCCGGGGGCCTGCTGGAGGCGGAAGCCTTCTTCCGGGATTATCTCCGGAAGGGGGGACGGAGCGCCCGTTTTTCCCGACTCTCACCGGTATGCTGCGCCTCGACGGCCAATCATCTGGTCACGAGATTCAACCTCATGGGACCGAAAATCACCCTCATGACGGCCTGTTCCTCCGGGGCGACGGCCGTCGGCCTGGGGAGGGACCTGATCCGCAGCGGCGCTGCCCGGGCGATGATCGCCGGCGGTACGGAACCCCTCTGCCGGATGACCTTTGCTTCATTCAATGCCCTGAAGGCCGTCGATCCCGAATACTGCCGGCCCTTTTCCGGAAACCGCGCCGGTCTCACCCTCGGCGAGGCGGCGGGAATCCTGATCCTGGAATCCCTTGCGGACGCGAAGCAAAGGGGGGCGCGGATTCTGGCCGAGGTGCTGGGCTACGGCGTCACCTGCGATTCCCACCACATGACCGCGCCGGACGTCGGCGCCTCCGGGGCGATTCGGGCGATGCAGGCGGCCCTCAGGGACGCGAATCTTGGGCCGGAGGCGGTCGATTACATCAACGCCCACGGCACGGCGACGCCGCCCAATGACCTCATGGAGACGCGGGCGATCAAGGAGGTTTTCGGCCCGCGGGCCGGGCGGATCCCCGTCAGCTCGACGAAGTCGATGCACGGCCACACCCTCGGCGCCTCCGGGGCGCTGGAGGCGGTTGTCTCCGTCCTCGCCATCACGGAGGGCTTCATCCCACCCACGATCCACCGCGAGACGCCGGATCCGGAGTGCGATCTGGATTATGTAACGACAGGCGCCCGGCCCATCGCGCCGGACGTCGTTCTCTCCAACTCGTTCGCCTTTGGCGGGAACAACACGACGGTGATTTTCGGCCGTTTCCGGGAAGAGGGAGGACGGCGTGGATAGACGGGTCGTCGTTACCGGGATGGGGATGGTCACGCCTCTGGGCGTGGGGAAGGAGAGGTTTTGGGATGCCCTCTGCCGCGGCGGGACGGGCATCCGGGAGATCGTTTCCTTCCCGACCGAAGATTTCGGATCGCACCTGGGGGCGGAGATTCGGGATTTTCAGCCCCGCGATTTCATTTCTCTGAAAAATCTAAGGAAGATGGATCGCCTGTCCGCCATGACGACGGCCTCCGTCCGGATGGCCCTGGACGACGCCGGGATTGCCGTTACGGAGACGAATCGGGACCGGATCGGGATCATCATGGGGACGGCCTTCGGGAACACGGAGCAGAAGGTCCAAAGCGCCCGGATCCTGTTTACGGAAGGTCCCGGCATGGTCAACCCGATCCATGTCCCCAATACGGTGATGAATGCCCCTGCCGGTCACGCCTCTATCGAACTGGGATTCCGCGGGGTGAATACGACGGTCAACCATCAAGCCGTCTCCGCCGAGACGGCCATTGCCTACGCCGCGATGGAGATCCGGCGCGGCACGGCGGACGTGATCCTGGCCGGCGGGGCGGACATCCTGTCGCCCTTCTTCTACGAAGCCCTCGGACGTTTCCATTCCCTCTCCCCGACGGATGGCGGCCCGGAAGGCGCCCGGCCGTTCGATCTCGCCCGCAACGGCGCCGTCATGGGGGAGGGGTGCGGGATCGTCTGTCTGGAGGCGGAGGATCTCGCCCGGGAGCGCAGGGCGAAATGTTATTGTGAAATTTCGGGCTGGGGGCTGGCTTCCTCTCCCTTGCCGCAGACGGAATGGCCCGACGATCCCCGTGGATTCATGCTGGCCCTGGGACGCGCCCTCCGGATGGCCGGAGCGAAACCGTCGGAGATCGATTGCATCCAGGCTGCCGGAAACGGCGGGCTCCGGCTCGACGCCGTCGAGGCGGCGGCGGTTGAACAACATTTCGGCGGGGGTGACGGGAGCCCGCTGATCACATCCCTCAAGGGGGCGACGGGGGAGATCTTCGCCTCCGGCGGGATTCGGGCCGCAGCGCTGGCCCTGTCGGTCCGGGAAGGGGTCGTACCGCCGGTCGCGGGCTTGACGGCGCCCCTCTGTCCCCTCCCGTTCGTAATCGGGGAGACCCTTCACCGGCCCGTCAACAAAGCGCTCCTGAGCGGGATCTCCTTCGGAGGAACGTATGCCTGTCTCGTATTTGAGGCGGAAAAGACGACCCTGAAATGAGTCGCCGGTTTCAGGGTCTGTAATGCAACCGTTATTCCGTTACAGACCCTTTGAGTACAATCAGATCCCGGTCCAGAGGGCGAGCCGGTAGACCGCCATGCCTCCCAGGTAAGAGACGGCGAGCGTGAGGGTGAGGGAGGCGCCGAACCAGAGCCCGTCGTTCATCTCCCGCCGCATAACCTCGATTGTTGCCGCACAGGGAACAAAGAGCATCACGACCGTCAGGAAAGAGAGCGCCGAGGCGTGACTCATCACCGACGGGAGGGTCTGGAGCAGCCCCTGGTCGCCGACGCCGTAGAGGACGCCGAGCGTGGCCACCGCGTTCTCCTTGGCCACGAGGCTGGTGAGGAGCGCCGTCACCATCTTCCAGTCGAGGCCGAGGGGACGGCCGAGCGGCTCCAGAAAACGACCGATCCCCGCGAGGATGCTGGTCTCCGTCTGTCCGTCGGGAAAGTACGAGAGAAGCCAGACGAGAATCGAGACCGTGAGGATCACGGTTCCCGCCTTGCGGACGAAGGCAACGGTCCGTGCCCGGATGACGTTCAGAATCGTTTTCGGGTTCGGTTGATGGTAGAGGGGGAGTTCCATAATGAAGGGGGTCGGAGCGTC
The DNA here is from genome assembly GCA_002423465.1 of Syntrophaceae bacterium UBA6112. Lineage (GTDB taxonomy): Bacteria > Desulfobacterota > Syntrophia > Syntrophales > UBA5619 > UBA5619. The sequence continues at coordinate 24,244 of DIWG01000018.1, read as the reverse complement.
CCTCATCAGGAAGGTGTGGACGACCATTCCCGTCAGGCCGAGGATGAGGATGTTGAGCGCCACAAACGACCAGACAATGGCCGCCGCGTGTGCCGCGAAGACGGCGGCGGTGACGAAGGTCAACACGGCGAGACGAGCGGTACAGGGGACGAAGGGGGTCAGCAGCATCGTCAGCAGCCTTGCCTTTTTGGATTCGATGATCCGGACGCCCAGGATTGCGGGAACATTGCAGCCGAAACCGAGGCACATCGGGATAAAGCTCTTGCCGTGCAGTCCGACCAGGTGCATGAAGCGGTCCATGACGAAGGCGGCCCGGGCCATGTAGCCCACGTCCTCGAGGATGGCGAGCGCGGCAAAAAAGATCAGCAGGATGGGGAGAAAGGTCAAGACCGATCCCACACCCCCGATCACCCCGTCGATCAAGAGCCCCCGGAGCCAGACCGGCGCAGCCGACAGAAGCGGCTCGATGCCGCCGGCGAAACCGCCGGCGAGCTTCTCGAGCAGTTTTTGGAGCGGGAAGCCGATCTTGTAGGTCAGGAAGAAGACGCAGGCGAGGACGGCGAGGAGAATCGGGATGCCGAAGACGGGTCGGGTCAGGATGTGGTCGATCCGGTCGGTCATGACGACCTGGCCCATCCGGAACCGGGAGACGCAGGCGCGGGTGATCTCTTCGACCCAGTCGTAGCGGCCGCAGACGACGGCATGGAGGGAATCCTCGTGGGCGATCAGCAGCGAACGGATTTGCTCCCAGACCGGGACAGGGAGAACCCCTTCCATCATCGTCGAGATTTCCGGGTCTCCCTCCATCAATTTGGCGGTCACCCAAGGCGGCGTGTAGGGAGCAGGAACCGAATCACGAATCCATTCCGACAGCTTCAGGAAGACATCGCGGTGGTTTGGCGAAACCTCGGGGAGCCTCGGCCGGTAGATCGCTTTTCCGCGGGAAACGGCGATGATCCGCTGCACGAGTTCCCGGATGCCGCGGTTTTTCGTAGCGACCATCGGGACAACCGGGATTCCGAGGACCTTTTCCAGCGCAGCGGCGTCGACCCGGATCCCCTGTTTCTCCGCCACGTCCAGCATGTTGAGTGCCACGATCACCGGCGGGCCGAGGAGGAGAAGTTCCGCGAGGAGGTAAAGGCTTCTCTCCAGGGCGGCCGCATTCGCCAGCAGGACGATGACGTCGGGCGCTTCATGGATGACGAATTCCCGGGCAACCCGCTCCTCTTCCGAGAAGGCCGTCAGACTGTATGTTCCGGGGAGATCGACGATCCGCATCTCCACGCCGTCCGCCGTGTGGGCGCCCTCTTTCTTCTCGACGGTTTTTCCGGGCCAATTGCCGACGTGCTGTGAAAGCCCCGTCAGAATGTTGAATACCGTCGATTTCCCCGCGTTGGGCTGACCCGCGAGGGCGACAAGGAGCGGCACGATGTCGCTTGGTCGGTTCCCTTTCTCACGGGAGGGCAGGCAGTCGACTACGATCTTCGCGGCCTCGCCTGTTCCCAAGGCAACCCGCGTATCGGCCACCTGGACGATGACCAAGCCGCCGCTGGCCTGGAGGAATCGGATCTTTGTATTGAGGGCGATCCCCATGCCCGCAAGCCTGCTGATCAGGGCATTGCCGCCGGCGATTGCATGGATGATTCCCTCTTCGCCCTCTCTGAGGGAGGAGACGGGGCGGCAGGTTTCATTTGTCGGCATCATTCATTCCGTAAAAATAAAATCGATTCAAGTTTATCCCTTCTTAGCACGGAATTGTCACCGATGTCACCGAAAAAGGAATCGATCGACAATTCAAATTTATCCGTTTCGGCCGTTTGATACCCGTTGACTTTGCTGCAATGCGGCGTATAAAGTGACAATGTTTTCCCGACCCTTTTGAGGACAGGCGCGGGCTGCATCGTATCGGCAAGGAGGAGGCAGGTTTATGATCAAGACGGGTTCAGGTTACAGTGTGGTGCTGCGGGTCGAGCTTCCCAAACGGCCCGGGATGCTTGGAAAGGTCCTGACTGCCATCGGCAGGGCCGGAGGTAATATGGGAGCCGTCGACATCGTGGGATTCAACCAAGGCCGTATCATCCGCGATATCGAGGCCGGTGCGGCGGATCTCGACATGGCGAAGCTGATCATCGCCGCAGTCCGGCGGATCAAGGAGATCAAGATCCTCAACGTGGCGGACCGGACCCTTCTCATCCATCAAGGGGGAAAAATTGAGCTGAAGAGCAAGATTCCGCTGAAAACCCGCGATGATCTCGCGATGGCCTATACGCCGGGCGTCGCCCGGGTGGCGATGGCCATTTACGATCAACCGGAACGCGTTTATGAACTGACCATGAAAAAGAACAGCGTGGCGATCGTCACGGACGGTACGGCTGTTCTCGGCCTCGGCGATATCGGGCCGGCGGCGGCGCTGCCGGTCATGGAAGGAAAGGCGCTTCTCTTCAAGAACTTTGCCGAAATTGACGCCTTTCCCATCTGTCTCAACACCCGGAACACGGAGGAGATCATCCGGGCGGTGAAGTGGATCTCTCCCGGCTTCGGCGCCATCAGCCTGGAGGACATCTCCAGTCCGCGCTGTTTCGAGATCGAGAGCCGCTTGAAGAAGGAGATGGATATTCCCGTCTTTCACGACGATCAGCACGGCACGGCCGTGGTGGTTCTGGCGGGGCTGATCAACGCCCTGAAGGTCGTGGGAAAAAGACTGGAAGATGTGCGGATCGTCGTCTGCGGTCTCGGCGCGGCAGGCATCGCAACGATCCGGCTCCTGATTGCCTCGGGCGTCGGTCAGATCATCGGCTGCGACCGGGCCGGGATCCTCTACCGGGGACGCCCCGAGAATATGAATCCCATCAAGAAGGAGATCTCCGGCCTCACCAACCCGGATCAGCTCAAGGGCGCAATCGGCAGGGCCCTCCGAGGGGCCGACGTGTTGATCGGCGTTTCCGAAGCGCGGGCGGTGGCCGTCGAGGATATCCGGCGGATGGCAGGGGATGCCATCATTTTTGCCATGGCCAACCCCGTTCCGGAGATTCTGCCCGAGGAGGCCGAATCCTTTGCGCGGGTGATCGCCACCGGTCGACCGGACTATGACAATCAACTGAGCGATATTCTCTGCTTTCCCGGGCTTTTCCGGGGGGTATTCGATTGCCGGGCCCGTGAGATCAACCAGGAGATGCTCATCGCGGCGGCCTATGCCATCGCCTCCTGTGTTCCCCCCGAAGAGCTGATGGAACAACACATCGTTCCCAGCGTCTTCAACCGGAATGTATCGAAAAAGGTCGCCCAGGCGGTGACCGAAGCGGCGCTCCGGACGAGCGTCGGAACGACGGAAAATAAATACGCGATGTTTTCGTGAGGAGAGCGCGGAAAAGAGAACTGTTCCAACTTTTCCGAGAGGGGGAAGCATGGAAACGGATCACCGTCCATGGGGGTGTTACACGGTTCTCGCTGACGAGCCGGACCACAAGGTCAAACGGATCTCCGTGGATCCGGGGAAACGCCTGAGTCTCCAGCGCCACCGCCGCCGGTCGGAACACTGGTACCTTGTCCGCGGGGAGGCGGTTGCGACCCTCGAAGATCGGGAGGTCCCGCTCCGGCCGGGAGAAGCCGTCGATGTCCCCTGCGGGGCGGCCCATCGTCTCCGGAATACGGGAAAGATGGAGGCGGTCTTCATCGAGGTCCAGACGGGGGAGTACTTCGGAGAGGACGATATCGAACGGCTGGCGGACGACTACGGCCGCATCTGAGAACCCTCCCGGATGATCTGCAGGCCGTTGTCGCGGAAAACCGCGTCGTAGAAGGCCTGGGAAAGATCGAACCCGAGGAGGGTGTCGATCTCATCCTCGCGGGGGAAGAGGATGTTGGGAAAATCCGAGCCGTAGAGGATCCGCTCCCGGTGCGTCTCCAGAAAATCACTGCCGAGATCGAACATCGAACCGAGGCGGGGGAGGAAGGAAAAAGCGGTGTCCATGTAAATGGCGGGGTGCTCGGCGAGGAGTTCCCCGAATGGACCATATTCCAGGGCCCCCATGTGGGCGACGATCGCGGGCAGATCGGGATAGCGGGCGAGCAGTCGCCGGAAGGGGGCGACCCCTACGAACTCATTACCCACCGGTCCCGTGCCGACATGGAGGAGCAAACGCTTTCCCTTGGCCATCACCAGTTCGCACAGGGGGAAGAGCCGTTCGTCGTCGGGGGAAAACCGCTGGACGAGGAGCTGGAGCTTGAAGCCCAGGACCTGGGGGTGGTCGAGAAGGTCGGCGGCCTGCGTGAGAGCGTCCTCGTCGTCGGGATGGAAGGCCGCAAAGCAGTAAAGGTCCGGCAGCTCCGCCAGAATCTTCCGGTTCCAGTCGTTGAGCCCCCGTGCGATATCCTTGCGGTGGGCGTAATTGGAATAAACGACGGGGCCGACGCCCCGCTCGCGCAGGTGGGCGACGCTCTCGCGCCAGTAGAGCGGGTGGAGAACGCTCCACCCGTAGTCCGTGACGAATTGTCGCCGGATCGCGTCGAACAGACGGTCCGGAAAGAGGTGGACGTGAAAATCCACCAGCGGCTTCGGCAGGCGTTTCGCCTCCGGCGGCATCAGACCTCTCCGGCTTTCCCCGTCTTCTTCAGCCGCTTGGCCTCTTTCTTTTCCTTCAGCGTTTTGGAAGGTTTTTTCTTGGTATCTTTTTTGACGTCCTTGTCTTTGCCCATGATTTTCCCTCCCGTTCGATTTGTTGCGGTTCGCCGCTTTCATACCCGAAGCACCCCATTTTCGCAACCAAAATCTTTTTTTGAAGCTCGCGGCCGGAGGCGGTCTTCTCGACGAAGAGCTTTCTTCCGCTCCAGGGATCCCGCCCGGTGTGGTACATCAATGTGGAGATCGTCGCGGGGGTCGGGGTGAAGAGTTGGACCTGCTCGGGTTGAAGGGCGAGTTCCCGGCCGGCGAAGCGGCGGAGCGCCTCCATGTCCGCCTGCGTGCAGCCGGGATGGGCGGCGATCCAATAGTAGGTGAGGAACTGCTCCTTCCCCGCCTCCGCCGTGAGGTTGCGAAAAAGACCGCGCAAGGCGAGCAAGGGGCCGGTCCCCGGTTTCCCCATCCACCGGAGGACCTTTCCCTCCGAGTGTTCGGGAGCAACTTTCATCTGTCCGGAGACGTGGCGGCGGACGACTTCGCGCAGATAGGGGACGCCATATTTCCGGTCGGCGAGGAGGAGGTCGTAGCGGATGCCGGAGGCGACAATCGCTTGTTTTACGCCGGGAATTTCCCGGAGTTTCCGAAGGAGGGCGATCTGGCGGCCGTGATCGGGACGGAGGTTTTTGCACACCTCGGGGTAGAGGCAGTTTCGGTCAAGGCAGGCGCCACGGGCAAGCTTCTTTTCGCATTCGAACCCGTACATGTTGGCCGTCGGCCCGCCCACGTCGAGGATTCGCCCCTTGAAGCCGGGGAGGGAGGAAAGCAATTCCGCCTCGCGTAAAATCGACGCCTCGCTCCGCGAGCTGACCGTCCGCCCCTCGTGGACGGCGATTGCGCAGAAATGACACCCTCCGTAGCACCCCCGGTGGGTGGCGATGGAAAAGCGGATCGTTTCCAGCGCCCGGACCTCACCGTCGCGGCGATGGGAGGGATGGACCGCCCGCGTGAAGTTCATCCCGTGGACCTCGTCCATCTCCGCCTCCGTAAGCGGCGCCGCCGGCGGGTTGTGGATGAGCCAGCGGGCGCTGTGTCTCTGGCAGATCCCCCGGGCGGTGCGATGATCCTGGTTCCGGGTGAAGGTCAGGAACATCTTTTCAAACGCTTCCGGGTCCGCTGCCGCCTCTTCCCAGGCGGGGATTTCCAGAAACCCCTGCTTCGGCGTCGCTGCGACGTAACAGAGGCCCCGCAGGGCCGACATGTCGCGTCCGTCCCGCAGGCAGTCGGCGACTTCCCGGACCGAGTTGTCCGCCATCCCATAGAGCAGGAAATCGGCCTTCGCGTCCATCAGGATGGAGCGGCGCACCCGGTTCGACCAGAAGTCGTAGTGGGTGATCCGCCGCAGGCTCGCCTCGATCCCTCCGAGGACGATGGGGGTCGTCTCCTTAAAATAACGGCGGATCAGGTTGGCGTAAACGATGACCGCGCGGTCGGGACGGCGATTGTTGATCCCCCCGGCCGTAAAGTCGTCCTTCCGGCGCCTCTTTCCGGAGGCGGTCCGATTTGCGACCAGGGAATCGATGCAACCGCCCGTGACGCCCCAGAAGAGCGCCGGTTCTCCGAGACGGATGATGTCCTTTTCGGAGTCCGGATCCGGCTGGGGAATGATCCCCACGCGGTATCCGGCGGCCAGCAAGCGTTGCCCGATGACGGAGACGCCGACGAAGGGGCTGTCGAGGTAGCTGTCGCCGGTAATCAGGATCACGTCGAGCCGCGTCCAGCCAAGATCCCGGACTTCCTCAGGGGTGGCGGGGATGAACATCGTTCTTGCCGCTCTGTCGCCGCGGCCCTATTTCCCCACGGTCAGCTTTCCGGTTTTGGAGCCGAAGACGCTGCACGAAGCCTTGACCTCGATGGCGTCGCCGGGGGCGGCATCCAGCGGGTAGGAATAGACAAAGGTCGTCTCTCCCGGCTGGCTCTGGTACTCCGTCTTGGAGATCGTTTTGCCCGCCTTTCGAATCTCGACCGCATCGATGAAGTGTTTGGCCGGATCGGATACGCCGTGCGTGATTCGGACCTCCAGCGTTTTTTTAGCCGGGTCGTAGGAGAGAACGACCTCCTTTGGGGAGTGCGCCCCGCCGGACGCGGGGAGAAGGGCCAGCAGTATGGCGGTCATCAGGATGCAGGCCGCGATCGTACCCCCGCAAAAACGGCCTCTGCCTTCCGGGTGCTTGCAACGTCTTTCGTCTTGGATCATCATGTTTGTGCGTCTCCTTTTCTGATGTTGTTCCGTCGTCGCGGGAGAAAGGGCTTCTTGCGCCCCGACGGTTTCCGGCAATGTTTTCGGTCGCGTTCATTCTTCGCGCCGTGCCGCCTTCTCACGCGGATTCAGACGATGATCTCCATGTCCTGGCGGAGGGCGAAACACTCCAGAGGACGTTTGGTAATGATTCTCCGGCAGTCCGCCACCATCTCATCCACGGCCTCGTCCGTCCGCTCCTGGTTGTGGTGAAAGAGGCCGAGACGGCCGACGTCGCCTTCGAGGGCGAGACGCAGCGTGTCCGTGTAAACGGAATGGCCCCATGTCCGGGTTAGACGGTAATCACGGGGACGATATTCGGCGTCGTGGACGAGAAGATCTGCTCCTTCCACAAAGGCAAGGTAGTCCTCATACGCCATGCCGCCCGGATGCCGGTAGGTCAGCTCATTGTCGGTCAGGAAGACGAAAGATTTCCCGCTCTCTTCGAAACGGTATCCCATCCCCTGGTTTGGGTGGCTGATCGGAATGGAGGTGATCATCAGGCCCCCAAGCTGAAACGTTTCCTGACAGGCGTCCTGATAGCGGATTTTCGCCTTGATCTCTTCGAAATTCACGGGAAAATTGGGAGGGGCCATGATGTGGGAGATCATTTTCCGGACGGAGGCCTGGGCAAAGGGACAACCGAACACGTTGATATGCGTGCCGGACAGGTAGATCGGCTTGAAGAAGGGAAAGCCCATGATGTGATCCCAGTGGGCGTGGGTGAAAATCAGTGCATAGTTGCGGCGTTTTTCGGCAAGGAGGCGGTTTCCGAGCCTCCGGATCCCTGAGCCGGCGTCGATAATGACGATGCGGTTGTCCGCGGTGCGGATCTCAATGCAGGAGGTGTCTCCTCCATAACGCAGATACGTCTTGCCGGAAACCGGAATGGATCCTCTGGCGCCCCAACAGCGGACCAACATACGCTTCCTCCTGGTATCGTTCAATGTCTGCCCAAACCCCTGACGTGACCGCGGCGGCGGTTTGGGCAAAAGCCCCACACTTTTGGCAAGCCGACAGGGTTCACGTGTTTACACAACCAACCGAAAGTCTTTTTCTTTAAAGATGCACAGACAGGCGTCGACCACGGTCGAGTCGTAGAGAACTCCCCGCTGAGACTCAATCTCTTCCAGCGCCTTGTTCAGCCCCGGCGTCGGTCGGTAAGAGCGGTTGGAGGACATTGCCTCCACAACGTCCGCCACCGCCATGATTTTCGCCTCCTGCAGAATCTCCTCCCCCTTCAAACCCAGCGGATATCCCGACCCGTCCAGCCGTTCATGATGCTGCCAGACGATCCGCGCCACGGGCCATGGAAATTCAACCTGTTTCAGGATATCATACCCCGTCTGGGGGTGCGTCTTGATCAGGTGAAACTCCGTTTCCGACAGCTTAAACGACTTGCTCAAGATTTCCGCAGGCACCGAGATCTTTCCAATATCATGGAGGGAGGCCGCCATCCGGATCCCGTCAATGGTGTTTTCGGAGAGCCCCATCTCCGTCGCGATTGTCCTCGCCAAATCCTCAACCCTTTTGTGATGACCCGCCGTGTAAGGGTCCTTTGTTTCGACCGTTAGGGCCAGCGTATTCAATGTCGCCCCCATCGCCTGCCGAAGTTTGTCCAGTGTCCGGTTCAGTTTTTCCTCTGCCTCCCGGCGATCGGTGAGCGACCGCTGCAGGACGCCGGTACGCTGACGCACGGCCTGGGTCAGATGGGCCCGGTAACCGGCCGCCAGGCCGATCAGGATTGCCGTCAGGATCGTGATTGCCAAAGTTATGCCGCGGAACTGGAGGAGGGGTTTCTTCACGGCCGCGGTCCAACCCTCCGCGGGAAGGGCAGCCAGTTTCCAGGATCCGTCGGTGATATTGACTTGAAAAAAAACGGGATTTCCCGTCAGGACGGTTTTCCCCCCCGACAACAGGCGGCCGGAACGGTCCAGCAGGGCGATCTGCAGACCTTGAGGCGGGGAATTCAGACCCGCATCGGTGAGAATGGAGGAGACGTCCAGAACGAGGGAAATCAGTCCCCAGAAATGGTCCCCCGTGTAAATGGCTTGCCGCGCGACGAGCCCCAGTCCCTTGGGGCGGAGCGCATAAGGGCCGCTGATCGCAATTCGACGCGAGCGGACGGCGCGCTGAACGTCGGCGCGGATCTGCGGGCGGGCGTCGCGGAAAAGGTCCTGTCCGGCAAGGCCCTCGGTGCTCCCTCCCGGATAGATCAATTGGGTGATCCCGTCGGGGGCAATGGAAATGGCGCGGACGCCGCTTGCAACGTTGCTGATGCCCGCCGCAAAGGCGGTGAATTCGGCCGGAGCGATCTCCTGGTCGTTGCGGATGCGTTCGACCAAGAAGGTCTTAAGCGCCTGCAGGATGGCCAGGCGGCTCTTGATTTCCGTGCCGAGCGATCGGCCCTGGACTTCCAGAAGGTCGGCGACTTGAAGCCGTTTTTCGATGAGAAGCCGTTCCTGCCGCCAAAGCCCGGAGTACCACCAGGCCGGCAGCAGGACGGCCAGCGCAAGCAGAGTGGCGATCAAGGATCGACGGCGGGGTTTGTTTTTCAAAAACGATGTGATCATGGGCCTCAATGTCACAGCGGGGGAACGAAAGATCCCATTCGGTCTGCTCCGTCTCTCGACGGTTCAAAGTTGCCGGGTTTACCAGCCCTGTTTGGAAATGGGGTGTCCGCTCGTGGTGACCCTAAAATAACCGGTCGACCCTCTCCTGTCAAGCGATTAATGGCGGCGGCATCCGCGGATGCCACTGTAAAAAAAGAACTTTTCCGGGGGCGGATTCCATGGAAAGGATGATTCCGGTTGCCGAGACGGGTAAGGACATGATAAAATAAAAAGCCGGATTGGCTTGGAGCGCAACCCGCAAGCCTTGCCTTGTAGGCGGGGAGCTTCACATTCAGGAAGGTGTTGCATACATTTGTATTCTTTAAAAAGGAGAAAGAGATGACGACGATCAAAATCAAGGGAATGACCTGCGGGCACTGCGTCATGGCCGTGACGAAGGCGCTCGGAAGTATCGATGGAATCCGGGATGTGCAGGTGGATCTGGAGAAGGGCGAGGCGGCCTTTACGGAGGAGAAGACGGTGGACCGGGCTCTGATCCGGGAGCGGATCGCTAAAGCGGGGTTCGACGTTGCCGACTGACCGGATCCTCAAAACAACCGTTTCCGTGGGGGGGATGAGTTGCGCCGCCTGTGTCCGCCGCGTGGAGAACGCTCTCCTGGCGGTATCGGGGGTGACGGAGGTCGCCGTGAACCTCGCAACCGCACGGGCGACCGTCTCCCACGCCCCCGGCTGGGCAGGCGTCGAGGCGCTTCGCCAGGTGATCGCCGATCAGGGATATGAGTTCCTGGGAATCCTCGACGAAACCCGCGAGGACCCGATCGGCGAGGCCCGCGAAAAGGAGATTCGGGACCTCAGAACCCGCTTTACCGTCGGAATCGTCCTTTCCGGCGTCATCTTCCTGGGCTCCATGCAGCACTGGTTCCCGTTTCTGATGGGGATCCCACGGCAGCCGCTGCTGATCGGCCTCTTTTTTCTGACGACGCCGGTCGTCTTCTGGGTGGGGAGCCGGTTCTTCATCGGGGCGCTCAAGGCGGCTCGCCAGAAGACCACCGACATGAACACACTGGTCGCCGTCGGGGCGCTTGCGGCCTGGCTCTATTCGTCGCTTGCGACCTTCTTCCCGCAATTCTTCGCCGGGGCGGAGATCATGCCCCACGTCTATTACGACGGGGCGGCCTTCATCGTGACCCTGATCATCCTCGGCCGGCTTCTGGAGGCGAGGGCGAAGGGGAAGACCTCCCAGGCCATCCAGCGCCTGATGGGGTTGAAGCCGAAAACGGCCCGCGTCGTTCGGGAGGGCGCCGAGATCGATATCCCGATCGAAGGGGTCGTCAAAGGCGATCTGGTCCTTGTCCGACCCGGGGAGAAGATCCCCACGGACGGCGTGGTCGTCTCCGGGAATTCCAGTGTCGACGAGTCGATGCTGACCGGGGAGAGCATGCCGGTCGCCAAGGAAGCGGGGACGGAGGTCTTTGCCGCAACCCTCAACCGGACCGGGAGCTTCACGTTCCGGGCGACGCGGATCGGCGCCGAGACGGCGCTGGCGCAGATCATCCGCCTTGTCGAGGATGCGCAGGGGTCCAAGGCCCCGATCCAGCGGCTGGCGGATAAGGTCGCCTCCATCTTCGTCCCCGTCGTCTTCGGGATTGGTCTTCTGACCTTTGCCGTCTGGCAGTTTTTGGTCCCCGAACCCGTCTTCAGCCGTTCTCTGCTCAATTTCGTCTCCGTCCTTGTCATTGCCTGTCCGTGCGCACTGGGGTTGGCAACCCCGACGGCAGTCATGGTCGGGACGGGGCTCGGGGCGGAAAACGGCATCCTGATCAAGGGGGGAGAGAGCCTGGAGAACGCCTACCGCCTGCGGACGGTCGTTTTCGACAAGACCGGCACCCTGACTCGGGGTGAGCCGGAGGTAACGGATATCCTCCCCGTCCCGGGAATCGCGCCTGCGGGACTCCTGCAGGCCGCCCTCGACATCGAGGCTGTCTCCGAGCACCCCCTCGCCCGGGCGGTCCTGGAGCGGGGAAAACGGGAAGCTTTACATGCAGCGGCGGTTACCGGGTTCGAGGCCTTCTCCGGCCTCGGTGCGAAGGCCGTCCGGGACGGGAAGACGATGCTTCTCGGCAACCGCCGTTTTCTGGAAGGGGAGGGGATAGGGGAGACGGGCGCGGGCGGTGGCATGAAGGGTGAAGCCGCGAGGCTGGCCGGCGAGGGGAAGACCTCCGTTTTCGTGGCGGAGGACGGTCGGATGCTGGGCCTGCTGGGATTTTCCGATCAGCCCAAGCCCTCCGCGGCGGCGGCCGTTGCTGCCCTGAAGGGAATGGGGCTCAAGGTCGCCATGATCACCGGGGACAATGCCGGAACGGCGAAGGCAATGGGCAAAATCCTCGGCATCGACCGGATCCTGGCGGAGGTGCTTCCGGGCGACAAGGCCGCGGAAATCAGGCGCTTCCGGGAGGAGGGCGAAGTCGTGGCGATGGTGGGGGACGGGATCAACGACGNNCCGGCACTCGCGGCCGCCGACATCGGGATCGCAATCGGCGCGGGAACGGACGTGGCGATCGAGGCCTCCGACATCACGCTGATGAAGGATGATCTCCTCGCCGTGCCTCGGGCGATCCGCCTCTCTTTCGAAACGATGAGGACGATCCGCCAGAACCTCTTCTGGGCGTTTATCTACAACATCATCGGGATCCCGATTGCTGCCGGCGTCCTCTACCCCCTCTGGGGGATCCTCCTCAATCCGGAGTTTGCTGCGGCCGCGATGGCGATGAGCTCCGTTTCAGTCGTCGGCAACTCCCTGCGCCTTCGCCGCCGCTGGCGCCGTATCATGGCGCGGCCTTGACATTGCTGTCCGGATAAAGAAATTCGGCGATAATTCCAGGGATTCGTCCGCCGAGAAACTGAGGAATCGCGGCGTCGAGGTGGACCTGATCGAAATGGCCGATCAGATCCACCCGCCGCTCGACCGCGAAATGGTTGCCCCCAGACCACCTGTGGTGCGGGATCTTTCTCCCGATCCCCATGTTGAAACAAAATCAGAACTGCTGCCGATAGCCGGACGGTTCGTTATTTGAAGTAACGGTAGAAAATAATTTCGTTGAGGGGTAATTTTATCTATTGACATCAGGAGGCCTTGTGAGTGTAGATAAATCATCGAGGCACATTATTGCATATTCATGGGAGGAATTATGGAACGCATAGGTTTTATAGGTCTCGGCACGATGGGGAAACCCATGGCGCACAACCTGATGAAAGCGAGTTACCCCCTCAATGTCTTGACCCGTACCCGCTCCAAGATCGAGGATCTGTTTGCCGAGGGTGCGGTGTGGTGCAACACCCCCAAAGAAATCGCCCGGAAGAGCGATGTGGTGATCACGATGCTGCCGGACACGCCAGACGTCTTGCAGGTCGTTGCAGGCAAGGACGGCGTATTCGACGGCGTGCACGCGGGGACACTGATCATCGATATGAGCACGATTTCACCGATTGCTGTACGCAAGCTTGCGCAGGAAGCCGAGACTCGCGGCTGTGATTTTCTCGATGCCCCCGTCAGCGGAGGCGACATCGGTGCAAAGAACGCAACGCTTTCGATTATGGTCGGAGGCAAGGAAGCGGCGTTTAATCGCGCCCTGCCGATTTTCCAGGCGATGGGGAAAACGATCTTGCGCATTGGCGAGTCGGGCGCGGGGCAGATCACCAAGGCGGCAAACCAGATCCTCACGTCCATCCACATCGAAGCGGTCTCCGAAGCGCTGGTGTTTGCCGCAAAAGCGGGTGTCGATCCGGCCAAGGTGCGTCAGGCGTTGATGGGCGGCTCGGCGTACAGCCGCATCCTGGAAATCCACGGGCAAAAAATGATCGACCGGAACTTCAAACCCGGCTTTCGGATGCGCCTGCATCGCAAAGATCTGGACATCACCGTGGAAGCCGGAAAGGTATATGGAGCGGCGCTGCCGGTCACATCGCAGGTGCGTGAGCTGATGATCGAAACGATCAATGACGGCCAGGGCGATATGGACAATTCCAGCTTTATCCTTCTGCTGGAAAAACTCTCGAACCTGCCAGGGAAGCGGTCGTAACCCAATCCTGCCTCACCGGCTATTTACTTCTGCCATCGTTGATAGAGATGGTCCGGCAAAACTGAACAAGGACATAATGAGGTGAGAATTTTTTTGGCCTCTCTGTCGTCCATTCGGTATCCGGTATCAGGGCGTGGAAGGGTTGGCGTCAGAGACCGCGTCATAGGCAATACGGGCTCGTCCCTCCTTCTTGGCCTGATACATCAGGTTGTCCACACGGGTCAGTAGCGCGTCGACACTCTCAAGTTCCCGATACTGCGTCACACCGAAACTGGCCGTCAGCAATCCGATCTCGGGGAAAGGCCGGTTTTGCAGCCGCTTCAGGAGGGTCTCAGCCAGCGCCACCGACTGGGGAAGGGGCGTATTGATGAGCAGGATCAGGAATTCCTCACCGCCCCAGCGGGCCAGGAGATCCGACGCACGAATCCGCTTACGGATCAGTTCTACCAGCCCTCTGAGCATCTGATCTCCCGTTTCGTGACCGAAGCGGTCATTGACGGCCTTGAAGTAATCGATGTCCAGCATGATGAGGGAAAGCGGAGCGGCGTAGCGATCGCTACGATTCATCTCCCGATGCAATTTGTCCAGAAAGTAACGACGGTTGAAGGCGCCGGTCAAGGGGTCTGTCACCGCGAGCTTTTCGAGCTCCTCCATAAGACGCCTGCGCTCCGTAACATCCCGGCTCACACCGATGATTGCCACGGGCCGCTGCTGTTTGTCCCGCAGAAATGACAACGTGCTCTCGACCCAGACAAGCGAACGATCCTTACGATATTCCTCGATTTCAATTGTGCGAGTGCGCTCGGGATCGGCGGCGTCCGCTTCGTGCGACATCTCCTCTCCCAGAAGTTTCAACGCTATCTTCAGCGAATGGGGGGGCAGCACCTCTTGTAGGGACATTGCCATCGTTTCTTCCGGCGTGGAGCCATAGATTTTCATGACGGAGGGACTGACATAGGTAAACCGAAGAGTCGCCAGATCCATCATCCACAGACAGTCTCCCGAATGGTCGGCGATCTGGCGGAATTTCGCTTCGCTTTCGCGCAACGCTTCCATTTCCTGATCCCGCCCGATGGAAATGCCGTCACGCTTGTTCATGTCGATCATCCATTAAGCCCTTCATTGAATGTCCCCGATAAAGCCGTTCCTGTCGCAACGGTTCCTATGCACCATAACGCGTCGGAATGACCATGACGAACGAGGTACCACAAAAACCCTAAAATTTCTCAGGATCGTTATGGGCGAAGTTAGTACTGATTGCCAAGCGATATGTCAATGGTAAATTTATGAATGAAAAGAACATGCGATCTTTTCGGAGATGACTTCAATGAAACGGGGATTTCTGATGCACTCGTGGAGATTTCGAGGGGACGCATTCTGCGGTCGGAAAGTTGTTCCCCAAGGCGAAACCGTCAGGGGATTTTAACAGTGGGGGGCGGCTTCACGGTAGATCGGTCGGAGGGGGGTGTACTTCTCATGAACTTATAGTCTTCTCTTGCATCGTGCAGTGACGGTAAGAACTCGTAGCTTGAGAAAGCGAATCCGGTGATTTGAGGATCTTGAAAATTATGAATACGACTTTATTTATCATAGCCTTCCTGAAAGAGAGACCCCGATAATTATGACGGGCATATTTTGTTTCGAATGATATTCAATAAGCTCTGGATAGTCCGGTTGGGAAAAAGAGCCCAAAAAGATCGTCTTCCTCCCTCCAAAACATCCCTCAATATGCTGTGGTTCCACCAAATCTTGAGGCCAAACGAATCACTTAAACCTTTTCCGCTCTTCCCATCTGTTAATCCAATCTCCCGTTATAAATGATTAATCAAAACTTTTGACTTTCCTTCAGCAATTGGCAGGTTATTTGCTGTTACAGGACTGAGCTCTCGATCATCTCACAAAATTTTTTTGTGATTTTTATGATGATCGCAACCTTTGCGGCCTGTGCATCGACCCGCACCCATGAAAGTGCAGGCGAATACGTTGACGACTCGGTTATCACGACCAAGGTAAAATCCCTGCTGGCGCAGGATGATTTTCTCAAGTCATTTCAGATCAGCGTCGAGACTTACCAAGGCACCGTCCAGCTGAGCGGCTTCGCTAATGGTGTAAAGAGAGATCCGGAATGGAGAAGAAGCTTTCGCCCAAGGCGAAGAGTATCCCTAACCAAGGCGGACTGGAATCTCAGGAATCCGCTCCTTATGTGTTGAGCATGCCGGTTGATGTGCGCAGTTTTACGCTCGCTCTGCTTGCGGTGCTCGCGGTCATCTTCATGCTGCATTGGGCCAGGGCGATTTTCATCCCGCTGATGTCGAGCGTGATGATCAGCTATGCGCTTTCTCCCCCTGTCAACCTGATGCAAAAATGGCGAATCCCGCGAACCATCGGGGCCGCTGTGTTGTTGCTCGGTATCGTGGGTGGAACAGGCTCTCTGGTTTATTCGCTCAGCGACGATGCCGTCAGGCTGATCGAAACCCTGCCCGAAGCCGCGCAGAAGATTCGCCTGGCGGGGGGCAAAGAGCGGAGAACTTCCGAGGGCGCGATAGAGAACGTGCAAAAAGCCGCCACACAACTCGAACGGGCAGCGAGCGAGACAGTTGCTCCGGCGCCTGCCGCCCCGCACGGGGTAACGCGGGTGCAGATCGAAAAGTCCAAACTGAACGTCAAAGAGTACCTTTGGATGGGAACCATGAGTGCATTCGGGTTTGCCGGCCAGCTCACCATGGTATTGTTTCTGGCCTATTTTATGCTGGTTTCGGGTGACACTTTCCGGCGCAAACTGGTCAAGATCAGCGGTCCCGCCCTGAGCAAGAAAAAAATCACCCTCCGGGTGCTGGATGAGATTACCGATCAGATTCAACGCTATCTGCTCGTACAGATATTCACCAGCATTCTAGTGGGCGTAACAACGTGGCTTGCATTTCTCTGGATCGGCTTGGAACATGCGGCAATCTGGGGGATCGCCGCCGGGGTGTTTAATACGGTTCCCTATATCGGTCCGGTCATCGTAAGCGGCGGCACGGCGCTCGTCGCCTTTCTCCAATTCGGCACGATCGGCATGGCTGTTCTGGTCGCAGGCGTCTCGCTTGTCATCACCAGTCTCGAAGGTTATTTGCTGACACCATGGCTTATCGGTCGAACAAGCCGTATGAACCCAGTGGCCGTTTTCATTGCCGTGCTTTTTTGGGGCTGGCTGTGGGGTGTGTGGGGTTTATTGCTGGGCGTACCCATCATCATGATTATCAAAGCGGTATGCGATCGGGTGGAAGGTTTGGAACCCATCGGTGAACTGCTCGGCGATTGACGCAGGTCGGCCGCTGGATGGAAAATTGTCAGACAACTGCCTATCCCTAAACAGTTGTAGGGTATGCCGTGTAAAACGTGTGACTTGTCGGTTAAAGTCCGACCGTGGGAGTTCGGTAGTTCGCCCTCGCGTAGCTTGAGGGAGGTGTAAAGGGTAAGCCGTATTTGGGAAAACAGAACGTACGGAATTGACTTTCAAGAAATAATCTACATTTGCTGAAGTCACAATCAGCTCAACAAGAGCGGAATAAAATCCAATCCCCGTGTAACCTGTAAAAAATACCAGGCATTAATTTTTTCTTGACAATAAACCTCTTTATCGTTATTATACGATTAATATGGAGGTTATAATGGCAATCAAGGAAATACCGCTCAGTCTGGAGCAAAAGAAGCTGGCAAACATGCTCAAAGCGCTGGGCAACCCCATCCGTTTCCAGATTGTAGCATTTCTGGCCCAGAAGAAAGTGTGCATCACCGCCGACATCGTGGACGCTACTCCGCTGGCTCAATCGACGGTCAGTCAGCATCTTAAGGTGCTGCGTGAAGCAGGTTTGATCCATGGCGAGATCGAAGGCCCGGCCACCAACTATTGCCTGGATGCCGAAAATATACGCTGGCTCAAGGAGCAGATCAGCCGATGGATGCCACAATGCTGCTGATAAAGGAATATGATGTTTTTTGAGAGATTTTTTTTGCCTTAACTTATCGTAATATCACGATTAAGGAGAATGAGGATGAATGACTTGTACGAGATCGTCTGGTTTGTTGGGAAAGCTGCATGGAAGGTGCTGCCATTTTTTTTGCTGAGTATGTTCCTAAGCGTCATGATCAATATGATGGATCTCAAAGATGCCATACGGAGGGCATTTGTCGGGCGGGAGGGCCTTGCAGTCCTGCTGGCCACCGCGGTGGGTGCCTTCAGCCCGTTCTGCTCCTGCACCGTCATTCCGATCATTGCCGGCCTTTTGATGAGTGGTGTGCCGCTTGCACCGGTCATGTCGTTCTGGATTGCGTCTCCCACGATGGACCCGGAAATCTTCACCCTTACCGTTGGTATTCTGGGCTGGCCGCTTGCTCTGTCGAGGTTGGGAGCATCTTTAGCTTTAAGTCTGGGCGCCGGGTATCTGACCCTTTTGCTTTGCCGTATGGGGTACTTCAGTCGGATTCTTCCCGGGGAAGGAGAGGAATCACATCAACTGAAGGCATCGGCCTGTTGTAAGGCTCAAGTGGAAACGAATCCGATGCCGGTCACTCTGACGGTCCTGCCGGCTGCATGCTGTTCAGCGAATCCGGCAACAGCAAGTGCTGTGTCCCTGCCAGTCATCCAGCCCCCTGCTTGGTGGGAATCCAGTGTTGCCAGTATCNNAGGCGCTCATCACGATGTATGTCCCGCAGGAAACCATCGCATCGATTTTAGGTGATCGCAGCCGCTTTGCCATTCCGCTGGCATCCCTGATCGGAGTTCCCCTTTATCTCGGAAATCTCAGTGCTCTGCCCATTGTAAAAGGCCTGCTCATTCAAGGGATGCAGCCAGGTGCGGCCATTGCCTTCCTGATCGGGGGGGCGGTTACGACCATTCCGGCTATGACGGCGGTGTGGACCGTCGTCCGCAGACCCGTTTTTGCCCTCTATATTGCATTCAGTCTGTTTGGATCGATGCTACTCGGGTATTTCGTCAGCATCATCTTATGAGATCCTTTCCGCACACAGATACAACCCGGTCCATGGTCTTCCCTATGGGTACAACTGCTCTTCAGAGTCTTATCAAGAGAGCGGGTGGGAGGATACATTTTAGAGACAAGTGAGAATCCGTGGGTTTTGGGAGGGTGTAATTGCACGTTTGCGCCTCGCGAGTGCCGATTTTGATTCCTTATCGGACTCCAAGAAATAAAGTGGATGTTGTCGCCTCCTTTGCCCTGTTCTTCAAAGGATCCGTCCTGCCGCTCTACAAGTGATATCTCCCTTGTCGGCCTTTGCGATTCAATACGTCGAATTCGCGATGCCTTGGGTTCCGGTCAGCAGCAGCTTACCGGGAGCTTCTTGTTGTCGAAATACCGTTGCAGGTTCTCCGGCAACTCTTCAACGGGCTCAGGAACGACTACCGGCGCTTCAATGTTCAGCATAGCACCCATGATCGCCTCGATCAGTAGAGGAAGTGGCGCCGCATAGTAGACCTTTCCGCGGTAATGCCACTCGCGGCAATCGACCATGGTGTTGTTCTCAGTGAGATCCCCACAGGATTCACAGAGCGACTCGCGGATGTCTTGGTCGATATCCCGACCATTCAGCCGTATCGTCGGTGAACTCAACAGGGCATGCTCCTTTGCCTCCTGCGGTGTTTGTACGACAATCTCATGATGTCGGAGTTCGATTCCTAAAGCCTCAGCTACCGGATCAAGAAGGCTGACGGCCTGTTTCAACTGATCTCCCGTCGGAACGCAGCGCTTGCAGGTACTCAGGTCGATCACGAGCAGGTCAACGTTCAAGATTTTTTTCATCGCCTGCGCCTCAGCGGTTTCATTTCCCGTGGTATCGGAGGCGTTGCACCCGCAACCGCCTTCCGTTGCCAGCACGAACATTTCCATTTTTTTCTTGCCTTCCATTTTTTAGAATTCCTTTCTTATAAGATGGGGAATAGCGGCTCATTAATCCGGGACATGCGAGGACCCGTTCGATGGTAAACCGCCTATCCTGTTTTGAGCGGTGTGCGCCGCTTATTCGACTTAGGGCCAGACCTCTCGGATTCGGTCTCTATGGTGCTATTCATGATGCATTCGTCGGGACAGCAGGCCTCGAAGGCATCGGCGATCGCCCGCAAGGTCGCGATTAGGTTACGCGAGTTGAGTGTATAGCGGACCTCCTTGCCTTCCTTGCGTGCGATCAGGATATCTACATCACGCAGGATGGCCAGGTGCCTCGAAACCACAGAGACGTCCACTGGCAGCCTCTCTGCAACCTGGCCAACGGTCAGGGGGGCACAGTGTTCGCTGAGACAGTGCAGAATGGCAACTCGGTTGGGATCGCCGATGGCCCTGAAGAGCTGCGGGGAAAGGAGGTGATCCAAGTTCTGCTTTCGGGAGCGGTTCTGGTTTTTTTGCATCGTATCCTCATCGTTGCACATTTGCGTCACCTTGCAAATATAATATTTGCCTGTCCCTTGTCAAGGCCGTTCACGGCAGCGTTTTGGCTGCATCGCCGCACCTGCAAAAAGATCGCGCCCTTCATCGATCCGGATGTGCCCACTTATCCCGTCGAAGTGTACGAAAAAGGGCACTAACGCGAAGAATCCCTCGGAACCGGTACGGGAAAAAAGATTTTCCTTCCCAATGAATACCCGCTCACTTGGTCAGCTGGTGGTGCTTCACATGTGAGCGGGTTTTCTCCATGTCCCATCGCATGTTTCTTCAAGCAGTAATCTGGATTGGCTGAAGTCCGCAATATGTTCCCAGGTCACTGGAATCAAATCCGGTCCGGCTATAAGTATGTTATGATAACATTTGCTTGACAATGAAGTCTGCTTTCCCTACCCTCGAATCTCGCAAAAGGAAGGTTCTATCAATCAATCCAATCACCCTCCGATCGTTTAGTTCAGTTATATGGGAGAGAGAACCATGAAGATCGACAGACGAGATTTTATCAAGTACAGCGTTCTCAGTATGAGTGCAGCAGCCCTCCTTAGCCCCGAGGCAGCGATGTCGGTCCATCACTCGAATAGGAATGTAGCTCCGGGGGAAGGAATCTTCATGAAACCTTCCGGGAAAGAAGCCTATATTGCTGATCATCCCCTTTCATGGTGGATTAATCAGTTTCAACTTCCTTTACACATTTATTCTGCCCCTGCCATAAGGCGAAACGTAAGGGCCTTCAAGCAGGTTTTTAAGACTTTATACCCGAAGGGGCATATTCGGTTTGCAGCCAAGGCATGTGCCCATCCGGCAATATTCAAGATCGTCATTCGTGAAGGGGCCGGAATCGACGTGGCCTCCTACTATGAAACCCAATGCGCCTTGGAATCCGGAGCCCCTCCCGGGCAGCTTGATCTCAATGGAAACTGCAAGGAGGACTTTCTCATTGCCAAGGCGATCCAAACGGATATGATGATTGTCGCCGATAGCATTGAAGAGTTCCAGGTTGTTTCCCAGATCGCCAAGCAGATGGGAAAGCGCCCCAGAGTTGTCATGAGGATCAGCGGGTTCGAACTCGGACATGTTACGGCAGAAGCCATTTTTACCGCTGGTAAGTGGACAAAGTTCGGGGCCAGCCTGGAAGATATCCCCGATTTTCTGAAAACCCTGGACAGACATCCCCATATCCACCTTCTGGGGTTTCACACCCATATCGGTTCCCAGATCGCGGATCTGGAGCCTTATCTGGCGGTCCTAGGCAAAATGATCGAACTGGGACATCTCCTGAAAGAAACAGGCAGGGATTGTGAGATTATCAACATTGGAGGCGGCTTTCCTCTCTCGTATGTGAGCAGCGAAGAGTGGAACCGGTTCATGGAAAGGATCAAGGAAGGTTACTTTGCCGCGCAGAAAGGTGATCCGAGCCGTATCTTCATATGGCACAATCGCACGGGAGGATTTGAAACCGGACCGGATGGCAGGCTCGATGCGTCACAATGGAATGATGAAAAGTTCTACACCCCTTACCCCAAGGAGAAAATGGTGGAAGCCATTCTCAAAGGCAAGGTGAAGGTTCATGGAGAAAGCTTGAATTCCATCGAGGCCCTCAAGGCTATGGGTGAACCGTCGCTGGTCATCGAGCCGGGTCGGAGTCTGATTGGAGACTCCGCAGTCACGCTGGCCAGAGTGTCTCAGGTGAGAAGGATCGAGAGGTGGCACAATCTGTTGACATTGGAGATGGGTGTGACCAGTTTCGGCGCGGCCTTGGTTTACATGCCGCTCCATCACTGGGAGATCATCAACGATTATGACAGGAAGGATTCGGAACCTTTTGAGGCCTTCGTGGCAGGGAACCTCTGCTTTTCGGGTGATATGTTGGCGAAATACAAGATATCCCTTCAGAGGAAACCGATTCGTGGAGATATTGTGCTTATTCGCGATACAGGCTCTTACGGCCCCCAGTTTTTTGCCTCCAATGCAAATTCTTTTCCCCGCCCCGCCCGGATTCTTGTCGACGCCGACGGCAAGCTGAAGGTGATGAAAAGAAGGGATACATATGAGGAAATATTCTCTCTATAAGAACAACCAGATATTATGCTTATTGGAGAGGGTTAAATGGTTAAGCGGAATATTCTTTTGATCCTTATCGCGCTTCTTATCTGGAGTTGCAGTTCCGGCAGTAATGATCAGACGCAATACAGTTTAAGATGCAGTGATTGCAAGGGTCTTCCTCAAATAGACGGCCAGTCCTGTTATATGCTGAGTGTCAAAGAGAACCGTAATGATGCAAATAGCCGGTTCATTGATGTCTTTGTCGTTGTCTTGAAGGCCCTAAATGTGTCCTCAAGCGGTGAACCAACTATATTCCTGCACGGAGGTCCCGGTAACATAGGGACTCAGCTGATAAACAAATTCAACACCGACAAATTCAGACGCAACCATGATCTTGTATTCTTCGACCAGAGAGGAATCGGGAGGTCAAATCCGTCAATCTTGTGCAAGAACCTCAACAGCCTCTTAAAGGCCGATCCGCTGGTTATTCAGGAATGCCTGAACGAGTTTGTGAACGCCGGAGCAGATATTAGGGGTTATGATACACGCCAAAGTGCCATTGATCTCAGAGAGTTGAGAGAAAGCCTCGGCATATCCCGATGGAATGTTTACGGTGTATCTTATGGTACTCGTTTAGCATTGGATCTGATGAGGGTTGACCCTGAAGGGACCGCCTGCCTTGTACTGGATTCCCCGATGTCCACATCCGACCCGAACAACACCACGGATATTAACCTAAACATGAAAAGGGTTTTTAATCTTATGTTTAACGACTGCACTGCCCAAGACAGTTGCAAGGCAGCCTACCCCGATCTGGAGCAAAAATTCTACACGGTTACCGATTACATCAAACAGAATCCGATTGTCCTTCAGGCTAAAAATCCCGTAACCGGAGTGATGACGCCTTTGATCAGATCAAGTGACGATTATACAGAAAGAATCGGCAATATCATCGGGTTAGAAAACTATGGCAGATTGGGTCCTTCCCGCATCAATAAAATGTTCAAACATATTACAGGGCAGTCTGTGATGACCTCACAAGAAATGAATACGTACTTCGCCAACAGGGATCCTTCGACATTTGACGACTCTGTATTCTGGGGAATCGCGCTGAGCGTCTACTGTCGGGAGATATACCCCATCATGGATTTCACAGCACTTGATGCATATAGGGCTGTACTTTCTCCTTTCGGCATTCACCACCAGGACGAAGCCCTGTGGAGGGCAGCCTATCCCATAGCGAACAGCGGCGAGATCGAAAAAGAATTCTGGGGGCCAGTTACCAGTGACAAGCCCGTTCTGATTTTCAGCGGTACGTATGACACCCTGACCCCAAAGGCATGGGCGGACAAAGTGGCAGGAACGCTTTCAAATGTCACCTTTGTAAGCATCCCCGCGGCGGGTCATGCACTTTTTGATCTGACATGCCCGAGGTTGTTGATCGCAGCTTTCCTTGATAATCCGACTGGCAATCTGGACATTTCCTGCATCTCCGCCATGCCGCAGGTTCCGGATTTTCAAACAGAGCAATAAAAGGGTCGGGGCTTTTGGGAGAAGGCCAATTTGATGATTACGGAGTCGTGACGAAATGGCTGGTCCATTGGACATAGGTTTCGAGGCAGGGAGAACGGGGATGACCCGTTTGGTTTTCCTTAAGGGAACCGGGATGATGGGAGACCCTTGCCGAGTTGTTCCGTTTCTCTCCTGTGGGTCCCATTCGGAAAGCGGATCTTTTACGGGCTCCCGGAACGGAAGGGCAATACGAAGATTATAACAGAATATGGCTGTTCTCGCGCGGTCGAAGAGGATACTGTTCACGGTGTTTGTCAATTCAAGTGAGAGGATGTCATGATCAATTTTGTTTCATCAATCCTGAAGCGTTCTGCTCTTTTCGTAATTCCTATTCTGTCACTCGGCCTATTCGCAGGATGCAGCGGTTCCGGTCCTGCATTTCCCAACTACGTTGCAACCATTGCCGAAGTCAGTGCCGCGGCCAGCGAGGCCATGGCCGAGTGCAA
Organism: Syntrophaceae bacterium UBA6112; assembly: GCA_002423465.1. Taxonomy (GTDB): domain Bacteria; phylum Desulfobacterota; class Syntrophia; order Syntrophales; family UBA5619; genus UBA5619. The sequence goes on along the minus strand of DIWG01000018.1, from coordinate 180 downwards.
CGCCAGCGCAATCGCGGTGGCGCTGGTGGACGACAAAGGGGTCATCTGGGTGGAGTCCCGGGGGTATGCAGACAGGGAAGCCGGAAAGTCCGTGGGCCCGGAAACCATGTTCGGCATCGGCTCCGTCAGCAAGGTGTTCGCCACCATCGCCGTGATGAAGCTGGTGGAAAAGGGCAGCAT
>DIWG01000020.1:71628-74667 GCA_002423465.1 Syntrophaceae bacterium UBA6112 | reverse complement strand
CCGAAGCCTTCGGCATAAACGACCTTGCCGTCGACCATGATGGCCGCGGTCGCACTTCCGCATTTGCCGCTGTTGATGGCCTTCCAGATTTCGCTGCGGGCCGTCGAAATGGCGTTCTCGTAGGAATTTTGCGCTCCCGCCGCCCCGCCGAATGCAATAGAGGCAACCAACAGGGAGCAAAGACAAACGGCGCCGATCATTCTGGCTTTAGACATTTCTCCTCCATTCCGAGTCATCTGCGGATTCTTCAGGATCACATTCCCAACGGTGCGTCGGCCGCTTTTTTTCAGCAGATCGGTCAGATCCGCATTGAGAAGATAGCACCGATTACGTTCTGTTGCTTATGTTTATGACCATTTAGCGGGTTTCAGGCCCACTTCTCCTCGCGGTAGCGGGCCATCCGGGTAGTGGCGTCGAGATCGCGCTTCCGCAGGCGGATGCTCCCCGGGGTCACCTCGACCAGTTCGTCCTCAGCGATGAACTCGATGCACTGGTCGAGCGACATCGGCCGCGCCGGCCGCAGGATCACCGTCTGATCCGAGGTGGAACTCCGCATGTTCGTCAGCTTCTTCTCCTTGACGATGTTCACATTCATGTCGATCGGGCGGTTCCGCTCCCCGACGACCATCCCGCTGTAAACCTCCGTCCCCGGCGAAATCAGAAGCTCGCCGCGGTCGGCCATCGCATGGCAGGCGTAGGCGGTCGTCCGTCCGGGCCGGTCGGCCACGAGGGCCCCGGTCATCCGCTGCGGGATCGGACCCGCCCACGGCTCGTATCCCTCGAAGAGGGTGTTCATCACCCCGGACCCCTTGGTATCCGTCAGAAAGTGGGTCCGGAAGCCGATCAGGCCGCGCGCCGGGATGATGAACTCCAGGTTCACCCGGCCGCTCCCCTTGTTCACCAGATTGACCAGACGACCTTTACGCACGGCGAGCTTCTCCGTGAGGATCCCGATGAACTCCTCGGGAGCGTCGATGAAGAGGCGCTCGACCGGTTCGAAGACCTTCTCACCTTCAAGCCTCGTAATCACGTGGGGCTTGGAAACCATGAATTCATACCCCTCCCGGCGCATCGTCTCGATCAGGATCGCCATCTGCAGCTCCCCGCGGCCGCATACCTCGTAGGCATCGGCCCGCTCCGTCGGCTTTACCCGAAGCGACACGTTCCGGAGGATCTCCCTCTCCAGCCGGTCGCGAATATGGCGGGTGGTGAGAAACTTGCCCTCCCGGCCGGCCATCGGGCCGTTGTTGACGAAAAAGAGCATCGACACGGTCGGCTCGTCCACGCGGATCCGCGGCAGCGGCTGCGGATTCTCCAGAGAGGAGATGGTGTCGCCGATCTGGAGATTTTCCACGCCGGAGAAGGCGACGATGTCGCCCGCCTCGACCCGCTCCACCGGAACCTTTTTCAGCCCCACGAAGGTATAGAGCGCGGAGAACTTCACCCCCGGCGTGATCGCCTTCTCGCCGCAGAGGCTGTAGGCCTGGCGCATCTCGAGAACGCCGCTCATCAGGCGGCCGATGGCGAGCTGGCCCACGTAGGGGTCGTAGTCGAGGTTCGTGACGAGGTACTGCGGCACGGCCAGATCGTCCCCCTCCGGTCCGGGGATCGCTGTGAGGATCGTCTCGAAGAGGGGTTTGAAGTCCGTCGAATCGTCTCCCAGCTTCCGGTGGGCGACGCCACGCTTGGCGTTCGTGTAGAGGATCGGAAATTCGATCTGCTCCTCCGTCGCATCGAGGTCGATGAAGAGGTCGTAGACCTCGTTGACGACCTCTTCAATCCGCGCGTCGGGGCGGTCGATCTTGTTGATGACCAGAACGACGGGAATCCGCCGGGCGAGGGCCTTCTTCAGCACGAAGCGCGTCTGCGGCAGCGGGCCTTCGCTCGCATCGACCAGCAGCATCACCCCGTCCACCATGTTCAGGCTCCGCTCGACCTCCCCGCCGAAATCGGCGTGGCCCGGCGTGTCCACGATGTTGATCTTCACCTCGCCAAAGCGGATGGCCGTGTTCTTGGCCATGATCGTGATTCCCCGCTCCTTTTCGAGATCCATCGAATCCATCACCCGATCCTCGATGACTTGGTGGTCGTTGAAGGTTCCCGTCTGCCGGAGCATCCCGTCCACAAGGGTCGTCTTGCCGTGGTCTACGTGGGAAATGATCGCAATATTACGGATATTCGTTTTACGCATGCTATTGTCTTCCAATCTTTCTGATTAAAATATTACGCAGGTTTCCCGGTCCGCTCCCCGCCGTGTTCGCGTCCGCGATCCCGGCCGGTCCGCCTTCGGGGGCGTTTCTTCTGGCCTCGGGGAAGAGGCCTGCCCTCAGGCGCCGGTTCTTCGGATGGTGCCTCTTTCTCTTCTTCCACCTGTTCCCCCGAGGGCGACAGGGGCGCGGCCTGAAGGGTGCGCTGATAGTACTCATCCAGGAGCATGGCGATGAGCGGCGACTCCTCCTCGGCCTCGGCAAGGCTCCGGCCCAACGGGATGAAGCGCCGCATCCGTTCCTTCTCGAGACTGTCACGGGAACGGAGTTCGGCCTCCAGGGAGGCGACCACCCGTTGCGCGACGATCCCCTCGACGTCCTCGTCCGTGGGAACCGTTCTTTCATGCAGATCCGTGATGTTGAAGCTCCGGGCGATCGATTTGAGGGCGAACTGCTCCATCCCGGCCACGAGCGTGATGGCCGTGCCGCTCGCCCCGACGCGCCCCGTCCGTCCCGCGCGGTGGATATAGAGCTCCGGATCCTCCGGCGGCTCGTACTGGATCACGTGCGACAGATCGGGGATGTCGATCCCCCGGGCCGCCACATCGGTCGCGACCAGGAAGCGGAGCGTCCCCTTGCGAACCCTCGCCATGACCTTTTCGCGGGCCCCCTGGGCGAGATCGGAGCTGAGCTCGTCGGCGTCATAGCCGAACCGTTTGAGGACAACCGTGACAAAATGCACCGTCGAGCGCATGTTGCAAAAGATGATCGCCGAAAGGGGGTTCTCCATCTCGATGATCCGTACGAGCGAGCGCTCCCGCTGCATCCCCGG
>DIWG01000020.1:0-71572 GCA_002423465.1 Syntrophaceae bacterium UBA6112 | reverse complement strand
GGCAGAAACTGCTGGACCCGCTTCATGTCGGGGTAGAACCCCATCGAGAGCATCCGGTCCGCCTCGTCGAAGACAAAGATCTTCAGATGATCGAGGATCAGGGTCCCCTTCAGCAAATGGTCGAGGATGCGCCCCGGCGTCCCGACGACCAACTGCGCCCCCCCGCGGAAGGCGTCCAACTGCGGGCCGTATTTCACGCCGCCATAGACGACGGCGGTCCGGAGCCCCAGTTGGCCGCCCAGAAGCTCCGCCTCGCGGGAGACCTGGGAGGCCAACTCCCGGGTCGGGACGAGGACAAGGGCCTGGCAGCCCTTCTTCGCCAAATCGATCCGCTGCAGGATCGGCAACAGGAAAGCCGCCGTCTTGCCGCTTCCCGTATGCGACTGGACCATCAGGTTCCGTCCGGCCATAATATAGGGGATCGTCCGGGCCTGGACCGGCAGCAGCTTCGCCCAACCCGCCTTGGCGCACGCCGCGCGGGACAGTTCGGGAAGTTCCTCGAGGGTCGTTTCCGGCAGCGCGTTCTCCGGTTCGACAATCCGTTCACCGCCGGCCTCCTGCGGGCGGCTCTCCGCCATCGCCGACTGCGATTCCGCTTCGGCCGCAGGGCCGTTTTCGATAGTATTCTCTTGCATGATTCCTCTCTTTCGATGGACAGGGGGCTGATCTTCCGTAATCGGCCCTGGGTGAGACCCTGGCCGGGAGGGATGAAACGCTTTCCTGCACGATTTGGAGATAGCCATACGCCCAAAAAAAGATTTTGTCAAGGCATTTGCTTTCTAAGTTACCGAATATCTGCAAACTTTTAATCAGATGGGCCGGACGCGGATTGAAAGCAGCAAGTTTCCCTTGAAGTCATCCTCCCGATTTGCTAAGCGGGATTGCGGATACTGCGGCAGCGGACCGCTCATCCCCGGGGAGAATTTCATGGATCCAAAAAAGTATCCGCCCGCATTTCTCGCCTGGCTTGTTTGGGGCTTCGGCGCCGCTTTCTACTTCACCGGCTTTTACCACCGGGTCGCCCCTGCCGTCATGACCAACCAGTTGATGGCCGATTTTCATATCGGGGCCGCGGGGCTCGGCAACTTCAGCGCCTTCTACTTCTACAGCTATGTCCTCATGCAACTCCCCACCGGCATCCTGGCCGATTACTGGGGCCCGCGGAAACTCTTGGCCGCCGGGGCATTCACCGCCGCCGTCGGGACCCTTCTTTTCGCTTCGGCTTCATCGATCATTCCCGCCAACCTGGGACGGCTGCTGATCGGCGGCGCGGTCGGGGTCGCCTATGTCGCCGTCCTCCGTCTTTCGACACGCTGGTTCAAACCCCGTTTCTATGCTACATTAGTTGGGCTTACCCTCTTCTGCGGCATCGGCGGCGCGGTATTCGCCGGCATTCCGCTCCATTTTCTGGTCATCCGCTTCGGCTGGCGGCCCGTGATGTTCGCTGCAGCCGCCGTTCTGTTCCTGATCGGGGCCGCGATACGGCTGATCGTCCGGGACGATCCGTCCGAGCGGGGGTATCTCAGTTTTGCCGCTCCCGAACCCAGGACGGCTTTTTCGCCGGCGACACTCCGCAGGGATCTGATGACGGTGTTCCGCTACCGGAACATCTGGCTCCTCTTCCTCGTCGGCTGCGGCCTGACGGGACCGGTCAACACCTTCGCCGGTCTCTGGGGCGTCCCCTTCTTCACGACCCACTACGGGATTTCCATCACAACCGCTTCCGCCATCACCTCGACTCTGTTGATCTGCCTTGCTGTGGGCGCCATCCTGCAGGGGGTTCTGTCGGACCGGATCAAACAACGCAAATCCATTATTTTCATCGGAACCGTCACGGCGCTATTGGCTTGGATTCCCGTCCTGATGATCCCCAATCTTCCTATCTGGCTGCTGATTTGTCTCGTCATCCTCATCGGCCTGGGGGCCGGCTCCATGACCATCGGTTTCGCCTTTGTGAAGGAATCCGTCCCTTTACGGCTTGCCGGCACGGTGAGCGGGGTGTACAATATGGGCTCGATGCTCGGAGCGATGATCCTCCCGCCGGCCATCGGCTGGGTGCTGGATCTTTCCTGGCGGGGAACCATCGTGGGCGGCGTGCGGATTTACGACCTGGCGGCCTACCGGTCGGGCTTTGTCCTGATCATCATCTTCTCAATCCTCTCCACCCTGGCTATCGGCTTCACCGCCGAAACCCACTGCCGTCAGGCTGCGGCGCCGGACGGCAAAGACGTTGCGAGACCTTGAAAAACCCCCACTTTGTCATTCCCGCGGAAGCGGGAATCCAGAAGGTCTTAAAAGGACTGGATTCCTGCTTCCGCAGGAATGACGAATTCCCAAGTTTCGGTAGATTTTCAAAGGTTTCGGTGCATGAAGCCGTCGCGTTCCCCTTGATGTTTTCAAGGCACTGGATTAAAATATCGGCAAGGAGGAAGAGGTAACCTATGCCCATCTACGAATTCTATTGTAATTCCTGCAACACCGTTTTCAGCTTTTTCTCGCAAGGGGTGAACACAACGAAGATTCCCGCCTGCCCGGAATGCCGGCGCTCGCTGAAACGGCAGATGTCGATCTTCGCAAAGGTTTCCCGGGGGAAAGAGGAACCGGCCGGCGACGATATGCCCCCCATCGACGAGACGAAGATGGAAAAGGCGATGGCGATGCTTGCCGGAGAGGCGGAGAAAATCAGCGAGGATGACCCGCGTCAGGCCGCGCAACTCATGCGGAAATTGACCGATGCGACCGGACTTTCCCTCGGTTCCGGAATGGAGGAGGCCCTGAGCCGTCTGGAAAAGGGGGAAGACCCCGATCGGATCGAGGCGGAGATGGGCGACCTGCTCGAGGGGGAAGAGCCTTTTCTCATCGGGGGAAAAGGAACGAGGGGGAGCCGGAAGCCGAAGCCCCGCGTGGATGAAACCCTCTACGACCTCTAAGGAAAAGGGGGACTATCTTCCGATTTTTTAGCGAACAATCGGGATGTCCCCTCTTTTTAAGGGTCTGGTCATGCTTTATCGCATACGCTGCTTCTCAATTCAAATCCCAAGACCTGACCCTATACGAAGCAGCCCCTCCGGCGTGTCAACGAGAAAATCAGGCCGGGAAGCGGCGAGCCTTTCCCGATCGTGCCAGCCCCATGTGACGGCCACCGTCCGGACCCCGGCGGCCCGGGCCTCCACAATATCCCCTGTTGTATCGCCGATGTAGAAGGTTCTTTGCGGGGGAATCCCATATTTCGCAAGGGCGTGGTCGATCTTCTCCTTCTTGCTGACCCGGAAATCGGAGCCGAAGACCTCCTCGAAATAGGGGTCGAATCCGAACCGGGCGAGCATTTTACGGATGGTCTTCGAACCGTTGGAGGAAATGACCGCGAGCAGATGGTCCTTCTTCAGGGATTCCAGAACGGGGATGAGGCCTTCGTAGGGGCGCATGGAATCGTAGTCGATCCCGGGCATGATCTCCTTCGCCGCCCGGACAAAGGCGGCAAGGTCCACCCCCCGGGACGCCATCGACTCGTAGAAATTACCCTCGAAAAGCGCCAGGTAATCCTCCCGGTCCTTCACGATCGGAGTCCCGATCCGCTCCAGGCAACGCGCCACCGCCTCCGCGTAGAGGTCCAGCGAGTCCGCAAGGACGCCGTCAAAGTCGAACAGAAACAGATCCCTCTCTTTCACAGCACAATCTCCAGGCCGTCATACGCAAGCTCGATCCGGAGCGGAGAGGATGGGTCATGGATCTTCAGGTAGTCGCGTGTTTCGGCGAGAAACCGATCCAGGGCCTCATCCCCCGACGTCGGCTCGTTGTGGAAGAGACAGAGACGCTTTACCCCGGCGCGGACTGCGAGTTCGACGCCGAGGAGATTGCTGGAGTGGCCCCAGGTTTCCTTCGTGCCGATGGCATCCGCCAGCGGGTACTGGGCATCGAAGATGAGCAGGTCTGCATCCCGGAAGAGATCGATGAAGGGGTAATCTTCTTCCCCCACTTCCACCCCGTGCTCCATATCAGTCGAATAGACGATCTTCTTCCCATCCCGGATGAAGCTGTACCCATAGGAGCCCCCCGGATGTTTCTGGCGGAACATCAGGACGGAAAATCCGGCGATCGCATACGGCTGCTCCGGATTGAGGGTATGGAAAACAATCTTCGCCCCCAGGGCGCGGAAGGGAACCGGAAAGAAAGGCGCCGATTGCTGAGTGTCGAATGCCTGTTCGATCTCCGCATGACCGCCGTAAATGTGGATCTCCTGATTGGGAAGAAAGGCCGGGGTGAAGAATGGAAAACCCTGGATGTGGTCCCAGTGGAGGTGCGACAGGAAAAGATGAAAGACGGCGGGCGAACCGCCTTTCCCGGAACGCATAAAGTCATTGCCGAAATCCCGGATGCCCGTCCCCGCATCGCAGAGAACGTAACCCTCGCCCCCGCCGATTTCAACACAGGAGGTATTGCCCCCATAGCCCCCCCGGAGGGCAAAAGGAAGCTCCCGATCGATAAAGGTCTCGATCCACCCATCGTTTGCGAGATTCCAGGATCGGGATGCCCGAATGGCCCGGGAGATCTTCTCGCGGATCTGCCGCGCCGTCATCGACGCGGGCAGCGAACCTCGCGTTCCCCAGAAACGGATGTTCATAACCCCTCCTTAACGGCTGATCTTCCCGCCAACTTTTCGTGATACCCCTCTTCCATTCTTACGCCCCGCCGCTTTCCGTATCCGGGAGATGCCCCGTAACCCCTAAGATTCCTGCCGCGAAGGGGGGCCGGATCACGCCCGCCTCGGTGACAATCGCCGCAATCAGACCGTTCGGCGTCACATCAAAGGCGGGATTCCAGACCAACACCCCGTCCGGGGCGGTCCGGACGCCGCCGCAATGGGTCACCTCATCCGGGTTTCGCTCCTCGATCGGGATCGCCCTGCCGTCCGGCAGCGCCGGATCGATTGTCGAGAGGGGCGCCGCGACATAGAACGGAATCCCGTGCGCCCGCGCCAAAACCGCAAGGCCGTAAGTTCCAATCTTGTTCGCCGTGTCGCCGTTTCCGGCGATCCGGTCCGCCCCAACGATGACCAGATCGATTTTCTCCTGCCGCATGAGGAAACCCGCCATGTTGTCCGCAATCAGCGTGCAGGGGATCCCCTCCCGCACAAGTTCCCAGGCGGTCAGCCTCGCCCCCTGGAGCACCGGCCGTGTTTCATCCGCGTAAACATGGAGTTTTTTCCCATTCTCCCGGGCAGCGCGGATGACGCCCAGGGCCGTCCCGTAACCGGCGGTGGCCAGCGCCCCGGCGTTGCAGTGTGTCAGGATCCGGGCGCCGTCAGGGATCAGGTCCTGGCCGTTCGTGCCGAGACGGTGGTTGACGGCAATATCCTCTTCGCAGATTCGGACGGCCTCGGCGATCAGAGACTCCCGAAGAGGACGCCAGGGATCATCTTTCGTACCTTTCGCCGCCTGTCCCGATTCGCCGGCAGGGTTTGCCTCGAAGCGGCGCTTCATCCGTTCGATCGCCCAGAAGAGGTTCCGAGCGGTCGGGCGCGTGGCCGCGAACTGCGCACAGATCGCGAAGAAGGCTTCCCTGAAAGCTTCAGGTGTATCCACATCGATGCGGAGGGCGCCCAGGGCAATCCCCATCGCCGCGGCAACGCCGATCGCCGGGGCGCCGCGGACCGTCAGGTCGTTGATCGCCGCGACGACCTGACGGTAGTCCGTGCAGGTCACATACCGCTCCGTGAGCGGCAGAGCCCGCTGATCGATCATGACGACGGCGTCGTCTTTCCAGAATAGGGTTCGGATCATATTTTCCCTGACGGCTCATCAACAAGGCGTGAGGTGGGGTTCACTCTCTCCGCTTCAACCTTCTCAACATCCTGGTTATTCTCACGAAAGCGGATATCCATGAAGCCTTTCGACAAATCGTATTCCTGTGTGGAATTCCGTTCGTTATGTGTCGGGAGCCAGCATCTTTTTCAACAGGTCGTTGATGAGCTGGGGGTTGGCCTTCCCCTGCGTCGCCTTCATTGCCTGGCCGACGAAGAAGCCGAACACCTTCTCCCTCCCGGCCCGGTACTGCTCAACCTGAACAGGATTTTTCCCGATGACCTCGGCAATCGTCTTGGCCAGGGCCTCCTCGTCGGTGATCTGGACGAGGCCCTGCTCTTCGATGATCGCCTGCGGCGTCTTGCCGGTTTTGTACATCGCCTCGACGACCTCCTTGGCCATCTTCCCGCTGATCGCCCCCTCCTGGATGAGGCGGATCATCCCGGCAAGGGAGGAAGGCGCAATGGGGCACTCCCGGATATCCTTCTTATCCTCGTTCAAAAACCGCAGGATGTCGCCCATGACCCAGTTTGCCGCGATCTTCGGCTGCCCGGAGAGTTTGACCACCTCTTCGTAGTAGTCCGCCAGGGCGCGGCTCGTGGTGAGAACCCCCGCGTCATAGGCGGAAAGCTGATAATCCCGGACGAACCGCTCCCGCTTCTCCAGCGGCAGTTCGGGCAGGGTCTTCCGGACCTCCTCGATCCAGGCGTCGTCGATCACGACGGGAACCAGATCCGGATCGGGGAAGTAGCGGTAGTCGTGCGCCTCTTCCTTGCCCCGCATCGATTGGGTGACGCCCGCCGTGTCGTCCCAGAGGCGCGTCTCCTGGACCACCTCGCCGCCGCCCTCCAGAACGTACTGCTGGCGCTTGATTTCGTATTCGAGGGCCCGCTGGACGTTCCGGAAGGAGTTCATGTTCTTCAGCTCCGCCCGCGTCCCGAAGGGCTCGGTCCCCCGGGGCCGCAGCGAGACGTTCGCGTCGCAGCGGAAGCTCCCCTCCTCCATGTTGCCGTCGCAGATCCCGAGATAGACGAGGGTCTCGTGGAGACGCCGGAGGTAGGCCGCGGCCTCCTCGGCGCTCCGGATGTCCGGCTCGCTGACGATTTCGATAAGCGGCACCCCCGTCCGGTTCAGATCGACCATGCTTACGGGATTGCGCTCGTCGTGCATCAGCTTCCCCGCGTCCTCTTCCATGTGGATCCGCGTGATCCCAATCCGCTTCTTCCCGCCGTGGATTTCCACCTCGACCCAGCCGTGCTCGGCGGGCGGTGCGGCGTACTGGGAAATCTGGTACCCCTTGGGAAGGTCGGGGTAAAAGTAGTTCTTCCTGGCGAAGCTGCACTCGGGGTTGATCCGGCAGTTGGTCGCCAGGGCCATCCGGAGCATGAACTCCACGACCTTCCGGTTGAGCACCGGCAGCACCCCGGGCATTCCGAGGCAGACGGGGCAGGTGTGGGTGTTGGGCGCCGCGCCGAATTTCGCCGAGCAACCGCAGAAGATCTTGGCATCCGTAAGAAGCTGGGCGTGGATCTCCAGCCCGATGACCGGTTCGAATTCCATTATAACGTGGGTCTCCTTTTTTCGATCTGGGCGTGTTTCTCATAGGCCGAGGCGAACTGGAGCAGTCGCCCCTCCTGGAAATGGCCTGCCAGGAACTGCACCCCGACGGGGAGTCCGGCAGCGGTGAATCCGCAGGGTACGGAGATCCCCGGGATCCCGGCCAGGTTGGTGGAAATCGTCAGGATGTCCGACAGGTACATCTGCATGGGGTCGTCCGTCTTTTCCCCGATCCGGAAGGCCGGCGTCGGGGTCGTGGGGGTCAGGATCACGTCGCACTTCGTGAACGCCTCGTCGAAATCCCGCTTGATCAGCCCCCGGACCTGGGACGCCTTCTTGTAGTAAGCGTCGTAATAGCCCGACGAGAGGGCATAGGTGCCGATCATGATCCTCCGCTTCACCTCGGCGCCGAAGCCGGCGGCACGGGTCTTTTTGTACATCTCCAGCAGATCGCGCCCTTCCCCGGAGCGGAAGCCGTACTTCACGCCGTCGTAGCGGGCGAGGTTGGAAGAAGCCTCCGCCGGGGCAACGATGTAGTAGACCGCAAGACAATACTCGGTGTGGGGAAGCGAGACCTCGATGCACTTCGCCCCCGCCCCCTCGACGACCCGGATCGCCCGGCGGACGGCGGCCTCGACCTCCGGGTCGATCCCGGCGATAAAGTACTCCTTCGGGATCCCGACTTTCCAGCTCTCGATCCCCTGGCTCAGGAATCGCCGGTAATCGGGGACCTCCTCCGGCACCGAGGTCGATTCCCTGGGGTCGTAGCCGGCCAGGACGTTCATCAGGATGGCGCAGTCCTCCACATCCTTCGTGAAGGGGCCGATCTGGTCCAGCGACGAGGCGAAGGCGACGAGGCCGAAACGGGAAATCCGGCCGTAGGTCGGCTTCAGGCCGACGACGCCGCAGAGGGCCGCCGGCTGGCGGATGGAGCCGCCCGTGTCGGAACCCAGCGCGGCGATGCACTCGTCGGCGGCCACCGCCGCCGCGGAGCCACCGCTGGAGCCGCCGGGAATCCGATCGCGATCCCAGGGGTTCCGCGTCGCGCCGAAGAAGGAGTTCTCCGTGGAGGAACCCATCGCGAATTCGTCCATGTTCGTCTTGCCGGTGAAGACGGCGCCCGCCGCCCGGAGCTTCGTGACGACGGTCGCGTCATAGGGCGGAACGAAGTTCTCAAGGATCCGGGAGCCGCAGGTCGTCCGGACCCCCTTCGTGCAGAAGATGTCCTTCAGCGCAATGGGAATTCCCGTCAGCGCGCCCATTTCGCCTTTTCGAATCCGTTCGTCCGCCGCTTCCGCCTCGGCCAGAGCCGTCTCCCGCATCAGGGTGATGTAGGCGTGGACCTCTTTTTCAACGGCGTCGATCCGGCCGAAGACGGAGGCGGTAATCTCCGCCGAGCTGGTCTCCCCCGCCCGCAGCCGGTCCAGCAGTTCGTGAATGGTCAACTCGTTTAATTCCATTACTCGATCACCTTCGGGACCAGAAAGCACCCCCCCCGTGACTCCGGGGCGTTGGCCAGGGAGGCCTCCGGGGGAAGGGACGCATTGACCGCATCCTCCCGGAAGGCATTTTTCCGGGCGATCGCATGGGTCACCGGCTCGACGCCGTTCGTGTCGACCTCGTTCAATTTGTCCATATACCGGAGGATGCCGTTCAACTGGGCGGTGAATTTTTCCGTCTCCGCCTCGCCAAACTCCAACCTCGCCAGATGGGCCACGTGCGTAACCTCATCTTTGCTGATCTTGATTTTTTCCAACGAATCACCTCTTTTAAAAGACCGGCCAGAAGGGTCGGAACTTCTCCCGCACCCGCCCGATCAGACGGCTGCACGATTCATCCGTATTCGCGGCCATCCGGTTCAACGTCTCCGCCATCACCTGGGTCTCCCCGATGAGTTCCAGGAGAACCGCCCGTACGGATTTGGTCAACCCCTGGATGTTGTAGCCGCCCTCGAGGACGATCACCAGACGGCCGTCACAGCACTCTTCCGCCAGATCGAGGAGAATCCGGGTCAGGCAAGCGAAGCCTTCCGGCGTCACCTTCATTTCCCCCAGCGGATCGCCGATATAGATGTCGAAACCGGCGGACACCAGGATGATCTCCGGACGGAACATCCGCGCAACGGGGCCGAGGAGCTCTCGGAAAACACGGACATAGAATGCGTCGTCCGCCCCGGGCCGCAACGGGACATTGATTGTGAAACCTTGCCCCGCCCCTTTCCCCGTCTCCTCCAGACCGCCCGTTCCCGGGTAAGCGGGCGACTGGTGCGTCGAAAAGTAGAGGACCTGACGATCCTCGTAAAAGATCTCCGCGGTACCGTTCCCGTGGTGGAGGTCCCAGTCGACGATCAGGATCCGTTTCATGTTCCACCGTGCCAGGGCATGCCGGGCGCCGACGGCGATGTTGTTAAAGATGCAGAACCCCGCGGCATCCCCGGCCTGGGCGTGGTGCCCCGGCGGCCGGATCAGGGCAAAGGCGTTGTCCGTCTCTCCGGAGACCACGCTGTCAATGGCGTTCATGACCCCCCCTGCCGCCAGCCTTGCCGTATCATAGGTCTCGGCGGTGGCCACCGTATCGGGGTCGAGCATCGTCATTGTCTCCCCCTCCGTCCGGGCGATGAAATCGATGAAGGAGGGGCGATGCACCCGTTCCAGTTCTTCACGCGTGGCGTGCCGTGCATCGATCCCGGTGAACTTCCAGGCCATGTCCGGATTGTCGAGCATCTCGTAGATCGAAACGAGACGCTGGGGGGTCTCGGGATGGGTGAATTCAGATCCGTGCCGCAAATAACGCCGGTCCTTCACAATCCCCGTGTTCTTCGACATCAGGCCACCTTCCATTGGGGGTGAACTCATCGCCTCGGATAGGGGTCGCTTCTAACACAAAAACCCTTTAATGGCAAAAGATTTTGCGGGTGCTCCCCTTCCGGAAAAAACATTGACAAACATTTCCGTCTACGGGTATAAACCCAATTCCGGAATGTTTTATGAGAAATTTCTACTAATTTCGCAATCATTTCCCGGAGGATCGGACAAGAAAAGAGGTGATCGTATGTTTGGTATCGGTATGCCGGAGCTGATGGTGATTGCTGTGATCGCTCTGCTCGTGGTGGGCCCCAAAAAATTGCCCGATATCGCGAAAGCGCTGGGAAAAGGTCTCTCCGAATTCCGCAAGGTGACCGAAAGCGCCACCGACACGATCAAGGAGACGCTCAAAACGGACGAGATCAAGAAGGATATGGACGGCCTCAAGGATTCCCTCCTCTACGGAAAGGGGGACGAGAAGGAAGCCCCCGTCGTCCCTCCCGCCGCGACCGGCGGGTCAGAGAGTGACACCCCGAAGTCTGTACTGTGAGCATTATGGGGACACGATGCGACATCGTGTCCCCATAATGCTCCCTCACCGGAGCCGCACAAGCCATCTCATCTATGGAAAACGAAAAAGCCGAAGAAGAAGAAGAAAAACTGCCGCTGACGTCGCACCTTGAAGAGCTGAAGACGAGGCTGATCCGCATCCTCATCGTCGTCGGCATCGGTTTCGGCGTCTGCTATCTATTCAAGGACTGGTCCTTCCGGGTGATCACCAAACCCCTCGTCGACGCCATGCCGGCCCAGAGCTCGATGATCTTTACCGGGCTCCCTGAGGCCTTCTTTATCCACATGAAGATCGCATTTTTTGCCTCCCTGTTTCTGACGGCCCCCTACACCCTCTTCGAAATCTGGCGATTTATCTCGCCGGGGCTTTATAAAAAAGAAAAAAAAATGGTCTTTCCATTTGTTTTTTTCTCCACGATCCTCTTTGTTAGCGGAATCCTGTTCGGCTATTTCATCGCGCTCCCGCCGGCCTTCAGCTTTTTCGTGAGCTTTTCCACGGATTTTCTGAAACCGATGATCTCCTTTCGGGAATATCTCAGCCTGACGCTCAAATTCCTCCTGGCCTTCGGCATCTGCTTCGAGATGCCGGTATTCATGTTTTTCCTGGCCAAACTCGGCATCGTCAACGCAAAAATGCTATCGAAACAGAGGCGTTATGCAATACTAATCATCTTCATCGTCGCCGCGATTTTGACCCCTTCCCCCGATGTCCTCAGCCAGATCCTGATGGCGATCCCGCTCATGGTGCTGTATGAGGTGAGCATCCTCGTGACCAAGTTCGCCCGCCGGGAAAGACCCGCACCGGAAGAAACGGAAAAAGAGGGAACGGATCAGCCATGACCTTCAAGCGTATTGCCCCACGAAAGAGAAGATCGTCTTCCCGGCGCTCCTTCCTGGGGATCATCATCGTCGTGATCCTCGTGCTCTTCGTCGGCGCCGCCTTGGCGGGGAGCAGTCTGGTCTATTACGTCCTGCTCAAAGAGCTTCCGAGCATTGCCGCGCTGAAAGATTACCGCCCCAGCATCACGACGCGGGTCTATGCGGACAACAACGAACTGATCGACGAGTTCTTCCTCGAGGACCGGAAGGTCATCAGGTACGAAGAGATCCCAAAGATCGTGATCCAGGCCTTCGTCGCCGCCGAGGATGCCCGCTTCTTCCAGCACAAGGGATTCGACATGCAGAGCATGTCCCGGGCCTTCTTCAAGAATCTCGAGGCGGGCAAGATCGTCCAGGGGGGGAGCACGATCACCCAGCAGGTCGCAAAATCCCTCTATCTCTCCCCGGAGAAGCGCTACATGCGGAAGCTCAAGGAGGCTCTCCTCGCCTACAAGATCGACCGCTACCTGACGAAGGAAGAGATCATCACCCTCTACCTGAACCACATTTACCTCGGCCACGGCACCTACGGCGTGGAGGCCGCCGCCCAGGGATATTTCGGAAAGAGTGCGCGGAATATTTCCCTTCCGGAGGCGGCCATGCTGGCGGGGCTTCCCAAGGCCCCCAGCAACTATTCCCCCTATCTGCATCCGGACCGGGCTTACCAGCGGCAGGCTTACGTCCTCAACCGCATGTTGGAAGACGGCTATATCACCGGGCAGGAGAAAGACCTTGCGATCTCCAAGGTCATCAAGCTCCGCTCGATCAAGCCGAAGGACAAGGTCGCCGCTTACTTCATTGAAAACATCCGCCGCTACATCCAGGAAAAATACGGCAGCGACGTCCTCTACAAGGAGGGCCTCGAGGTCTACACGACGCTGAACATACAGATGCAGAAGGCGGCAAGGGATGCGGTGGAGCAGGGCCTGAAGGAGATGGAGGAACGGGAGAATTATGAGAAAGGACAGGTGCAAGGGGCCCTCTTCTCGATGGACGCGAAGACCGGCGCCGTCCGGGCGATGGTCGGCGGGCGCGATTTTCAGCGGAGCGAATTCAACCGCGCGACCCAATCCCGGCGCCAGCCCGGCTCGGCTTTCAAGCCGCTCATTTACACGGCGGCCTTCGACAAGGGGATGACCCCCGCGACGGTCATCGTCGACTCCCCCATCGTCTATCCGGATCCCCAGCAGCCGGACGGGGTCTGGAAACCGCAGAATTTCGACGAAAAATTTTTGGGGCCGACGACGCTGCACAATGCGCTGATCCACTCCCGGAACATCGTCACGATCAAGGTTCTTGAAGAGATCGGCGTGGATTATGCCGCCTCCTACGCGACCAACATGGGGATCTCCTCGCCCATCACCCGGACTCTGTCGTTGGCCCTCGGCACCTCCGGGGTCACCCTTCAGGAGCTGGTCCGGGCTTACGGCGTCCTGGCGAACGAGGGAAAGCGGGTGCAGCCCTTCTTCATCAAGAAAATCGTCGACCGGACGGGTCATGTCTTTGAGGAGACGCAGCCCAGAGCGGAGCAGGTGATCGATCCGCGGATCGCCTTCATGTCGAGTTACGTCATGCAGGATGTCGTCGAAAGCGGAACGGGGCAACGGGTGAAAAAGCTCGGCCGGCCGGTCGCCGGCAAAACCGGGACGACGGACGACACGCGGGACGCCTGGTTCATGGGATTCACGCCGTCGCTGGTCACCGGAGTCTGGGTGGGATTCGATCAGGAGCGGCCCATGGGTCGGCAGGAGGTCGGCGGCCGCGCCGCGGCGCCGATCTGGCTCTATTTCGCGGAGAAGGCCCTCCAGGGGACACCGGTCGAGGTTTTCCCCGTACCGGACGGAATTGTCTTCGTCAAGGTCGATCCCAAAACCGGCGCCCCGGCCAGGTTCTGGACGAAAGGGGCGATTTACGAATGCTTCCTGGAGGGGACGACACCCGAAGACGCCGAAACGATCGATCCGGCCAATCTTCCCGGCGGGACGCACCGATTTGACACGGAACCCAACCGTTGAAGGTAGGAAATCTTCATAAAAAAACCTTGACAACGGTTCCCCTTTCCGGTAGGGTTCGGCCTCAGTTTTTTAAATGGAAGGAATGGTCGTGAACCGAAATTCGTCGAACATACTGCTTCTCGTACTGGACGTCGTAGTACTCGTACGCACGGGGGCTGCTGCTCGGCGTCTTTGATGGGATGACATAAAAGACGAGAGCCGCGGGCCCCGCAAGGTCCGCGGCTTTTTTGTTTTTGAGAAAAGCCGCGGTTCGGGGAACCGGCGGCTTTTTTATTTCCTGAAAGGAGCTTTACATGAATACCATCGGTGCGGACATTGTTTTGAAAACCCTGGCGGAGGAGGGGGTGGAGGTGATCTTCGGCTACCCCGGGGCCAACACCCTGCCGCTCCATGATCGCCTGGCCGAGGGCCCCATCCGGCACTATCTGATGCGGCACGAGCAGGCGGCGGCCCATGCCGCCGACGGCTACGCCCGCGCAACGGGCAAGGTAGGGGTCTGCCTCGCGACATCGGGTCCCGGCGCCACAAACCTTGTCACGGGGATCGCCACCGCCTACATGGATTCGACCCCGCTCGTCGCCATCACGGCCCAGGTGGACAGCGACCTCTGGGGACGAGACGCCTTCCAGGAGACGGACATCATCGGGATCACCATGCCGATCACGAAGCACAGTTTCATGGTGCGCGACGTGACGCAGCTCGCATCATCGCTCCGACAGGCTTTCCAGCTCGCCAGCACCGGCCGCACCGGACCCGTCCTCGTGGATATCCCGAAGGACATCCTGAGCGCCCCCTGCGGCGATCAGCCGAAGAAGATCCCGACCGCCCCGCCCAAACGGATCGAGCATCCGGAACAGATCGAGCGGATCGCCCAGGCCCTCAACCGGAGCGAAAGGCCGGTCATCATCATCGGCGGCGGGGTCAAGCTGGGCGACGCCTGTGAACGGGCAAGCGAATTCGTGCAGAAGGCGCAAATCCCCTTTGTCACGACGATGATGGGGATCGGATCGGTCGCCTCCGCAAACGGCTTCAACCTCGGCTTTATCGGCATGCACGGCAACGAACTGGCCAACCGGACAATTCACCAGGCCGATTTCATTCTCGCCCTGGGCACCCGCTTTACGGAGCGGAGCACCTCCGTCATCGAGGAGTTCGCGCCGCTCGCCACCGTCGCCCAGATCGATATCGACGCCACCTCCATCGGGAAAAACATCAAGGTGGATCTCGCCTATGAAGGGGAAATCCAGGACGCGCTTACGGCGCTGATCCCGCTGATCGTTCCCCGTGAACGGGAGGGCTGGATGGGACGGATCCGCGTCGAGCGCGACCTCCAGGAGGCAAAACTCAAGGATGGGGGCTGCGGCCAGGCGGGAAATCTGATCCGGAAGATCCAGGCCGCGATGCCCCGGGAAACGATCGTCGTTCCGGATGTGGGGCTCAATCAGATCTGGACGGTCCGCACCTGGCAGAGCCATTCCCCCCGCAGCCTGCTCACAAGCGGCGGAATGGGGACGATGGGCTTCTCCGTTCCGGCCGCGATCGGCGCCAAGCTGGGGGCGCCGGACCGGGACGTGGTCGTCATCTGCGGCGACGGCGGGTTTTACATGAACATCCAGGAGCTGGCGACGATCAGCAGCTACCGCCTGCCGATCAAGATTGTCGTGATCAACAACGGCCACCTGGGGATGATCCGGCAGATCCAGGACCTCTTCTACGAATCGCGTTTCACGACCAGCGAACTGGGCGAAACGGTCGATCTGACGGCCGTGGCAAAAGGTTTCGGCATCCCGGCGGAGCGGGTCGCCGTGGACGAGGACCCGGCGGAGGCGATTGCCCGGATGGCTTCCGCCGAAGGGCCCTACATGCTGGAGGCGATGGTCGACCAGAACAACTATGTCTATCCGATCATCCCCCCGGGCGCCTCCAACATGGAGATGATCTGCGGGAAATAGGGGATTGGGGCGATGGCCTTCAGGAGAGTCGCGGATCTTTTTTCGACCATGATCATCCTCGCTGCACTGCCGGGAAAAAACTCGCGCTTCGCGCTCAGACAATTTTCCCGGCGGGCGCTCCGCTGCGGTGTCATGGTGCCCGAAAAAATCTCCGAATCGCCCCTTCCGAAGCCTCATGCGCGGATTCGAGAGGGGACAAAAAAGAAGGAAAGGAAAAAAGAATATGGCCATTGAAGAACGCACCATTTCGATGCTCGTGAACAACCAGCCGGGAGTCCTCTCGCGGATCGCCGGCATCTTCAGCAGCCGGGGATACAACATCCGCAGTCTCTGCGTCGCCGAAACGACGAATCCAGAAGTTTCCCGGATCACCCTGACCAGCCGGGCGGAGAGCGATTTTACGGAAAAGATCAAAAAACAGCTCGACAAGCTCGTGGATATCATCTCCGTCACGGATTTCACCGGCGCCCCAGCCGTCCAGCGGGAACTTATGCTCATCAGCCTTCGGCTCACGCCGGAGAACCGCCGTGAGATCCTGCGGGCGATCGACCTCTTCGGCTGCCGTGTGGTCGCGATGAGCGAGGATTATCTGATCATGGAGATCACGGCGAACAAGGACAAGACGGCGGCGATCTTACGGTATTTTGAACCCTTCGGCGTGGAGGAGATGAACCGGACCGGGGCGATCGCCGTCTTCCGTCAGAAACGGGAGGGATGAAGGTTGGCGAACTTCTGAGAGTGGGGTCGGGGACATGTGGGGACACCTTGCCGCAAGGTTTCCCTACGTGTCCCCGGAACCAAAAATAACCGGGTTCAACGGGGTCGGACGACCCCTTTTTCCGGGGCTGGTGCACCAGCCTCGTTCATATTGGAAAAGGAGACAAGCATGGCAAAGATCAATTTCGGCGGAGTGTGGGAGGAGGTCGTGACCTCTGAGGAATTTCCCTTGAGCCGGGCCCAGGAGGTCCTGAAGGGCGAGACGGTGGCCGTTCTCGGTTACGGCGTGCAGGGACCGGGCCAGGCGCTCAACCTCCGGGACAACGGCATCCGGGTGATCGTGGGGCAGCGCGAGGGCGGCGCCACGTGGAAAAAGGCCGTCGAGGACGGCTTCGTTCCCGGGAAGACCCTCTTCCCCGTCGAAGAGGCAGCAAAGCGGGGGACAATCATCGAGTACCTGCTCTCCGACGCGGGCCAGACGCAGATGTGGCCGACGCTGAAACCGTACCTGACCAAGGGGAAAACCCTCTACTTCTCACATGGATTTTCCATTACCTACCGCAGCCAGACCAACGTGATTCCCCCCGCGGACATCGACGTCGTCCTCGTCGCCCCCAAGGGATCGGGACGCTCGCTCCGCACCAATTTTCTTGACGGGAGCGGCATCAACTCCAGTTACGCGATCTTCCAGGACGCCTCGGGGAAGGCCACCGAGAAGACCATTGCGCTCGGCATCGCGATCGGTTCGGGTTACCTCTTCCCGACGACCTTCGAGAAGGAGGTGTTCAGCGACCTGACGGGCGAACGCGGGATCCTGATGGGCGCCCTGGCGGGCGTCATGGAGGCGCAGTACAACGTGCTCCGGAAAAACGGCCACAGCCCCAGCGAAGCCTTCAACGAGACCGTGGAGGAGCTGACCCAGAGCCTCATCCGCCTCGTCGCGGAAAACGGGATGGACTGGATGTACGCCAACTGCAGCACGACCGCCCAGCGCGGCGCGCTCGACTGGAAGGGTCCTTTCCGCGACGCCGTCGCGCCGGTCTTCGAGAAACTCTACGAGAGCGTCCGCTCCGGCGAGGAGACGCGGATCGTTCTGTCGGTGAACAACGCCCCCGACTACCGCAAGAAGCTCAACGCGGAGTTGGAGACGATGAACAAGACGGAGATGTGGCAGGCCGGCGCCGCCGTCCGCGCCCTCCGACCGGAGAACCGGAAGCGGTAATCCCGAACCGCCGCCGCAGACGTTTGAGGTTAAAGGAGCAGGTTGCCTATTCTTCTTGTTCCCACAATCTTCGCGGGGAATTCATCACCTGACGCTCCGGCGTTATGTCGGACATGACGCCGGAGCGTTGGAATGATAACGAAATCCTCAATCTGCGGGCGCTGACTCGTCACGAATCCACAAGGAATTTTGAACGAATTCCAGAAGGCGGTATTTTTTTAACTCTTTTTACAGCGGACACGAGGACCGCTCGTTCATCGCCGGAAAGGGCGTCAAGGTCGCCCCCTTCAAAATAAACCAGAGCCTTGAGGCTTTCGCTCGGCTGAAACGTCCTGCCGAAGAGCGCACACGCACCGGCCATAGCTTCGTCAAGCCGAATTCCATATTTGAGCATGGCGGCAATGTCACGATAATCCTTTGCCTCAATCCGTTGCAGAATAACTTTCAGCTTGTGCGCCATCATATCGGCAAGCGAAGCAACGACCATGACCCCGTCTGCCGTCACCTCCGGCTCGCTGACCCGGCCATTATCAATGTTCCCGAAAAAAGAAAGCTTGACGTATTCCGTGGCAGCCGAAACATCTACCGGCACAAGGACTCCCAATGAATCGGGCGTCTCCTGAATGACCGTGGCATCTGCAAGCATAGGCATAGCTTTGTAAAGACCTGATTTATCAAGCGGCTGGTCGGAGAAAAAATCAAAATCGATGGATTGACGGTGACCAAGACGTAACGCAATCGCAGTGCCTCCATAAAGCACGAATCCAGCCTTGCGTACGGAAGCCAGCGAGGACCAGACGGTTTGTTGGGAAGGGAGAAATATCTCCATATGGGGTACGAATGAATTCATCAGCATACTCTCCTTGTCGGCATTGGCGGCACACCACCTGTTTCGGCAAGTCCCAGTCGATAATGCCAGTAGTGCCATGAGCGGGGGGAAAACTGCCCCGCCTCGGCGCGGGTGAGGAATTCACGAGCCTGATCTTCTCCGACAGCATCCAGAACGGCAGTTACGTCTGCAAAATCCCCAAGGTTCATAACCTGAATAGCAATCCGCTCCGGACGCTTAAGCACCTCGTCCGGCATCATCCACCAAAGATATTTGGCGGCAAGGGTTTTGAAGAGAATGATTTCAGAATCTGTCATACCGGAAACCCGTCGAGCTTAATGGTTCGGTCATAAATATGTGGACCCAAAATCCGTTGCCGACAATTGTACAAACACCCCCCAATTCGTCCTTTGTTCGTTTGATCTTATTGATAAGCATCTATTTTTACGAGGGAAGTATAAGGGAAAGCGATTTGCATGTCAAGAAAAATACCGACAACTGTTGAATGTTTGAATGCCCAAAAGTCTCAATCGCCTTTTGTCGATAAAAACACCGTTCCTTGCGGTTTTTTAAGAGAGCGTGCAGCGACAAGGAAACTGTCTTTGCCTAAATCGTTTTCATTCCGAAATGATCAAATTCCTAAATCTTTCAACTCCATCGGGTATGCTATTTGACAGTAACAGCCCCATGTTGACAACAGATTCAAACATGGCGCGAGAAAGCGATAATACGTCATTCGAATGTAACATTTCAAAAATATTACATATTGATAACAGCGTCTGAGTATTCTAGTGATGTAATTGAATTAGGAGGCCTTGTAGGTTTGGGTCTTCGGTGACAGTGATTGGCTGAAGAGAAAAACTGAAATCTAAATACTTTTTTGTCAACCTATAAATCTCTTTTTCGTCAATTTTAGGTGATTCCATAATGTCATCGGCGAATTAGCTGATCGACAATAATGTCAATGAAGACGTATTCATGGTTGTTGACTGAAAGTTCTATGGAGCTGCATCAGTGCACAATTATCGATAAACGTATGTAAAATTGCATAATACTGAGATGTTATCAAGCAATCATTTCAGGAAGAAGTGGTTCCCTCGATCATCCGAAAAATCTCCCTCTCGAATCCGCATGTTTCGACCCGTGATCATCAAAAACAGTCCGCTGGCTTTTCCCTCCGGCTACGTGCAAACCATACCACGCATTCCCGCACCAGCCGGAAATTCCTGCCCTATCGTTGCCCGAAAATTGCTTCCGTTCTCCCGCACCTAATCGTAAATCCGGTCCAGGAGTTTCCGATCAACATCGGTAATGACCGCGCAGGGGTTGGCCTCGCCCCCGGTCCCGGAAGTAGTCGGAATGCAGACGAGCGCCGGGCAATGCGAACCTCATCAGGTTGCCGCGCAGCCCCGACGGTACTTCTCGTCGAGCATCCCTTCGATGCTCTCCATCACGATTCGCGTCACACCCTCGAACTGCTCCCGGTAGCGCTGCTGCGATTCCCGGGACAGAAGACGGAACGGCTCCTGGATCCGAAAGTCCTTGAGCCGGTCATGCACGGAAAGCGGTTCGCCGATCCGGTAGGTGATCCGGCCGCTCCGTGCAAAGGGGAGGCTCCCCCGGTACACCTCTTCGGAGTTGTTGCAGGCGACGGGGACGATCCGCTTTTCCGTATGGAGGGCAAGCTGCGCGAGGCCGGTCCGCCCCTCCGCCAGCTTCACGGAGCGGGTTCCCTCCGGGAAGATGATCAGGTTGAGTTTCGTCTCGCAGAGGGCCGTACGGCTCAATTCCGCAACCTTCTCCATCACCCCTTCGTATTGCCCCCGGATATAATCGGCAAACTGCTCGCCCATCGCCTGGAGCGCCTCGATCGCGGCGCGCTCCTGCGGCCCGGCCTCCGCAAGACGGCCTTCGATCATGTCCCTGACGGCGCGGTAGAGGCCCTTGTCCATCCTGCGATTGAACGTCTTCCGGTAATACTCCTCGATGAGATACCCCATCGACGGAACGGGGATCAAGTTGCAGAGGTCCAGCCCTTTCGCCAGAAAGGCGTTCTTGTAGTATTTGGCCTTCACCCAGACGGTTGTAAAGGGAAATTCGCGCATTCTCAAGAGCTTGTACTGGAAGGGCCAGTAGTTGAACCGATCCGTGTGGTTCATCGCGAAGATCACGCTCTCGCCGCGCGGAATCCGTTCGGGATTTTCAATCCGGATGTCCACCTTCTGAAAAATGCTGTAGTTGGGCAGAAGCAATAAATTCGCCACGATCTTCTGACCGAACGGCTGGGAAACCAGCCTTATTTTCCTCATATACTCAATATCAATCATCATTTTCTCCTTGGACAGGCCCCGGCCTGTCGCTTTTTCATTCTCCCCAAAATACGAGGGACAGAAACCAATTTATTAAGCGGATTATCGGTTCCTGTCCCTATTTATATCGCTTCTTCCCCCGTGAGCAGACGCCGGACGCGCTCCAATTCCTGGGGGGTGTCCACCTCGACGGAATCGTAAGGGGTCACGACCACCTTGATCCGGTAGCCGTGTTCGAGGGCGCGGAGCTGTTCGAGCGCCTCCAGACGCTCCAGGACCCCCTCGGGAAGGGCAGTGAAGGTGCGCAGAAAATCGCGTCGATAGGCGTAGATCCCGTGGTGCTTGAAGTACTCGGCCCTCTTCCCCGAATCGCGGACGAAGGGAATCGTGGCGCGGCTGAAGTAGAGGGCGAAATGGTCGCGGTCGAAGACGGTCTTGACGGCGTTTGGATGGGTGATTTCCTCGTCGCGGACAATCCGGTAGATCAGCGTGGACATGGGGATGGAGGCGTCCGCAAGCAGCGGTCCGACCACCTCGTCCACCTGGTCCGGTTCGAAGAGGGGCTGGTCGCCCTGGATGTTGACGACAATGTCCCCATCATCAAGCTCAATGGTTTCGACCGCCTCGGCGATCCGGTCCGTTCCGGAGCGGTGGAGGGGGGAGGTCATCACCGCACGGCCTCCAAAGGCCCGGACCGCGGCAAAGATCCGTTCATCGTCGGTCGCCACGGCCGCAGAGGATACCGTCTTCGCCCGGAGGACCCGTTCATAGACGTGTTGGATCATCGGTTTCCCGCAGAGATCGGCGAGCGGCTTTCCGGGAAAGCGACTCGATTCATAGCGGGACGGGATGATGCAGACGACCGGGACGGACATGAAAACCTCTTTACAGATAAGGATCGGTTTCGAGGAGGTGCGTTTTCACGTAATCCGCAACCGTCTCCTCCAACAAACCAAAGGCGGCCGGGCAACCGGCGGCCCGGAGTTTTTCCATCTTCGCCTCCGTGAAATACTGGTACTGCCCCCGGATCGCCTCCGGCATCTCGATGTAGTCGATGGCCGGCGGAAGATTCAACGCGGCGAAGACCGCCCGGATGAGGTCGTTCCAGGTCCGGGCCTTCCCCGTCCCGAGGTTGAAGATCCCGTTCACCTCCTTGTGGTTCAGAAGCCACCAGAGGACCTCGACGCAATCTTTGACGTAAACGAAATCCCGCATCTGACCGCCGTCGGGATACTCCGGCCGGTACGACTTGAAAAGCCGGACCCTTCCCGTTTCGCGGATCTGGTGGAAGGCCTTGAAGATCACGCTCGTCATGTCGCCCTTGTGGTACTCGTTCGGGCCGAAAACGTTGAAGAACTTGACCCCGGCAACCCTCTTGGTCATCTCTTCGCGCAGGACCTTCAGGTCGAAGAGTTGCTTGGAGTAGCCGTACATGTTGATCGGTCGGAGGCCGAGGATCGTTTCATCCGCGTCGGAGAAGCCTTGTGCGCCGTCGCCGTACGTCGCCGCGGAACTCGCGTAGATGAACCGGATGCCTCTCTGAAGCGCCCATTCCGCCAGCAGGCAGGTGCAGTGGAAATTGTTCTCCATGAGGTAATCGGCGTCCCGCTCCGTCGTCGAGGAGCAGGCCCCCATGTGGACAATCGCCTCGACCGGGAAAGGGACCTGATCCGCATCGACCATCCCGAGGAAGACCCCCTTGTGGATGTAGTCGACATATCGCCGCTTCACGAGATTCTTCCACTTCTCGGACGTCGCGAGATCATCGACGACGACGATGTCGCCGATCCCCTCCGCGTTCAGTTTCGCAACGAATACGCTCCCGATGAACCCGGCGCCGCCGGTGACAACGATCATAATGCCCTCTCCTACAGCACCTTCGCCGCATTGGCGATCGCCTTGCGGATCGCCTTCATCCGGGCCGCCGGCATCTTCACGGAGATCCCCATGATGAGGGTCCGGCCGAGGAGATCCTCCGCATTGGGAATCGCCTTGCGGCTGTACTTCACCTTGCGGTTGCGTGGGTCCGTGAAGGGGCTCTTCGTCTGGGCCGTGGATTTGGCCAGGAAGTGCTCCCAGTTGGGGACATAGTGCCAGAAGTTCTCCTTGAAGCAAACCGTACCGACCCCCTCGGCCGCAAGGGCCTTCTGGAAGGCCTTCGCCTGTTCCGCCGTGGGGAGGTTGAAGCCCAGATGGGTGGCCGAATCCCCCGCGGGGTCGGGCACAGCCCGGAACTTCAGGCCCGGGATCGGGGCCAGCATCGCCTCGATCGCCGCCTTGTTCTTCCGCTGGGCGGCCAGGACGCGGTTGAGCTTCCGGAGCTGGGCGAGACCGATGCCCCCCTGAATCTCGTTCATCCGGTAGTTGAAGCCGAGGATCGTCCGGCCGTCCAGAGCCCGGCTCACCGTGGAGAGGTGGTCATGGCCGTGGTCGTGGTACCATTCGGCGCCGTGGTAGAGATCCGGGTCGTCGGTGAGGATCATCCCCCCCTCCCCGGTCGTGATCGTCTTGTAGTGGTCGAAGCTGAAGATCCCCATATGGCCGATGGTGCCCGTCATCTTCCCCTTGATGCTCGCCCCGCAGGCCTGGGCGTTGTCCTCGAGCACCAGGAGCTTGTGCTTCTTCGCCAACTTCATGATCTTATCCATCCGCGCCGGCGCCCCGCACATGTGGACGGGGATGATCGCCTTGGTCCGGGGGGTGATCTTGTTGGGGATGTCGTCCGGATCGAGGTTCAGGGTGTCGTCGATGTCCGCCATGACGGGCATGGCCCCGACCTCAAGGACCGCCTCGTAGGTGGCCATGAATGTGAAGGCCGGACAGATCACCTCGTCGCCGGGCCCCACGTCGAGGGCCGTCAGGGCGATCTTGAGGGCGCACGAGCCCGAACTCACCCCGAGGGCGTACGGCGACCCGAAATATTCGGCAAATGCCTTCTCGAAATCGCGGACCTTCCAGATCCCCTGCCGCTCCTTGTCGAGGGAGTAGCGGGCAAAAATTCCCGTCTTGAAGCAAACCTCGATCTCCTTCAGCTCTTCCTTACCGATCAGCTCCGCACCGGCCATAATCACGTTCCTCCTTCGTCTTCGGTAAATAGGGACAGATACCTATTNNAATAGGTATCTGTCCCTATTTACCGTTTTATGAATAGCACTCCTGGTAGATCTCGACCATGTCCTCCGGCGTCATCTTGCAGGGGTTGTTGGCGAGGGGTCTGGCGACCGTCATCGCAACCTTGGCCAGTTCCGGGAAATCGGCTTCCGGAATCTCCAGCTCCTCGAGCGTCGTGAAGACGCCGCAGTCCTCGATCAGGGCCTCTACCGCCTCCACCGCCAGATAGGCCGCCTCCCGAAGAGGCAGGTCATCGACAATCTCTCCCATGATCTCCGCGATGTCGACGAACTTCTCCCGGGCGCCGGGAAGGTTGAAGGCCATCACCCGGGGAAGCATGATCGTATTGGCGAGGCCGTGGGAGATCCCGTATTTGCCGCCGAGCGGGTAGGAGAGGGAGTGGACCGCCGTCACGCCCGCATTGGCCAGACCGAGTCCGGCGTAGAGGCTTCCCAGGAGCATCGCCTCCCGCGCCTCGAGGTTCGTCCCGTCGTGGACGGCCGTCCGCAGGTTGTCGGAGATGAGGCGAATCGCCTCCAAAGACATCATTTCGCTCATCGGCGAGGCGTTGATCGATGTGTAGGATTCGATCGCGTGGCAGAGGGCGTCAACCCCCGTGGCCGCCGTGGGATGGGGCGGGAGGGTCAGCGTCAGCTCGGGATCGAGCAGGGCCAGCTCCGGATAGAGGTATGGACTGTTCATCCCCTCCTTCTTCTTGAGTTTTTTCCGGATGAAGACAGCGGTGAAGGTCACCTCGCTTCCCGTGCCGGCCGTCGTCGGAACCATGATCTTGGGAAGTCCGGGTCCGGGAACCCTGTTCAAACCGAGATAATCCTCGGCCTTCCCTTTGTTCGCGGCCAGGACCGAGATCGCCTTTGCGAGGTCCATGGCGCTTCCGCCGCCGATCCCGACAACGCCGTTGCACTTCCTCTTGAGAGCAAGCTTCGCACCCTCGTCGGCCAGTTCGATCGGCGGCTCCGGCAAGGCCTTGTCGTAGAGGACGAAGCTGATCTTCGCCTTCTCCATGAGGTCGGAGACCTTCCGGCCGAAGCCCGTCCCAGCCAGGTTCCCGTCGAGCACGACCAGCGGCCGGCTGACCTTCAGCTCGGCAAGATGCTCCGCCAGATCGGCAAAGCTCCCGTTTCCGAACACGATCTTTTTGGCGCCCGTAAAAGAAAATGTCTTCATGGCGTATCTCTCCTGCTCCAAGAGCGTCGCGCCGCCCGCACACTCAAAAAGCGGTCGCGTTTTTTCAAAGTCTTTCGTATCGCATGCAAACCCCGTCCCGTCGTAAGGAAGCTTACTTACGGCTATGACGGCGGAAAGTCAAGAAGATTTGCGCTCCTTGTGGTCCCCGTACCACTCGATCTGCCGGCAGATCCCCCGGAGGATCTTGACCTCCCGGGCCAGCAGGGTCGTCCGGGAAAAAAGGCGGCGCAGGTGCATCATCCAGTAGTCGGGGTTGTCCGGCAGCAGAAATCCGATCGCCAGCAGGGTCTCCTTGAGCTTTGCGTACATCCCCTCCAATTCCTTTGTACCGGCAAGCTTCGGCGCGATTCTGTCCTCATTTTGCATCCGTGCAAGGAGGAGTTCGTAACAGATCACCATCACCGCATGGGAGAGATTGAGCGATTTGAATCCTGCGGTGGGGATCGTGACCAGGGTCTGGCAGAAGCGCAGATCGTCGTTCGTCAACCCCGTATCCTCCGGGCCGAAGAGCAGGGCAATCTCGTTTTTCTGCGAGAGGCCGGCCAGGATCTCTCCCATCCGGCGGGGAGGAACGACGGGACCCCGCCCCGAACCCTGCCGCGCCGTCGTCCCGACGACCCAGGAAAAATCCGCCAGCGCCTCATCGAGGCTGTCGAAGTGACGAATCCCTTCGACGATGTGTTTTGCCACATGGGTGGCCATCTGCCGGACCGCCTCGTCGTCCAGGTCGCGGTTCCCGACGACCATCATCTTTTGAATTCCCATGTTCATCGCGCAACGAGCCGCGGAACCGACATTCCCGGGAAATTTCGGTCCTTTCAGAACGATGGTCACATTCTCGAGATTCGCCTTTGCCAAATGGTTGCCCGCTCCTTTTCCTCCGTTTCGCTACCGACGGATTCCCCGCCCCGCCTTGCCCTGAAAGATCTTGCGCGCATTGCGGCCGCCGACCGAATCCAAGCAAAACCGGCATTCCCGCCTTCCGCTACGACTTCAACCAGTGGGCGGCGACAAAGGCGCCTGTATCGCGTCCCTCGCCATTTTGTTCCGTACGGTCGAATGTCGCGGGATCGTCCTCCTTGGCGAAATGGACCACGGTCCGGACAATGCCGCGAACGGGCGCCGCCGCGAGGAGCTGGGCAGGCGACCGAAAGAAGACCCGGTTGAAAATCGAATCCGGGTCCCGCCGGGCGTTCGCGCCCCGTCTCGCCGCCCAGGGACTCAGGCTGTTGAGCGTCGCCACAACGACCGTCCCGCCGGGCTTCGTCACGCGGAACAACTCCGCCACGGCCCTTTTTTCGTCCGCAACAAATTCCAGCGCCGCCACGGAAACAGTCTTGTCGAAGGAATCATCCACAAAAGGAAGGCGCGTCATATCGGCCGCGACCCCCCGGCAGAACCAGCCTTGAACCTTCTCCCCGCCTTGCACCGCAAAGGGACGGAACTCGCCCGGATCCTGTCGAAGGGCGGCTTTCTCCGCCGCGTATGCGAGCATGGCAAACGAGATGTCTAGGCCGACGACCTTCGCCCCCCGGGCAAGAAATTCCCGGGTGAAGATCCCCGTGCCGCTTCCGGCGTCGAGGATCCGCTCCCCTTTGCCCGGCCGGAGCAGATCGAGAATAAACTCGCTTTCATAGCGCAGGACCGCCTCGCCCACCGGGGTTGTAAACCAGCGGTCGTACCGTTCCGGCCAGTCGTCAAACAGTTGTTTCTCAGGCATGCCTACCCTCCCCACCGGCTTTCTTCCCTCGCCCTCATGCTCGGAGCCGATCAGCGGCCGTCCCATCCCCCGATTCGCCAAGGGCAGAATGTTGAAAATGATGGACATCCGACACTCCGGCCACAAAGGACAGGCTACGGCGTTTTATAGATGGTTCGCCGTTACGATGCAACGAGAAAATGGAAGACGTTTTTTGTGTACTAACAGCCTTAATACAGCGAAGATTATTTATTTCGGATCAGTTCTGAGGCGTGAATGATAGAATTGCCTGAGTTTTGTACAGGAGAGATTCGCTTTTCGACGGCATAATGATACACTGGAAAACAATGGACCGACATCGGTGTTTTTCACGCAATCTTCATGCGGCTGTCATCAAATCGTAACAAATCATCTCTATACTCCTTTCAAAATTCAAAAAGAGAAAAAGGAGAAAAAAGATGAAACAATATCTGAAGCAGTTGGTTCCAGTGGTCCTGTTGTTGATGGTCGCCGCGGGTGAGGCCTTTGCTGAAAGCATCGTGATCAAGGGATCAACGACGGTCCTTCCAATCGCCCAGGTGACCCTGGAGGCCTATATGAAGGCAAATCCGGGGGCGAACATCTCCCTGTCCGGCGGCGGATCGGGCGAGGGGATCAAGGCGCTGATCGACAATTCCACGGACATTGCCAATTCATCGCGGGAGATCAAGCCCAAAGAAGAAGATCTGGCTAAATCCAAAGGTGTCAATCCCTTGGAGATCCCCGTGGCAATCGATGCGATCGTGCCGATTGTGAACCCGAAGAATCCGGTAAAGAATCTGAGCATCGACCAGTTGAACCAGATCTACCAGGGTAAAATTGCCAACTGGAAAGAGGTGGGCGGGGAGAACCTGGAGATCGTAATCATTTCGCGTGACAGCAGCTCCGGAACGTTCGAGGCCTGGGGAGAAATGGTCATGAAGGGGGCGAAGGTTTCGCCTCGGGCGCAGTTGCAGGCCTCCAATGGGGCCATCGTCCAGGCGGTCTCGAAAAACAAATACGCACTGGGTTACATCGGCCTGGGGTACCTGGACAAGACGGTCAGAGGATTGACGGTCAACGGTGTCGAGGCTTCCGCGAAGACGGCACTATCCAAGGAGTACCCCGTATCACGGTTTTTGTACATGTACACGAACGGGGAGCCCAAGGGTGAGACGGCGAAGTTCATCAAGTTCGTTCTGAGTCCCGAAGGTCAGAAGCTGGTCGCGAAGGAGGGATTCGTTCCCCTGTCGAAGAAATAGACCCAGAAACCGGGTTGCAAGGCGCTCCGCCGGATGGATGATGCCGGAGCGGATGGCTGAAGTCGTGTCATGGGGACAGGTTGCATTCGCTTGTCCCCATGACGAAGAAGGAAGACAGGAGATAAAATTGAAAAAACAAAAGGTTTTGTTTGTTTGCGTTCACAACAGCGCCCGCAGTCAGATGGCGGAAGCCTGGTTGAATTTTTTCTACGGTGAACGATTTGAGGCAAAAAGCGCGGGCCTTGAGCCCGGATCCCTGAACCCCCTCGTCGTGAGGGCTATGGAGGAAGTGGATATCGATATTTCCCAAAATAAGACCAAAAGCGTTTTCGATATCATCCAATCGGGCGAGTTGTTTTCTTGGGTTATCACCGTCTGCGACGAAACGACCGCCGAACGATGTCCCATTTTTCCCGGGCTTGTTCAACGTCTCCACTGGAGTTTTCCTGATCCGGCGCTTCTGACCGGCACATTTGAGGAAAGGATGACCGCTGTACGGGTCATCAGGGGTGACATTAGGGACAAGGTGCAGTTGTGGGGCGCTACCATCAAGTCATAGAATGCGACAATTGATCGTATTCATCTCGATCCGTACCCCGAGGAAGATGCTGTACAAACGGTTCGTCACCTGTGGTAGAATATCGTCCCGGAGGGCAAGCCTATTGTACCAACAGCCGAAAAGAGGAGTTCCGTGGAAAGGTTCGTTGATGCCGTACGGTAAAAATGGATCCAAAATGAAAATGAAACGCCTTTTTCGAAAGTTGCTCCTGCTCGCATTGTTCACGGCGCATGGTGCGGGTTCGGCCTATGCGGAAAACATTGTCATCAAGGGGTCGACGACAGTTCTGCCAATCGCCCAGGTGACCCTGGAGGCCTACATGAAGGCAAATCCGGGGGCGAACATCTCCCTGTCCGGCGGCGGATCGGGCGAGGGGATCAAGGCGCTGATCGACAATTCCACGGACATTGCCAATTCATCGCGGGAGATCAAACCCAAAGAAGAGGAACTGGCTAAATCCAAAGGTGTCAATCCCTTGGAGATCCCCGTGGCAATCGATGCGATCGTGCCGATCGTCAACCCGAAAAACAAGGTGAGGACTTTAACGGTGGATCAGTTGAGCCAAATCTATCAAGGGAAGATCACGAATTGGAAAGACGTGGGAGGTGAGGATCTGCAGATCGTCGCGATTTCCCGTGACAGCAGCTCCGGAACGTTCGAAGCGTGGGGTGAGATGGTGCTGGGCAAGTCGAAGGTGTCGCCGCGGGCGCAGATGCAGGCTTCAAGCGGGGCGATCGTGCAGGCGGTTTCGAAGAACAGGTACGCCATCGGGTACATCGGCCTGGGGTACCTGGATCAATCGGTGAAGGCCCTTTTGGTCAATGGTGTCCAAGCTTCGCAGAAGACAGCCCTTTCGAAGGAATATCTGGTGTCGAGGTTCTTGTATATGTACACAAACGGCCGGCCCAAAGGGGAGACGGCGAAATTCATCGAGTTCGTGTTGTGTCCGGCCGGCCAGAAGCTCGTTGCGCAGGAAGGGTTTATTCCTCTTTCGAGGAGAAAATAGATGACGAGCAAGGCCAGAGAAATCATCATCAAGAATCTGTTTGCCTTGTTGGCCTTTATTTCCGTGTTGCTGCTCGGGCTGATCGTGCTGTTCCTCTTCCGTGAGGGACTCCCCATTTTCAAACAGATTTCAATGGCCCAGTTTCTCTTCGGTTCCGCTTGGTATCCCACTTACGATCCCCCGGAGTACGGCATCTGGTCACTGATCGTCGGATCAGTCATCGTGACGGTCTTATCCTGCCTGATCGCCGTGCCGTTCGGGCTTCTTTCGGCGATTTACATCTCGGAAATCGCCCCCGCAGGGATCAAGGAAATCCTGAAGTCGGTTATCGAGCTCCTGGCGGGTCTTCCCTCCGTGGTCCTTGGATTCTTCGGAATGGTCATTCTGGCGCCATGGATGCAGGAGACCTTCGATCTGCCGACGGGTCTCAATATTGTCAATGCCTCCCTGATGCTGGCCGTCATGGCGATCCCCACAATATCGAGCATCTCGGAAGACGCACTGTACGCCGTATCTCGGGATTTCAAGGAGGCATCCTATGCACTGGGGGCAACAAAGTATGAAACCATCGTCAAGGTGGTCATCCCGGCGGCCCTTTCCGGCATCTCCACGGCGGTGATCCTGGGGATGTCCCGGGCAATCGGCGAGACGATGGTGGTCCTTATGGTGGCCGGAGGGTCGGCAGCGATCCCGCGGGGGATCTTCGATTCGGTGCGTCCCATGCCGGCGAGCATCGCCGCCGAGATGGGCGAGGCTGCTTTTGGAAGCGGGCACTACCATGCCCTCTTCGCCACGGGAATCGTCCTGTTCATCATCACGTTGGCCTTCAATCTGATAGCCGATCATATCTCCAACCGATTCAAGGAAGAGGGGTCCGGAACGCTGTGAACACGGAAACTCAGGCCTCACTCATGAAATGGCGTTACTTCCGGCAGAGTCTGTTTTTCGGTGTGGTGCGCCTGTCGGCACTAATCATCACCATTGCCCTTTTGGGAATCATTGCCTTTCTTTTGGTCAACGGGTTCAAGGCGATAAGCATGGATTTTTTCACCCTACCTCCAACGGACTCCATGACAAAAGGCGGGATCATGCCGGCCATTGTCGGCACCTTCTATTTGACCGTCGGGGCAATCGCCGTTTCCCTCCCGCTGGGAGTGGTCTCGGCCATCTATCTGACGGAATATGCAAAACAGGGGCGCTTCATCCGGATCATGCGGATCGGCGTGAACTGCCTCGCCGGGGTGCCCTCGGTGGTCTTCGGACTCTTCGGCCTCGGGTTCTTCGTCGTCTTTCTGAAGTTCGGTTCCTCCATCCTGGCCGGTTCTCTGACCCTGGGCATCCTGGTCCTGCCGACGATCATCGGGGCGGCGGAAGAGGCCCTCAAGGCGGTTCCGCAGACATTTCGCGAGGCCTCCCTTGCCCTGGGCGTCTCGAAATGGAAGACGATCTCGCGGATTGTCCTCCCTTCGGCCCTGCCCGGCATCCTGACCGGGGCGATCCTGGGCGTCGGCCGCGCCGCCGGCGAGACGGCGCCCATCATGTTCACGGCGGCGGCCTTCTTTACCGCGATCCTGCCGAAATCGATCTTCGACGAGGTGATGGCCCTTCCCTATCATATCTATGTCCTGGCCACGGCCGGGACCCATATCGAGCAGACCCGGCCCCTGCAGTACGGTACGGCGCTGGTCCTGATCGCCCTGGTTCTGGGGATCGATCTGATCGCCATCGTCCTGCGAAGCGTGGTCCGAAGAAAGAAAAGGTGGTAAGCGTGGAAAAAGAGATGATTGTCCGGGCCAGAAATGTGGATTTCTACTACGGCGCATTCCGGGCTCTGACGGATGTGACACTGGATTTCGAGAAGAGGCGCGTCACCGCCCTGATCGGCCCCTCGGGCTGCGGAAAATCGACGCTGCTGAGGCTTTTGAACCGGATGAACGACCTGATCGACGGCACCCGCGTGGAAGGGGAAATCCTCTTCGAAGGGCGGAACATCTATGCCCCAGAAGTGGATCCCGTGGAGATCCGCCAGCGGATCGGGATGGTTTTCCAGAAGCCGAACCCCTTTCCGAAATCGATCTTCGACAACATCACTTTTGCGCCGAAGCTCTCCGGCATCCGCGACCGGGGCGAGATTGAGACCCTGGTGGAGGGGAGCCTCCGGCAGGCCGTCCTCTGGGACGAGGTGAAGGACATCCTGGGCAAGTCCGCCATGAACCTCTCCGGCGGACAGCAGCAACGCCTCTGCATCGCCCGGGCCCTGGCCATGAAACCGGACGTGCTTTTGATGGATGAGCCGACTTCGGCCCTGGATCCGATCTCCACGGCGAAGATCGAGGAGCTGATCGATTCGCTCAAGAAGCGCTACACCATCATCATCGTGACCCACAACATGCAGCAGGCGGCCCGCGTCTCGGAATACACGGGATTTTTCTACCTGGGCAAACTCATCGAGTTCAACGCCACGGAG
This sequence comes from Syntrophaceae bacterium UBA6112, assembly GCA_002423465.1. Lineage (GTDB taxonomy): Bacteria > Desulfobacterota > Syntrophia > Syntrophales > UBA5619 > UBA5619. The sequence goes on along the minus strand of DIWG01000020.1, from coordinate 39,586 downwards.
AAGATATTCACGAATCCGGCGATGAAGCAGACCGAGGACTACATCACCGGGCGGTTCGGATGAGAAAAGGGGATGGCCCTATTTAGCCCCCCTGTCCCAGTGTGAAAACGGAGGAGAAATGGAAGAGAAAAAACATACCAGCCGGGAATACGAGCGGGAGCTGCAGGAGATCCGGGAGGGGCTGCTCTACATCGGGGCGCTGACGGAAAGGGCGCTCGAAAGAGGGGGGCAGGCGCTGCTGGAGCGGAACTCCGACCTGGCCAGAGAAGTCGTTCGCGAAGACGAACAGATCGACCGTCTCGACGTGGACCTGGAGGACAAGTGCATCCGCCTGCTGGCCCTGCGGCAGCCTGCCGCGCGGGACCTGCGTTTCATCACCACGGCCATCAAGATCACCGGCCATCTGGAGCGGATCGGCGACATGGCGGCGAACATCGCCGAGAAGGTGCTCATCCTCAACGACCTTCCCCAGATCAAGCCCTACGTCGATCTGCCCCGGATGGTGTCGATCAGCCGGGGGATGATCCGCAAGAGCCTCGATGCCATGGTGCAGGAGAATGTGGCGCTGGCGATGCAGGTCCGTCAGGAGGACGCCGTCATCGACCAGCTCAACGACCAGGTGTTCCGCGAACTGCTCACCTTCATGTTGGAGGATCCCCGGAAGATTCAGGTCTGTCTCTACATCATGCAGATCTCCAAGAACCTGGAGCGGATCGCCGATCATGCCGAAGGCGTGGCGGACATGGTGATCTACATGGTGACCGGAAACAGCGTGCGGCACAAGCCGGCATCGGCGGAAAAATGAAGATTCGCCTTTTCCATAAGTTCTTCATCGCTTTCCTGATGATCGGCGCGGCCGGCTTTGCGGTTCTGGGTCCGCTGATCGCAGGGAAGCTCAAGGCGGAATTCACCCAGCGGATCGAAGACGAAATGGTTTCCGCGGCGCGGATCGTCGCTCTCGTGCCTGCGGGCGGGATCGCCGGACAAGTCGGGACGCTGGCGGCCCATGCCCGCGCCAGGGTGACCCTGATCGACGCCTCGGGCAGGGTTGTGGTCGATTCGGGAGGCGTCCCCGGGGAGCGGGACAATCACCTGAACCGGTCGGAACTCCAGGAGGCCCGCCTCCGGGGAAAGGGCTCTGCCGTCCGGTACAGCCAAACCCTGAAGCAGGAGATGTTTTATGTGGCCGTTCCCATCCGGGAAGGCTCCCGCACGACGGGGTATGTCCGTCTTGCCCGTCCCCTTGCCGAAATCACCGGGGCCGTTGACGGGATGGGGCGGTCGATATCCGGGGTCGCTCTGGCCACGGTCGCTTCCCTCCTGATGATCGCCCTGCTCTTTTCCCTCAAGGTTCTCTCCCCCATCGGCCGACTGGCGGCCTTTACCGGGAAGGTCAGCCGGGGACATGTTTCCGGCGCGCTGCGGATCGAATCCCGGGACGAAATCGGGGAATTGGCGGAAAACATCAATCACATGGCGGCTGCCCTGCAGGAGAAGATCGGCCGGGCCGACACGGAGAGGCGGAAACTGGCATCCCTGTTCTCGGGGATGAGCGAGGGAGTCACGGTCCTGGACGCCGACAACCGGATCGAGTCGGTCAACCGGGGGATGGAAGAGATGACCGGCCGCCGGCCCGGGGAGATGGTCGGCCGGACGATCCTGGATGCCTTTCGAAACGTCGAACTCCAGGATCTGCTGGAACGGTTTCTCCGGAACGAGGCGACCGTCTGCGGGGAGGTTGATCTGGGCGACGACCGGCCGGCGACGATGGACGTGACGATCTCCGCCGTAGAGGGCGGCACCGACGGGGAGCGCAAAACCATGCTGGTCTTTCATGACGTGACGCGCCTGAAGAAGCTCGAACGGATCCGCACCGATTTCGTGGCCAACGTCACCCATGAAATCCGAACGCCGCTCACGGCGATCATCGGATTTACGGAAACCCTGCAGCAGGGTGCTTTCGAAAACCCGGAGACCGCCCGGAAGTTTCTGCGTACGATCCGGGAGAATGCCGAGCGTCTGAACCGACTCGTGGATGATCTCCTGACCCTGTCCGGTCTTGAACTGGGTGAGGTAAATCTCCATCCGGAGGGGCTGCGGATCGAAGAAGCGATTGATCAGGTCTTGGCGATCGTCGCGTCAAGGGTTTCGGAAAAGGGATTGACGATCCGGAAAGAGATTCCCGGGGGACTTCCGCTGATCAGGGCCGACCGGGACCGTCTGGTACAGATTTTTCTGAACATTCTGGACAACGCCGTCAAATTCACACCACCGGGAGGATCGATCGCCTTCACGGCGTCACCCGGCGATGGAGGCTTCCTGACCGTCCGGATTGCCGACACGGGAATCGGTATCCCGAAGGGCGAGATCCCCCGGCTGGGCGAGCGGTTTTACCGGTCGGACAAGACGCGCTCCCGGGAGATGGGCGGTACGGGATTGGGGCTGTCCATCGTTAAACACCTCATGATGGCGCATCAGGGGCGGATCGGCATCGACAGCACCCTGGGTTACGGCACGACGGTATCGCTCCATTTTCCCATTTTTCTGGATTCGGAATAAATGAATTTGTGGCATAATAGATTTTTAAGGGAGCGGTCGAAGGGCTGTTTCACGATCAGTTTCAGAAAGGGCGCTCGATGACGCGAAAGAAGATCCTCATTGTCGACGATGAAAAAGACATCGTCGAGCTAATCGCCTACAACCTCGAACGGGAAGGGTTTGTCGTCAGCAGGGCCTTTAACGGGCGGAAAGCTTGGGAGTTGGTCAATGTAGAAAAGCCGGACCTCGTCATCCTCGATCTGATGATGCCCGATATCCCGGGGATGGACGTCTGCCGGATGATCCGACGACAGGATTCGACAGCCGCCCTGCCCATCATTATGCTGACCGCCAAGTCGGATCCGGTTGATAAGATCCTTGGACTGGAGGTCGGGGCAGACGACTACCTCACCAAACCGTTTCATGTCCAGGAGCTGATCGCCCGCGTCCGCGCTGTCCTGCGACGGTCGGAACGGAAACCGGACGAGGATCTTCCGGAATCGTTCGATTTCAGAGGACTCCATATCGATTTCAAATCCTACCAGGTCTCAGTCAATGGCCGTCCGGTCGAGCTCAGTTCTCGCGAGTTCAAACTGCTCCATTTTTTCATGGGTCATCCGGGCCGGGTGTACAGCCGGGATCAGCTTCTGGACCGAGTTTGGGGAGACGAGTCCTTCGTAGAGCCTCGCACCGTGGACGTCCATATCAGCCGCCTGCGGGGGGCCATCGAACCGGACCCGTCGAATCCCCGGTGCATCCTGACCGTACGCGGCATCGGGTACAAGTTTGCCGATGCGGATGTGTGAAAATATGTCTCATTGGAATCCTTTGAATCTGCCCCTCGATACGGAACGGATCGCCATTATCGGGCCGGGACGACTGGGGACGGCCTTCGCCTATAAGTTCGGCCGGGAAAACAAGAAGGTCATTGTTTATTACCATGACGTTGACGTCTGCAAGGAGATCAACCGGGAGCATCTGAACCCGCGGCATCTGACGGATGACCTTGCGCGGCGCCTCGGCGGAATGGACAGGGTTCCGCGCCTCTCGCCGAAGGTGACCGCGACGAACGATCTGGAGCGGGTCGTCGAAGAGAATGATTTCATTTTGCTTTCCGTCACGATGGACCGGCTTCCGGAGATCCTGGGCCGGATCGAGCCGATTCTCCGGCGCAAGAGCACGAATACCTGTTTCATCTCGGCGATCAAAGGGCTCACCGCGGTCGAGACGACCCGCCGGCTCGTTACCCCATCCCATCTGATCAGGAGCCATTTTTTGAAATTGAAGGAGAGATACGACATCGTCTCCATCGGCGGGCCGTTTTTCGATGTCGATGTCGCCTTGGGAAACCCTGTCTGCCTCACCGTGGCGGGACCGAAGCGGATCTGCGGGATCGTCCGGAGGGAATTCATCGACGTCAACCGGCGGGAGCTCTCCTCCTACTACAACTTTGACGTCGTCGGGGTGGAGGCCTGCGGCGCCCTGAAGAACATCGTGGCCAATGTCAAGGGACTGGCGGACTGCCTGGATCTCGGCGATTCAATCCCCGGGACCCTTTTTTCGCGCGCCGGGGTGGAGGTCCGGTCGATCTCCCGGATCCTCGGCGGAAGCTTTCAGGCCTTCCAGAGTCAGGCCGGCGTGGGCGACATGTACGTGACCCTCTCCTCGGATGCGAGCAAGAACCACCGCTACGGCCGCTTCTTCTATGAGTTGTTCACCGGCAATTCCGTCGAGACCCATCTCAAGGTTCTCCGGAAGATCGACGGGAAGCCGGAGGGGCCGAACACCATCTTGAACGTTCACAAATTCCTGGAAAGACGGAACATGTATAGCCCGATCTTCCACTGCGCCTACAAGATCTTCAACGAATCGCGGAGCCGCGAGGAGATCCGGGAGCAAATTCTCCAGGCAATGCAGTTCGACCGCCGGGCAAGGGAATACATCGGACCCATATCAAGGCTCCTCTACCGCTTCTTCCCGAACCTATGGTACCGGCGTCACAGAGGTCTCCTCGCCAATCCATAAATAATTCAAATCAGACATTCCCTGTCTTGCAGTCGATCCATTCGAGCCTCTTTTGAGCTGCTATCGCGCCAATTGATTTCTGCGGATGGAATTCTTCAGCGTTTCAAGCTGATCGGCAGTCAGCGGCAAAAGCGGCTTTCTCGGAACGCCCCCGCAGAACCCGCAGAGGTCCATCGCCGCCTTCACCCCGGCCACGCCGAACGAACCGGACACTTCCTTGTTCAAAGCGATCAGCGAACCATTCAGCGTTTCCGCTTCTCTTATTTTTCCTTCCCGGAACAGCGCGTATAACCTCGCGCATGCATCGGGAAAAACATTCGCCAGCGAAAGCACGCCGCCGGTCCCGCCGGCCCGCAGCAGATCCAGGAAATGACCCGCCGAACCGGCGAGAACGCACATCTTTCCTTTTGCCGCCTCCAGGTTCTGCAGGCAGGTCTCGCTTGCGCTGTCCTTGATGCCGATGACGTTGGGATGATCCTTCACGAGATTGAGCAGGTCGGCCCTGATCGTCACGGCTGCCGCGACCGAAGGGTTGTTGTAGAGCAGCACCGGGATCGGAGAAGCATCCGCCACTGCGGTGATGTATCCGGCAAGCACCTCCGGGATCATCTTCTTCGCGAAAAAATGGGGCATGAGAAGGCTCACCATATCGGCACCCTCATCCGCCGCCCTCAGGGTCATATCGATGGTTTCTTTCGTGCTTTCGAAACCCATTCCCGCCATGACGAACTTGTCCTTTGCCCGGTATTTTACGACCGTTCTCAAGACCGCAAAGCGTTCCTCAACCGACAGGGATTTGTATTCGCCATTGGTTCCGAGCACAAAATATCCCGTCAGGCCGGTACGATTCATCTTCTCCACATTATCGGCCAGACCGTAAAACAAAACCCTGTCCTCCCTGAAGGGGGTCACCATCGGTGCAAGAACACCGGACAGCTCCCTTTTTTTCCCTGTCATGCAAGCCTCCTATGGTTTCATGTATCGTACGAGTTCATCCACCACGACATCGATGAATGCATCGTCGTTGATGTCCTGTTTGTCCCACAACCCTGACGCTGTCTTCGCAGATCAGCGCCCGGGCGTCACCTCCCGCAGTACGTCGATCAGCGTTCCGTCCCGGTACTCGATCAGGGCAACGATCTTATCCGTAAATTCGGGTTTCTTGGGCCTTCCCGTGATGCTGTAAGCCAGGTTCCTCAATTCCTCGATGGTTTTCAGCGGAACCCTTGCCGCTTTCAATTGCTCGATCAGATCCTGCCGCCGGGGGTTTACGGAGATACCGTAATCGGTTACGAGGACATCGACCGATTCTCCGGGAGTGGAAACCACAACCACATCGTCCACGACCACGGGAATGCGTCCTCGAATGAGGGGGGTGGTAATGACGGTGAGCTTCGCACCGGCCGCCGTATCCGAATGGCCCCCCGTGGGATACTGGAGAATCCCATCCGAGTGGGTATTCACGTTGACGTTGAAATGGATGTCTATTTCCGTGGCGCCCAAAATGACGACGTCCAGCAGATTGACCGCCGTCCCTCGGTTATGGGGGTTGGCATAGAAACCGGCACCGATCTCGATGTGGTTGACATCCTTCAGAAGCGATTGAATTGCGTACTGATCGAAGGCCTGGACGGTCAAAATTTTATGGATGATGCCTTCTTCCAGCAGTTTGACCATGCTCTCCGTCGTGCCTCCCATCCCGAAACTGCCGACGATGCCTCGCTTTTTCATGCGCTCGCCCAGAAATTTGGTCACAGCCAGGGAAATCCCGCCGGCACCGGTTTGAAAGCGAATCCCGTTGCGAAACACCTCGGAGGCTTCGATGACGCGCACCGCATTTTTGGCGATGTTGAGATTCACAGTGTCGCGGGTCAGACGCAGCGTATTGGAGACGATTTTGGACGGATCGCCGATATTGTCGACCCTGACGATGGTCCCCACGAACTCCTGGGAGATGCTGATGGGGATGACCGGCGTTTCCTCCATGTAGTCGGTCACGGCAACCGTCTTTTCACTGTAGATGGCGTCCGCCAGCGCATAGGAAAGCGGCCCGCAGGCCGAGGGCCCCTTGACGCCGTTGCAGTTTCCGATGGTGTCGGCGCAGGGTGCGCCGATAAAGGCCGCATCGATGTGCAGATCGCCCCTTTCGATCGCGCGTACCCGCCCGCCGTGGGAGCGGATGACCATCGGACGGTCCATCAACCCCCGGGAGACGGCCCGTCCCACTTTTCCGCGGGCGCTCCCTCCTTCGATGCAGGTGACCACGCCGTTTTTGATATGGTCGATCAGCGGTTCGTGGACCGAATAGAGCGAGGAGGGTGCGATGGTCATGTTTCGGAACCCCATCGCGGCAATTTCCGCCATGACCATATTCAGAACCTTGTCTCCTTCCCGGAAATGGTGGTGGAAGGATACGGTCATGCCGTCCTTAAGCTCGATTCGCTCGATGGCTTCCCGAAGGGTGGGGACCATACATTCGTCGCCGGGATGCAATATCGTGCCGAGACGCGGCCCGACGCGCCGCTTGTCCTCCTTGGGCGGTTCGGCAAATGCCCCGGCATAGGGGCGGTAACGCCGGCCGTCGATTTCCAGCGGCACTTTCCGGCCAGCGGCATTGACAACACCATTCGTGTCCGGCATGGAACTTTCTCCTTATTCTTCAGGCTCGGGAATCGGCAGGTCCAAACGTTCGGCGATCCGGATGATCTTCTCGGCCCTTTCGATGATCGGCTTGTCGATCATTTTCCCGTTGACGACGGCCACACCGCTGCCTTTCCCGCGGGCAATTTCCGAGGCCCGGATCACGTTGACGGCGTGCCGGATCTCCGCATCCGTGGGGGTATATATATCATGGATGATTTCAATCTGGGACGGATGAATGGCCGCGCGGCCGTCAAACCCCATCTGCTTGATCGCCAGGGTGTCGTTGCGCAGCCCCTCCTCGTCGTTGAAATCCGAAAAAACCGTATCGAGGGCCTGCACCCCCGCCGCCTTGGCGGCAATGACGAGCATGCTCCGCCCCAAAAAAATCTCCCGTCCTTCCCGGGTGCGGGTCGCCCCGATATCCTGGGTGAAATCTTCACCGCCGAAGGTGATCGCCTCAACCAGTGTTGAAGCGCCGGCGATTTCATAGGCGTTCAGAATGCCCTTCGCCGATTCGATCAGCGGCAGGATCGCCACCCTCTTCGATAAATTGCTTTGAAGGATTGCCTTTTCCACGGTCTGGACACCCTCGCGGTTTTCAGATTTGGGAACGACAATCGCGTCCGGTCCTGCCGGAAGGACGGCTGCCAGGTCTTCCAGTCCGCAGGTGCTCAGGGGGTTGATTCTCACCATGACCTCTGTCTCGCCAAAGTTCAGGGACTTGATCGCATTGGTCACCAGGAACCGTGCCGCGTCCTTTTGTTCCGGACTCACCGAGTCTTCCAGGTCGAGAATCACCGCATCGGCTCCCAGCAAAGGACCTTTCTGGATCATCCGGGGCCGGTTGCCCGGCAGATAGATGCGTGAGCGTCGGAGCCTCGCCATTATTCGCCCTCCTTCAAAGCCCTTTCGATGGCGGTTTGAACCCTGGCCCGGATTGCATAATCCAGCGCTCCCTGGTCACGGACAGTCAGCTTCAGATCTTTAAGACCGTACCCTTCGATGACTCCCAGAACGGATGCACGGATCTGGTCGCCGAACAGGGATTTGAGGGTGCTTTCGATCGCAATTTGAATGCCGCTGTTCTCCGCTGCCGGTGAAAGGCAAACGAGAACATCACCCCTTTCATCGAGACCTGCTTTGGCCTCACGAAGGATTCGCACGGTTCGAGGCGCTGCCATATTCCCCCTCCTCAATCGTCTCCAAGGAACCTGAGCCCCCAGGCCCCCTCAAAAGCCTCCGGCTACGCGGCGGGTGCGCCGCCGAACAACCGTCGAACGCCGTGTCCGATCTGTTTCCAGTAGGGATTGGTGATCGCCACGACCGCCAGGAGCAGCAGGAAGAGAGAAATCGGACGGCTGATGAAGATCATCATGCTCCCGTCGGAGATGACCAGCGATTGCCTCATCTTCTCCTCCATCAGCTTGCCCAGAACGATGCCCAAGATGACGGGGGCGGCGGGGATATCCAGACGCTTCATCAGGTAGCCGATCACGCCGAATCCGACCATCAAAAACAGGTCCTGAACGCTGTTGTTCACCGTGTAAACGCCGAGAAACGAAAACATGATGATGAACAGCATCAGCAGATAGAGCGGGATGTCCAGGAGCTTCACCCACATCCCCACGAGCGGCAGGTTCAATACGAGCAGCATCGCGTTGCCGATATACATGCTGGCAATCAGACCCCAGACAAAATCGGGCTGCTGGATGAAGAGCAGCGGGCCCGGTTGTAGGCCGATCATGAGCAGTGCGCCCAGCATGATGGCGGTCGTGCCGCTCCCCGGAATCCCCAAGCATAGCAGGTGGATCAGAGAACCGCCTGCCGCGGCGTTGTTCGCCGATTCGGGACCGGTCACGCCTTCAATCGCCCCGTGACCCAGCTCGTCGCGGTGCTTGCTCGATTTCTTCTCCAAGCCATAGGAGACAAAGCTCGCCACTGCCGCGCCGGCGCCGGCGATCCCGCCGACGAAGAAACCGGCGAGCGTGCCGCGGATGCACGATGGCCAAAAGCGTTTCCAGTCTTCCCTGCTCATCCAGAGGCTCCCTTTGATGTTGAGCCTCTCCATGACCGCCCCCTTCAGGTCCGCTACGTTCACGAACACCTCGCACAGGGCGAAGAGCCCGATCGCCACCACCAGAAACTCGAGGCCGTCCATCAGCTCGGGATTGTTAAACACGAACCGGGGAACCCCGCTCTGGTTGTCTATCCCCATCGTGGCAATCGCCAGGCCGAACAGCGTCGCGAAGAGCGCCTTGACCAGCGAGCGTCCCGCCAGGCTCGTTACGACGGTGAGTCCCGCCACCATCAGGGAGAAGAATTCCGGCGGTCCGAAGTTCAAGGCGATCCCGGCAACCCAGGGACCGAACAGCATCAGCATGAGCGTCGCGAATGTTCCGGCAATGAACGAACCTATCGCCGCCGCCGCCAGCGCCTGACCTGCCCGGCCCTTCTTCGCCATCTCGTATCCGTCCAGACAGGTCACCACGCTCGATGATTCGCCCGGCGTGTTCACCAGGATCGATGTTGTCGATCCGCCGTACATCGCCCCGTAGTAGATTCCCGCCATCAGGATGATCGCCGCGTTCGGCTTCAAGCCGAAGGTGAGCGGTATCAAAAGGGCCACCCCCGTCATTGGACCGATCCCCGGCAGAACGCCGATGAGCGTCCCCAGGAAAACGCCGACGAAACAGAGGAGCAGATGAAACGGCGTCACCGCCACACCGAAACCCAGGGTCACGTTACTCCAGAAGTTGGCTAAAAAATCCACACCGGACCTCCTCTCGATCGCCTCAATATTCCAGAAACTTCAGCGGCCCCGCGGGAAGCTGAACCCGCAGCAAAAGGGTAAAAATGTAGTACAAAACAAAACTCGATATCACCGCGATCACCCCATCGCGCACCAAATGACGGCGGTCCAGGTAGAAAACGCCCATCATGAATATCAAGAACGTCGTTATGGCGTAACCGAGGATTTCAAAAAAGAAGGCGTAAAGCAGCATCAACCCCAGGATGAAACCCATCGTCTTGAGATCCGTCTTTTTCTCGATTTTCTCCTCGGCGCCGATAATCGCCGCCCGCTTCTCAATCTCCTCCTCGGTCTCCTTGGGCGGAGGCCCTCCACGGAACTGCTGCCAGGCATAAATGCATCCCAGAATCAGCATTGCAAAACCGACGGTGATCGGAAAGGCGCCGGGACCCAACTGTTGTTTGAGGGCCGGCATCGGAATGAAAAAGGCGCTCGTCAGGTAGACCGCGGAAAAAATGATCAAGACGATACTGGCTATCCGCTCTTCTCTGTTTTCCTTCATACGACAGCTCCCGTATGTTCCCGGGACCGGAGAACCACCCGGCCCCGGGAACACAAGTCAAAATCCGTTGATACACTCATCCGCCGGCAACCCGGCTCCGGACGTGCGCAAAAGATGAGTGCGAGGCACGCCGGGCTACGGCGCTTTTCAGCCTACTTCGCAAAACCGAGGTCCGTCATCAACTCTTTATATGACTTCTCCTCACCCTTAAGGAACTTGGCAAAACCGGCCGCATCCTCGTACGCGGGAACCCACTGCAGCTTCTCCAGGGACTCCTTCCAGGTCTTAGTCGTGACCATCTTCTTTATGGTATTTCCCCACCAGGCCTGTGCATCCTTTGACATGCCCGGGGCCCCGAAAACACCGCGCCACACTTCATAGGTGGTGTTGATCCCCAGCTCCTTGAGGGTCGGAACATCCTTCAAGGGGCCGCCGCGCCGCTCGCCGGAGGTGATCGCCAGCGCACGAACCGTCCCCGCCTGGATGTGCGTCAGCACCTCGCCCGTCCCGCTGGAAACAAACGCCACGTTCCCGCCCAGAAGGGTGGTCAACGCCTCGCCGCCGCCCGAGAACGCGACATATGACAGATCCTTCGCATTGATCCCCGCCAGCTTCGCCACCTTGCAGAACGCGAGGTGGTCCATCGAACCCGGGGATGATCCGCCGGCAAATTTCACGGCATTGGGATTCTTCTTCACCGCTGCCATCAGATCCTTGAATGTCTTGTAAGGAGAGTCGGCCTTCACGATGAACACCTGGTAGTCCGTGATCAACTTGGCCAGCGGCGTCAGTGTCGAATAGGGCTGGGAAAAGGTCTTGTTGATTGTGTTGATGATCAGAGGCGGAGAATAAACGACCAGTTCGTAATCATCACCCTTTTTCGCGTTGATATACGCCATGCCCACCGCCCCGCCTCCGCCCGGCTTGTTGAGGACGGATACGGGCTGCGGATAGAGTTTCTCGATCTCGAGGACGCGGTTGATCGTCCGGGCCATTGCGTCCCATCCGCCGCCCGGATTGGCAGGTGCCACGATTTCCAGCGGCCGGGAAGGATAAGCCGCCCCTTGGCTGGAGGCGGTGAACCCGACACACACCAAGAGGACCAGCGCCACCATTGCAAAAGACTTCTTGAACATGTTCCTACTCCTTTCTTTTTTGGGTTAATAAGAAAAAATCTGACTGATTACAACCATACGAATCTCGGAACAATATGCCAAGCACCAAAGATCACAAATACTTAAGCGCTCTCGAAACGCGCCGTTTCGCTCATCACAACCGCTCCGAACCCTTTTCATGCCTTTTCCACCATGTAGACAATATCATCCCAAGGATGCCGATAGAGACCTGTCTTCAGTCTCTTCTGGTCGAAGATATGCCCGATAATCCCGATGCAACGGGCGAGAGCGAAGAGCGCATTCAAATACCCGATCTCCACCATCTCTTCGATCTCGGCGGGAGAGAAGGAGCCGGAGGCGTTCAGCAGATCGAGGAATGTCACTCCGACACATCCATCCACGTTCAGGATCAGGGTGTTCTTCTTCTGCGTCGTTACCTTCTCCACCTCCAGGGCATAGTCCAGGTAGATCGTTTTCGGAAAATGATTACAAACGAAGTCTTTTAAAAGTTCCACCCGCTTGTCCGGATTGTCAAGGTTTTTTATTCTGTGCCCGATCCCCGGAACGGTGATGCCGAGCTTTTTCATCTCATCCACAAAGGTTTCGGGCGCTGTCCCGTCGTCACAAGCCTTCTTGAAATACCGGGCCGCATCATCAATCGCGCCGGCAAAACGGGGACCAATGGTCAACAGACCAGAAACCAGCGAAGAGATGACATCCTTGCCCGCCCTCGCGGCGACAATGGCATTGTGCGCGCCGGAAACGGCAGGACCATGATCTGCAGATACCTTGATGATCATCTCCATGTATTCCGTGGCCCATTTCGGAAGCAGCCTCTTGAACCACAGCAGACTGATGACCTCTCCAATCGTATACCCCTTCTCGATGACCTCGCTGATCGGGATCCCCGCGTAAGTTGGCTCATCTCCCCGGTCATCCGAAATGGTGCAGATAAAGTTCGCTTCACGCCTCACGAGACCCGCCTTCTTCGCCGTCCTGTAGTCTTGCGGAACCGGTGGAGGAGCCACTTCCGTCACTGGCGTCAACTTGCCTTCCGCAACAAGCCTGTCAAAGGTTTCCTTGATCTTCGCGTCAAAGTCCTCGAAGGAATTGGGCACCACCGCCCCGGCCTCCCGCAAGGCCTGGTTCTTGGCATCCGCGGTTTGCCGGACGTTTCCCGCCCTGGCCCCTGCGTGACCGAACTGGACCTCGGCGGGAAAGACCTTGGCGCAGGTTCCGATGTTCCACGCGACCAGGGGCTTCGTGATCTTCTTCGCCTGAAGCGCCTCCACCACGTCGTACTCATCGGCCCCACCCACTTCGCCGAGCATGACAATCATCTTGATCTCGGGATTCGCCTCATACCGCATGATGTGATCGATGAAGGTACTCCCGGGATAACAATCGCCGCCGATGGCAACCCCCTCATAGACACCGTCGGTGTTCAGGGAAATGATGCTGTTAAGCTCGTTGGAAAGACCCCCAGACTTGGTTACATAGGCAACGTGCCCGGGCCGATAGAGCCGGGATTCGATGATATTGTCGAGCGCACCGGCCGTGTTTCCAACCCTGAAGGCTCCCGCGGCAATCCCCCCCACCGTGGCCGGTCCAATGATCCATTTCCCCTTCTTCTTGGCCAGGATGGCCATCTCTCGGGAATGCTGTTCGGGAATGCCCTCGGCAATCACGGCGATCGTCCGGAGGGTATTTGTTTCAAGGGCCTCCTTCGTGGTGGAATAGGCGGAACGGAAGGAGGCGAAGTTCACCATGACATCCACGTTCGGATGCTTTTCCACGACCTGATCCAGCGTCCTGTACATGGGGATGATGATCTCTTCGCTCCCGAAGAAACATTTGTGCCAGCCATCCCGGGTCGGATTGACGATCGCGGCGACGCTTGGCTTCTCCCGCCGGCAGATGTAATCGAAATCCAGCATCCGCTGGATGGCGTCTTGCTGCATGCCGTAGACGACCGCCTGGGTGTCCCTGTCGAATAAAATGTAATCCTTTTTCGCCGTCATATTTTATCGCTCCTCGAGCGCCATGCTTACGATCCGGGTCATGTGCATCTCAGGACCATGAACCGAAATGGGAATCCCCAACTCTTTTCCAAGGTCCCTGATCTTGGATAGACCTTCCCGCCAGTTCGGTCCTCCCCTCCGCAGATAAATCCTGGCGCCGGCGGATTTGAGCTTATCCTTGTATTCCCGCAGGGCCTGGACAATTCCCGTCAACGTATTGGCCACATCCGTGAAGTTGGCAATTCCGCCGCCCACGATAAGGGTTTTCGGCTTCCCGGACGGATCCTTCTCCCGCGTGAAGAGATCCAGGACCGTTCTGGCATATTTATAGGTGAATTCCGTTGTCGGATTTCCGCTGTATTCCCCGTAATTCGCAAGATCATTTGCGAATCCCAGATCAACAATCGTGTCCGTATACACAACGCTCGCCCCGCCGCCGGCGTTCATGGTCCAGATCCTCGCCCGTGGGTTGAGAATGGTCAACTTCAATGAGGCGCCGGTCCCGCCATCCAGATCCCTGATGTAGCTTTCTTCCGGAAATGGTTCCCTTCCGAAGGGTGGCGGGAAGGAGACGGCACACCACTTCTTCCCACAGAGATAGAAGGCCGTATCGTCCAGCCTTGCTTTTGTATCCAGCAGAACGACCTTGTTTCCGTTCACCGCCAGGGGGTTAAACTCCAGAAAGGTGAAATGGAGATCGCAATAGAGTTTATAAATCCCCCTGATGAAGGTTGTGAAAAAATCTTTCTCTGCCCCCGACAGGCTGTCCGGAAGCTTCCCGGCCACATCCACATCGTCGACGCTGGCCCCGACCGGCACTGGAATCGATACCACCTTATCCCAGTTCTCCTCGATGTCCACCCCGCCCGAGGGGGAAAAGTGAATGGTGTCCGCCGCCCGATCCGACTTGATCGCCAGACAATACTCCACTTTCTGCGGCAGAAACGGCTCAATGATGAATTGCCGCAGCACGCCCGTGACCTGACCGATGGTAACGGGTTGGTTCATCCGCTCCAGAACCCATTTCTTTACAGCCTCGAAATCCGCATCCAGCAGAATTAAACCGTTTTTCCCCCGCTTCCCGATCAGTTGGTCCGGCTTTACGGCGAGCCTCCCGCTCTGCAGCCAGCCGTTCTCGGTCTTCAACTGATTCCAGTCCGTGCCCGCGGTCACCTGCACGGTCTTTCCGGCATAGACTGCCGTGTCGCCAAAGTAATCCCCCCAACGTTCCTGCAGAATTTTTTTGGCATCGTATTCCCGAATTGCTTTTTGAGCCATCTATCATGCCTCCAGTGGATTGTTGTCATATCTTCCCGTCGTTGCGTGATTCCAGAACAGGTCAATGGCCTGGACATTGGATGAAAGGCAAGACGCATGCCAGGGCATCCGGCATCTCGTTATCCCCGGCACACCGGGAATCAGGCCAACTGAAGCTCTCTGCAGCAATCTGCGGAGAATCTTCGGTCTTCAAGAGGAACAACCCGTTTGTCTATGCTCGCTTACCCAGCAGAAAGCTGCGGGAATTGCTCGCTGACGGATTCAAGATATTTCAAAACCTGCACCCTATGAAGAATAAGCATTGACACTGTGTTTCATTTTGTTAAACTTTGTTTAAACATCGGAACAATCCGGAACAGAGGCTCAAAATGGAACAGGTTTTTAAAGTCGGCTTCATCAATTCCGCAAAACAAGTCATTGACTGTGCGCTTTCCGCGGCTGCGAAACTCAATATCAACATGGCGACCGCGCAGGCAGGCCTGGATGCGGCCATTCCCGCCGGGCAACGAATGGTGCAGGAGGGCGTCGAGGTCATCATCAGCCGTCGCGGCACCGCCTCACTCCTGAGAAAGAATTTAAAGATCCCGATCCTGTCGGTCCGGATCAGCTTCCCCGACCTCTTTCTCAATATCCGGGATGCCAGCCTGATGGGACGCAAGATTCTGCTGACCACTCTCGGAGAAGAAAAGATCGAAGGAGAGGACCTGTTGCGGGAGTTCTTCAACGTGACCCTGATTCATGGGGTCTTCCACGACACCGCCAGCCTGGAAAAGGCCATCATCTGGGGTAAGGCGCAAGGCTGTGAAATTGTCATCGGTGGAGGAGTAGGAATGTCCATGGCCGAAAAGCACGGCCTCAGGGGTGTGGAACTCCGAACAAACGAAGGCGCCATCATGGTGGCCATAGAAGATGCCCTGTCCGTTGCCGGCGCCAATCGGGAGGAACAGGAAAAGACCCTCCGCTACCGGACGATCATGGATACGACCTCCGAGGGAATTATCGCGCTGGACAAAAACGGCATCATCACCGCCATCAATCATGCGGCTCTACAGTTTCTCGGGCTGCCCGAACAGATGGTCAATAAACCTTTTACCGACTACGATCCGGGAGGTCATGTCCGCGAGGTTCTGGATTCCGGCCGCCCGCTCCTGAACAAACTGGAAAGACTCGGGAATGAAATGTTTGTGGCCAATTATATCCCCCTCCAGGTCGGCGCCGAAGTCGTCGGCGAGGTGATCACGTTCAGAGACGTCCCCAATGTCGTACGGGCCGAAAACGAAGTGCGCCGGTCCCTGGTCAAAGGCCTCGTCGCCAAGCACACCATCGACAACTTTGTTCACTGTCATCCGGCGATGAAGGAAGTCGTTGCAAAGGTCAGAAAGTTCTCCCGGGTCGATTCCACCGTCCTGATTACCGGCGAAACCGGTACAGGGAAGGAGATTCTGGCCCAGAGCATTCACACTCTGGGACCGCGGCGCAAGGGCCCGTTTATCTCCATCAACTGTGCCGCGATCCCGGATCAGCTTCTGGAAAGCGAGCTCTTCGGTTATGAAGAGGGCGCCTTTACCGGATCGAGGCATGGCGGGAAGCCCGGGCTTTTTGAACTGGCCCATAACGGCACCATTTTTCTCGACGAGGTCGGCGCGACCCCTTTGAGCGTCCAGAGCCGGCTTCTCCGGGTGCTGCAGGAGCATGAAGTAATGCGCATCGGCGGGGACCGCCTGATTTCGGTCAATGTGCGCGTGATTGCCGCTACCAATCAGAACCTCTGCCTCGAAGTCCAGAAGGGAAGATTCCGGGAAGACCTCTATTTCCGGCTTGACGTAATCACCGTCCATATCCCGCCGCTCCGGGAGCGGATAGAGGATCTGCCGTTGCTCGTTCAAGATCTGATTCGCCGATGCGCCCGCAAACACAAAGCGCATCCCATAACCATTCCGGAGCGCCATCTCAAAAAGCTCATGACCTTGCAATGGCCGGGCAACGTGCGCCAGCTTCAGAACTTCGTTGAGAAACTGGTCATCCTTTGTGAGGATAACTATCGAGATGATACTTTCGAGGAACTTTACGCGAACCTGCTCAACTATTCCCTGATCAGGGAACGGGAGGCTGTTCCGGAGAGGGCGTCCTTAAATCAGCACGTTCATGGCAGCCCCGGAGACGACGAGGCAAGAGCCATTCGTAAAGCACTGGAAACATCGCGGTTCAGCAAGACGCTCGCGGCCAAAAGACTGGGGATCAGCCGAACGACCCTTTGGCGGAAACTCAGGGAAATGGCTTAAAAGGATATGTTTTCTATGGGTTCGTGTAGACCCCGACCTTAGGGTGTTTTCATCTTCCCCTGCAGGGCCGCCCGGATGAAATGGCTGAAGAGCGGGTGGGGTTTCGTTGGCCGGGATTTGAACTCGGGATGGAACTGGCAGCCCAGGAACCAGGGATGTCCCGCGATCTCGGTGATCTCGGCGAGACGCCCGTCCGGGGAGGCGCCGGTGATCCGGAGGCCCTTCTCAACCAGCGCCTTCTTGAACTCGTTGTTGAATTCGTAGCGGTGGCGGTGCCTTTCGCCGATCTGCGTTTCCCCGTAGGCCTCACAGGCGAAAGAGTTCTTCTCGAGGACGCAGGGATAGGCCCCAAGACGCATCGACGCACCCTTTTCGGTGATCTGTTTCTGTTCGGGAAGGAGGTCGATCACCGGGTGCGGGGTGCCCTCGTCGAACTCGGAGCTGTTCGCCCCGGCCAGACCGCAGACATTCCTTGCATATTCGATGACGGCCATCTGCATTCCGAGACAGATCCCGAAGAAGGGGACCCTCCGCACCCGGGCCCATTCGACGGCGGTGATCATCCCTTCGATTCCCCGGTTGCCGAACCCGCCGGGGACGAGAACCCCGTCGGCGCCTTCCAGGAGGGTTCCCAGCCCCTCTTTCTCGATCTTCTCGGAATCGACGAAACGGAGGTTCACCCGGCAGTCATTGGCGATCCCGCCGTGGTAAAGCGCCTCGTTGAGACTCTTGTAGGAATCGGTCAGGTTGACGTACTTCCCGACGATCGCGATTGTTACCTCATGGGCGGGGTGGAGAAATTTGTCCACCACGTCCTCCCACGCCCCGAGGTGGGGCTGACCGGTCCAGATATTCAGAAGTTCGACAATCTTCTGATCCACCCCCTCGCGGTGGTAAATCAACGGAACTTCGTAAATGCAGGCGACATCCTTGGCGGTGAAGACCGCCGCCACCTCCACGTTGCAGAAGAGGGCGATCTTCGCTTTGATCGCGTCGGAGAGAAAGTTCTCCGTGCGGCAGAGAAGGATGTCCGGCTGGATGCCGATCTCCCGGAGCGCCTTGACGCTGTGTTGCGTCGGTTTCGTCTTCACCTCGCCCGCCGTTTTAATGAAGGGAACCCAGGTCAAATGGATGAAGATGGCGTTCTCCCGCCCCGCTTCGTTGCGGAACTGGCGGATCGCCTCGAGGAAGGGAAGACTCTCGATGTCGCCCACGGTGCCGCCGATCTCGACGATCGCAACATCGAAGCCCTCGGCGGTCTTTTTGATGTAATCCTTGATCTCGTCCGTGATGTGGGGAATCACCTGAACGGTCTTTCCCAGGTAGTCTCCCCGCCGCTCCTTGGTAATCACCGAGAAGTAGACCTGTCCCGTCGTGAGGTTGTTGCCTTTGCCCATCCGGGTGCCGGTAAAGCGTTCGTAATGGCCGAGGTCCAGGTCGGTTTCCGCCCCGTCGTCGGTCACGAAAACCTCGCCGTGCTGAAAGGGGCTCATCGTNNCCCGGATCGACGTTGATGTAGGGATCGAGCTTCTGGTTGGTCACCCGGAGGCCGCGACATTCGAGAACGGCCGCGATGGACGCCGCCGCCAGCCCCTTGCCGAGGGAGGAGAGAACCCCGCCCGTCACAAATATGAATTTCGTCTTCATCATCGCTCCTTGCAACAACCTGAAAAGGCCCCCGGGGGGTCGAATTCGGAGATCGTTTCGAAGCCCCGCTTCCTTTCATCAGGATCCATAATCCCTCATCCCGGAACGTTCCCTCCGCCGCTTGTCCCTCCGACCGTCAATCCGTGTAGCACGGCGCCTGCCGGTCGCGATTCCGGCGGATCCGTCCGGCGATGACCTCCACCGGTTCGCCCAGCAGAACGGCGAGCGGAATCTCCTCAAGACAACCATCGTCCCACACCAGGTTGTATTCCTGGATGAGATTACGGATATCGTCCACCCGCTCGCCCAGGAGCCCCCTCCGTTCCGGAACGGAAAGCGCCTCGTTGAACATCACATGGATCAGCAGCAAATTTTCCACCCGCGCCTCCACCCCGAGAAGAGGGACAACCACGAGGGGAGCGCCGTCCGATTTTCCCTGTCCCACATAGATCCGCCCGGAGGCCACGATCCCCTTCTTGGTTCCCATCAGGATACTCGATTTTTCGGCCCGTGAAGACATCCCCAGGGAGACGCCGCCCCGCTTCCGGATCGCAATGGTCGCGTTGTCGCCCGGTTTTCCCTCGTCATCCAGATGATTCACCGCATAGAGGGTGTATCCATTCACCGCGGAAACCGCCTTCTGCAGCCGGCGAAGCGCAAGGAGGTTGGTGCCGAGGAGAGATCTTGCGGAGAAGGAGAGCTCCGCCATGAGATCAAAGAGAACGCCGCCGGGCGGTGTTTCCTTCCGACTGGTCCCCACCGTCACCGTCTTGGCCTGGTGGCGGATGGCGTCGATCGGGCGGGAAAGCTCATCCACGGCATGGCCGAGTGTGACGTCCAAAAGGTCAATCGGCGAAACCGGTTCCCCGGCTCCGGGAAAATCATGCCGGAAATCGTCGATCGGCAACTTCCCGGCCGCATATTTCAAAAGGAGGGTCAGATCGGAGATCGTCCGCACGCCGGTCTGGGAAAAGGCGCCCTGACTCTTCCGCCGCTGGAAGCGGTCCGTGAAATCGTTCACGAGACGGCGCAGACGGGCGTCGGCAATGCACTCCGGTTCAGAGAGGTTCCGTTTCGCCTGTTCGACCATGATCAGATTGAGACGGCTCTTGAACGCACGGAGGAACAGGGCGTCCGCGTCGATGCTGCACGCGGCGTAATAGCCGAAGAGGTGGCCTGCCACCGTGTTCAGGATCACCGGAAGCGGCAGCGGGGCGCGGGGAAGCGGAATCACCGCGTCGGCGATTGCGTCGAACCGCTCTTCCCCTTCATCGGCGAAAACGACCACGCCTGATTTGTGGGCCTTGAAGATCGCCACGTCTTTGACGATATCCCCCATGACGGTTTCCGGACTTCCCGAGGCGCAGACCAGAATCAGCGGTTCGGCTGACAGATCGATATGCTTCTTGTTCTCCACCACGTCGGAGGAAATCGTCTGGTAGCAGAGTTCGCTCAGCTTGATCCGGATCTCATCGGCCGCCGCCTTGTTCGGGCCGCTTCCCACGACAGCCCAGTACCGCCTCCCCTTCGCCAGCCGCTCAACGACGCCGCGAATCTCCTCCTTCCGAGCGAGGACCTTCCCCATCATCTCCGGCGCCTGTTCGAGAAGGCGGAGCTCTTCTGCAATCCGGTCATCGGGAAGGGTCGATAAAAGCCGGGACAGATCAAGGGCGAGGATGTGGCCGGCCACGATCTGGGAGTAGAAAGCCTTGGTCGAGGCGACGGCCATCTCGATATCCCGGCCGTCCGAGGTGTAAAAAACGCCGTCCGCCTTCGCCGTAATATCGGACTGGCGGCGGTTGACGATCGCGATCACCTTCGCGCCCCGCTCCGCAGCCATCGCTACGGCACGATTGGTGTCCGTCGTTGTTCCCGACTGGGTGATCGGGATGATCACGGTGTCGTGCAGGTCGTTCTCCAGGCTGAAACCGCTCAGCTCGGAGGCAATCCGGGCCTCTACACGGATCCCGCTTCCCCGGAGGCAGCGTTCCATCGCATCGGCTACGGCGCTCCCGGCGACAGCCGCCGTCCCGTGGCCGATCACAACGATCCGCCGGATCTTTTTGCTGCGGAGAGCCTCCCGGATTCCCTCCGGGACGATGTCCGGACCGAGATTGAAGACGGCCCGTTCCGTTCCCCCATTCTGCTCGATCCGGTATTTGCCCAGCAGGGTCTTCCGGACGGAGAGGGCCGATTCGGTAATTTCCTTGAGGAAGTAGTGGGGGTAGTCGCCGCGATCGATGTCCCGCGTCGTGATCTCCGCCCGCTTCACCGCGTCTTCACCGAAGGGAAGCGGCGTTCCGTCATAGAAGAGACCCCGAATGCCGGCCGCCCCCCCGGGAGCGTCCTGATCGAGGATGGCGATCTGCCCCGTGGCCTCCGGTTTCTCGGAACGCGCAGGCCTCTCGCCGTCCATCTTGATGAAGAAGGGGGTCTCTTCCACCAGGCCGTAAAGCTCCGAGGAGAAGAGATACCGGTCGGGGGTGATCCCGATGTAAATCGACTGGCCGCTCCCTTTCAGGGCCAGAAAAATCTTGCCCGGCTCGACATTGCTGGTCATGGCGATGGCATGAGACCCTTCGAAATCTCCTACGGCGCGGCGGAACGCCTCGGTCAGGTCATGACCCTGAAACAGGTATTTTTCGATCCGAAGCGGGATGATCTTCGTATCCGTCGTCACCTCGGGTGCGATCCACATCCCCTCCGCCTCGAGCGCCTCCCGGAGTGTCTGGTAGTTGTCGATGTCCCCGTTCAGGACCACATGGATGTTCCAGGGACCCATTCCGTAGGCGGGATAAAGTTTCACCGGCGCCCCGGCAGCGGCACTTTCGGATGAAAGCGTAAAATTTCCTATAGGATGGCAGTTTTCCTCTGTGATCGAACCGACGGATGCCCAGCGGGTGTGGGTCAAGGCTGTCTCGAAGATCACCGGGAGGCGGGCAAATGCGTGGAACAGGCGATCCTCGGCGACCTGCTTTCTCAGTTCACGAACGTTCCGGCCCAGCTCTCCGATAATCTCCGCGGTCTTGTAGGTGAAAGTGACGGTCTTTCCTCCGGCCACGTCGATTCCGCGTTCGGCGGCAGAGGAACCGGTGATCGAGCCGTCGGCAAGATCCCCGGGCGCCATCCGCCGGTCCAACTCATCGCCGAGTCCGCTTTCCCGCAGGCCGGTCATGATCCCGCCAAAAGCATCGGCATCCGCTGCAGCGAAGGAGATCTGTATCCCCGCCGAATCCCGACCCCGGACCTCCAGACGGTCCAGACTGTTCAACAGAAAGTTCAGTTTCCGGTACTTCGACAGGGCCTCCCGTGACACGTCCGCGACGCCGTCCACCCCGGCCAGGCGGAAGATTCTCCCAATATTTTCCAGGATATCCCGATTGACCCCCCAGACGAGATCCCGGATCAGCACCAGACCATGGTTGACGGTCTCCAGATCGGCCGTCGAAATCCGCCCCGCCTGCGTCTCCAGCAGCCTCTCCTCTTCCGTCAGAAATGCACTCATTCTTTCGGAAAGAAGGGTCAGACGGCGCACCTCATCATCATCATAGAAGATCCTTCCGAAGGCCTCTTCTCCCTTCATGCGGAGAAGTTCCCGTTCCATCACCTCCTGAGTCGGCATCCCCCCCAGATAAGCCGTCGAAGGAATCTTCCCGTGGAGCAGAGCCGGCAGATTTTTTTCCGCCGCCCGGTTAAAAAGAATCGACAGGTCGTCGTGTGGGATCACGCGGCCCGCAACGCGGAGGGTCAAAATACCGGCGAGGCCGCAGCAAAGGATCGCGGGACGATGGGGAAAGAGGATCAACGCAGGAACATCAACCCCTTGCGGGTCGCGGCCGACGTGAATCTTGCACCCCTTGATAAAATGGACGATCTTCCGGCAATGTCTCAACATGGCGGATTCAGCATACATGTTTCCCCTTTGAAATGAGATAGCAAATATCGTTCCGGGGAAGCCGTCCATCCCAAATATACGGAATGATTTAACAAGAAATAATGATACCCCAACGGAACAGTGGCGATGCAGAACATTTTTCTTCTTTGCAGCTAAAAAAGTGACAAATATGTAACGCCTTCCGCCCCCGTCACCCGAACCACCGGCTGGGAATGGGNNCCTCTCTGCCACGTCATCGACCACCCGCTGCAGCCACAGCGTACCCAGAGCGGAGACATCCCGGTCCAGGGAACGGATCACCTGGATATAATCGTTCCCCCGCGCCTCCCGGACGGCGGGCAAAACCGCGAGAAATCGGTCCCGTTCCTCCCGGCCGACCGCTTCCTCACGACGGTCCGTCAGACAGGCCATAAGCTCCGGCCACCGTTCCCGGAATTCCCGCTGCTGCCGCAGAATTTCCCCGCGGGTCTCCTCCGGCAGAAACCTTTCACCGAGTTCAAGCGATCTCCCCATCTTATCCGCCAGGGCCTTGAACCGCGTCAACCGCTCGGCCAGAGCCGCTTCCAGGATCTCCATCGCCCCCTTCCGAAGCGATTCTCCCATCTCCGGATCGCCGGGGAAGAAACAGCGCACGTGGAGATACCACTGCCGGAGCGCCAGCATATTCGCAACATAAAGGACGTTGTTGGCCACCCTCCACCGGATGTCGCCATAGAGACCCGGATAAAAAACCTTCACGGAGAGCGGTTGTCTCTCTCCCTGGAGCAATTTGCCTCCTTCGGGGCAATCCCCCCGCCAGACCTCTCCCGCGGCGATCACCGTCCCAAAACCGATCCGGGCCGGTCCCACCAGCCCTCCCTGTCCTCCGAGAAAGATCGGGGACTCCTTCAGCATCACGCCGTGGGGAACATCGCCCAGCAGCGAAGCCGTCGCCTTGTCCTGGTTGGGGGTGTAGTTGAAATGGATGTAGGAGCTTCCCACCTCGCTGTGGTCCCTGCGGCTCGTCCCCCCGGCGAGAAAGGCGTCGCAGAAGTTGATCAGACTGCCCAGGGTGACAAAGGGAAAGAGGATGGTCTGCTTCAGCCCGACGGTATGGCTCCCGTTCGCCTCCTCCTCGAGGAGGCATCCCTCCCGAACCTGGGCGCCGGAGCCCATATTCGCCTGATCCAGGAATACGGAAGACTTGAAAAACCCCCCTTTGAGCTCTACCCCCCGGCCGAGCCGGCAGTCGGCAACCGTCACCGGCGCTTCGCCGCCCAGTTTCACCCCCGAGGAGATCAGGGTTTTCGCCCCGGAAATCTTCGTCCCCGCGTATAAAACAATCCCGTTGGTTGAAACGCGCTCGGGATCGACCTCTTCACCGACATCGACGGAAAAAGGATTGGGTATCCGTACACCCCTGGCCAGAAGTCTTGCCACCGGCTCCGAAAGTTTCATCGACACTCTTTCTTCTCTCTCTTTCTTCTCTTTACTGTTTTCCGGCCATTTCCCCCGGAGCGACTGCCGCACCCGGAGCCGTTCCTCCCCCCTGTCGATCACTCCGGATCGTGATCGATTCCGAGGTTGATCATCTTCTTCTGAAAGGTGTTCCGGTTGATTCCCAGATAGTTCGCCGCCGCGCTCTTCACATGATGCGACCGCCGGAGGGCAATCCGGACGAGACCCCTCTCCACCATCGCCATAACCTCCTCGTAGATCCGGTTTTTGTCCGTCCCCACCTTGCAGAGGATGGTCGTAATGTCCTCCAATTTCTTTTCCAGAACCTCTTCAGCCACCGCGGCAGGAGTCGATCGACCCTCCGCTGCAACCGGATCAAGGATGGATTGATGCTTTTTCAGAGCCATGAATCAGCGGATTCCTTTCTTGACGGTTTTGCAAGGAGATTCTTGTCATCACACCATAAGAGACATCATCTTGATCAGGATGATGCCGACCATGAACACGGCCGCAATCCATGCCATCGCGATATGGGCGACCCCGGACGGGGAACGCATCGCCAGCAGACGGACCTCCTCTTCCACATTTGTGAGATCGACATGAGAAACGATCTCCGCCGCCAGATCGGAGAATTCCCCATACGCATTGGAGACGATGAGAAACCCTTTGACGGTCGTAAGCAGGAGATAGACCTTCTTGTGGAGGCTGAGACCTCCGATATGAGTGATCTCCTCCCAAGATACCCGCTTCTCTCTCCAAAACCTCCGGACCGCAATCCCCCTTTCATCCACCGTGACCCGGCGGAAAAGACATTCCAGGAAGAGATACAGGGAGGGAAAGAAAAAAATTGCAAAAACGAGCCTTTCCGTCATTGAACCGGGCGACGACAGGGAGAGGGCAAAGAGGCAGAAGAGAAGCAAGGCATCGACGCCGAGAGGAATGAGAAACGCCCTTCTGATCGTATAGACGCGCTGCGACATATCATCTCCCGGCGGGCGCGAACCCGCTTTGAAGATCTCCGCCGCAAGCCGCGGAGGTCTTCGCTCCTGGACAAGGAACAAACCATTCCGTTTTTACCCGCATATCCCGCGCAGCCAGACGCGGGGAATACGATCGCGGGCGGATTCAAACCAATGGTTTTCGTCTATGGTTGCCGTCTGAAGAAGGCGCCGCTCTTGCCGCCTTCTTTGCTCATCAGTTGAATATCCGTGATGACCATCTCCCGGTCGACTGCCTTGCACATGTCGTAAATCGTCAGCGCGGCGACGCCGACGGCCGTCATGGCCTCCATCTCGACCCCCGTTCTGCCGATCGTTCCGACCTTTGCCTCGATCGCAACCTCGCCCGCTGTGGAATCGCACGAAAACAGGACTTCGATCGCCGTAAGTTCGAGCGGATGGCACATGGGAATCAGCTCTCCGGTTTTCTTCGCCGCCATGATCCCCGCGATCCGGGCCGTAGCGAAGACATCCCCTTTCGGGATTCCCCCTTCCTGGATCAGTGCGGCAGTCTCCGGACGCATCCGGACCTCTCCCCGGGCGACCGCCCGGCGGAAAGTGGGTGCCTTGGCCGTTACATCCACCATGCGCGCCCGGCCTTTTTCATCGAGATGGGATAGCTCTTTCATGATCTGCCGTGTCGGAATCACATTGAACGCCGAATTTGGAGGAAACTTAGCACAGCCTTTTCCCTCAGTCAAGAAAGATACGCTCTTGAAATACGCGGCCCCATCAGCCCAAAGCCACGTCGAGGATCATCATCACCGAAAAACCGGCCATGGTTGCCATCGTTACCAGATCGATGTTTGCCTCGTTCCGCTGCGATTCCGGGATCAGCTCTTCCACCACAACAAAAATCATCGCTCCGGCAGCGAAGCAAAGGGCATAGGGCAGCATGTTCTGCATGTGCAGAACGAATGCCGCCCCGATCATCCCGGCAATCGGTTCAACCAGACCGGACGCCTGCCCCATCAAAAAGCTCTTCGTCCGCCCCATTCCTTCCCTCCTCAACGGCAACGATACCGCAGCCCCTTCGGGAAAATTCTGGAGGCCGATTCCGAGAGCCAAAGCAATGGCGCCGCCCAGCGTGGCGGAAGGAAGATGGGCCGCCACGGCCCCGAAAGCAACGCCGACCGCAAGGCCTTCGGGGATGTTATGCAGTGTGATCGCAAGGACCAGCAGCGTGCTTCGCTGCCAGGAAGTCTTGATCCCTTCGCTTTGCCTCATGGCGAGACCCGGATGAAGATGCGGTAGCAGACGATCCGCCAGTCTCATGAAAAGACCGCCGCCCATGAATCCGATCACGGCCGTCAGCCAAGGGATCTGTCCCATCTGTCGGGCCATTTCAATCCCCGGTGCGAGCAGCGACCAGAAGCTCGCGGCGATCATGACTCCGGCGGCGAATCCAAGCATGGAATCCATGAGTTTGGGTTTGACCGTCTTGGTAAAGAAAACGAGTGCAGCGCCGATTGCAGTCACGCCCCATGTAAAGAACGTGGCGATCAGCGTCTGCGTGACGGGGCTGTATTGTTGAAGGAAATCGATCATATTTTGTTGCTTTATTACTATGATGCACGATCAAAAGTCAATGATTTCCTATTGAATCCCCGCACCTTCGTCATGGTTGATTTTTACACCGTAATCCAGCGGGGGGTAAGGGAGAGAAAAATCGCTTGTCGGAAAGGCGCTTCTCGTTTAGGATTATCGTGGGATGTGGTTCGAATGACTTGCATCCGGTCGCCGGTCAGATCATGCAGGAGGGTGCACGGCAAAACTCGGTAAAGCCTCCAGGGGAGGTATTCGCTTGATCGTCAAGGCCATCAGCAGTACCGTCATCGGCATCGAGTCCTATCCCGTCAACGTCGAGGTCGATCTCACCGCCGGTCTTCCGCTGTTTTCGACGGTCGGCCTCCCCGACGTGGCGGTGCGCGAGAGCAAGGACCGGATCAAGGCCGCCGTCAAGAACTCAGGTTATGCCTTCCCCGGCCATCACGTTACCGTGAACCTGGCCCCCGCCGACATCAAGAAGGAAGGGACCGCTTTCGATCTACCGATCGCCGTGGCGATCCTGACCGCCCAGGGTATTCTACCCGCCTCCTCGCTCGCCGATTATCTCCTCCTCGGTGAACTCTCGCTGGACGGCGGCGTAAAAGGGATTCACGGCGCCCTGCCCGCGGCCTTCGAGGCGAAGGCCCTCGGCATCCGGGGGGTGATCGTTCCGCGGGAAAACGCCGCCGAGGCGGCGCTGGTCGAGGGGATCGAGGTGATCCCGGTGGATCGGCTCTCCGAGGTGGTGGAGTTTCTCGGCGGCCGGACGGAGATCGCACCCGTCCATGTCGATCTCGAAAATCTTTTTTGTCGAAGCCGCGACTATCCATTCGATTTCAGCGAGATCCACGGCCAGGAACAGGCCAAACGCGCCCTGGAGGTCGCCGCCGCAGGAGGGCACAACCTCCTCATGATCGGTCCACCCGGATCCGGAAAAACCATGCTCGCCCAGCGGCTCGTGACGATCATCCCCGACCTCTCCCTTCCGGAGGCAATCGAAACAACAAAGATATTTTCCGTCGCCGGCCTGCTGGACCGCAAAGAGGCGCTCCTGGGAATCCGACCCTTTCGCGCTCCGCACCATACAATCTCCGATGCCGGCCTGGTCGGCGGCGGCCATACCCCAAAGCCGGGAGAGATCAGCCTTGCCCATCACGGAGTCCTTTTTCTCGACGAACTGCCGGAGTTCCGGAAGAACGCGCTCGAGGCGCTGCGCCAACCGCTGGAAGACGGCCGGGTTACGATCACCCGTTCCTCCCTTACGGCCACCTATCCCGCCCGTTTCATGCTGGTCGCAGCGATGAATCCCTGCAATTGCGGATTCTTCGGCGACCGGAGCCGCCCTTGCCGCTGCACGCCCCAGCAGATCCGCCAGTACCAGGGGAGGATTTCCGGCCCGCTGATGGATCGGATCGACATCCATATCGAGGTCCCCTCGGTCCGCTACCGGGATCTAACGGGACGCGAAACGGGCGAGTCGTCCGCCGCCATCAAGGCAAGGGTCGAACAGGCGCGAATCCTCCAGAAAAACCGCTTCGCCGGAGACGAGACCCTCTTCAACGCCCGCATGACCGATCGCCAGCTTCGTGCCGCCTGCTCCCTCGACGAAGAGTCGCGTCAGCTCATCGAAATGGCCGTCGACCGGCTTGGATTGAGCGCCCGCGCCTACACCCGAATTCTCAAGGTCGCCCGGACCATCGCGGATCTGGACGGCGGCGGTCCGCTCCTCTCTTCACATGTCGCCGAAGCCATCCAGTACAGAAGCCTGGACCGTAGACTCGCCTGACGATTCCCAGACCTCAATGGAACGTTTGCCGGCAGGGAGGTGACTCAGTGTTCCGGCAGACAGCGTTTTTTCGGCGGAATCCGATAGATCTCCTCGAGGCGCTCGTGGTGAATGATCCCAAGTGCCTCGCGAGTTATAATCAGGTAGTAATAACGGGTCTTGACGTGCTCGCGTTGACGATTATAGGCGCAGATCTTCACGTTGACCTCACCGCGAAGACTTTGCGAGTTTTTTCCGCCGTTCTCCATCTCCCTGTGCCAAAGGACCAATGATTCCGTCAGATCCCTTTCGATCGACCGGAGTTTTTCCAGCGCGTCGGCAAGTCGCTCTCCGGCACGGGCCAGGGCGGAGGCCCGCTCACGCAGTAGGTCATTTTGGAGGATCTCTTGTGTTGTCTTTTTCGTGTTCAACATGAGGAGGGCGTCCCCCGCACCACAATCGGATTCGGTTCATTTACCTCTTTCTGGAAAATTCAGTTCAGGTCAGCCTCTCAGAGACGCGTATAAATCCTCCTCGCTGAGATCGCTTTCAACCCGTACTGCTCAACCAAAAAGATATTATTGTCTATCTCTATCCTAATTCAAGGAGGGCAAAGACCGTTGGGTCTTCGCCTATAACGATTTTTCGAAAAAAAGTTCATAGAACTTTTCAGCACGCTGTCTGTAGAAAACAAACAGCCTTTCCGAATCCGCCAGGATCGAGGCGTAATCGATCCCCTGTTCGTCGGCGAGCCAGTCGCGTACGATGGCTGGGGTGACTTCGATATGAAACTGCAGGCCATATACTCGATTCCCGTAACGAAAGGCCTGGTTGGCATAGAGGCCCGATGACGCAAGCCGCACGCTCCTTGCGGGCAAGTCGAATGTGTCTCCGTGCCATTGAAAAACCTGGGCTGCCTTCCGGCCGGGAAAGACCAGTACGGACATGAGCGGATCGCACATGCCTTCATCGGAGAGCGTCACTTCATGCCATCCGATTTCCGTCCTGGAACCGGGATAGACCCGGGCATCCAGCGCGTGGGCAATCATCTGTGCGCCGAGACACACGCCCAGGACGTGCTTGTCCGCATCGATCGCGGCGTGGATCAGCTCAACCTCGCTGACAAGATACGGGAACAGGTGCATCTCATACACAGCCATGGGACCGCCCAGGATGACGAGATGCGTAAAGGCGTTAAGCTCAGGCGCAGATTCGCCTGCTTTGAGGTCAATGACTGAATAGGAAATCCGCTCTTTGCACAGATGATCCTCGATCGTGCCTGGCCCTTCACCGGAAACGTTCTTTAAAATCAACACATTCATACCGGCCTCCGTTATCGAAAAGCGCTAAAGAGAATTCCTTATTGTCTTGCCGCTTAAAGAATGCCCTCTTCCCGGATACCATAGCGCTCTTCCATCAGTCTCACATATTCCTGATCCGCCATGGTCTCCAGGGGCTGCATGTTCTGAGAGGTCGGGGAACCGGCGGTCCCGGCGCCTGAAAGTTGCACCGAAGATTCATCGGGCTGAACGTCAGCATAACCTATCTTGTTCTTTTTTTCGATGTCGATACCGATTTTTTGCAGGATCGCACTCATTACCTTTCCCTCCTTCCTCAAAAATGGAACTGTCCCTTATTACACCGGCAAGTAAACATATCAAAGGTTGTCATACCGGACTTGATCCGGCATCCAGTCCTGTCTTGGATTCCCGCTTTCGCGGGAATGACAGGATCGGCACTTATGGTTGCCGGAGTAATAATATGGCTGAGGGGCGAGGATTCGAACCTCAATATACAAGTCCAGAGCCTGTCGTCTTACCGTTAGACCACCCCTCAGTGCACAAAAAAGCCCCGACGAACACTTGATTCGCCGGGGCCGGATGCATCATTTCACAAAACATTATTTAGACATATCCACTCCCAAGCGAATTATGAATTCGCTGACGCTGCCGTTTCTGCTGGAATTGGACATCTCTAAATATCGATTTCATGGTTGCAATATATCCTAAGCATAAATTTAGTCAATCAAAAAATTACAGAGAGAGTCTTTGGAAGAGGGCGTCCCGTTAATATTTTGCTGATGAGCTGATGATTATAAATAACACTATTCAAGCCTGTTCAATAATTCCAGCGTGTTCAAATCTCGGAGACTTCTGGATATCTTTATCCAAATTATATTCGGGGTTCTGATAGGGATGAGCATTACGCTTTAAAAGGATGCATTTCTGTTGAAATTAGCGGCTGCTTGACAAGGAAGTTGTTCGTGCACTCCTTAGTCATCTTTTATTTCTTGTTGCAATTTGTGTTATTAGAATTTGCTTGACAGACAACCATCCTTTACCTAATCTTTAACCCTGTAAAGAATGGTTCCGTCAGAAATGAGATTCGCAATTCGATTTTAGCCCTTCGATATCATTCATCCCCATCGTAAGCGATGGGAGTGGTTCCCCGGTGGATCATCCGTTTTCGTTCAATTCGGCCGGTCAGCCGGCAATGGCCATCAAAATATTTCGTCCATCCTTGAATCGTCAGGAGTCCAGGCATGTTTTCATTGGCATTCGATATTAATGCCCTTCAGAAAATCCCTCTCTTCGACACAATCATCAATTCCCTGCACGATGGAATCTTGATCACCGACGAGAAGGGCTACATCAAATACGTGAACAGCTCCTATCTTCGGCTGACAGGGGTGAGCAGCAACGACGTGCTGAATCGCAAGGTTCAGAGTGTGCGCAAGGGAGCCCGTTTGCCGGAGGTGCTACGGACGGGCAAGGTCCTGCTCGGCGTGCAGCGGAAAGTCAACAACATCGAATATATCGCCGATATCAATCCCATCGTTTTTAACGACAAGGTGGTAGGCGCCATCTCCGTTGTCCGTGACGTTACCGAAGTGGTGGCTTTGAGCAACGAGCTGCGAGCCTACACCCACCGGGTTCTGGAATTGCGCAACAAGGTACGGGAAATCCATCGGGCTCACTACCACTTTGCGGACATCGTCTGCCAAAGCAGAGAGATGGAAAAGGTAAAGGAGATGGCCAGGCGCGTGTCCGCCAACAACATGCCTGTTCTGATTTTGGGCGAGAGTGGATCCGGGAAGGAACTTTTTGCCCACGCCATCCATAACGCCAGTCCACGTTTCAACAGCCCCTTCGTCCCCATCAACTGCGCCGCCTTTACACCCCAGCTTCTCTCCAGTGAATTGTTTGGCTATGAGGAAGGTGCTTTTACCGGCGCCCTGAAGGGCGGCAAGATAGGACTCTTCGAAATCGCCCATGGTGGAACCCTATTCCTGGATGAAATTGGAGACATGGAATACGATCTCCAATCCAAGCTCCTGAGGGTTCTTGAAACGGGCGAATTCATGCGTATCGGCGGCACGAAACCAATCAAGGTGGATGTCCGGATTATCTCCGCAACGAATCGGGAAATCGGTCAGCTGATCGGTGAAATGAAGTTCCGGGAGGATCTTTTTTACCGGCTCAATGTGATCTCCCTGGAAATTCCGCCGCTGCGGGCGAGGCCTGAGGATCTTCTGCCCTTGGTCGAACATTTCCTGGATCGGCACACCCGGCGAATGAAGAAACGATATACAGCCTCCTCTTCGACCCTTGACATTCTCCGCCAGTACCATTATCCCGGTAACGTCCGGGAGCTCTTCAACATCCTCGAATTTGCGGCAAGCATGAGCGAAACGAACGAGATCATGCCGCGGGATCTACCGATTTTTTCCAAAATCACTCCCCAACCGGCTCCTGGTCGGACCATCTCCCATGCGACCCGGTCTTCAGAAAAAGAGGTCATCATAGATGCATTGAAGAGTTTCGGCACATCCGTCGAATGCAAACGGAAGGCTGCAAAGCAACTCGGGATTTCGTTGGCCACCCTGTACAACAAGATCCGTCAACACAATATCTGAAGTGATTCCCTTTCTCATCGCAACATCCGATACCCGTTCAGGACCCGGCTTGTTGTACCAGAACAGCACGGGATCTTTTCCTTACGAGATATAGGCAGACGGTCATCACGCTCGCGGCAATGGTGCTTTCCAATCCCGGCATGACAGCGAGAACGGCAACTACCAGCCACAGGACGGCATTGATGATGCGATAACGGAAAATCCTCATTCCCCCGAAAAGATTGGCAAAGGCAAGAACGAATACGACACCGGAAAAAAGCGCATGCGCAAAGGCTTCCATACCTTCCTGCGCCAGAATCCCGGGATAGATGATAAAGAGAAACGGTATGACGTACGTGACCGCCCCGAGCCGCAGGGCATATTTGGCCGTATCACCCCAGCGTGCTCCTGCGATCCCAGCTCCCACGAACACCGCGATACAGACCGGTGGTGTAATCACCGAAAGCGTCGCGTAATAGAACACAAACATGTGCGATACGAGGGGTGCGATCCCGATCTTGATCATCGCCGGGGCTAATACGGCGGCGACCAGAACATAGGCTGCGGTCGTGGGGATTCCCATTCCCATGATCATGCATACGACTGCCACGATCAGCGTGATCAGGAATATATTTTCACCCCCCACGCTGATAATGAGCGTGGAGAGGGTGACGCCCAGTCCCGTCATGTTGATGGCCGACACCATGATTTGCGCGCCGGCCAGCAGTATGCCGATAATCAGGAGCCCTTTCGAAGAATCGATGGCCGCCTTTTCCAGTTCTCTGAGCGTAGCAAACAGATCGGAGCGTTTCCGGATGGATGTCATGGGGAAGGTCACCAGCGCCCCGACCGTACCGTAAAAGGCCGACGTGGTAATCGAATTTCCGTTGAGGATTCCGAAGAACAGGGCAGCGAGGGCTGTGGTGATCGGTGTGATTTTCCGCCAGTGCAAAATATTCTTCCAGACCGGCACCTCTTCGACGGGTACGCTGCCCAGGCTTCCCTCCGTCGCCATGACATGGATTGTCATGAATACCCCCATATAGAACAGGAAAGCCGGAAGGGCCGCGGCGATCATGATGCGGACATAATCCACACCGATGATTTCCGCCATGATGAAGGCTGCGGCGCCCATAATTGGTGGCGCCAATTGGCCTCCCGTCGACGCAATCGCTTCCGTGCCTCCGGCCATTGCCGGAGGATATCCCAGCCGTTTCATCAATGGAATGGTGAAGTTCCCCGTTGTGGCAACATTAGCAACGGCGCTGCCGCTGACCATGCCGAAAAGCCCCGAGGCGATCGTTGCGATCTTGGCACCCCCACCAGGCGCCCGTCCGCCGAGACGCATGGCAATGTCGATGAACGTCCGTCCGCCTCCGGTATTCAGAAGAACCGCACCAAACATGGTAAAGGCGGCTATGACTGTCGCTGCGACTCCCGTCAGCATGCCCCAAATCCCGAGGTCACTGAGAAACAGCGTTTCCGTCAGAAAATTGATATCGAATCCGCGATGGCCGAGGCGGCCGGGAATATGTTCCCCGAAGAGGGCGTAGAGGAGAATCATGAGAACGATCAGAGGAAAGATCACTCCGATTGCCCGACGCGAGATTTCCAGGATGATGACCACCAGACACACCGTCATGAGAATGTCCAGTGTCTGGGCTAAGGGCAGATCCCCCAAACTGCCCATGATCAGCTCGTAATTTGCAATAACATAGACGCACGAAATGACGGCGACCACTCCCATGCATGCATCGATGACAATCCCGAGGGGACGCAGATGGTTTCCGCTCCACAAGGGATACACGAACAAGCCAAGCACAATCAAAATGGCAACGAAAATGGCCCTGTGGATGATGCTTTCAAAGGGCCCCGTCGCGCAAGTGTAGAAGACAAAAAGAAAGAGAAAGATCGAAAAGGCATTGATCCCCCTTTGACGCCATCCTCGGCCTCGGCTATCGTCCATGTGATTTTCCCCGAATTTGTTTTACAGTGCCATCTAATCCTTCTCAGGCGAAGGGAATCTTTTAATCGCCTATTTCTCGATCAACCGGTCGGGAATTTTGGCCCCTCTTTCCTTGAAGTATTTGATCGCCCCGGGGTGCAGGGGTGATGAGGAGTATTTCAGCGTCATGTCCATAAAGTTGGCTCCCTTGACATCGGCAAATGCCGCCGCCTGTTGGGTTTTGTCTTCGCAAATGGCTTTGACGATCTTGTAGGCGGTTTCCTCGTCCATGTCGAGCCCCGCGGCACAGCCCACCGCGAATCCCCAGGTTTTATAGGCGCCAATCCCTTTGGCCGCAATATCTGCGGGTACGTCTATGACCACGAGATCAGGGAATTCCTTGTCGATCGCTGCTGCCTGATTCGCATCCAATGAAATGAGGTTGATCGGGGTCAGTGTTGCAATGTCCCGTGATGACGCGTCGAGCCCCAGACCAGCTCCTGATTTGACGTATCCGATGACGCGATTGTCCTTGACGGCGGTTACGATGTCTCCGGTAGAACCGGGAACAAATTCCGGCGTAATTTTTAAGGATTTAAAGACGGCATGGGTGGTCTGTTCCGAGGCCGATCCCTTGATGCCGGCGTTAAACCGTTTCCCGTTGAGATCAGAAAGCTTCGCAATGTGAGCGTCTTTTCGCACGACGACATTCTGGGGCGCGACAACATAGACCCAGAGAATTTTTGTCTTGACGGGGTTCTTCTGGTAGAGCGCGCGTGCGTAGTAGGCCTCGGACTGGGTGTTCGTCGTGATCATGCCGATGTCGATTTGGCGTCTCGAAAATCTCCGCAGATTGTCCGCCGTTGCTCCCGTTTCCACGACGGATGCTTCCATATCCGGCACGTTCTTATTGATGACCTGTGCCACGGCAACGAAGTAGCCGTAATGACTCGACGATGCAGAGGTAGCTCCCACCAGCATCTTTTTAGCTCCAAGGGAAATCTGCGGGGACAGGACTACAAAGGCAACGACAAGAATAATCAAGAAGGTCCCAACGTATGCGTTTTTTTTCATGGTTCCAGCTCCTTTCCGTCTGTTATTTCGTGATATTGTTTAACGAAAGAATCCACCATTCCTGCAACGACGATACCTCTGGTTATGATTTCATGGTCGTCTCCCGGATGATTCCGGCCACCGAAACCGTTCCGGCGGTTGCCCTGCCACTCATCCCACGGCACCGCAGGCCTTTAGGCGTTCGTACGCCTCTTCCGACAACCCCAGGGTTTCCTTTAAGACCTCACTTGTATGTTCGCCGTGGAGTGGCGCCGTGGTCCGGATGGTCGGCTTCATCCGGCCGAATTTGATAGGACAGGAAACGACCTTGATTTTCCCTTCCAGGGGGTGGTTCATCTCGACAATCATTTCCCTGGCATCGGCAATATGCGGGTCCCGGCAAATCTGATCGACGCTCAGAATCGGAGAGCAGGGAACACTGGCTTCCATGAGCAACGACACGATCTCGTCCACCTTGCGCATAGAGGTCCAGGCGGTCACGATCTCATCCAGATGTGCCACATTCGCAACACGATCCCGGTTTGTTGAAAAATCCGGATCCTCTGTCAGATCTTCCCGTCCGATGACCCTGCAAAACCGTTTCCAGACCTCTTGCCCCCCAACCCCGATGACGACCCAACCGTCGGCGGCAGCAAACGAGTTGTAAGGCGCGATGAATTCGTAGCGATTGCCTACCCGCTGCGGGACGCGCCCTTCCACCAAATAGATCTGGATTACCGTTTCCATGGCGCTCACCATCGAGTCTACCAAAGATACATCGATCCGCTCTCCCAGATTCGTGCGTTCCCTCCCGCGGAGGGATGCCAGGATGCCGATACAGGCATTCAATCCCGCAACGATATCGGCCATGGCCGTTCCCGTTCGAGTCGGAGGAGAGTCCGGCCAGCCTGACACGCTCATCAATCCACCCATTGCTTGGCCGATGATGTCGTATCCGGGCCTGTCCTTGTAGGGGCCGTACTGGCCGAAACCGGAAATGGACGCATAGATAATGCCCGGATTGACATCTTTGACGCGCTCATATCCGAATCCGAGTTTATCCATCGTCCCCGGCTTGAAATTTTCCAGCAAAACATCCGATTTTTCCAGCAGATTCATCAGAATTTCTTTGGCTTCCTGCTTTTTCAAATTCAGGATGATGCTTCGCTTGTTCCGGTTCAGATTGGTGAAGTAAGCGCTGGTCCCCCTCAGGAAGGGGGGATATTCCCTGGAATCGTCCCCCTTTTCAGGCTCTTCCACCTTGATGACCTCTGCCCCCATGTCAGCCAGGAACATGGAACAAAAAGGCCCGGCAAGGACCCGGGTCATATCCACCACCCTTAAACCTTTCAAGGCCCCGTCAGAATCAGATCGAACATGAACGGCCATCGCACAGATTCTCCTTTGTCCGTATTAATCCATTTCTAACAAGAGTCATGCCAAACATATCGTACGATATTCCAATAGTTTGCAATGTGAGAAACCCACAGGTCTTATAGAATTCTATAAACATAGAAGTGCCTTTCGCCTTATGGACGCATTGCTTTTTATCCTCGGCACAGGCAATCTGTAATGACACTGTATTGATTATTACAATTTTAAACTTACATGACGGAGTCCCGTCACAAATCACCGTTTCGCTATTGTATTGAAAAATCTTTGACATGCCTGAACGCTTTTTCTATACTCCGCGTGCCTCTTGGGTCTGGTCGGAGGCGGAAAGCGACCTGCATGAACAACCCCATCAGACAGGCCAGGGCCATCCTCAAGCGCTATTTCGGTTACGACGCCTTTTGGCCGCTTCAGGAGGAGATCATCGGCCATGTCCTGAATAAAAAAGACGCCCTCGTCGTGATGCCGACGGGGGGCGGCAAATCCCTCTGCTATCAAATCCCCGCCCTGCTCTTTCAAGGATTGACCATCGTCGTCTCGCCGCTCATTTCGCTGATGAAGGACCAGGTGGACGCCCTGACCGAGTGCGGCGTGCCGGCCGCCCGAATCGATAGTTCTCTGAGCCCGGAGGAGCGGGATAACGCCGTCGAGCAGGTCCGCAAGGGCCGGCTCAAGCTGCTGTACATTTCCCCCGAGCGGCTGGTCATGGAATCATTCAGCAAGTTCCTCCAGAAGCAGGAGTTATCCTTCATCGCCATCGACGAGGCCCACTGCATCAGCATGTGGGGGCACGACTTCCGGCCGGAGTATCGTCAGCTTCGCTCGCTGCGGAAGGTCTTTCCGAATGTTACGATCGGCGCCTATACGGCCACGGCGACCGAGCAGGTGCGGCATGATATCGCCGAGCAGCTCTCGCTCAAAGACCCCGCCATGCTCGTCGGCTCGTTCGACCGGCCCAACCTGATCTATAAGGTCCAGGCGCGAAACCGGATCATCAAGCAGGTCAGCGAAGTGATCGACCGGCACCGGGACGAATCCGGCATCGTCTACTGCATTCGTCGCAAGGACGTCGAGGAGATGGCCGCCGCTTTGCGAGAAAAGGGCCTCCACGTGGCCCCGTATCATGCCGGCATGGCCGACGAGGCCCGTAAGAAAAGCCATGACGATTTTGTGACCGAGGAGGTCGACACGATCGTGGCGACCATCGCCTTCGGCATGGGGATCGATAAGTCCAATGTCCGGTACGTAATCCACGCCGGCATGCCCAAGTCGCTGGAGCACTACCAGCAAGAGAGCGGCCGGGCCGGGCGGGACGGGCTCGAGGCCGAATGCTGCCTGTTCTACTCCGGCGGCGATTACGGCACGTGGAAGAGCCTGATGCGCGACATGGACCCGCAGGCAAAAGAGGTCGCCTTGGCCAAGCTCAGCCGGATGTACAACTACTGCACGGAGGGGGTCTGCCGCCGCAAGGCGATTCTCGGGTACTTCGGCCAGGCTCCCGAAAAGAGCGACTGTGGCGGGTGCGACATCTGCCTGGGTGAAGTGGACTCGATCGACGACGCCTTGGTCGTGTCCCAGAAGATCCTCTCGTGCGTTTTGCGCCTGGGCCAGCGTTTCGGCGGAGCCTACACGGCATTGGTCCTGACGGGCTCCCGTGATCAGCGGATTCTCGAAAACGGTCACGATAACCTCACCACCTATGGTCTGCTTCGCGAGTACGATTCACGCGCTGTGCACGACTGGATCGAACAGTTGACCGGCCAGGGTTTTCTGGAAAAGACCGGCGACTTCAACGTGTTGGCCGTCACGGCGGAAGGCCGGAGGATTCTCAAGGGCGAAGTGACTCCACGACTGTTGCGACCGGCGCAGAAGCCCGAGCGCAAGGCCAAGGTGGCCAAGGTCGCTGCGGATTCCTGGCAGGGCGTCGACAAGGGACTGTTCGATGCCCTCCGCAAAGCAAGGGCGACGCTCGCGCACAAGAAAGGCGTACCGGCGTTTATCATCTTCGGAGACGCCGCCCTGCGCGATATGGCCCGCCGCCGGCCGTCGACCTTGCAGCGATTCCTGGAGGTCAAAGGCGTCGGCCAGACCAAGGCCGACCAGTACGGCCGGACCATGGTCGAGCGAATCCGGGCCTACTGCATCGAAAACGCCATCGAGATGGACCTGACCGTCGTGGATTGACGCCGCCGCGGCAAGCCGCAATCTCAAATCTGAGATCTCAAATCCTCTTCTACCGCTCGTTGCCCCAGAGCTGATCGTCACCGCCGTGGGCCTTCCGCCAGGCGTCCCGCCACTTGTGCATTTCGGATGGCCCGATGAAGGACTTGGGCTTTCTCGCCTCCTTGTTCGGAATGGGAGGCAGCTTCGCCAGCGGCGGGGCCTGGTACCAATAGGCCACGCTGGCAAGGTCCAGCGTCAGGCAGTTGTTGTGGCCGTGCTCGATCGTGACCTTCAGTGATTTCTCGAAGTAGA
The DNA here is from genome assembly GCA_002423465.1 of Syntrophaceae bacterium UBA6112. GTDB lineage: Bacteria > Desulfobacterota > Syntrophia > Syntrophales > UBA5619 > UBA5619. The sequence continues at coordinate 323 of DIWG01000020.1, read as the reverse complement.
TCGGGTCGGCGATGTGGAACCGGTACACGTGGGTCCGGCCGAGCCAGCCGACATCGTTATTGACGCGGGCATAGCCGTAGTACGGATGCGTGTACAGGGCCTTGGGGCACCAGGAGGTGTTGAAGGAGTCTTCGGTCCCCGTGCCGTAGAGCGTGCGGGTCTCGTCGCCGTCGACGAAGATCATGTCGTCGCCTTCGCCGTACCACATCGGCGTCGGGCTGTGGACATAGTAATTGACGCCGACGTAATGGCCCTTGCCCTGGATGTCCGCGAAGACGTAGTTGCCCTTGCCGTCGGGGTTGTTCCCCTGCGGACCGAGCGTG
>DIWG01000014.1 GCA_002423465.1 Syntrophaceae bacterium UBA6112 | reverse complement strand
CGACAAATTCTTTATTTCCTTTGATTTCTCCTCTGATCAAAGAATAAATGGTTACGGCTTTTTTTATTTCCGTAAGGGTGATGGCAATATATCTTTTTAATTTATCTTTCGGGGAAGCTATGTCTTCAATTCCGGCTTTTGCCTTTTTAATAATGCTTGTGAGTTCGTCTATCGCCACATTTTCGAATATTTCTTCTTTGCTTTTGAAGTAATAGTAAAGGGTACTTTTGCCCTTTCCGGCTTCATGGGCAATATCTTCCATGGTAGTCTTATTCAAACCCCATTTGCTGAAAACGCGCTTTGCCGCATCTTTGATTGCGCCTTTTATTTCTTCATCTTTATTCATATAGCCCCCGAATTCATATCGTAACCGACTCGACCGATATCGTATTTTGGTCGAAATTAGTTGAACAAATCTGGAAAGTCAAGCAATTTTTGGTCGGTGTTTCCTGCGCAATCATGTATTCCAGTAGCCAACAACCAGTCATCACTAGGGAAATCGGCTCCTGACTAAAAACAAACCTGACTTTAGATGTCTGCTTCAGCTTCGTGGGCGATCCTGGGTGGAATGAAGCTAAGGAGACTCCAGCGAGATTACGCCTTGACAAACCCTGCTTCAGTATTATATTTAGACTAAAAAACGAAAATCGTTCAAAATCTCATCTTGAAGGCCATTACTATGAAACAAGATAAATTGGAATCCATACTGGAAACAGCAAGGAGAATGTTCGCCCGATACGGTCTTAAAAAAACAAGCATCGACGAGGTTGCCCGCGCGGCAAGCGTAGCCAAGGGTACAATCTATAGCTATATCGGTAATAAAGACATGATTTACCTGGAGGTTCTAAATCGGGAAGTGGACGGGATCATTGAAGGGATCTTATCCGCCGTGGCAAGGGAGTTGTCGCCCACGGACAAACTTGCCGCCTTTGTCAAGTCCAAGTTTCGATGTATGCGTCAGGCGGCGGTCATTCTTGGCCTGGATCGAGACGGTCTAGAGAAACTTTTACCCAGCGTCGAGAGCTTGCGCAACGATTTTTTTGAACGAGAGGTCATGATCATCACGTCCATTTTGAAAGAAGGTGTGGAGAAAGGTGTATTCAGGATTGAGGACCATTCTCTTGCTGCCAGGGCCATAGGATATGCTCTGAGGGGATTCGAGATCAAATTGATGGTTCAGGAGAACAATGAAGGAATCGACCATTATCTGTCGCAGTTGGTGGAGCTTCTTTTGTGGGGGCTGAAGTCGCAAGAGAGCCAAGAGCAGCCGAACAACTTGAAACTTCCCTGTAAACTACCTTCCTAGAGGCATTTATTCTTTTGCCGTCAAGGACGCGGACATGGATTCAAAAAAGAAAATCATTCTCTTTTATTCCTCTATCGGTCAAGGTCATATCAGTGCGGCTCGATCCATTGAACAAGCGATCCTTAAACAAGATCCCTCGACGATTGTATTGACAAAGGACATTAGGGAATTCATGGATCCGGTCACACGTATGCTTGACGAAAAAATCTACTGGTTTGTTGCGAAAAAACTGCCGGACTTATTTGATAGTATTTTTCTTTCCTTACAGGAACAGGGAAATCATGCGGGTTCACTGTCGTGGCTGCCGAACAATTATCCGGAATGGAGGGTGCGCGAGTACCTCAGGGCCGAGGCCCCCCATGCGATCCTGGCCACCCACTATGGATCAGCGCAAGTGCTGGGGACTCTCAGAGAAAAGGCGCTTATTCCGGGTATCAAGATCGGCTGGCTCCACACAGATTATTTCGAGGGTTACTTCCCGCGAATATCCAAGCGCATAGACCGTACTTTTCTGGCACATCCCGAGCTCGCAAGTCTTTGGCTTGCGGCTGGCGTCCCTTCTGAATTGATTGAAATCACGGGTATGCCTGTAAACATTCCTTCTGGCAACTCGGATACCGCCAAAGAATGCCTTGTCCGGATCGGGTTCGACCCCGACATAAGAACAATCACCATAGCCAGCGGAAAGGAAGGCGCCGGAGACTTTCCCGGTGTTGTCATGAGCATTGCCAACGAGACAAAAGAACCTCTGCAAATTATCGCCGTGTGCGGCTGCAACGAAAAGCAACGACGAGCTCTACGGCGGATTCAACATATAATTCCAAAACTTGTGAAACTGAAAATTCTGGGTTTCATTTCTCAGATAGACTTGGTCTCTTTCGTTCAGGCCTCTGATTTATTTGTCACCAAGTCAGGTGGCCTGTCCCCAGCAGAGGCATTCGTGCTTGGGAAGCCTACCATTCTGTTGAACGTGATCAGTGGCCATGAACGGGAGAACGCAGAATTCTTTTCAAGACTAGGAATGGCGGAGCTCAATGAGGATGTCGAAAAGGTGGGTTTCCAGGCAATGGCCCTTCTGTCTGATCCTCCAAAACAGACTTCCATGCTGAAAGCCCAACAAGTGTTTCGGGCTAACATGGACATTGAAAAGATTGCCCGCTTTGCTTTGGATTCGCGGATCAAGGCGCGAGATCCGCAACCGGGGTTCGGATTGGAGAACGGCCTTGCGGCAAGTAATGTTTACGGTTCTCTGGCCCAACTTGAAACCGATACCCCGGCCGATATCGAGATTCTTCTTTCCTATTCATCCTCGAAAGAGAGCGAACGCATTGTCAGAGAAAATCCGTTCGGTCATATCGCCGTCCGTATCGGCGATATCGTGTACAGCGCAAATCATATGTCTCATCCCGTGAAGAAGTCGTCTTTGCTTCAGCACATGAGTCTGGCTCAATACTTGTTCGGAGTCGAGCCGCCTTCAGACAACCAGGCCCATACAAGCACCTATGGCATGTCGTATGGGAGGGAAACACTCGGCTTGCGAATCAAGGGTCTTGCGACCGCTTCCATGGAACAAATGCATGCCGAGGCCGCAAGAATTGAGAAAGATTTCCGAACAGGGATATGCAAATGGAAGAGGAGAAAATCGAATTGCGCCGATTTCGTGGTGCGAATTCTTCGCGCTGGCGGTTACGATATCGAATCCAGGAAGGGTTTGGGCAGCATTGGCACCATGCCCTTGGATGTCTTTGATAAGGTCTATGCCGCTTTCGACGGCAACCCGAACGTTCGAACGGAACTTGTGGCCTATCGGCGTCTTCCCGGGTCACAAGCTTCATACCGTTTCTCGCGGTTCCCGCTTTCCTTGGGACAACCGGTCCGCGCCCTGGTACAAGTTCTGTCAGATGCTACCCCGAACAGGATCGAGAGATCCATTGAAAAGCAATTGACCGGATATATGGGCGACGACCGAATTTTTTACGAGAATTTAAGCCCTCGTTTATCAAGCTCGGTCATCGATGATCTTGATCGTTCCCGAGATCGCGCCAAGAACATGACGCGAATTATTTTTGAGGAAACCCGCCAATTGATCGCCGAGCAGAAAACCCTGCACGTTGATGCGTTCAAACAAAAAATAGAGCAACAGATTGCACGGGAGTTTCGCTATCTGGTTGAGCGGTGCTATGAAGTGGCAAGAATATCAACGGAGCATGCGGAAGGTATTCTCGATGGCCAAAGCACAAAGAAGCTACGGGAGGCGTTCACCCATCTGATGGTCGAATACGCAACATTAGATCTCTGGGAACGTAAGTTGGATCATCTGACTGCATTCATTGAAAAACTGTCCGAGTTTGATCAAGCCATCGAGCGAGTGTTTTCAGACGCGGGTCAACGGCAGCATGAGCTGGTTGCTGAGGTCAAAGCGGTGTCTGAAAAGATCAAAAAACGATATCAAGACCGCTTTGATATTACCAGTCAACCCCTACAAACTTTGTACGCAAAGAAGCAAACCAAGGAGACTCCTGAAAACAAACGTCTCCGTTTCAAATCGAACCTCAAATAGCCGGGAATAGCCGAGGCTAAAATGCCACGGTTTCGGCGGCCGACGATAACAATCAGGAGATCTTCTGAGCCATGGTTGATTTTTCGCTGATCATATCAAATTTCGGTACCGTGATTGGTATGTTCCTGGCGTGCGCTCTGGGATTTCCTGTTCCGGAAGAAATCACCTTGATTTCGGCAGGGGTTCTAGTATCGACAAAGCAACTCCATTTGACTCTTGCAGTCATTTCCGGTTTGGCCGGAATACTCATCAGTGATTCGACGCTGTATTTTCTAGGGCGGCACCTCGGCCCGCGGGTTTTTGAATTGCCTCTATTGCGAACCGTCCTTACCGAGTCTCGCGTCAAATGGGCTGAGTCCCGTATTCGCAAATACGGACCGCTTGTTTGCTTCGTCGGGCGTTTTCTGCCCGGCCTCCGTATTGCCATATTCACAACATCCGGCGCGCTTGGGCTGAAGCCCCAAGTCTTTCTCTCGATTGACGTCCTGGCGGCAGTGATCATTGTTTCACTTTGGATTTCATTAGGCCACTGGATGGGGTCGAATTTCATCGATGCCACTCGATATGCTCAGGAAATCAAGGTGGTCCTCATTGTCATCGCACTCCTAATCTTTGTGATCAACATCAGCTGGCGGTTCATAACCAGAAATGAAGACGAGCGTCAAGGCAACTCGCCGGTTATTGATACCCGTGCCGGTCATGTTTCTGACCATTCTCACACTCCTCATGTTCCAGTTACAGAGCATCTCCAGGATGGTGTTTACGTTGCTCATGATCACTATGGGGAGCATCGGCGTCAGCTGGGCATTATTGATTGACAGGACGTCCCATGGGCGGTGTCGTCCGACTGGGCATATTGGCCCTGGTGGGGATCATCATGCGCGATTCCGTCATCCTCGTCGATCAGATCGACCAGCAGATCAAGGTCGGAGGGTCTCTTCTTTACGAGGCTCGCTATTATTCAACAAATAACCATTGAAATGTTGGGCTTGACATTCTCAACCGCAATTGATCCGGAGGGTCCGCATCAGCCTTATGCGAATCGATCTTCTCGAAGCCTTTGGACCGGTGCCGGCGATCATCCTTGTCTGGATGCGGAAATACGGTGACGGATTTCCGCGGCCGGTGAATGCCGTTCCGGATCATCCGCTTATAGGCGGGGTTTCCCTTGCTTCCGCTCTAGTGTCCGCCCTTGAGTCGTTTTTTTTCAGCAATACTTTCCCATCTTCTCCAGCGATAAAGAAAGACAAACCTGTTATCCCGATGCAATCAAGACGCCGAAGGGAGGCGCTATTGCTGTGGGGCCGCTGCAGAGATAAGCGCCTCCATCTTACCGCTGATCCACCTGTTCCCGAACTGAACTCCCGTCATGGATGCCGGCCGCCCGCGGGCGGCTCGGATCAGCAAAAAAGTCTCCACCACCAGGCACGGGATACTCTGCGGGGAGACGAAGGCGATTGAAATGACCCCGATTGTCATTAGCGGCGCCTTCAGGATCCTCAGAATCGATTCCAGTTGACGGACGAAAAGCCTGGCGGCCACGGTAAGGAAAAATCACAGGAACGCGCTGATTGTCGGAAGGTTCGTTGTTCCCCCGTTTCAAAAACCGGTTCACGGCGTCGCCGGGAAGAGGCGGGGCAAGCGCCGATTCGTTTGAGGTACTGGAACCGGGGCGTAAACGACGGTCTTTATGACGGCGACGTTGACCTATCGGGCATCGTCGTCGAACTGCCCTTGTCGAAACTGGCGCGTCTCCTGCCGCAGCGCTTTGCCGTGAGGCTGTACAACCTGGTCCGAAAGCTTTTTGAGATCCCGGAAGGTCCTTGCTTTCCCTGTTCCCTTGCCGACCTCCTCCGCAACCGATCCCTGCTGTCCATGCTGCGTGCCAAATTGGCCCACGTGAACAATCTCTTGGAACTAATCGCCGACCCGCCCGCCATCCTGATCGATGAACGGCAAAAACTCTTCTTCTACCGGGGCGTCCCCGTCATGTTGCGTCCGGTTTCGTTCAGCTACCTGTTCCTGCTCGCGCAGACCCCGAGGGAATTTGTCATGCGTGAGGAGATCTACAGCCATCTCTGGCCGGGCGAGATGGATTTCGAGGGGACCAATAAACCCTACGAGGGGCAAATTTCGGACCACAAGCGCAAAATCATCGCCGAGATCCGGAAGGGCATCTTGGGCAGGGTGGAGGTCCGGGAGGGGGAAATGGAATCGTTGATCGCCACGCGGCACAAGATGGGGTACATGCTGAACTTCGCCCGGGAGAACGTCCTGATCCTCCGCAAAGGGGATTTTCCGGTGATCGCCTTACTGCTATTACTAGAGTTTGATCGATTCTTCTCCGATTGGCTTTTCGAGTTTCAAGAGGCGATTTTTCTGTGGTGAGGCGGTGGCAGGCGCTACGGGTTCACTCTTTTGAGATGGTTATTCTCCAATCGTTTCTCGGACCGTTTTTTCCAAATACATGACCCAGTGCCAGTGTTTCAATAAATCGAGCTTGGTGTGGCTATCCACGCCAAAATATCTCTCCATAGAGGCCTTCACTTCGGGGCTTGATATTTCTAAATCCAGTTGCGCCAGCAATTCTTTTTCTCGTTTATACAAATGGCCTTTGCTTGGCAGTGAGCTCCCCTTGCGAACAGCCCCTTCGATCCTGCCCTTTATCGTGTTCGCGTCTTTTTCGTCAAGGTATCTAATAATCTCCTTTGCCGCCGCTTCGGGCCAGGTCCAGATAATAGTCCATGGTTTCTTCTTGATGCCGAAGTCGTCCTTGAAGATCTTGTACATTGCGCCATATGCGCTTTTGCCGAATCGCTTCTCCCGCTCCTCTCCCAATTTGTCAAATCTGTCTTTTATGGCTTGCTTCAACAGTTGGTTTGCACCAATTGTCCCCGGCGACGGCAGCATAGTGATGGCGGTCTTGGCGCGATGAGGAATTCGTATATCTCCCCTTAGTACTCCTATTTGTACGTTATTGTTTCCAGTGATCGATTGGGATATGGCCCTGTCGATGAGCTCAGGCGTGTCTGTTGAGGAAAAGATTCTGTTTGCTTTCCCTGGAAATTTTATGATTTTTCCGATGGGCGGCTTCTTGATCGCCGGTTGTTTTGTTAGTCGTCGATATAATCTTTCATATCCGGCCCGAGTCAGGGCATTGTAATGTGTGAATGGCTTCAGTGCCCTCGGGATATACGCGTTATCGTCTTCGTTCAGCAAAACGGGAATGAATTTTCTATTCCGCCCCGCTGATTCATAAAGCTCCTGCGTAATTATGGCACCTTCCCATTTTACGCCTCTTCCACGTTCGGCGGTACGATCATTGAATTTTTCTGCATATCCCCTGGTGCAAATGACGAGGACGTAAGCGCTGTTCGCTATTTCATCCTCCATCCACGCGATCCAGCCGACTTCTGGGGATTCTTCGTATTGATCAAGATTACAGTTGATTCCCTGTTCTCTGAGCTGATTCGCAAATGCCAGCACCGTTCGCTTGTGTTCCTGCGAATCGTGAGAATAACTTATGAATGTCTTTAAGTGTTTCTTCATGGGCTGCGTCTCGAATGAATGCAAAGACAAAAATGCGATAGCTTCTTGACCATTAATTTAGCGGTCCGTCATTGCAGTGCGGCGGGCTCATCTCTGGCTTTTGTCGGACTCCGGGACCATTCTTCAACTCGGGATTCGTATGCAGCATGTCCAAAGGCATGTCAAGGTGCCACTGCTCTTTTGCGAAAATGAAGCGTTCCGCCCAAATCACCTGAAGAGAATTCGTGAATTCCACATTTTCAAGTTTATAATGGATTGGCGTTTTTTCTACAAGGGCGCGCGCGAAGGTTGAGGACAATTCCGATGTCATGAGCGCAACGGCGGCAAGCTTTTTACAAGCGGCATGGATGGAGAATCTTGGAGATAAGGGCATGTAGACCTCAATACCGTCATTTTTCAATCCTAGATTTCCTCGCGGCCATCGATCAATCATATTATGCCTGACAACAGGATTGTCGGAGACAATGTAGGGCGCTGTAGGCGGCGTTTCGCAGAGAAACCACGCCTTCTCCTGCAACAAATTGGCGAAAGAAGGCACGTCTTTTAGCAGGTGGAGGCTGCTTGCTTTGGCATCTTCAGGTCCGTATTCTCCGATTGTCTTGGGATCGTCAGGATGCGCCTTAATGTCTTTCCCCCACTTACTGATAACGAGCTGGCGGAAATTTTCCATGTCTCCTCGCGTCATGGGAGTCCGTATCATCTGCGTTGCAATGTAGTAAGACAACCATATGCGATCCTCCACGGAATTGGGGAGGATGGCTTTTGATGTAATGTCGCCGATGATTCTTGCCCCTATGGAGTCGATCTTCTGCATCAAATTCTCATACTCGATATGGCCGGCATCCCCATGGTATTCGTAAAAAAAGTTTTCATGAGCCACATCTTTGATCGACGCCGGATATACGGTTCCGGATCTCTTGTCCAAAACCCAAATTTTCGCCTTGTTCTTGCGCCCATTGGCGAAGTTTCGCAGCAGGAATTGCGGTACGTAGTGCTGTTTCTTGGGTTTCATGATCCGTCTCAAAAATAAAGCTTTGCTGAATGGTTGGGAATGTTTCAATACCGGAAACTTCTCCCATAATATCGGAGAAATGTCAAAAGATCCTTAACCTCAGAACCCACTCTTTAGAATATTTCGTTCTCCCTAGATGTTGCTGCCGTCAACTCATCGACTTTTCCCCCTGAATATTCGCTTGTAATCTGTCAACAATCCATAATCATAAATGAAATTCACTAAACGAACCCGTAAAAAATATTTTTGGCGACCGCAAAAAAACCGGTTTTTTTCCGAAACTTTTCCGATCCCTTTGTGCCACCCTGTGGCAAACCCTTTTTCGTTTGCGGGCCCCGCTGGGCGCCGCAGGTGGTTTGCCGTCTTTTTCGATGTCACGGTGGCGAGGTAGAGATGATGGCCCGGTCCCGGATCCTGAAGCCGGAATTCTGGAGTGACGAGAAGCTTGCACTGGTCCCGCGGGAGGCGCGCCTGATCTTCGCGGGTCTCTGGACCTGCTCCGACGACTACGGCGTCACCAAGGGGCATCCGGCTTGGCTCAAAGCGCAGATCTTCCCCTACGACGTGGACCTCACCTTAAACGAGTTCCAGAAATGGCTGGCCGACCTGGAGCGGATCGGCGTTATCGACCCCTTCACGGCCGACGGGGAATCATTCTTTTATATCCGGAACTTTTCCGATCACCAGCGGGTAGACCGGCCGAGCAAGATGCGCAATCCGCCCTGTCCTCGCGACATCCTCGCGAGACCCTCGCGAGTGTCTCGCGACTCACTCGCCACAGACTCGCGAGAGTGCAGCGATGAAACAGAAACCGAAACAGAAACCGAAACAGAAATACAAACTACTACTGCGGTGGCCGATGACGATCGACCCCCGCCGGAGGAGGGGGAGCAGGAGGACAAGGCCGATCCTCCCACTCCCGACACTGGTCGCCGCCAGTCTAAACCTGCGGCGCGGGTATCTTGTCCCGCACGGAAGGGGATCGTCTTCGATTACGACGCCGGCCGTTTCCAACAGGTGCCCCCGGAACTGGTTGAAAAATGGCAGAAGGCCTATCCCGCGGTCGATGTGCTCTCAGAACTGCGCCGCATGGAGGCCTGGGCGTCGGCGAACCCGGTGAACCGCAAGTCGAACTGGCAGCGGTTCGCCGTCAACTGGCTGACCCGGGCGCAGGACCGGGCTGGCCGGGGCGGTCCGCGCGCCGGTCCGCCCGAGGGGGAGGGGAGTCTGGAGCGATGGTTGAAAAAATCTTCCACGACTTCGTGAAGGGACTTTGCTTCTACTACGAGCGCCGGGATCCCCGGGAGGAGACGCTCGATCTGTGGTTCCAGCAGGTGAAGCACATCCCCGATGAGCCGGTCGACTGGATGAGCGGACAGATCCGAAGCCGGAACGAGTCCTATCCGAGGAACCTGCCCCTGGTCATGCGGGAGCTCTGGCAACAATGGCTGGAGCATCACCCCCTCCGGCGGGTGCAGGGGAATACCGGGGCGGACTGTCCGGATTGTGACGAGACCGGGATGATCAGTATGTTCTGGAATGGGAGCCGGTACCTTTTCCGCTGCAGGAGATGCAAGCGGTCCAACCTCAACGGCGTTCCGGCGGCCTTCCTGGTCGATCTTGAAGCGCATGGCTATTCGTTGACCAAGCCCGGTCGTGAAATGAGGTGGAATCATGGCTGAACGAATCGTCGTTTCCGGCCGTCAGGATCGGGAGGAGGGTCCTTCAGGACATCGGCCGGCTTGCACGCTTTTCGAAGACTGCCTCGCGCCGCTCTGCCCCTTGGACCTGAGCAGTCTGAAGGGGATCTGGTATCCCGACGAGGATGTCTGTCGCTCCCGGACCCAGGGGGCCCGTCCCTGGATCAGGGCGCAACGGAGGCTTTCAAAAGTAGCCGGGAGCGGCGCCGGGTATTTCACCCTCGAGATGCTCAATCGCCTGATCGTGATTCGGAAGGGGATCTCCGGTCTTGATCCGGATCTTCCCGAAGAGACACAGTTGCGGACTTGGTTTCAGAAGCGGCCTGTACGGCGGGATATGTCATCAGGTGACCAGGCCGTCCGGGCCCGTCATCTAAAGAAGTTCGGCTTCCGGAAAAAAGGCGGTGGGAAGGGGGCCGAGGGCGGTTTGAAAAAGGGTCGAGACGGCACGTCCTGATCCGATATGGGGGTCGAGACGGCGCGTCCTACGGGTCAAAACTTCTTTCGAGGGGTAACCCCCCGCACCCAGGCCGGAGACGGTCGTCGAATAGTTGACCCAGGAGGCGATTTTCATCATGAACTTTTTGTCCACCCGCGGAGGCGGCCGAGGGATGAACGAGAAGGTGCCCGCTGTTTTCAGCCTGACCACCCGGCGTTACTTCCGTGTCGACGAGGTAGCCCGCTACTTTTCGGTTTCCGACCGGACGATCTACCGCCTCATCGACATGGGGGACCTGAAGGTGGTTCGGTTGAGGGACTGCATCAGGATTTCTGCCGATGAGATTCGCAATCTGGAGGAGCGACAGAGAGACGATTTTTAGAAATGACCGACGGCGCTGCCGGTGCGGATAACTGAATCCGCCAGCAGAGTATCGGAAAGCGCATTGTTCGGTCCTGATTGATGTAAAACCGTTCAGAAACAAAGGGTAGGACCTCGACGGTCCACTCTCGGATTCGGTGGTAATTTATGTTGAATCTTTCTGGAAATATGCCTATACGCTATCCATGGGGAGGGGGTATTTGTATGAAAGGTTCAATCCATTTCCGCAAGGATCGTGGGTACTACTACGTATCCTGGATGCACAAGGGAAAACCGTACAAGATCTACAAGTATAACGGCGAATATCTCTACCACGTAAAGCTGGCCGAAAAGCTGCTGGCCTGCATGCAGGCCGACAAAGAGAGCGGGTTCTTCCGGATCGAGAAGTACACCCGGGAGGTTCCCACCGACGTGGTTCCCTACCTGCGGACATGGATCAAATTGCAGGAGGCGCACCTTTCCCCCGCCACGTACAGGGATTACCTCAATTCCATCAATAACCACCTGATCCCGTGGTTCAAAAAGCATCCCGTGAATGTCCATGAGATCCGCTACGACACTCTTTGCCAACTGTTGGCCGACATCAAGCGGGAAGGAAAAGGTAAGCTCAACGTGATGTACTGCCTGCGCCGATGCCTCGACCATGCCTGGAAGTCGAGCCGCATCATCGCCCTGCCGCCCTTTCCTGAAAAACGTCTCTACGGGATCGAGCCCAAACCGATCCGGTGGGTCTCCGAAGAACGCCAGGTCAAGATCATCCAGGCGATCCCGGAGGAGCATCAGCCGATCTTCTGGTGGCTGAAGTTCCATCTCCGCAGACCGTCTGAAGCCATGGCCCTATACAAGGAGGATTACGACGAGGCAACGGACAGCTTCATCATCCGCCGGGCCTTCTCCAGCAAGAAACTGGTGGAACACACGAAGACCCACAAGATCCACTTTATCCCCTGTCACAGTGAATTCAAACCGATCATAGAGAAGATGCCGAAGACGTTCGGCCCATACTTCTTTACGAATCCAACGGGTCGGTTAAAGGGCCAGCATTACCAGCATGATTATCTCGTGGATCTCTGGCACAAGGCCTGCGGGGCGGTCGGTGAGGCGATCGACATGTACGCCGGGCTGAAACATTCCTCATGCAGCCAGTACGTCAACGAAAAGGGTCTGAGCATCGACGAACTGCAAATGTTGACGGATCATGCGCGACGCGATTCCGTCATGCAATACGCCTCCGTCCAACTCGAAGCGAAACGCCGCATCCTGGAGAGGAAAGTCATACCCCTGGGGGAAATTCGGGGGAAAGAATCCGGTAAGTAAATCCTAATAAAATCAAATAAAAATGGCGGAAGTGCATGGGAATCGAACCCACCTGGGAGGGTACTAGCCCCCCACTCCGGATTTGAAGTCCGGGAGGCCCACCAGTGACCTTTGCACTTCCGTGGCACCCCCATAACATATCCCGCCAAGGAATGAAAGCGATGTTCAAGATGTTCAACGAAAATACCGGACTTCGGAATTACGCCTGTCTCCGAAATTACCCCGCTATCCGAAAGATTTTTCCTGTCGATAGAGAAGGGAAGGGATGTTGAGGGGGGCGGTGAAACGCAAATATTGTCGCGACATCCGGGAGAGATTCCCGCTTGAATAAATGCAGACGATATTATAGTTAAACACCGTTGTACGGATAGGAAAGGATTCCCCTGAAATCATCTGATCGAAGAAGATCTTTTTTGCGGAGCCTGCCGTGAGAAAGATCGTCGAAAACCGAAAGAGTCCGGGCGATCCCGTGCTGCGGGAACTGCTGGAGCGGTTGGGCCGCGGGGAGGAACGGATCGCCGTCGGCGGCCTGGAAGGGTCGGCCCGCGCCTTCTTTTTAGCCCTCCTCTTCCGACAACTGCACCGTCCGCTCCTCGTGATTTCCCCGACTGAGAAGGAGGCTGAAACCTGCGTCCGGGACCTCTGCCTCTTCCTCGGTGAGGATCAGGCCTTCCTCCTGCCCTCCTGGGATCTCCTGACGACGGATATGTTTGCCTTCCAGCGGGAGACGGAACTGGCCCGTCTGGAGGTTCTCCACCGCCTTGTGTACGGCGTTCCAGCCGTCACGGTCATTCCCGTCCGCGCCCTCATGCAGAAAGTGATTCCACGGAGGGTCCTGGAAGGTTATGTCGAGTGGATCTCTGTGGGCGACATTCGGGAGCGGGACGAATTGGTCCGGAAGCTCACCGAGGGGGGGTACGGCCGCGTCACACTTGTGGAGGGGAAGGGGGAATTCAGCGTTCGGGGGAACATGATCGATCTCTACCCCCCGTCGGCCCCTCACCCTTTCCGTCTGGAGTTCTTCGGCGACGAGCTGGAATCGATCCGCATTTTCGACGAGGCCACGCAGCGCTCCATTCGGGAGCTTGCAGAATTCATGCTCTTCCCCGCCCGGGAGGCGATCCTCACACCCGAGCGGCGGGAACGGGCCGTCCGGAACATTCGCCGCCGTTCCAACGCTCTGGAACTCCCGCGGGCCGTGAAGGACAAGCTTGCCGAGATGATTGCGACCGGCCTCGGCTCCGCGGTCAACCCGTTGTTCCATTCCCTCTTTTACGACAGTGGGGATAGATTTCAAAGCTGTCCCCCCGGGGGCGAAATTTGTCTTCACGAAGAAGCCGATTGCGGTCTCGGAACGCTTTTCGACTACCTTCCCCCGGCCGGCCTCATGGTTCTCGACGATCCCCTGGCCATCGCACAGGAACAGGAGAAGATCGAAAACGACCTCGATCGCTTCCTCCTCAAGGCCCATGACCAGGAACGGTTCCATCTGGAAAAGGAAGCGGCTTACCTGACCTCGGCGGAGGTTTCAGTACAGATTAAGGAGATGAAACAGCTTCATCTGGAGGGTCTTGCCCTGGGGACCGGAGACGAAGCCCGTTCTTCCGTCCGCTTTCAACTGGAGCGGGACATCGCCATCGGCGCGACGACCGGGACGGAAGCGGAAGAGGCCGGTCTCCTCCTGCCGCTCGCGGAGAAGATCCGGGGCTGGCTCGGGGAGGGGGAGCGGGTCGTCTTCGTCTGCGGAGGTCAGGAATCCATGCAGCGGATGGGACAGCTCCTCGCGCGCTACGACCTCCCCGTCCGGAAAGCGGCGGCTCCCTTCCTCGACGAATGGGGTCAGGTCTTGGGTTTTGAANNTTCAAAACCCAAGACCTGACCCCATCCTTCTCCTCCGGGGGGGCCGAATCAGCGGGGGCTTCCATCTGCCGGGGATGAAGCTTGTCATCCTCTCTGAGGAGGAAATTTTCGGGAAAAAGGTCCTGCGACGACGGGTCCGGCCGGCCCGGGAGGGATACTTCCTCAAGTCCTTCGGAGAGTTGGCCGAGGGAGACTTCGTCGTCCATACCGAGCAGGGAATCGGCCGCTACCGGGGTCTACAGAAGCTGACCGCCGGTGGAATCGAAAATGATTTCCTATTGATCGAATATCAGGGGAACGACCGGCTCTACCTCCCCGTCGATCGGATCGATCAAATCCAGCGCTACATCGGCCCGGATGGGTTCACCCCAAAGGTGGACAAACTGGGCGGGAGTTCCTGGGAAACGGTCAAGGAACGGGTCAAAAAATCGGTCCGCGAGGTGGCCGAGGAACTGGTCTCCATCTACGCCGCCCGGGAGGTGATGGACCGGGAGGCCTTTGCCGCCCCCGACCGGATCTACGACGAATTCTGCGCCTCCTTTGAATTCGAGGAGACGCCGGACCAGGCGAAGGCGATTGAGGAGATCCATGTCGACATGGACGGCGGCAAGCCGATGGACCGCCTGATCTGCGGCGACGCCGGGTTCGGGAAAACCGAGGTGGCGATGCGGGCGTCGCTCCGGGCCGCCCTCGACGGGAAGCAGGTGGCTGTCCTCGTTCCCACGACGATCCTTGCCGAGCAGCACCACCAGACCTTCTCCGGCCGTCTGAAACCGTATCCGCTCCGCGTCGAAGTCCTCAACCGTTTTCGGACCAAGGCCGAGCAGAAGGAGATTCTCGACGGCCTCGCCCGGGGGACGGTGGACATCGTGATCGGCACCCACCGCCTCCTCCAGAAGGACGTGACGTTCCGGAATCTGGGACTGGTCATCATCGACGAGGAGCAACGTTTCGGCGTCAGCCACAAGGAAAAACTCAAGAAACTGCGGACACTGGTCGATGTTCTCACCCTGACGGCGACTCCCATTCCGCGGACGCTCCACCTGTCGCTCGTCGGGATCCGGGACCTCTCGATCATCAACACCCCGCCGGAGGACCGCCTGCCGGTGAAGACCCACGTCCTGGAGTTCAACGAAGAGGTGATCGTCGACGCGATCCGCCGAGAGCTGGCGAGAAACGGGCAGGTCTTCTTCCTCCACGATCGCGTTCGGTCGATCTATACGATGGCCCGTCTCGTCCAGAAGCTCGTTCCCGAGGCGAAGGTGGGGGTGGTTCACGGCCGGATGAAGCCGACGGAGATCGAAGAGGCGATGGCACGGTTTGTCCGGAGGGAAGACAACGTTCTGGTCTGCACGACGATCATCGGTTCCGGTCTCGACATCCCGACAGCCAACACCATCATCATCAACCGGGCCGACCGTTTCGGCCTGGCCCAACTCTACCAGATCCGGGGGAGGGTGGGGAGGTCAAAGGAGGAGGCTTTCGCCTATCTGCTCGTCCCAAAGGGGGCCATGCTTTCCCGCGACGCCCAGAAGCGGCTCCAGGTGATCATGGACTTCACCGAGCCGGGTTCCGGCTTCCGGATCGCATCCAACGACCTGGAGATCCGCGGGGCGGGGAGCCTGCTCGGCATCTCCCAGTCCGGACACGTATCCTCCGTGGGCTATGAGCTCTATACGGAGCTCATGGAGAAGGCGATCCGCGAGATCAAGGGGGAGCCGGCCCCGGAGGAGGAGCCGCGGCCCGAAATTCATCTGGGGATTCCCGCATTTATCCCCGAGTCCTACATGGCCGATGAGCATCGGAGACTGATGACCTACAAACAGGTCTCTTTAACGGCGAACGACGACGAACTGGCGGGAATCCGCGCCGAACTCCTGGACTGCTACGGCCCGGTCCCCTCCGAGGTGGAGAACCTTCTCGCGGTGATCGGGATACGCAACCTCCTCAAGGGGCTCAAGGGGCGGAGGATGGGTTACGATGGGAAGGCGATGTCGGTCTTTCTTCAGGAGAAGAGCCCGGTCGATCCCGCACGGATCATCGAGATGTACAGGCGGAAGATTCGGGGGGTTCAGCTTACCCCCGATCTGAAGTTGACCATTCCCATGCCGGGGCTGGAAGGGTCGGAGATCCTGACCCGGGCGCGAGATCTGCTCCGGGAGCTGAGGGGCTGAAATGGGCGATGTCATGACGGACGGCTTCGGGAAAAGTCTGGGTAAGAATGGGGACATGATGCCGCATCGTGTCCCCATTCTTACCATTCTGCCTGTTCTGCGGGGGACGCTCTTGTGGATCGTTCTGCTTTCCTTTCTTATGGCGTGCGGAAGTGAGAAACCGTCTCCACCCCCGCCGGAACCGGTGGTTGCGACAGTGAACGGCGAATCCATTGTTCTCAAAGAGTTTGAAAAGGCCCTGGCGGGGGAGATGGCCCTTGTGGACCGAAGAACACCGCTGAAGGCGGAGGAAACGGAAAGCCTGAAGGAGGAGGTTCTCGATAACCTGATTCGGGAGAGGATCATGCTTCAGCGGGCCCGCGATCTTTCGCTTGACGTAGGCGAAGCGGAGTTGATCGCCCGGATCGAGGAGATCCGGAAGGATTACAACGACGGCCAGTTTGGTGAACTCTTCGGCGCCGGCAAGATCGATCTTTCCGAATGGAAGAATACCCTGAGAATGCGGATGCTCTTCGAAACGCTCATTGCCCGGGAAGTGAATGCAAAGATTCAGGTGACGGATCAGGAGGCGGAGCGGTATTTCAACGCCAATCGCAAGGCCTACGTCACGGAGAGACGGGTGCATGTGGCGCAGATCGTTCTCCCCGACCGCAAACTGGCGGAGGGGATATTGAAAAGATTGAAGGCGGGAGAGGATTTTGATAAGGTTGCCCGTGAAGTTTCCATCGGTCCGGAGGCGGTCAAGGGCGGCGACCTCGGTTTCTTCGAACGCGGGGTTATGCCCGAGGCCATCGACCGGATGGTCTTTTCCCTCAAGGTGGGGAAGTTGAGTCGCGTGGCCCAGAGCCCATACGGCTTCCATATCTTCAAGGTCCTGGGACGAGAGAAGGCCGGCGGCAGGAAATTCTCGGATGCAAAAGAGAAGGTGGTCGCCGAGCTTAGAAAACAGATGGAGGCCGAGGCCTATATAAGCTGGATCGACGGTTTGAAGGCGAAGGCCGTGATCCGGATCAGCCGTCCCCTTCCGGGCGTTCCTGCAGCGGTGGTCGAGAAGACGGAGAATCCACGGCCGCCGGCCGTTCCGGGGAAACACTGATCGCGATTTTTCCTGCGGATGGGGATAGATTTGAAATCGATTGCCGGGGACGGATTTTAATCTGTCCCCACGATACAAGGAGATCATGATGAAAATCGGAAAAGCGGTTCTGGCGGGGGTAATGGCAGCCTTCCTGAGTGCGGTGGTTCATGCCGCGGTGGCGGACCGGATCGTGGCCGTCGTCAACGGCGATGTGATCACCCTGTCTGAATTGGACAGCGCCTTTGAACCGTATCGGGAGAGGTTTGATGCCTCTTATCAGGGACCGGATCGGGAGAAGGCAAGGGTCGAAAACAAGGTGGTTCTTCTGAACCGAATGATCGACAATCTTCTGATGGAACAGGAGGCCCGCAAGACGGCGATCACCGTCCGGAACGAAGAGTTGTCGGACGCGATCAGCGATATGCGGAAGCAGCAGAACATGACCGAGGATGAATTCAACAAGGCGCTGGAGCGGGAGGGGATGACCCTCGAGTTCTACAAGAAAAACATGCGGGACCAGCTCATGCGGATCAAGCTGATCCGGCGGGACATCCGGTCCCGGGTGGCGGTGACGGACGAGGAGATCGGGGAATATTACCAAAGGCATCGGGAAGATTATGAGGGGAAGGAAGCTGTCCGGATCAAACAGATTCTGATCATTCTGCCGAATGGAGCGGATTCGGCCGTGAAGGAAAAACTTCGGGCGGAAGCCGAGTCGATCCACAGGAGGCTGATGAACGGCGAGCCCTTCGATCAGCTCTCCGCGAGATACTCCCAGGGACCGGAAGCCGCGACCGGCGGCGACATCGGCTACATCGAGAAGGGGAGTATCCTTCCTGAAGTGGACGATGCGGCTTTCCGCATGCCGCTCCGTCAGATCAGCGACGTCATTGAATCCTCCGTCGGTTTTCACATCATCCAGGTCATCGACCGCCGGGGCGCGGGGATGAAGGCCATCGAGAACGTCCGCGAGGAGGTCCGGGAGAAGATCAACCGCGAGAAGTCGGAAAAGAAGTTCGGCGAGTGGCTTGAGGAACTCCGCAAGAAGTCGCATATCGAGATCAAA
>DIWG01000070.1 GCA_002423465.1 Syntrophaceae bacterium UBA6112 | reverse complement strand
GCACGGCAAAACCGATAAAGACGATGACGCCTGTGACCCGGTCAAAGAGGGAATCCTGACGGACGGCGGAGAGCACACCGAGGGGAATCGCAACGACAAAGATGAGCAACATCGAAAGCACGTTCAAGAGGATCGTGATCGGCAACCGTTCAAGGATCTTATCCGCAACCGGCCTGCGGTCTGTCGAAAACGAGATCCCAAGGTCGAGCCGGACCAGTTTCCCCACCCACCGGAGATATTGCTCGTGCAGGGGTTTATCCAGGTCGTACATGGAGCGGAGCCGCTCCTTCATCTCCACGGAGGCGCGCGGGTTCATCTGGGTCTGAAGATCGGTAGGAGAGCCGGGCGCCAAGTGCATCACGGCAAAACAGATCACCGTGATTCCGAAAAGCAACGGAACCATGAAAAGAAGTCTCTTTGCGATATAGCGAAGCATTCTTTCCCATTCACCCCTTTCTCCACATGGCGGGTAAAGAAAGGAAGCTGTTCTGTTTTTTTATTGCGCCCCCGCTTGCAATGTGGAACTTGCGGGTTGCGCTTCCGGTCAAGAACTCTCCGGCAGTTCCATAACGCGAAGGTTTTCCAGCATCCGCCGGAGACCCTTTTCCGAATGGGATTCGACGGTGAGAATCGGTTTGAGCTTCCGCTCGCGGACCCGTGCGAACAGTTCTCGGAAAGGGATATTCCCCTCCCCCACCGGCAGGTGCTCATCCGCCGTGCCGTGGTTGTCGTGGATGTGAATCTCGCCCAGGAAATCGCCCAGGGTCTCGATCCACAGAACCGGAGGGACGCCGCCGAAGGCGTTTGCATGCCCGGTATCGAAGCAGAACCGAACCTGCGGCGAGGCAAGCGCTTCCAGCAGAGACCTCAGCGAATGTGGATCCCGTTCATAGACATTCTCCAAAACGATGATCGTTTCCGTCCCCCGAATGCAAGCGAGGAGGGTCCGCCAGGTGGATAGGCTGTTTTCGAGCCACCGGGCCTCGGCGGAGATATAGTATTTTTCATCGAAGGAAGGGTGGCAGACCACGGAACGGGGCATGAACCAGGGGATCAGATCGAAAACCTGGCGGAGGCGGTCGAGGGAGATCTGCCGGATCCGGGGATCGAGCGCCCCCGGCCGCAAGTCCATGAAGGGGGCGTGAAAGGTCACCGAAAGGCCCGCAGCGGCCAAACATTCGGCCACTTCCCGAAAATCGGACGGCCCAAAACGGTCGAGGTCCTGGTGGCTGAATCCGATCTCCGGATTAACCCGTTCCCGGATTACCCAAGGCAGTAACTTTTCCCGGAGGAGACGGAAGGGCACATGAACCTGAATTTTTTGCAGAATCCCCTGCATGAGAAGCTCTCCTCCGTTCGGCTGAGCGCTTCGTTTACCACAAGCGGCTTCTTTTCACAACCGCCAATCTTCCGCCTGCACCGGATGTTCATTGACACAAACCCTTTATTCTGCTACTAAAAAGATACATCCTGCAAAAAACGCAAAGAGGCGGGGAAATGGCCGCCGCAATGGGTCCGTCGGCCCACAGAGAAAAGGAGGGAAATTGGCGAAAAAAAAGGACAGAGATTCAAGGGAGAGGGCGCTGCTGTGCGTCAACGCCTCTCTGGAAAAAAAGGCGAAGGATCTGATCATCCTCAATGTAAGCGAAGTCTCCGCCTTTGCAGACTATTTTATCATCTGCAGTGGAACGTCCGACCGTCAGGTCCGCGCCGTCGCCGCCGCCATCCAGGAGAGTTTGAAAACGGCGGGGATCCTGCCTTTGGGCGTCGAAGGGGAAAAGGCGGGGAGGTGGATCCTTCTGGATTATGACGATGTGATCATCCACGTCTTTCTCGAATCCGTCCGGACCTTCTATGATCTGGAACGGCTTTGGTCCGAGACGCCGCGGCTGGCCATCCCCGAGGAGATGGTTTCCATGAAGGCGCTCCCGGAAGGGATGTAACCTTGAAAGAGATCCTTACCGGGATCGCCGACCTCATCTTTCCGCCTTGCTGCATCACCTGCGACAATCTGCTGGAGCGGCATGGTCCCCTTCCCCTCTGTCCATCCTGCCTGGATGGGATCCGTTTCATCCGCTCCCCCCTCTGTCCCCGCTGCGGAATCCCTTTTCCCGTCACGGAAGAGGAGGATCACCTGTGCGGCGACTGTCTCACCACGGAAAAACCTTACGCGGTCGCCCGGGCGGTTGGACGATACGAGGAAACGCTCCTGACGGCTATCCACCGGTTCAAATACCGGGGAAGGATTGGAATCGGCGGGATCCTGGGCAGGGTCATGGCCGATTTCGCCGCCGAAATTTGGGATATGGGGGTTTTTGAGTGGATCGTGCCGGTCCCGCTCCACCGCAAGAGGCTCCGGGAAAGGGGGTTCAACCAGGCAGGGATTCTGGCGCGGGAGCTCTCGAAACGGTTCGATATCCCGCTCGATTTCACATCGCTCCGGCGTGATGTTTTCACGCCGCCGCAGGTCGGCCTGGGCCGGGAAGAGCGATCGGCGAACGTTCATGGCGCCTTTTCGGCATGGCATCCAGAGCGGATCGCCGGCCGGAGGATTCTCCTCGTGGACGACGTCTACACAACGGGGAGCACGCTTGCGGAGTGCTCCCGAGTCCTCCTCCGGGCGAAGGCGGAGTCGGTGGCCGTCCTGACTTTGGCAAGGGCGGTTCACGATCACGACCTCCCGTCCTGGCCGGAGACGACCTTCCCCGAGTAATACAACGCCGCAAATGGATTGAACGGAAGGAAACAGACGAATGAAAAAGATTCTCGGTTGGGAAACATTGCTGAGCGAGGTGGAACAACGCCGGCGCCGGGGCGACAAGATCGCTTTTACAAACGGATGTTTCGACATCCTCCATGTGGGACACGTCCGATATCTTCGGGAAGCGCGGAAAACGGGGGATCTTCTCATTCTCGCGCTCAACAGCGACGCTTCCGTCCGGGCAATCAAGGGAGAGAGGCGGCCGCTCGTTCCGGAGCAAGAGCGGGCCGAGGTCGTCGCCTCTCTCGCGGCGGTCGATTATGTAACCCTTTTTGACGAAACGACGCCGCTCAAACTGATCGAATACCTGCGGCCGGATTGCATCGTCAAGGGCGGGGACTGGCGGGATGAGGAGGTCGTGGGACGCGATGCCGTCCGGTCCTGGGGGGGCAAGGTTGTCTTGATCCCCGTGGTCGAAGGAGCCTCTACAACAAACATCGTGGAGAAGGTCCTTCAGATTTACGGGAAAAGGTAAAAACAACCACCCCCTTCATTTTTTACTTTACAAACCTCCTGCGATCCTGTATGAGCATGTCCCCAAATTGTATTCAGGAGATGAGGAACGACGTGCCGAAAACAACCATGAAACCCGAAAAAATGGAATTCTTCCGATACATGTTGACCCAGAAGATTAACGAGCTTCTCGGTGAGGCAGGGAAAACCGTGTCGGAAATGACGAGCGGTTCAAAAGAAAACTATCCTGACCCCAATGATCGCGCCTCGCTCGAATCAGACCGGAATTTCGAACTCCGAATCCGGGACCGCGAGAGAAAGCTGATCCTTAAAATGCAGGAGGCCATCCAGCGGATGGACGACGGCGTTTTCGGCATCTGTGATGTTTGCAACGGCCCGATTTCCGAAAAGAGGTTGATGGCGAGGCCGGTAACCACCCTCTGCATTGACTGTAAAATGAAGCAGGAAAAGATGGAAAAACTCAAGGGGGAGTAACGCCCGTCCTCCTGCAATCCCGGGCGGCGACATCGCCGCCTTCCGATCCCCCTCGTTCCCCCGTCTTTCGGGGAACGGAGAGGGGTTTTTTTTGACGACTGCGCGACCTTTGTGATGGCCGGCATCTTTTCTGGAGGACCGGACGAATGTTTGTCAGGGTTGCGATTCCGATCCCCTCGACGAAAACCTTCACCTATGCGGTCCCTGGGACCTTCGTCTCGTCTGTGGCCGTGGGAAAGCGGGTCCTCGTCCCCTTTGGAAGGAAACGCCTGACCGGCTGGATCATCGAAACGCTGCCCGAGACAACGTCCGATCAGACGGTCAAGGAAATGATCGACCTGCCCGATCCCGAACCCCTCTTCGACCGGCAGGATCTTGCCTATTTCGAATGGATTTCCCGCTATTATATCTACCCGCTGGGAAAAGTCCTGGGGGAGATCCTTCCCGGCGGGATCGATCTGAAAAGCGACCGATGGCTCCGGCCGTCCGGAAGCCCGGCCGGCGAGGAAACACTTCTCTCCGCCGGACAACAGGAGATCCTGGAACATCTGGAATTATTCCCCAAAGGAACCACCCTTCGCCGCCTGCGCCGTGCCATTGGGAAAAATAACCTGTACGGCGATCTGCGCCTCCTTGAAACAGCGGGACTCATCATCTCCGAGGAGCGCCTGAACCTTCCGGCCGTCCGGACGAAAAATGAAAAACGGATCACTCTTCTCGAAGACAACATTCCCGCCGGAACAAAGCTGACACGGAAACAGGCGGCGCTTGTCGACCTCCTTCGGGAACGTGGAGACACGTCGGTCTCCGGCCTCCCCGAGCACCTCCGGGAGGCTGCCTTTCTCAGAACGCTGGAACAAAAGGGTGTCGTTCATCTCCATGAAAGAGAGCTCTTGCGGAGGCCGGGTTTCACCCCGGAGATCGGACGGAATGAAAACATCATCAAGCCGAACGAAGCGCAGGAAAAGGCGCTCAGTGAAATTCGGAACTGCCTCTCTTCGCGGCGTTTCTCCCCCTGTCTCCTCCATGGCGTAACCGGAAGCGGCAAGACCGAGGTGTACCTCCGGGCCGTCGCTGAGGTTCTTCGGAACGGCGGCGGCGCCATCTATCTTGTCCCGGAGATCGCCCTTACGACGCAGCTTCTTTCCCGCATCCGTGAACGGTTCCCGGAAAGGGAAATCGCCGTCGTTCACAGCGGCATCTCCCAAAGCGCGCGGTATGACCAGTGGAAACAGCTCCGCCGCGGCGATATCCGTCTGGCCGTCGGCGCCCGATCGGCCCTCTTTGCGCCGGTTCGGGATCTTCAATTGATCATCGTGGATGAGGAGCACGACCCCTCCTACAAGCAGGACGACCGCCTGCGGTACAACGCCCGCGATCTCGCCGTGGTCCGGGGGAAATATGCGGGGGCCGCGGTGATCCTTGGTTCCGCAACTCCCGGGATCCAGACCTATTTTCAGGCAAAGGGCGGCCGTTACCGACACCTCGCCCTCCCCTTCCGCGTGGACGACCGCCCTCTCCCCCGCGTCGAGGTAATCGATATGAGGCTGGAACGGGACGAACAGGGCCGGACGCCCCTGCTCTCTCACGGGCTCGTCGAGGCGCTCCGGGAAACCCTGGCGCAGCAAAAGCAGACGCTCCTGTTCCTCAACCGTCGCGGGTTCCACACCTTTCTCTTCTGTCCCGACTGCGGGCACGTCTTCGCCTGTCCGTCATGCGATCTGGCGCTTACGCACCACGCCGCCCTGGGGGTTCTAAAATGCCATCACTGCGACTTTACGTCGAAACTCCCCGGCATCTGTCCCACCTGCCGGAACAACCATGTCCGCAGCCAGGGCGCGGGAACGGAACGGGTTGAAGAAGAGATAAAACAACTCTTTCCGGAGGCCCGGATTGCCCGGATGGACAGCGACACGACTTCACGGAAGGGGGACGTGGAGAGGATTCTCCGCGGGCTCGACCGGAGGGAGATCGATATCCTCATCGGCACCCAAATGATCACCAAGGGGCACGATTTTCCAGAGATCACGCTGGTCGGCGTTCTCGCCGCCGACGCATCCCTGAACATCCCGGACTTCCGGGCGACCGAGAGGACGTTCCAGATCCTGACGCAAGTGTCGGGCCGGGGCGGCCGGGGCGATCAGACGGGCCGTGTCGTCGTCCAGACGTACAATCCCGGCCATTACGCCATCCGCCGAGCACAGGAACACGACTATGCCGGTTACTATGAGGATGAGCTTCCCCTCCGCCGGGAACTTGGCTATCCCCCATTCTCCCGCCTCATCGGTCTCCACTTCTCCAGCCCGAAGAAGGTAGAAGGGAAAAGGGCCGTTACGGAAATCGGGAAACGCGCACGGGAGCTGGCCGCGACGGTCGCCGGCGGAAAGGCGGACGTCATCGGTCCCGCCGAATCCCCCCTTTCTCGACTCCGGGGGGTTTACCGCTGGCAAATGCTTCTCCGGGGAGTGGAGAGCGGACCTCTCCACCTCCTTGCGGAGAAACTTCTGGAGAACCGGGGACGCTGCGGCCTGGAGATCCAGGTGGATGTCGATCCGGTCCATTTCATGTAGGGCGGCGCCGGATTGGATGAGACCTATTCTGTAAGAGGATGAGAGATGACCAAACCACGTATCCTTTTCATGGGAACACCGGCTTTCGCGCTGGCAGCGCTTCAAGGCCTTGTACAGGGAGGCTGGCCGGCCATCGGCGTCGTCACGCAGCCGGACCGTCCACAGGGGCGGGGCCGCACCCCGGCGCCGCCCCCGGTTAAGCTTCTCGCCGAACAATTCGGCCTTCCGGTCTTTCAGCCGGAAAAAGTCAGAGACCCCGCTTTCCTTGAAACTTTTCGGAGGCTCGCGCCCGACCTCGTGATCGTCGCGGCCTTCGGCCAGATCCTTCCCTCCGAGATCATTCACGGCCCGAAGCTGGGCTGCATCAACATCCATCCTTCGCTCCTGCCGAAGTACCGGGGGGCGGCGCCGATCAACCGGGCCCTGATGGGGGGCGAAGAGAAAACCGGCGTCACGATCATGCAGATGGACGAGGGGGTGGACTCGGGCGCAATCCTCCTCCAGGAGGAGACGACCATCGGGCCGGAGGAGAATTTCGGGCAGCTCCACGACCGCCTGGCGGTTATGGGCGCTGATCTTCTCCGCATGGCGCTGGCGATGCTGCTCTCCGGAACACTTTTGCCCTGCCCCCAGGACCACCGCTTGGCCACGGCTGCCCCTCGGATCGGCCGGGAAGATGTCCGGATTGACTGGGGAAAAGACTGCCGACAAATTGTCTGGCTCATCCGCGGCCTCTCCCCGGTTCCCTGCGCCCATACCCTTTTCGGAGGGAAGCAGCTCCGGATCTTCGCGGCGGCGGCTGAACCGGCGGACGTCGTCGAAGCGCCGGGCACCGTCATCGGGGAGGCGGCAGGAGCCCTCCGCATCGCCACGGGGAACGGTTATGTTCTCTTGAAAGAGGTTCAGGCCGAGGGGAAAAAAAAGATGATGGTCCGCGATTTCCTGAGGGGATGCCGCATCGCCCCGGGGCAGATCCTGGGTAAATAGAGAAGCGGGGAGAGATTTCGAATTTATCCCCCGTTTATCAGATGGGCTTTTCAACAGCCTGTGCGGCAAGAAAGAAAACGGATATGGCAGACAAGCGGAAAAGGCAGAAGTCTCCCCGGGAACTCGCCGTCGAGATTCTCGACCGGATCGAGCAGAAGGGGGACTACGCCGAACCCCTCCTCGACGCCGCGCTTTCCGGCGAGGGAATCCCCAACCCCCACGATCGGGGGCTTCTTACCGAGCTCGTCTACGGGACGCTCCGGATGCGGGGCCGGATGGACTGGATCATTGCCCGGCTTTACAAGGGGGACGCCGCCGCCCTGGAGGCGCCGGTCCCCAACATCCTCCGGACGGGGCTCTACCAGCTCCTCTTCACCGACCGGATCCCCCATTTCGCCGCGGTGAACGAGACCGTCGGCATCGCAAAGAAGGAGTGCCCGGCCGCCACGGGTCTGGTGAACGCCATCCTCCGGAACGCCCTCCGGGAAAAGGAGAACATTGTCTGGCCGGAGATGGCCAAAGACCCGGGCAAGGCCATTGCCGTCCTCCACTCACACCCCCGCTGGCTCGTGGAGCGCTGGCTGGATCGGTACGGTATCGATGAAACCATCGCCATCTGCCGGGGAAATAACAGGATGCCGGAGCCGGTCGTCCGCGTGAACAGCCTCAGGGCGTCGCGCGACGAGGCCATCGCCGCGCTGGCAGCGGAGAAGATCGCCGCCGGGAAAACCCGTTACTGCGCCGATGGCCTTTTTCTCTCCAACGCCGTCGGCCTGCGGGAGACGACGGCTTTCCGGAACGGCCTGATCCGGGTCCAGGACGAGGCCTCACAGCTCGTTGCCCACCTGGTCCACCCGCAGCCCGGCGAACGGGTACTCGACCTCTGCGCCGGCGCGGGAGGCAAAACGCTTCACATGGCCGCCCTCATGGACAACCAGGGGGAGATCACCGCCGTCGATCTCCATCCGGACAAGCTTCACCTGCTGACGGCAGAGTCCGGACGCCTCGGCGTGACAATCGCGACGACCCATGCGGGGAACGCAGCCACGATGCCGGAGAGCTTCCGCGGCGCTTTCGACCGGGTCCTCCTCGACGCCCCTTGCTCCGGCCTCGGAACGCTCCGGCGAAATCCCGAGATCCGCTGGCGGATCGTCTCTCACGAACTTGAAAGAAGCATGTCGCTCCAGAAGCGGCTCCTCCGGAAAGCGGCAGACTGCGTGAAACCGGATGGTTTTCTGGTCTACAGCGTCTGCACCGTGACCCCGGAAGAGAACGAGTCGGTCGTCGCCGAACTCCTGGCCGCGCGGCCGGTGTTCAAACGCGTCCCGTTGGAGGGAATCCCTTCGGAGCTGATTGACGCCGACGGCTTCCTGCGGACCTTTTCCCACCGCCACGGCACGGACGGCTTCTTCGGGGCTCTCTTCACCCGCACGGGTTAACCAAGCTTCTTCGGGGCGCACGGGTTAACAACCTGCTTAAAAAGTCTCAAGGGTTGAAGTCAGTATTTGATTTATTTGGGATTCATCATTCATAGGGTTGCCTCCTGTATGCTTGAAACTATGATTCAGAACAAACCCTGTCTTTCCCGTTTTTCTTCCCCTGGTACATTAGCCGGTCAACCCGGTGAACGAACGCTTTCATCTCTTCCTTCGCCTTGTACTGCGCAAGCCCGATGCTCACCGTCAGATTTACGTCTTTACCGGGATTGGGTGAAAAATTCTCTTTCTTGAATTCTGCCCTGATTCTTTCCGCGGTAACGGCACCATCCTCGCTTGTCGTCATCGGCAGGATAATTGTAAATTCTTCGCCGCCATAGCGATAAGCGGAATCTGTCTGGCGCAGGCATCTTTTAACCACTTGGCCGAGTCGCATTAAGACCTGGTCTCCCTCGACGTGGCCGTAGGCGTCGTTGAATGCCTTGAAATCGTCGAGATCCAACATCAAAAGGGTCAAAGGCTGCCCATAGCGGTTTGACCGCTCCGTTTCGTTTTCAAGCTGAGCGTAAAAATGCCGTGAATTGTAAAGCTGCGTGAGACCATCGACAATACTGAGCTCACGGTATCTATTCTCGCTTTCCCTCAGTGCCTCCTCCGCCTGTTTGCGATCAGCAACTTCCTGGTGCAGTCGCGCGTTGGTTCGATAGACGTATACCGTTATTGCTGAAACGACGGCGATCGCCAAGGCCACCAGGCCCATTATTACATACAGCCATCTGAGGTCCGGCGGTGGCGGATTGGGATCATAGAGAAATCCCTTGAAGTTGAAATTCGGCTTCATCATACCGAGCATGGTGTAGGTTTTGGCAATGTGCTGCCAGCGGCCGAGGTTCATGTGCCCGATTTCAACCAGCGCCGTTTGCAGCAGCGGCACCATCTGATGGGCTTCGAAGCGCAAGTGTTCCATGCTGTGTCGCCGGCTATAACGTGAATATATCAGTTGTACCATTTCCTTCGGGTGCTGCATTGCGTATTCCCACCCTTTCAGGCTCGCTTCCCGGAAGGCCTTCACTATTTTTGGCTTCAGCTTGAGCTGGCTCTCGGTGGTAAAGAGATTGTCACCGTAAAAATCAATCCCCGCCGCGCGGGGCGAATAGAGCACGTACTCTTGCCCTGCTTTTCTCAGTTCAAAGGGTTCATCAGTAACATAGGTTGACAGGGCATCCACGTTTCCGGCGAGCAGGTCTTTTATATTAAAACCGTGGGGAAGTAGAGTGAACTTGTCGGAGGAAATCCCTTCTTCGCGCAGGTAGGCGTATAGCTCGGAAGAACCGGGCTCGATCATAATCTTACGGCCGACCAGATCATGGATGCTTTGCAGGCCGCTTTGCTTGAGGGTCATAAGCGCCAAGGGGGAGTGTTGGAAGATCACCGCCAGGGCTACCACCGGTGCACCCTGCTCCCGCAGCAGCAGCAGCTCAGTGGAACCGACCCCGAACTCCGCCTTTCCCTGCAAAACCTTTTGCACCCCGTCTTCGCCCGGCTGGCAGGGAATGATCTCCACATCCAGCCCGGCCGCCTGGTAATAACCTTGCGCCAGGGCTGCGTAATAACCGGCGAATTGAAATTGATGCTGCCACTTGAGCTGCAGGCGCACCTTATCGGTTGCTGTCGCAGATAGCGGGTAGAGCAGCATGAGCATCAACGCCAGGCAGCGACAAACATATCGGGTGAAAACACGCGCAGCCTTGGGTAGTTTAAAAAAATCCATCGGAAGCACTCCTTGAAATGGATGGAAAAGTCTGGATCAGATCTTGGAACGTGAATAACCTCTCTTCACGTTCAGATTCCGGATCTTTTTGAAGTATTTGAAATGTTGCACAATAATTCGGAATTGTCAACATTCTGTTTCAGTACGTCACCATCACTTCCTTGAAAATCAAGGAGGCTTCCTGTAGAGTTCAATCAAGCGATCAAAACTTCGAGGCAGCTGGAAAATGGACACATTCCTCCTCAACGACATCCTGATTATCATTTTGCTTTCCGTCGTGGTGATCTACCTCTGCCACCGGATCCGGTTGCCCATCATTGTCGGCTTTCTTCTGACGGGTCTGCTGGCCGGACCGCACGGATTCGCCTTGGTCTACGAGGTCGAAGCGGTCAAGACGCTGGCGGAGACGGGTATTATCCTGCTGATGTTCACGATCGGCCTGGAATTCTCCTTCCGGAGCCTCTTTCGGATCCGAAAGCCGGTCCTGCTGGGCGGCTCTCTGCAGGTCATCCTCACCATCCTGGCCACCTTTACCGTGGCGCGGTTCTCGGGCTTCGGTCCCCGGGAGGCGATTTTTGCCGGCTTTCTCGTTTCGCTGAGCAGCACGGCCATCGTCATGAAAATCCTCCAGGACCGCGCCGAAATGGAAACGCCCCAGGGGAACGCGGCCCTGGGCATCCTCATCTTCCAGGACATCGCCGTCGTCCCGATGATGCTGCTGATTCCGCTTTTGGCGGGAACGCAGCAGACCGAGTGGCGCACCCTCGCCATTCTCGGCGGCAAGATTATCGGCATCGGTCTGCTCGTCCCTTTTCTCTCACGGTGGTTCATCCCCCGCATCTTTTTCGGCATCGCCAAGACCCGGAGCCGGGAACTGTTCCTGATCACCACGCTGGCCATCTGCCTGGCCGTCGCGTGGCTCACCCATGCGGCAGGCCTCTCCCTGGCCCTCGGCTCCTTTCTGGCGGGGCTGATCATCTCGGACTCCGAATACAGCCATCAGGCCCTGGGGGAGATCCTGCCCTTCAAGGATGTGTTCACGAGCTTTTTTTTCGTTTCCATCGGCATGCTGCTGGATATCGGTTTTTTCATGCAGCATCCCTACATGCTGCTGCTGACGGCCCTCGGCGTCTTGGTCGTGAAGACCCTGACGGCCGGCACGGCAGCGTTTTTTTCCGGGCTCTCCCTACGGCCAGCCCTCATCGCCGGCATAACGCTTTGCCAGGTAGGCGAGTTCTCGTTTATCCTGTCGGAAACGGGGGTTTCCCACGGCCTCGTCTCGGCAGGCATCTACCAGACCTTTCTGTCCGTCTCAATCCTGACGATGATGGCGACTCCCTTCCTGATCGCCGCCGCCCCTTCCCTTGCGGAGCGAATCAACCACCTGCCATTGGCCCGGCGGCTCAAAATGGGAGAGGCGACCGCTCAGCCTGGGAAAATCCCCCCTCGTGAAAATCACATCATCATCGTCGGTTTCGGCCTGAACGGAAAAAACCTGGCCCGGGCGGCCGGAATTTCAGGGATTCCCTACACCATCATCGAGATGAACCCAGCGGCGGTCCGAAACGAGCGGGCCAAGGGGGAGCCCATCGCCTTCGGCGATGCCACCCAGCCGGCCGTTCTGCTGCACGCGGGCATCGGTCAGGCGAGGACCCTGGTCATCGTGATCAACGATCCGGCTGCAACGCGCAGAATCACGGAGCTTGCCAGAAGATTGAACCCCCGGATCTATATCCTTGTCCGCACCCGATACATCTCGGAAATGAACGCCCTGATCGACCTGGGAGCCAACGACGTGATCCCCGAGGAGTTTGAAACCTCTGTGGAAATCTTCAGTCGAGTCCTGGCAAAATATTTCATTCCGAAGGAAGAGATCGAAAAAATGACCGGGGAGATCCGGTCGGACGGCTATGAAATGTTCCGGAGCTTTTCTCGCAGCGGCCTTCCCGTATGCACCATGGAAAGCTGCCTTCCGGATCTGGAAATCGCATCCTTTCGCATTGAAAAGGGATCCTCCGCCATCGCCAAAACGCTTCAGGAAACCCAAATGCGAAAGAAGTACGGCGTAACGCTTCTCGCCGTCAACCGCAACTCCGAGATCATTTCCAATCCGGGCGCAAACCTGACCTTTGCCGTTGGCGACATCCTGTTTGTGGTCGGGGATGCCCAAGACATCCGGCAGGTTAAACATCTTTTCAGCCCCGGTGAAAACATTCAGGCCGACAGCCGGACGGCCCCGTGAATTCCATAAAGCCGGTTCCGCCGGCTAAAGAGCCAGAAATGCATGACATCCCGCCGGCGATCAAAGGGAAAAAACCGGGAAGCCGGACACCGTTTATCTCCCTTGCTGGAACGAGGGGCGCTGCCATGCAAAGAGGACCTTTCTTGAGCGCTGGCTGGAAGATTCGGTGCGCCGGCCCTTCCCTCACGATGCGGGGGTCCCTCCTTCCGCTGGCTTCACGGCCGGCGCCCACCCGTCCGCCGTCCCCTACGGCTGCCGGCGCGATGGATGGGTCGGGCGAATCCGATTGACTTCAGAGGCAAAAAAATGATAGGGGCATCACGGCGAACAAACCAAAGCACTCATATTTCGGGGTGGCGGAGAGACTTCGCCGGTACCCCATGAGACGGGAGGAACCATGTTCATCGAACAGATGCAAGTCGGACAGATGGCGGTTTTCGCCTACCTGGTGGGCGATGAGGAAAGCGGCGAGGGAATCGTTATCGATCCGGCGGCAAACGCCGACGAAATCCTTGCCGCAGCCGAGAAAAGCAAGGTCACCATCAAGTATATCGTCAACACCCACGGCCATGTGGATCACATCGGCGCCAACGCAGACATCCAGAAAAAGACAGGCGCCCAGATCATCATCCACGAGGACGACGCCGATATGCTCGTCAACACGCCCAAGGCGATGCTCATGATGTTCGGCGGCAAGGCGTCACCGCCAGCGGACCGGACGGTCCGTGACGGCGATCTCATCGAGGTCGGCGGGCTCAAACTCAAGGTTATTCACACCCCCGGCCATTCCCCGGGAAGCATGGTTCTTCTCCTGGACGGTTATGCCTTCACCGGCGACACGCTCTTCGTGGAGGCGGTTGGCAGGACCGACCTGCCCGGCGGTTCCGGTGAGGTGATGTTCGATTCCATCCAGAAGAAACTCTGCACCCTGCCCGACGAGACAGTCGTCCTTCCGGGTCACAACTACGGAAGCATGCCGACTTCAACCATCGGCCACGAAAAACAGTACAATCCATTTCTGCGCTGATCCGTCAAAAGGAGACAGGACATGAACACAGAAATCATGCAAACGAATTTTCAGGGAATGAAACTCACCAGCAGAGGAAAGGTCCGCGACATCTATGCCCTCGATTCCCATCTGCTGATCGTGGCGACCGACCGCATCTCGGCCTTTGACGTCATCATGCCAAACCCTGTCCCCGGAAAGGGAGAGGTGCTGACGAGCATGTCCGCTTTCTGGTTCGAACGGATGGGGGACATCTTGCCCAATCACATGGTTTCGATAAACCCGGACGAGTATCCGGAAGTCTGCGCCCCCTACCGGGAGCTTCTGTGCGGACGCAGTATGCTCGTGAAAAAAGCCAAGCCCCTGCCGGTCGAATGCATCGTCCGGGGCTACCTGAGCGGTTCCGGCTGGAAGGACTACTGCGAGGGGAAACCCGTCTCGGGAATCACCCTCCAGGCAGGGCTGAAGGAATCGTCAAAGCTTCCGGAAATCCTCTTCACCCCCTCCACCAAGGCGGCCGACGGGGAGCACGACCTTCCGATCAACCGAACCGAGATGGTCAACCTGATCGGCCGGGAACTGACCGAAGGGATCATCCGGGCAAGCCTTTCCATCTATGAACGGGCGGCCGGCATCGCCGACCGCGCGGGCATCATCATCGCCGACACGAAGATGGAATTCGGCCTTCTGGACGGAAAACTGATCCTGATCGACGAGCTTCTCACTCCCGATTCTTCGCGATTCTGGCCGAAGGATGATTATGAAGCGGGGCGCCCGCAGAAGAGCTTCGACAAGCAGTTCCTCCGTGATTATCTGCTCTCGATCCGCTGGAATCAGAAGCCGCCGGCGCCGGAACTCCCCGAAGAGATCATCGTAAAAACGGGGGAGAAATACCGCGAGGCGCTGAACCGCCTGGTCCGGTAGGCGAGGTTGACAGGTGCAGAGGGGATTGTTATCTTAGGGCGTCCTGGAACAGGTGTTTGCGTGATTTACGACCATCCATGAGAATGATATCATTGTAACGATTCGGAAGATCGTCCGGTTTCGGACAGTGGAAACGCCGTTCCGGCGGAAATCAGGAAAATCAACACGGAAGGAAGTCGAAAGGGCGAATGGCGTCAAAACGTTGTTACTACGAGGTGTTGGGCGTTGAAAGAAACGCCCCGGAAGATGAGATCAAAAAGAGCTATCGCAGGCTTGCCATGCAGTTTCATCCAGACCGGAATCCGGGAAACCGGGAGGCGGAGGAAAATTTTAAAGAGGCGGCCGAGGCCTACGAAGTCTTGAGCGACTCTGAAAAACGCGAGATCTACAATCGTTACGGCCATGAGGGCTTGAGCGGCGCCGGCTACCGGGGCTTCTCCGGTTTCGAGGACATTTTTTCCAGTTTTGGAGACATTTTCGGAGATGTATTCGGCTTTAACACGGGACGTTCCCGCTCTCGCACGGCAGCCCGCGCCGGCGCCGATCTGCGCTACGACCTTCGGATCTCCTTCATGGATGCGGCTCTGGGAACCAGCACCGAAGTCCGATTGGAGAAATACACCCTCTGCACCGCCTGCCGGGGTTCGGGCTGCGCCTCCGGAACCTCCCCGCAGGTTTGTAGTCGTTGCAACGGGCGGGGCCAGGTGACGCAGTCCAGCGGTTTTTTCAACATCAGCACGACCTGCCCGCAGTGCCGGGGACAGGGCGGCGTCATCATGACCCCCTGCGAGGAATGCGCCGGCGGGGGCAAGATCCGGATCGCGAAAACGGTCCAGCTCAAGATCCCGGCCGGCGTAGAGACGGGATCCCGTCTCCGGTTGCGGGGCGAGGGCGAGGAAGGCGAATACGGCGGCCCGAACGGCGATCTCTATGTCTTCATCGAAGTGGAACCCCATGAAACCTTCGAGCGAAATGGAGACGACGTTTATTGCCGCGTCCCCATCACCTTCGTCCAGGCCGCTTTGGGGGGGAGCGTGGAGGCGCCGACCCTGATGGGAAGGGAAAAGCTGAAGATTCCCCGGGGAACACCGACGGGCAAGGTCTTCCGTCTGAAAGGCAAGGGTATCGCCCATCTTCGCGGATACGGACGGGGCGACCAGATCATCGAGACGGTGGTCACCGTACCCGCGAATCTCAACAGAAGGCAGGAGGAGTTGCTCCGGGAATTCGACCGGCTGAGCGACATGGCGGCAGCCAATGAACGATAATGGGACAACATCCTAACGGAAAGGAGAAATTATGCTGAAAGCAAAGGGATGGATCGTATTCCTGCTCATGGGAGCTTTGCTGATCTCCGGCTGCACGGCGGCGCTGATCGGCGGTGCGGCGGTAGGTGCCGGTTCGGGAACGTACTTCTACATCAAAGGCGAGATGAAAACCGACTACTACCACGCTTTCGACACAACCTGGAATGCCTGCCAAAAAGCCGTAGCGGATATGCGCGGTCTGGACGTTCTGCCGGAAAAGGAGATCGGGAAGGGAAAGATCTCGGCCGTAATCAACGATGAAAATGTCAAGATATCGGTTGACTACAAGGCCAAAAACGTGACCACCGTTTCCATCCGTGTCGGCCTGATCGGGAACAAGCTCTCCTCCCAGCTCATCCACGACAAGATCGGGGACAATCTGCTCAGACGGTAGGCCCGTGAGAAAATGCCTGTGGGGCGCCATGCTCTGAGAAGGGAAGAGGGCCAATGAAAAAAAAGGTGATTGCGGGCCTAGCGCTCAGCGCTCTGTTGGTCTGGCTCTCGATTCGCGGGATTGAGTTCCAGGGGGTGATCGATAGCTTCCGAACGATCCGCGGCGGGTATATTCTCCCTGCCATATCCGTTTTGCTGCTCATGCAGATCCTGAGGTCCATCCGTTGGGGGCTCATCCTGAGACCGATCGGGAAGGTGGATCAACTCTCCCTCTTCTCGGTCACAAGCGTCGGGTTTCTGGCCATCATCGCGATCCCGGCGCGTCTGGGAGAGCTGGCCCGACCCTATCTCATCACAAAAAAAAGCCGTATCCCCATGAGTTCGGCGCTCGGAACGATCTTCGTGGAAAGGGCGCTCGACAGCCTCACCATCCTGATCATCGCGTTGGTCGCCTTTTTTTTTACCCCGCTGCCGCCGTGGCTTGTCCGTTCCAGCACACTGCTCCTGCTTGCAACGGTCGTCCTTTCCACCATGATGATCCTGATGATCGTCCGACGCGAGGCGACGCTCCGAGTCCTTGCGCCCCTGATTGAAAAGCTTCCTGCACGCTATGCAGGGGCCGTGAACCGACTGATCGACCATTTTATTGAAGGATTCCGGATCATGATCAATCCGGCGCTCCTGCTTTCCGTCACCCTCCTGTCGATCGTCATCTGGCTCGTCGATGTTCTGGCAATCTATCTTCTCTTTTTGGCCTTCGGCCTTGACCTCTCGGTCGCGGCTGCTTTCGTTCTCATGATCGTACTGGTCATTGGGATCGCGATCCCCACTGCGCCCGGCTTCATCGGAAACTGGCACTATTTCTGCATTATCGGTCTCGGCCTTTTCGGGATACCAAAGACGGACGCCCTGACCTTCGCAATCATCTACCACGCCCTCTCCATTGGAATCGTAATCTTTCTGGGGCTCCTCTTCCTGCCCTTCAACCGCTTTTCCGTTGCCGATCTTCGGCATCAGGCCGAGTCTTAGAGTCTACAACGGTATCGTTATTCCGTTACGGACCCTCAATTGTCCGTCCCCTCGTCGGAGCCGTTCTTAACCCCCAACTCGTAACTCCGGATCTTTTTGTGAAGGTTGCTCCGCTCCAAGCCGATCGCCTCTGCCGTCCGGGAAATGTTACCGTCAAATTCGCGAAGTTTGCGAACGATGTACTTTCGTTCGAATTCCTGCTTTGCCGTGCGGAAGGAATCGGAGGTGATCTCCGGTTCAGGGAGGAGGGCTTGCGTCTTCCCCTCCTCGAACAGGGGTGCAATATCGCACTTCGAGATCACCCCAGCCGGCGTCATGATCACCAGGCGCTCGATGATGTTTTTCAGTTCCCGAACGTTACCGGGCCAGTGATACTTCATCAGGACGGTCATCACCTCATCGGTGACCTTTTTTTCCGTATCACCCTCTTTCAAGGCAAAATCCCGGATAAACCGATCGACCAAAAGCGGGATATCCTCCCTCCGGTCACGCAGGGGTGGGATCCGGAGCGGGATGACGTTCAAGCGATAGTAGAGATCCTGACGGAAACGTCCCTCCTCCATCTCCTTCTCGAGGTCCTTGTTGGTGGCAGCCAGCACCCGGACATCCGTGGGGATAAGCCGGTTCCCACCGACCCGTTCGAACTTCTTTTCCTGGAGGATGCGGAGGACTTTCGCCTGCGCCTTGAGGCTCATGTCGGCAACCTCGTCCAGAAAAATCGTCCCTTCGTTGGCCAGATCGAATTTTCCTCTTTTCTTCGCCGTCGCCCCGGTAAAAGCCCCCTTCTCATGGCCGAACA
>DIWG01000045.1 GCA_002423465.1 Syntrophaceae bacterium UBA6112 | reverse complement strand
TCAATTTATCGTGCGGGGCGACACCGCCGATTCTGTGGGCGCGCACTGGCACCAGAGGCGGTCAAACTCGGCGGCAAAAGATTGGATCAGCACCTTGTAGTTCGTGAAGATCGCAGCCTCGTGGTTCCGGAACTCCGATTCGTTCGTGAAGTTGTAGCTGCCGGTGATGAGGATCTTGCCGTCGATGAGCATGAACTTGTGGTGCATGTTGCCGCCTTTGACCGTAATGTAACGGACCTCGATCCCCTCACCGGCAAGCCACTCGTCGATGGAGTAGGCCTTCCGGGCGTTGTCCCCATCCAGGATGATCCGGATCTTGACACCACGTTTGAGGGCCTCGGAGAGTGCCTGGCCGAGATATTTCGAGGAAAAGGCGTAGACGGCCACCACGATCTCTTTCTTCGCTGCCTTGATCAGCCTGGCCAGTTCTTTCGATGTCCCGCCCTTCGGCGAGAAAATTACCCGCGTTCCTGGGATGCTTGTCATTCCTCAACCCCCCTTCCTGATACCCTCTCAACTAATGGATCTTATCCCGGTGGCACTCCTTGGGTTTGGGCCCCCCTACCCCCCAAAGCCTCCCCTCCAAAGTGACCGCCCACCACACCGGAAGCGATGTGGCGGGCGGAGCGAGAGGCGGCGGGCCGGGCCGTGAGGGGAGAGCTGCGGGAGGCGGCCCGGCACGCCCCTGGTTTACTTCTTCTTTCCCCTGGTCTTGGCAGCCACCTTGGCCTTGGGGGGCTCCTTGGGCAGATGGACTTTGACCTTGTCCTTGAGCTGCTCCAGCTTGCGCGCCAGCATTGCCTCCTTCCAGGTCTTGGAGACCTTGAAGCCCAGCCGGTAGCTCGCCGGGATGGTGATCGGCTGCTGCGTCTTGGGGTTGATCCCCTGCCGCTCCTTCGTCTGCTTGAGGCTGAAGGTGCCGAAGTTGGCCAGGCTGAGCTTCCCCGACTGTTCGAGGAGGGTCAGAATCCCCTCCAGGACAGCGCTGATGACCTTTTTTGCGTTCTCCTTGGTCAGTTCCGTGGTCCCGGCCACGTTGCCGACCAGATCGTTCCTTCCGACTCTGCTTGTTGGTTTTGCCATGGTCTGGTTCCTCCTTTTTGTTTAGGGTTGCACTATCCTCACGACCACGAGATAGATCCCGTAGCCGACCGACCCGATGATGAGGGCGCCGAAGATCCAGCCCGTCTTCTGGAAGAAGGCGGAGATGAACCGGGCGGCCCACTTCGATGGGGTGACGTACGCCTCCAGGGCGGCAATGCGGCCCTGAAAGTCGCGGATCCGCCGGGCGTGCTCCCGGCAGGCAAGGTCCTCGACGATATCGGTGATCCGCCGGACCTGGGAGAGGAGATCCGCCATCACCTGGCGATCGGCCTGGAGGCTCGCCTCGTAGGCCTGCTTAAGGAGGCAGATCGACTTGTCCAAGGCTGCGTATCGGTGATTCAGTTGCTCAGTCTGCCCAGAGAGCTTCGCGATGCTCTCAAGGAGAAGCTGCGTGTACCGATCATTGCCACGGTCGATGCCGCTTTCGGGGCTGTCAGTCATGGTTTAATCATCTCCTTTCTCGTTGCCACGTGATACTGAAGGATCTTTTCGGGGTGGCGGCGGTCATGACAGATACTTCTCCAGAAACGCAATCCACTTGCAGTCCCCGCAAAAGTCGAGGGTCCGGTAAGCGGGATTGATCCTGTCTGCGGGGAAATAGATCGACAGACCGCAGGTCCCCCGGACCTCCCGACCGATCTTTCCCTGGCAGAGAATTGCCCGCCCCTTTCCGGGCTTCAGTGCGGCGATGACCGCGTCTGCCTTGGCCTGTATCTCGGCGCGAGCTTTCTTCCGGAGCTGCTTGGCAAAACAGAGCAAGTCGATGTAGTTGTCGTCGTAGAAACGGGGACTCTGACGCCAGGCTTTCGTGATGAAATCGGCGGCGGGCGATGCTGAGGTGAGAAGGGCCCCTGACAGGGCATCGATTTTCGCCATCAAGTCTTGGATTTGCCCCACGTCGAGAGCGGACTGGGTGACCGTCTCGTCCTTGCCCAGATAGGAGGCGAGATAGTTCTTGACGATCCAACGGGCTAAGGCGGCGGCGTCCTGGCGGGGCCTGGCAGACAAACGGGCCAGGATCTCGGCATAGGGCCAGCCGTCGAAGGGCTCTTCGATCTCCGAGCCTACGATGACGTTCACCGAATCCCGGAGCTGGTAGGCCACCTCGACCATATTCATGAGGCAGGCATCCATGCCGAGGAGGTCGATCTTCCGACCGATGAGCGCGCAGATCCCGGCCAGAACGACCCTCAGTTCACGGTTGTTCAGGGCGTCGCCGCCGGAGGTGTCGTCGTAGCAGATGCTGCGGTGGGTTTGGGGAAAGTTATGGCGGAAAAGAGGCCGGTGCGGTCTCCTGCCGGCGGGCCCTGCGGCCCTGCTCTTGGCATCCTCCCACCAGCCGCTGCCATGGTTCCAGAGGATCAGGGCGTAGCAGTCGGCGGGGTAGTTGTCCACCGCCAATTTGACAAACTCATAGAGGATCTGAGGGTCACCGGTGTTGGTGTCGCCGAAACTTTCGATGCAGTCTTTCTTGAAGCCGCCTCCCTGGGTGATCCGGAAGCGGCGGGTCAGTTGGTCTTCGATCCGGTCAAGCTGCACCAGGATGTGGACGTCTTTTGTCGAACCTGCCTTGGCCATCTCCGCAATGTCCCGGAGGGCCGCGCCGTCGAGGTTGTTGTCCCCGGCCATGTAGACCAGGAAGGTCCATTTGGCCTGGGTGGTGATTCGTTGGTCTG
Source organism: Syntrophaceae bacterium UBA6112 (assembly GCA_002423465.1). GTDB lineage: Bacteria > Desulfobacterota > Syntrophia > Syntrophales > UBA5619 > UBA5619. Next base: position 6,255 of record DIWG01000045.1, on the reverse strand, counting down.
CCCTGCCTTCCCTGTCTTCTCCTGCCTTTTCCATATGCGCCTCCTTTTTGAAGGCATGGTAGAGGCACACAATGGGAAAAGTCTAAGAACGGGGGCGCATATAGACGTGACAGACGGGATTTTTTTCCGAAAGCATAATTTGTTTTTTCAGACGATAAAGAGATGGGCTAATACGTGTTGAGGGAGCAGATAGGACTTAAAAAGATTATGGATGAGGGGGAATTTTATCGTCTAACAATGTTGGAGATAAGAATGCCCCTGGACTGTCGTTTCCATGACGTGCAACTCAAATTCAAATGTCGACGGCTCATCTGGCCAATCAGGAGGGATTTCACTAGTCGCGACTGTGTAACCAGCAGGGTCGATCCACGTCAGGCCTTCTTCATCTACAATCGGCGAAACCGGAAGACGCGTCGATAGGTAGTCGGCCGCAGGCTGCACCAGTATAGCTGTTATCGTGAGATCCCCTATAGCAGATGTCGCGGAAATACGAACACGCATTGTACTCACCCAAGCCATTATGTGACGCGGATCTAGTACATCGTTGGGTTCGGCTTCATGGGCAAAGTCTTCGTAATATCTAAGCGCGTCCGCTTCGGCACCCGGCCGATCTACGGCATCACCACGCGCAAGCAGAAAGGCAGCGACGGGATCAAGCGTACCCCAAGTGATCAACTCCTTTATCCAAAATGCGATCCAGGGAAGGCCGCTTCTTGGCCAGTCTTCCATTTCAAGCGGCGCAATCGGAGGTTCACCTACGTCGGCACCGTCCATGAGGAGGCCAATGACGCTGCCAAGGCCCCATACGCCACGATAAACGAAATTCTGGGAAACATAATCGTACCAACTGGTAATTTCCATTGGTGAAGGTTGGGTTGGCAAAGTGGACTTAGACAACCACCAACGGAGTAACTTTGGCCAATCGTTGAAATTTTTTCGACGTCTGAAAGTGGTCGCGATTTGAAAGGATGGGACTTGTGATAGCAGAGCGAGAACATCGCGAATGAAAATGAACCGTTCTTCTGCTGACCATCGCGCATAAGCAACGCCATCCTGTAACTTCTCGCGAACGGCATCGGTGAGATCCAAGAGACTCGTCGCTGAACGCGGCGATAAACTCGTCTTGTAGATGCGACGGCGCTGGGCGGAGTCTGGATATCGAGCCTTGATCGCACACCCGCGCGCTAACCAGATCTCAGCGAGCCGCTCCTCTTCCTGAGCTGCGGCGAAGGCATATGTTCGATTCCAAATTGCAGTGAGTTCGTCTTCGATTTGGTCAGGTGTTAGTTCTCCGTGACGGAGATCCTCGACCTCCTGAATCGCAGCGATCAAGAAGGAGTCTAGGGAATCTAAGTATTTATGTGCAAGACTGATGTCGTCGCCTATTCCGACAACAGCTGTCTGTTCAAGCCAGGTAGCAAACTGCTCAGAGCTGCCGCCGCCTGTCAGTTCCCCCCACGCTCTCTCGAGCTCGCGGAGCAGATGCGAAAGCGGGCTTGATGCATCATCTTCCAGTGCGCCTTCTCCTGCGACGGACGCTTCCTCAACATTCACAACCAATTGATTGTACCCGTCCCACTGACGGCTTGGGATCTGTCGAGTGCGTCCAAACGCATCACGCGTTTCAGTTCTCTCAGGGAGTACGACAAGGGCGCTGCCTTCCGTCGCAACGCCTGGTCGGCCGGCACGACCAATCAGATTGGTGAATTCCTGCAGGCTCAGAACGCTGGACGCGCGACAAACGCTGGGGATTAGAAGAAAGTTAACGGGAATATTGACACCTTCGGAAAGGGTAGAAGTTGCAATTATAACTCGCACATAGCCACGGTCAATTACAAGTTTGATACGTCGCGCTAAGAGCCCCGGCATTTTTCCGTGATGAACAGCAATTCCCCGCTTTAGCAGTCGGTATTCCACAGAATGGATAGTAAAGTAATCTTCGGCGCTGGCGAGGCATCGAGTCCACAAATCGTCATTTTCATCAAAGGACCGATACGTTGGCAAAATATCTTCCGGCCAATGGTCCATTAAGTCAGCACACGTTGCCGAGAACGCTTCAACATTTTGAGGCAACGAGATCAGTACCGACGGCGTCGAACCGTCCGGTCGCTCAGCAGCGAGATGCAGGGCAGCCCATAAGGTCGGCGCTCTCATGCGCACTTCAGGCCCCTCATTTGCTGAGATACCATCAGGTAATGGAGGGAATGGATTGCGGACATAGGGTGTATCATCCCTGCGTTCATCGTTAAACCTCAGAGATCGTCCATCCATGAGATCATAGCGGATCATGTATTGGCCGGAATTGCTTACTTCCAAGCGACCAAGCATCTGTCGAGTGCTACGATAGGAGGAAGTCGTTGGAGACGCTGCAGGCACACCTGTGATCCATCGAGCCAGGGCCGGTGCTGCACCTGCGGCCACAGCAGACAGCGCGAGTACCCTGAAACCGTGATAATTACGCGCCCGAAACAGCCGAGCGCCCAAATGTTCGAGACGTAACGATCGCGATGAACCGTCAATGAGACCTGAGAGGCGAGTCTGATCTTGCTCAACCATATGCACTTCGTCAATAACAACCAGACGAACACGGTTTAGGAACAGGACGCCCAGATAGCGGAGCAGTGCATCAGCCTTCTCGAATGTACAGATGACGATGGTTGGCCTGTTAGTCTGGATCCAGGCATCGGTGGGCCCCCAATCAACCCCGCCATAAAGACCCGTCACTAAAACTGGCTGGGCGGTAATACCCTTCAAATCCTGAGCCAGTCGACCTTCAACTTCGGCAGCTAAAGCTCTTGATGGTACAAGATACAAAACAAGGTTACCAAGGCCAAGGGCAGTAAAATCGATTGAATTGGCGGGAGGACCGGCGAATAGATCCTGAACCATGGCAAGAGTAGCAACTGTGGTTTTTCCAGAACCCGTAGGGGTGCAGAGTACGAATGAGGAGTTCGAACACAAGCGCTCGATGCCACTGGCTTGTGCAGGCCAGACAAGCGTGCGCCTGTTTACGAATGCAGACCGGGCGAACTGCGTCAACGCAGCGCTTGCCGCATCGCTGCAGGTTTCTCTGAGCCGATTTATCTGAGGCCAAAGGCAGGTCTCGACGAAACGCCTACTACATGCAGCGGTGAGTAGCGCAAGCAGATATGAGTAGGAATCACGGCTATGAAGGAAGCTCACCGCGAGCTTATCAAGTTTTGTAAGCGCACGCTCGGTAGTCCCAGCGAAACCTGTTCGTAGATAAGCGCAGACCGTTCCAATGCACATAACAACATGTTTAAATGTGTATGCAGTTAGATCCGTAGGATCAATGCGCCCATTAATCTCAAGGGTTTTGTAGTCTTGCCAAAAGTGATGGACAGCCTTGATCGTCTCCGGGTAATTTGCACGTAGGAATTCACGTAGAACAACCGAAAATGGCTCCTCATCCGGAACGCGACGCAGGTGACCGAGCGCCATGGCGGGATAATCGGCAAGTTGGTAGGCGGCCGCTGCGAGAAGATGCAAAGGTGCACCGGGAGGCTTCAGGCTCGACTGAGAAAGCCACTCCATGATTTCAGCAGCTCGTTTGACACCATCACGCCAAGCGCTCGCAGGATTATCAACCCGTTCAAGGAGACTGCACTGAAGCAGCAGTATAGCCTCATCAAGATAGATATCGACGTCTCCGGGTGCAAAGCTCACCAAACCTACTTGCCCCATGTCGCGGCGTAAGCGTTGACTGTAAAGTTTGGCTTGTCTTTCGGTTAGTGCATTACCAGCTAAGCGGCGGCGGACTTCGCGAGCGACACCTATAGTGGCCGCATTTGCCATTTCAAGCACCCCGATAGAGCGTATTAATGACGGTAGGTAGATCCTCTAACTGGAATTCCATGCATTCGAGTTTTCGTGTCGCATTATAGGCGGGATGAGGTGCAGAGGCGGGCATCCATGCGACCCGACCAGCCTGGACGGGTCTCTGCCCACACGTATACCCAACGCAGTCATATCGGGTGACGGTCCGATAGCCAGACTGCCAAAGATCGAGCAACGCTTTCTGCCACCTCTGGGCCTGGGGAGTATCATACTCGGCAAAAATATTGATGAGTTCACGTACACCAGGTGGCCGTAATCCACCTGCCGCGAGCTTCTGATGTGCTTCATGGATTTTATCGCTTCTGTGCCTATCAAGGCATTTAGCCTCAATGGTCAGGACATCTGTGATTTTATCACGGTCATTGATACGGAATGCTAAGGCATCATCGCCGGTGCGGCCAGGCCGGAGCTCGGCATCTCGGTCTGGATCGTAGATCTCACCTGCTGCCAAACGTTCATTGATTGCTTCAAGATGCTGGAATTCCTGATCATGTAAGCGAAAAAGGAATGCAGGTACGACCCAATCAGTATGGCCATCCACCCCCCAATGCTCGACAGCCAGTCCAGCGAGCGTTTCGCCAAAATAGCCCTGAAGGGTTACCCTATGCAGAAGCGAGGGATAGTTTTCGGCAGGATCGTTCGGTGGATCAGCGAAAGGTGAGAGACTATCTTCAAATCCGCGCCGAATTCGTCTACGTGCATCATCGAAAGCCTCATCGATATAGCTTATGAGTTCTTCACGGATACTATTCAGAGCAGTACGATTCTCTCTCCAGCCCCTTAATCGGTAGCGCGCGTGGGTACCCGTAAGCCGTTGCTCAACCAGCCATGCGTCGAGAAGACTCTGCGTTAATCGTCGAAAACGAATCATATTGAATACCTATGTAGCAGTCATGCACTCCTATTCGTCTTCTAAAGATAAGATGTTGAATCCCGCGCCACAGTCGTAAAAATGAGTGTTATAAGATAACTCATGACACATTCGGCATGTCATAAGGATGGACGCTTTTGCTCCAGCTTATGTGCTAAGTTCACTATCATGATTCATCTTTCAAATCTACTATATCCTGTAAATTTATCGGTATAACGACTATAAGATGCAACGGAATATTGCAGGCAGGTAAACTCGGATAAGTTGGTTTCCCCCAAATTTCCCCCAAGGTTCTTTTGGTTGATATTTCAGTAATGATGGCTTATGGTTAAAAGAAGGCGCATGCATTCGATTCCCATGCACTTCCGCCAATAATATCAATCCCTTGCGATCAGGCCTCTTTTTGATGGGGGCCTTTTCTTTTGGCGGTGTGCCCAAAATGTAACCATTTTGTAACCGTAAGTAACTTTCCTGCTTGCGGGCGGCCTCTTTCAGGTCGTCCTGGTTGATGATGTTGTACCGGTCGAAGACCGACCGGGTCTTGTGGCCCGAGATCGCCATCGCCACTCGCTCGTGCACGCCGGCCCGGACCATGTTGCGGCCGGATCTCTTAAGATTCTAACAAGGATTCTCACGCCGGAACATCGGTGGTGATTTGCGATTTACCATCCATTTCACTTGCAAAAGCTGACATTATCTGTTAGCTTTCGCAAACAAAATGGCTAAAGGAATTACAATGATCACCTCAATGACCGCCTTCGTGGATACCCTCCAGGCCAAGGGGCGCTATACCTTCACCCTAACCGAGGCGATTGAGGCTGATGAGCGCTCGGCCGTCGCACTGGAGGCGGCCTTGCGGAGACTCAAGCAGAAGGGCCGGATCGCCAGTCCCCGCCGGAGCTTTTACGTGGTAGTCCCTGTGGAATACCGGGAGGCGGGGTGCCCGCCGGCGAGTTGGTTCATCGATGACCTGATGCGCTTCCTGGGTCAACCCTACTATGTGGGCATCCTGAGCGCCGCGGCGATCCATGGCGCCGCCCACCAGCAGCCCATGCTGTTTCAAGTCGTCACCGACCGGCCCATACGACCGGCGCGGGCGGGACGGGTCCGGATCGGGTTCCATATGGGCCGCCATGTGGGGCAGGCGCCGGTGGTCGCCATCCAAACCGAAACCGGCACCATGCGGGTCTCCACCCCGGAAGCGACCGCCTTTGATCTCGTCCGCTTTGCCCCTGCGGCCGGACACATCGGCAACGTGGTCACTGTCCTTGGCGAACTGGCCGAGAAGATCGACCCGCAGCCCCTGGCTCAGATTGCGGACCTGTACGCCCTTTCGGATGTGCAGCGGCTGGGCTACCTGCTGGAGCATCTGGGGGAGAAGCGTCTCACCGACCCGCTGGCGGAGCAATTGCAGACCCGGCGCTATCGTCCCATCCTGCTGGCACCGGGCAAGGCGAAAGGCGACAGCCCCATCGATCCACGGTGGCGGATCATCCCCAACGAGAAGGTGGAGGTGGAATTTTGAT
>DIWG01000002.1:197-72953 GCA_002423465.1 Syntrophaceae bacterium UBA6112 | reverse complement strand
TTATTGAGTTTTGCAATTGCCTCACTCTCTCTTACAAACCGCACCACAGGGTGCGGGTCGTTACTTATTTTTTCAGGAGCGTTTCGATGAGAGGTTCCACATTCCGACACTGGCGGCAAACGATGTTCCCGCTTTGGTCGACAAGAACCATCGACGGAACACCCCGGATATCGTATATGCCGCTCACGGCGGCGTCTTCGTCCAGAAGAACGCGGTAGGGAAGCCCATACCTTGCCGTGAATTTGGCCACCTTTTCCTTCGATTCCTGGATGTCGATATTGACGATCTCCAACCCCCGCTTCGCATAAGCGGCATGGATGGCTTTGAAGTGGGGGATCTCATCCCTGCAGAAGCTGCACCAGGTCGCGCTGAAGATGATCAGGACCGGCTTTTTCCCTCGGTGGTCGCTCAAGCGGAATTTCCGTCCGTTGAGGTCCTTGAGGATGAAGTCCGGGGCCTTTTCAACGCTCGCCGTCTTCGCGACGGCGAGCGGCGGACCGGCGGCCCGGACGCACGATGGGATGAGTAAAACCGCTGCAATCATCACCGCCGCGAGACAGAGGGACCGTGCCCCTATTTTTCTGCAATGCAACATCATTTCTCCTTTTTTTGCGAAGCCGTCACGGTTACCCGACCGGGTCGGGAGGTCGTTTACCCATTTCTATACCCAAAGCATGCCGGCGTTGATCAGAAAATATTCACCCGCTCCCAGCAGGATCCAGCCGAAGATCCGGCTGATCCGGACCATCCACGCCCCGGACTTGGGAATGCCGGCCAGCAGGCCGGCGAAGGTCCCGACGAGAATGAGCAGGGTTCCCATCCCGAAGGCGAAGACAAACATCAGGCTCGAGGCGTAGACCACATTCTCCCGCGTTGCCGCGTAGCCGAGAATCACGGCGAGGGCCGGCGCCGTGCAGGGGCCCATGACCAGCCCCGAGGCCGCCCCCACCAGAAAACTGCCGGCAATCCCCCCCGACCGCTTGCGGGACCGCTCCCGGGTGATGAAGCCGGGCATCCGGATGCTGAAGGTGAAGACGTCGAGCATCGACAGCCCCATGAAAACGCAGAGGTTTCCGATCAGGAAATAAGTCCAGGGGTTGCTCTGGATCTGGCCGAAAAGCTTCCCGGAGAGCGCAGCGACGGCGCCGAGGATCGTGTAGGTCACGGCCATGCCGGTCACATAGATCAGCGAGAGGATGAATCCCCTGCCCTTCGAACCCTCCCCGCGGGCGCCGATGAAGGCGACGGTGATCGGAATCACCGGGTAGACGCAGGGGGTGAAGCTGATCAGCACCCCTCCGAGGTAAACAGCCAGCAAGGACAGGGCAACCGATCCCTGCAGGTAGGTGGACAGACCATTGATAAAATTTTCGATCATCGGTCCTCGTTTGCACAGCTCATCCGGAAACAAGATACAGCACCTGATCTTTTTTTGTGAAAAATTAATAGGGCGCTGTCCCTATTTAAAAGTGGGGTGCATTATTTGTTTGAATAACATAAACCCGAGGGAAAGGTAAAATCCTTTTATCCCGTCTTCCCCGGCGGGAGGAGAAACGCGGCCGCACGGCGGAGGATTCTCCCGGCGAGAGTTTCGGCGGCGGCAAGCGCGCCGAAGGGGCACACTTCGATGCAGCAGTAGCAGCGGATGCAGCGGTCGTAGTCGAAATGAAGCGGTTTCTCTTCCGGCGCGATCGCCCGGGCCGGACAGATCTTCCAGCACTCCCCGCACATCCGGCAGACCGCGGAATCGCAGACGGGCCGCTGGAGAACCTGCCTCCGGATGAAGCTGTGCAGGAACTTCGGGCCGTAGACGAGGGAGGTCAGTCGGGGGAGGCGGAAATCCCGGATCATCGGCAGGGAACCGTCGATCTCCGCCTCCGGCGCGGGAAAACCCATCTCCCGGGCCGCCTTCAGGACCGGAACCTGTTCCGGATCGAGATGGAGCATTCGGCAGACCACCCGATCGAGGGTGAAGGAATCGCCGGCGGCGAACAGGACGCCCAATTCCCGTGGAAGGCCCCCCATCCCCGGCCCCTGCCCCTCCATCGCCAGGACGCCGTCGAGGATGTTGACGGCCGGCCGGAGATTCAGGCCGATCCGGGCAATGAGCCGGGCGAACATCTGCCGGTCGACGCCGGCTCGCATGTGCCACTCCGGCTTCCGGTAGCCGACAACGCAGCCGAAGAGATTCTTGACGGCCAGGGTCAGGAGCATTTGGCTATGGGTCTTGAGCTTGGGGAGGTTCACAATGACATCCGCCTGGACGGCATCCTCGGCGATATCGATCGTGCCGAACGGCTCGCCGATGTCTACACGGATGGAATTCTGAAACGGACGGCATTCGCAGTCGAGGCCGTGGAGAGCGTCGCGGATCCCGCTCACCCGGAGAATCAGATTGAAGGAACCCACCGCGGGGCTGTCGGCGACGAGCGGGCGGCAGCCCCGCCCGTTGCAGTATTCCACAACGGCCTGGATAATGGCGGGGTGCGTGAGAACGGCCCGGCCCGGCGCAGCCGGCGACAGGAGATTCGGCTTGATCAGGACGCGGCTCCCCTTCCGGATCTCATTCCCCCCCATCGCCTCCATCATCCCGAAGATCAGGGGCCGGAGGGAATCTCTCTCATAGCTCGCCCTGCGAATGATCACGGACATGATTTCCCTCGCTTCAATAAAGTGGGGAGACTGCCAAGGTCCCCGCCGCAAAATAGCCGAAAAGGCGCGGCAGGGCAATCCAATTTCTTAAAATTCTTTGCGTTTTCAAAAAAAAGGGGGCGGATCTTTTTTTGCAGAGGGAAATAGATCCGTCCCCTTTTTCTCCATTTTCTTGCGGAAGGGAGCCGTGGCGGTCCATCATCGCTCCGCCCCCCTTCCGCAATTTTTTCTGCGCTTTACAAAACCCCAAACCCGACCAGCAGGGCGAATATGCTCAAGACGGCGCCGCTGTAGAGGAGCGTCACCGTGGTGTAGCCCATGATGTCCCTGGCCGACAGGCCGGCGAGCCCGAGGAGGGGCAGCGCCCAGAAGGGCTGGATCATGTTGGTCCACTGGTCCCCCCAGGCCACCATCATGGCCGATCGGATCGGATCGATCCCCATCATCTTGGCCGCTTCCATGGTGATCGGTCCCTGGGCCGCCCACTGCCCACCGCCGGACGGAACGAATACGTTGATGATCCCGGCGGCCCAGAACTGGAACATGTAGAAGGTCTCCGGTGCGGAGAGGGCGACGAACCAACCGGCGATGACCTTGGCCAGCCCCGTCCCGACCATGATCCCCTGGATACCGCCATAAAGGGGGAACTGCAGGGCGATGCCGCCGGCCCCCTTGATGGCCGTGTTCATCGCCTTGATGTAGTTGACCGGTTTTCCGTGGAGAATCACCCCAGCGATGAAGAAGATGAAGATGACGATGTTGAGGTTCAGGTCGAACCCTTTTGTGGAGAAGTGGTAGTAGAGGTAAATCAGGCCCATGAGGCCGAAGATCATGTTGATCGCGTAGCTGTGGTCGATCCTGTCCGCCAGGGTGGGGTTCTGCGGCATTTCCAGATTCGGACAGTCGCCGCACAGATCCGTGAGCTTCTCTTCCGGAATCGTCTTGATCTCTTCCTCTTTGGGATGGATCAGGGCCATCAGGATCGGAAGCGTAACGATGAGCAGCACGAGCGGGATCAGATTGAAGGGCTGAAAGATGCTCTGGGAGACGGGCACCACCGCCCCCGTCATTTTCTCAATAAAGTTTTGGCCGTGTTTTGCCGTGGCGATGACCAGGGGGATGGAACCCGAAAGCCCCATGTGCCAGACCACGAATCCGCTGTAGGCGGCCGCAATCAGGTAAGGGAAGTCGGCCTTCCGGTTTCTTTTGGCGACTTGCAGGGCCAGCAGCCCGCCCACGACCAGGCCGAATCCCCAGTTGATGAAGGAACAGATCCCGGCAACGAACGCGACGATCATCCCGCCCTTGACGGGGGTGTTTCCAATTCCGGCAATCCAAACCAAAATACGGTTGACGGCCGGGGTCAGCGCCAGGCAATGGCCCGTAACCAGGATCAGGATCATCTGGAAGGCAAATGCGATGATGCCGTAGATGCCGTCTCCCCATGTCGTGATCACCTTCGTGAATCCGACGGATGTGAAGATCAGGGCCAAAATGGCGGAAAGGAACGTGAGCAGGATCGCGAAGAGATAGGCGTCGGGAAGGTAGTGTCTCATCAGGTAGGTGAAAAAAGAAGCCAACCGTTTCAACATAGTGATGTCCTCCTTTTTATATGGGGTATCTCCCTCATATGATCGACTGCGGGCGCTCCCTAAAATCGTTCCGCAGTCCCTCCGCTTTTCGTGCTACTCCTTTTTCTCTCCCGGACAAACGCACTCCCACCGGTTGGATGAAGGTCACCTCCTTTCCTTTTTGAAGCCCCGCCTACAGGGTGGGGCTTCCCCGCATGGAAGCCGACTGTTTTTATATTGTGCTCCTTATCCTCGCCCACAAAGCGGGGTTTGCCGGATGCGCTCCCGTTCATGAAAACGCAACTGGACCTGTAATGCAAACCGGACGGTCTTTCTCAACTGGGAAAAGGGGTTTTTGAAGAAGAGGGCTCAACACTCGCCCGAAAGGGAAGGCATCCGGTCAACGCGAGCCCGAGGGGTGGTGGAAGAGGGACCCTGCTGTTGGCGAGCGGTAGTGAAATACTATAAAAGAGATATGGCGTCAAGTCGATTATGGATCCGATTCAGGGTCAAGTCATTCATGAACACAACCGTCTGAAATAACATGGATATTTTACTAAATTGCCGTTTTGGCATATATTCGAGACCTTTGAAAAACGCCCCTGCTTTGTCATTCCCGCGAAAGCGGGAATCCAGAAGGTCTTAAAAGGACTGGATTCCTGCTTCCGCAGGAATGACGATTTACCGAATTTCGGGAGAAATTCAAAGGTCTCTATTCTCGATATCCAAAGCTTTTCGCCTGACAATGAAGGAGCTTTGGGATCCGTTGATGATAGTGCTCACGGGCGATCCGGTTCCAACCGGGCGAAGGCGTCCCGGATCGCCCGGAGGAAATCGCGGCGGTGGAAAAGAAAGGCCCCCACATGGCCGGTGTCGAGCCAGCGCATTGTCGAGCCGGGCCAGTGGGCGTGCAGCATGGCCGCCGAGGCGGCCGGGATATAGGCGTCGCGGCTTGCCGCGACAAGGAAAGCCGCCTCCGGACGCCGCGGGGGTGAATACCGCCGCAGATCCGTAACGCCGAGCAGTTCCCGCATCAGCATCATCGCCGGCCCCGCGACGTTGACTTCCCGATTCCGTTCAATCGCCGTTTTTCCGCCATTACGTTCCTGGTTTGGCGCGATCCCCGGTTTACTGCCGTTAAGTTCCCGGTTCAGAACCTCCCATGCGAGGTAGTTCTTCAAGATCCCTTCGGTGAAAACAGCGCTCGCCGAATGGGCCGTGACGCAGCCGATCATGGCGACCGGTCCCTCCTCGAGAACCGCGACCCGGGCCGCCATGCTCCCCCCCATGCTGATCCCGCATACCCCAAGACGTTCGTAATCCTCCCGGCGAAGCCAGTGCATCAGCGAACGCCCCTCCTCCACGGCGGCGCCCCCCATCGCCCAGAGGTCGCTGAAGTGGTTCAGCATTTTTTTATGCTGGCCGGGTGGCCGGCGCCGACCGTAATAGGGATTTTCCAGGATCAGGGAGCCGATCCCTTCCTGGAGGAGAGGGAGGGCAAGGGCACGGCGGCGGCGGTCGAACCCCTCGTCACCGGTCGCCGCAAAATGGAGACAGATCGGCGTTTCCCGGGAGGCTTTCCAGGGGAGAATCAGCTCGAAGAAGGCGATCCGGCTCTCCGTGGGCAGGGGAAGATCGGAGTAGGGGGATGGGAAGGAACCCCTGCGCAGCAGGGCCGTCCCGTTCTCCACAGTCTCTTCCCAGCGAACCTCAATGGGACGCGGCGGTCCGGGGTGACTGCCGGCGCGGTAGATCTCCAGGAGACGAGGGAGATTCCCCCAGCCGTCCTTGAAAAAGAGGAGGCGATTGGATTGACTTGCGTAAAGGCGGTCGAGAAGGCTTGTCATCTCCATGGATTTCCCTGTCGGTTTCCGTGATTTTCTGCTATAAGAATCGCCGGATTCCGGAATGATCCGCGCCGGTCGGTCTTTGATACAGGCAGGGATCTCTTTTTGTCAATCTTTTTGAGAGCTGCTTGCATACCTTGGGAAAATAGGGACAGAAACCTATTTTCTCCGGAGAAAATAGGTTTCTGTCCCTATTTTTCATGGGGGGTGAAAATGGGTGATTCCACGGATCTCATTCGCCGTCACCTCGAAATCGCACAAGATGAGCAGCAGCGCGGGCGGCCCGTCATGGGGACGCTCTGTTCCCACGTCCCCGTCGAAATTCTCCATGCCTTCGACATTCTGCCGCTCCGCCTGTGGGGGCAGGCAACGGAGATCGGGCGGGCGGACGTTCTGCTGCAGACTTACATCTGTCCGCCGGTCCGGCACCTCATGGCCCTGGGACTCTCAGGCCGCTATGACTTCCTCGACGGCCTGATCCACACCTACTGCTGCGATGCGACCTGCGGCCTCTTCAACATCTGGCGGCGGAACCGGAAGCTGCAATTCTCCCGCATGGTGAGCCTTCCCTATCAGGCAACGACGGAAGCTGTCGACTACGCCGCGGCGGAGTTCCGGGGCCTGGTCGAGGCACTGGCGGCCTTCACCGGTGAACCCTTTTCGGAGAAAGCGCTGACAAGATCCATTCGCCTCTACGAGGAGGCTCGCGGCCTGCTTCGCGACCTCTATCGCCTGAAACAGGAAGGGGCGCCGATCCCCTACTCGGAGATTTATCGGCAGAACCTCTTGTTTCAACTCCTCCCCATTGAAAGTTTTATCGCCCACTGCCGGGAATACCGGCCGCCGGCCGCCGCCGCGGTTTCCATAAAACAAATCCGGATCCTCCTCTCGGGAAGCGTCGTCGCCGACGAGGAGATCCTGGAGCGGATCGAGGCGCTCGGAGGCGAAATCGTCGCCGACGACACTTGCATCGGCCTCCGTCTGCTGCCGGGGCGGATCGCCGAAAACGAGGATCCTCTCCGGGCGCTTGCAGCCTTTTATCTCGAAAGGCCCCCCTGCGCCTCACGGGCCGATCTCCCATCCCGCCGCCGCTACCTGCTTTCGACCATCGCCTCCGCCGGAGCGGAAGCGGTGATCTTTATCCACCAGAAATTCTGCGACCCCCACCTCTCCGATCACCCGCTGCTGAAGACGACCCTGGAGGAACAGGGGATCCCCCAGCTCCAGTTCGAGCTGGAGGGAGAAGGAATGACCGGCCAGGTCCAGACCCGTCTTGAGGGATTCTTCGAGATGCTGGAGGGACGCGCATGGAGTTGAAGAAGACGAGAAAACGGCTGCAAGCCAACAAAAGGCTCCGGGAGATCATCACCGATTTCTACGCCGACGGCCACCGTGCCAAGGCCGAGGGACGACCGGTCGTCTGGATCCCGCCGATGAACGGGCTGATCGAGCTCTTCTACGCAATGGACATCCATCCCGTTTTCCCGGAAAACTGGGCGCCCCTCTGTGCGGCGATCGGGACGAACCGGCAGAACTTCACATCCGCGGCCGAACGGGGATTCTCCGGCGACCTCTGCGGCTATTTCCGGAACAACGTCGGCTACGCGCTTGCGGGAATCGAAGAGGCAAACCAGCCGCTGGGCGGCCTCCCGAAACCCGATTTTCTGATCTCCTTCGGCGCGGGCTGCATCCCGACGCAGAAAACCTTCCAGGTACTCTGCGACCACTTCCGGGTTCCGGTCATCCGGGCGGACCTGCCGCAGGTGGCGATGGAGGAGATCAAAGAGCATCATATCCGCTACGGCGTCGTGCAGACGGAGCGCATCGTCCGGTTCCTCGAGGAGAAAACCGGACACCGGCTGGACATGAACCGTCTCCGGCAGGCCGTCGTTTACACCGATGAGGCCTGCCGTCTCTGGGACGAGATCATGGCCCTGCGCGCGACCGTGCCGGCTCCCTTCTCCGCGGCGGAGATCGGAATCATGTTTGTGATGGTGACCCGCCACGGAACCAAAATCGCCGTCGATTTCCTCCGGGAGGTCCTCGCGGAGGTGAAGGAAAAGGTGGCCAGGGGGGAGGGGGTGATTCCCCATGAGAGGCTCCGCCTCTTCTGGGACAACATCCCCCTGTGGCACAACATGGCGGTCTTCAACTACTTCGAGAAATGGGACGCCGTCGTCGTCGCGGAGACCTACTCCGCCGCCTGGTCGCTCCGCCTCGATCCCGAGCGGCCGATGGAGACTCTGGTCTACAAGTCGCTCGTCTCGTACCCCCTCGTCTCCTGCGTCTCGCTGGAGAAACGACTGGAGCTGATCGTGAAGGCCGTCCGGGAGTACAAAATCGACGGCGCGATCCTCCATTCCAACCGGAGCTGCAAGCCGATCTCGATGGGGCAGATGGATATCGGGCGGGTCCTCGCGGAGAAACTCGGCTGCCCTTCCGTCATGTTCGACGGGGATCACATGGACGGCGACCGGTTCTCCTTCGCCCAGTTTCAGACCCGGATCGACGCCTTCATGGAAATGCTCCTGGAACGGAAGAATTTGTGATACGATGCCGCGTCATTCAGCAGCGCCGGCATGCCGGGGAAAAGGCTTGGCCGTCGCGGATCATACAATGAACGCAACCATGAATACATTCCCCGTCCCCTTCGCGGACGGCAAGGAACCGAACCGTTGCCTCTCCTGCGGGACGACGGAGAATGTCGGCCGTCGCCGCTACTGTTCCATCGACTGCCGGCAGAAGCTCAAGCAGCGGCTGGATATGCGCATCGGTCTTCTCCAGGCCCTCAACACGCGGTACGCCACCTTCTATTTCTCCGACCTCCTGATCATCATGGACCTCCTTCCCCACGGCTACAAGGAAATCTGCAGCTTCTTCTACCCGCGGACGCCGGGAAAGAATCCCGGCGAGGATTTTGGCCGGATGGCGGACCTCCTGGGCGAGACCTGGTGGGCGGAGCAGCGGCGGACGAAGAAACGGTATTTCGCGACGCTTCACGTCCTCGATCGGGCCGCGAGGAACCATGTTCCACCCCAGGCCGTAAAGCCCCGGATCCTGCATACGCCGAACGTCCGGCCGGCATCCCTCGTCTACCTGAATCTGGAGAAGTCGAACCTCGATTCCCCCGAACTCCGGAAGATCATCCGGGACGCCTACCGACGCCAGGTCAAGATCCACCACCCCGATCTCGGGGGCGACGCGGCGATCTTCCGGAAGATCCACCAGGCCTACGATGACCTGATCCGCTGGGCGGAGAATCCCAGCTTCATCCACCACCGAGGCTTCCCGGATAAATGGTTCTACGAAGGAGACAAAGAGCGCTGGGTCCAGCCCACGCCGCTCCACCGGATGGGCAGATAAGGAGATTGGATATGCCTTCCTTACAACACATCTTTTCAAAGATATTGAGTCTTCAAATCATAATCATTATTTGCACTGCGCTGATTTGCAACTCCTGCTCGCTAATCGACAGCCATAGCACCCACAAACAAACTATTCTTACCGGCTTAACGCTCTCAGCGGCGGATTTTCAAAGACTAAAAGATAACCATCGCCCCTTGAAGTTTTTTGACGAGCTCCCTCCGCCACCGGCTCCAAGCTATGCTTCTGAAGAATCATGGGCTGCTTTGTGGCCAAGGGCGGATGAAGCAGATGTCGCTCCACAGAATACTGCTTATCCTGAAGCACAAAGCTCTGCACAGGTAGATGTGTTTTTCGTCCATCCCACTTGTTATACGAAAAAAGATTTTTGGAATGGACCCTTTGATGATCCCGGCGTCAAAAATTCGGTTTCTTTCATGATGATGTACATGGCCGGCGTTTTCAATTCAACGGCACGTGTGTATGCTCCCCGCTATAGACAGTTTACCTTGTTTTCCGTAGTGGAGAAAGAGACGACATCCGGGATGCAAGCCATTGATCTGGCTTACTCCGATGTCGAACGTGCTTTCGACTATTATATAAAAAATTTGAATCAGGGGCGGCCATTTATTCTTGCAAGTCACAGTCAGGGAAGCATGCATTCCGGGCGTCTTCTGCAAACCAAAATAGTCGGAACCCCTATTCAGCCGAAACTTGTTGCGGCCTATCTGATTGGCATGGCAATACCGAATAATCTTCCCGGGATAGAACCGGCACGTTCTGCGACGGATACCGGTGTTTACATCAATTGGAATTCATTGACAGCAGATGCAGATCCACGATTTTTTACGGAAGATATTGTGATCTGGGTTGGCAACGCTTACCGAAAGAGCAAGGGAGTTTCGATACTTCAGGTCAATCCTCTCTCGTGGCTGCTCAACGGAGATAAAGTTGCAGCGTCAAACAATCCAGGCTCACTTCCTTCTGATCCAGGGAGTAATTTGCGCCCCTTGATTCAAGGAGTAACCAGTGCCGATGCATCAGGCAGCATTCTGGTTATCGAAAAGCCCGCGGTCTCTTCTGACTTTCCCGATGACGGTCCCGATGCACCTCTTCTCAATGCCTATTACGGAGACTATCACAACTATGACTATCAGCTCTTTTATGAGAGTATTCGTAAAAATGCCGTGGACAGGGTGATTGCCTTTTTAGCGAAATAGGGATGTCCATCTCCACAGTATCTTTGCCACTTTTTCATAGACATAAACAGCATTTTACATACAATCATTAATAATCCAACTGCAGGTATAAAAAGGTTCATAATAAAAATAGGTTCAATTTGGAGGTCCCCCATGAGATATCTTATTTCAAGCCTTATGGTGATATCAGTTATCGCCGGAACCCCGATCGCTCCAGCGGCAGTGGCACGGAACTACGACATTGCTATCATGAACGGCCGGGTCATCGACCCTGAGACCATGCTCGATGCAATTCGCAACGTGGGTATCAAAGGCGGTCGAATCGCGACCATCTCTACCGAGAAAATTTCCGGAAAAGAGGTCATTGATGCCACCGGACTTGTGGTGGCCCCGGGGTTTATCGACACACACTTTCACGGCGTAGACCCTTTTGCAGTAAAATTGGCCCTCCGCGATGGGAAGACCAGCCCTATCGATCTGGAGGCCGGGGTGTTCAAAGTCAAGGATTGGTATGATCAAAAGGCGCAGGAAGGTTGGCAGGCGAACTATGGTACCACCGTCGGCTTGCCCATGATCCGGATGACTGTTCATGATCCGGAAGTGAAGTTCGATAGGCCTGTTGAATACACCAATGTATTTGATTACATCAATCAGGTTGCCAAGGATGGAGTCGCCGGTTGGTCGATTACCAAGAGCAGTATCGCCCAGATGAACCAGATTATGAAGATATTGGATGAGGATCTGCGGCAGGGCGCCATCGGGGTTGGCATCCCGATCAACTATATGACCGAGGGGTTGACCAGCTATGAAGCCTTCGAGGCCCAACGGGTTGCAGGCCGGTACGGCCGGTTATCTTCAGTGCACCTGCGTTATCACGGTTTATCTCAGACTCCCACGGAATCGCCCATTTCCTTCGATGAGGTTTTCGCCAATGCAGTCTTGGTCGGAGCACCGCTGCTAGTGTGCCACAACAATAATTGGGGCTGGTGGGAAATCGAAGAGAAATTGCAGATGGCTCGTGACAAGGGTTTCAATATGTGGAGCGAATACTATCCCTATGAGGCCGGTTTCACGATAGTGGGCTCCCCAGCTCTGCGGCCGGAAAACTGGGAAAAAATCAGGGGATACAAATACGAGGATACCATATTTGACCCACTGAGCAGCAAATTCCTCGACAAGGCGGCTTACCAGGACCTGGTGAAGAAAGAACCGGGACATCTGGTTATCGCTTATGTTCCGGAGCGCAAAAGCTGGATACCCTATTGGCTGGCAATACCGCATATGACAGTGGCTTCCGATTCAGGAAGCGCCAGGGGGATTGACAACAAACTGCTGCCTTGGGGGGCTGATTACACCAAGTACGTCGGCCACCCGCGAACCACTGGCACCGCCGCCAAAGTGTTGCGCCTGGCCAGGGAGCAAGGTGTGCCACTGATGTTCACCATCGCCCAGTTAAGCTATTGGAGCGCCAAGCACCTGGGAGACGCCGGCCTCCAATCCATGAAAGAGCGCGGCCGCGTGCAAGAGGGCAAGGTCGCCGATCTTACCCTGTTCGATCCGAAGACTGTAACAGACAACGCCACATATAAATTGGGAGAAAGCGGCTTACCCTCCACGGGTATCCCCTATGTTCTCGTCAACGGGACGGTCGTCGTCAAAAACTCCGTGGTACTTCCGGTAAAACCGGGGCAGCCCCTCCGCTATCCGGTGGAGGAGAAGGGCCGTTTTGTACCGGTCAGTATCCAAAAATGGGCCGATGAGCATACCATCGGCACCAGGGGAATACCTGATTTGAATGATGAAAAGTTTTAAACCGTCGTGCCTCCAATTTGGTGGGGATTCAAAAAGCTCAGATTATGGAAACGTAACTGAAAAACGGTTCATCCGGTTCTTGCGTAGCTTCCTGTTATCAAGCGTCAGGCAATTCTTTCAGATATCCACCGTTTCGGACGGTAATCAGTGGTGATAAAGGAAGGAATTATCCTTTTGACTTTTCATTCGCATAAGAGCATCCACCAGACATTGTATTTCTAATTTGCTCCGTAAACCCATCAAACTAACCTCTTTGACATTCTGGTGAGTAACATGAGAAGGTGGGGTTGCCGAAAAGTGATCATGTGAAGCCATCGTCACAATAAAATTTCGTTTGATTCCGGGTCAACAATTCTCTCCTGTAAGCAATCGTAAATCATCGTGTAAGTCCTTCATTATAATTTTCCATGCTTCGTTATTACCCCTCCACAACCTGCCAATTGCCTTGACAGGGCACACCCCATCTTCATATACTCGATCCCGCTTGGAATGCCGATCCCGATTCCATCAAAAGGAGCAGACATGAAGAAGATCACGATCCCCTCTTTCCGCCAAAAAAAGCTGGACGTCCAGAAGGTCACGATGATCACGGTATACGACTATGTCTTCGCCCGCCTGGTCGAGGCCTCCGACGCCGAGATGATCCTGGTGGGGGATTCTCTGGGCATGGTCATTCAAGGGTTGCCGCTGACGAATCCCGTGACGCTGGAGGAGATCATCTACCACACCAAGAATGTCCGGCGCGGCGCTCCCAATACCCTGATCGTCGGGGACATGCCCTTCATGAGCTACCAGGTCAGCCCGGAAGCGGCCCTGGCCTCGGCGGGCCGGATCGTCAAGGAGGGCGGCGCCGACTGCGTCAAGCTGGAGGGGGGAGTCTATGTGGCCCCCTCCGTCCAAAAGATCACCCGGGCCGGCATCCCGGTCGTCGGCCACATCGGCCTCACCCCCCAGAGTTCTTCCGCCTTGGGCGGTTTCAAGGTTCAGGGGAAGACCAAGGAGGAGGCGGACCAGTTGATCGCCGACGCCCAGGCCCTGGATGAGGCGGGGGTTTTTGCGATCGTTCTGGAGTGCATCCCCGGCGGCGTTGCGAAGACCATCACCGAATCGATCCGGGCGACGACGATCGGCGTGGGCGCGGGCCCCTATGTGGACGGTTACAATCTCAACGCCTACGACCTGCTGGGACTTTTCGGCGATTTCGTGCCCCGCTTTGCCAGGCAGTACCGGCAACTGGGCCCGGAATGCACCGAAGTGTTCAACGCCTTCACCCGCGACGCCCGTTCCGGCGCCTATCCCGTGAAGGAAGAGACCTACGGCGGCGGCCCGGAGATCGACAAACATTTTCCCCTCCCCTGATTCCCCGGCCCCCTCTCCTTCCCAAGTGGGGCGAGGGTGGAGAACGGCGGAAGGTCGAGGATTTTCATCACCAGCTCATCACAAGGAGAAACCATGACCCACGACAACGAATCCCGCACTCCTCTGCGCAGTTCCCTGATTACCCAGGGGATCGACCGCGCCACGCACCGCTCCCTGTTCTATTCCATGGGCCGCTGCCGGGAGGATCTGGAAAAGCCCCTGGTGGCCGTCGTCAACTCCTTCAATGAAGTCGTGCCCGGCCATGTTCACCTGCAGGCGCTCTGCCAGGCGATCAAGCTGGGGGTGGCCGAGGCGGGCGGGACGCCGCTGGAGTTCCCCTGCATCGCGGTTTGCGACGGCATCGCCACGGGCCACCAGGGGATGAAGATGCCCATGCTCAGCCGCGAGATGATCGCCGATCTGATCGAGCTAATGGTCACAGCCCACGGCTTCGACGCCATGGTGCTGCTGACCAACTGCGACAAGGTGACGCCGGGGATGCTGATGGCCGCAGGCCGGCTCAACATTCCGGCCATCCTGGTGAGCGGGGGCCCCATGGACAGCAGTTCCTTCCAGGGAAAGCGGGTCTGCTACACGGACCTCATCGAGGCGGAGGGAAAAGTGATCCGGGGCGAGATGAACGAAACGGAACTGACCGCGTTCGAACACGCGGCCTGCCCCGGGTGCGGCTCCTGTGCCATGATGGGAACGGCCAACTCCATGAACATGCTGACTGAGGCACTCGGCATGACGCTGACCGACGGCGCCCTCATCCCGGCCACCTATGGGGCCCGCGTCGCGCTGGCAAAGCGTGCGGGGCAGGCAATTATAAAACTCCACAACCGGAAAATCCTGCCGCGGGACATCATGACCCTCGACGCCTTCGAGAACGCCATGGCCGTCGACATGGCGATCGGGGGATCGACCAACACCTGCCTCCACCTTCCGGCAATCGCCCGGGAAGTCGGCATCACGCTTGAGATGGACAAATTCTCCGAGATCGCCGAGCGGACGCCGCATCTGACCCTGCTCAAGCCGGCGGGAAAATTCTTCACCGGCGACATGTACCATGCCGGCGGCATACCGGCCCTGATGAACGAACTCAACTTGCATCAACTTATCCATCCCGATTGCCTGACGGCAACCGGAAAAACCATCGCCGAGAACATCGCCGGCCGGAAAATCCTCGATCCCGAGGTGATCCATCCGGTCGAAAGTCCTATCTCACCCCGGGGCGGGCTGGCCATCCTCCGCGGAAACCTGGCCCCCGAAGGCGCGGTCGTCAAAAGCGCCGCCGTCGCCCCGGAAATGCTGGTCCATTCCGGACCCGCGCGAGTCTTCGACCGGGAGGAAGAGGCCCTGGAGGCGATCTTCGGCGGAGGCATCAAGCCCGGCGACGTGGTCGTCATCCGCTACGAGGGACCCAAGGGAGGACCCGGGATGCGCGAACAACTGATGCCCACCTCAGCCATCATCGGCATGGGGCTTGGCAAGACCGTCGCGCTGATCACCGATGGGCGGTTCTCCGGGGCAACGCAGGGGGCCTGCATCGGCCACATCTCACCGGAGGCCTATCTGGGCGGCCCCATCGCCCTCATCGCGGAGGGAGACACGATCCGGATCGACATCCCGGCGCGCACCCTTATACTGGCCGTCGATCCGCAGGTTCTGGAGGAGCGGAGAAAGAGCTGGAATCTTCCCGCAAGCACGAACATCGCGAAAGGCTCGCTCCTGGAGCGCTACCGGCGGATGGTGGGCTCGGCGATGAAGGGGTCCATCCTGGAGTAAAAGCATGACGATCCGTAATATAACATTGCCGTATGGACCAGAGAGTATCGTGATCCGCATCCCGGAAGAGAATCTCGTGGGGGTGTACTCACCGCACGAGGCGGCACCGGTGGCGGACGTTAAAGCGGAAATCCGGCGGGCGTTGGCATCGCCCATCGGGGCTCTGTCCTTGAGGGAGCAGCTCCGAGGGCGGAAAAACGCGGTCCTGATCGCGGACGACAACACGCGCCTGACGCCAACGGATGTCCTGATTCCGATTCTGCTGGACGAATGCAATGCGGCCGGGACACCCGATGCGGAGATCCGCGTGATCATCGCGCTCGGAACCCACCGCTTCATGACGGACGAGGAGATCCGGGAGAAGTTCGGCGAAGAGACGCTCCGCCGCGTGCCGGTCGTCAACCATCCCTACAAGGACCCGGCCGCGCTCGTCGATGTGGGTACGACGAAAAACGGCGAGCGCATCCGGATCAACCGCATGGTGGTCGAGGCCGATTTCAGGATGGGGATCGGCAGCATCGTCCCCCATCACATCCCCGGCTACGCCGGCGGGGCGAAGATCATCCAGCCGGGCGTCTCCGGCGAGGAGACCACGGCCTACACCCACCTGCTTTCAGTGCGAGCGCCCCGCTCCTACCTGGGCGTGCTGGAAAACCCCGTCCGCGAGGAGCTCGACGCGATGGCCCGCAAGATCGGGATGAACACGATCCTCAACACGGTCCTCAACCGGCACGGCCAAGTCGTTCAGGCCTTTTTCGGCGACGTGGCGGAGGCGTTTCGGGCCGGCGTCGCAAGATCCCGGGAAGTATACGACGTCCCGATCCCGGAGGAGGCCGATATCGTCCTGGCGAGCTCCCATCCCTGCGATATTGACTTCTGGCAGGCCCACAAGACGCTCTATCCTTCGGACCTGGCCGTCAAGGCGGGGGGGATCGTGATCGTGGCGACTCCGTGCGATGAGGGGGTCGCCCAGACTCACTGCAACATGCTTGATATGACCCCGTACGACTCCCGGCGGCTTCGCGAGATGGTCTCGGCCCGGGAGCTCGAGGACGAGGTAGGCGCCGCGCTGGCGATCGCCTGGGCGCAGGTCAAAGAACGCGAAGAGGTTTGGATCGTCTCCGGCGGCATCTGTCCGGAGGAGGCCGCAAAACTGGGATTCCGCCATTTTACCACGGTGCAGGAGGCCCTGGACGCGGCCCTGGCCCAAAAAGGATCCGGCGCGCGG
The DNA here is from genome assembly GCA_002423465.1 of Syntrophaceae bacterium UBA6112. GTDB lineage: Bacteria > Desulfobacterota > Syntrophia > Syntrophales > UBA5619 > UBA5619. The sequence goes on along the minus strand of DIWG01000002.1, from coordinate 56,134 downwards.
GTGACGGTCCTGACCCATGCGCCGGAGATGTTGCCGCGGATCACTGGACGAGAGACTTGATCCGACCTGCTTGAGGGGCTAAGAAAGATGGATGCTCCTCGCTCAGCAGGCGAGACTTCCCGGCAGGGATAATGCCAATTTTTGATTGAATCCCGGATACCCGCCTGCCCGGCAGGGCTTGCGGGTTCAAACTTCTGGTCAGATACGGGTGATCCGCCGCCGGGTCCGATAAACGCCGCCGACCGCAAAAACAGCAAGGCCGCAAAAGCCGAGCAACCCCAACGGATATTTAACACCATAGACCACCGGTGTAAGCAGAACCCGCGTCGCTGTCCGCAAGATCTCATGATCCTTGATCAAGGCGGCCACCGGCGGGGAATATTGATGGTATAACCGTACGAACTCTCTGCCTAAACCGTTCTTCAAAAGATAGCGATCCCGGAAATTGCGCAACACCTGCACATGGGGATCCAGATAGGAGCCGTACGCCGCCGTGGCGATGAAACAACCGCCGCCACCGCCGCCACTCCCGGCGGGCGCCCATGAAAGCCAGACTTCAAGGATGGGAAGGTTTTCGGCGACCAGACGGGGTCCGCCGTTGCGCCAGGAAGCGCCGAAGGCGTGAAGGGCGATAACGCGTCTCAGGGCGGTATTGGAGAAATATTGCCAGATGGGGCTGCCGCTGTTGCCGCCGCTCGTATCGGCATCGTAGTACACGATACGCTCCGTGTTGCTCAGGACATTGCCGGAAGAGGCCCACATCGCCCGGCTGTTTCCTTCCCCCTGAACCGCCGCGGGATAGCCGGCAAGATTGATGGTCCCGGATGCGGCAATGTCGAAGACCAACGGCATATAGGTGTTGATCCCCGCGCCGGCAAAGGATGAGTCAAAGAAGAGGGCGGCATAGTCGTAATTGAACTGAACGCCCGGATCATTTTTCAGCGCATCGATATAACGGGTATTGGTTTGCCAGGAAGAGGCGGAAAAGGTCCCATAGGGCCGGGTGATCTCGCCCCCTTCGAACATCTGTCTCTGACCTGGGGAAAAATCGATCTTCGTGGCATACCCCCCCTCGTCGAGATCATAGATCATATGGCCGTTGGTCAGAACCACATAAGGGGAAACGATGAAGCCGGTCCCGCGAAATCGACTGGAAGCGTAAGTATTTACGATAAAACCAATGGTAGGATAGGGATAGCTTTCGGTGTCCGTGACGCGGATTCGGGTGTCCGCTCCGATCACATCCTCCGGCTTTGGCAGGGAACTCCGTTCGGGAGAAACACCGGTACGGCTCTCCGGACCGCGGTAGGCGGGCGGGGCGGGCTTGTCCGGTTCCGTTGAGGCGGGGGCGTTTCGGATCTGGAATGGGTCGGACAGCTTCGGGGCCGCCGGCGGGGCCTGAAGACGGGGATCATTGGGATCGAGGGTCTCCGAAATGCCGTCCGAAGGCGCCTGCTCACGCCAGCGGATGGAGTTCTCCAGCAGGGTTTTTGCCTCTCCGGCGGGGAGCCGGCGCTGCTCCGGCTTTCGCAGGAAAATGCAAAAAGTCCCTTTTTCTCCGAGATCATACTCCTCCCATTTGTGAAGAATGCCGTCGATATGCTGCAGCACCACCCGGGAAGGCAGGCGCTGTTCAATGCCGTCTGGGCAGTCCCGCACAACGGAATGCTCCAAGCCGCGGACCGCCTGACTCTCGATCTGGGCGCCGACCGTGGTGAAGAGGACAAAAATGGAAACCAGCAGGATCGAGGTCGCCCAAATCGGCGCCTTTCCACGGCAAAATGAAAAAAACGAACGGAAGGGCTCAGCCTTTCTTTTCATAAGATCCTCCTGTAGATGGGCATCTCAACGGCCCATGAACACCCCGGGCAAAAAGGTGCTCAGCCACGGAACATAGGTCACGATGGCCAGCACGACCAAGGCCACAAAAAAAGGCGGCCAGACGGCCCTCCCAAGGCGATCCAGAGACAGTCCCGTCACACCGCATACCGCAAACAGGACGGCTCCTACCGGCGGCGTGATCAGCCCCAGGACGAGGTTCAGGCAGATGATGACCCCCATGTGGACCGGGTCGATCCCCAGATGGACGGCCAGGGGCGCCAGAACGGGAGTGACGATGACCAGGGCGGGGGCGGTTTCCATGGGAATTCCGATGAGCAGGAGCAGAATGTTGACGAACAGCAGGATCAACCAGGGCGATGTGGTCAAGGTGGAAATCCAGTCGATCAGAAGCTGGGGGATTTGATCCACCGCGACAATCCAGGCGAAGGGTTCCGACATGGCGATCAGCATCATCACCATCCCCGATTCCAGGCCGGCCTTCAAGATAACACCGGGAAGGTTCCGGATGTTCAACCGCCGATAGAGAAAAATCCCGACCAGGGTCGAATAGACCACCGCGATGCCGGCCGCTTCGGTGGGCGTGAACATGCCGCTCAAGATGCCGCCCAGAATCAAAAAAGGCATGAACAGGGCGGGAATCGCCTTGACGGTGGCGACGAGGATCTCCTTCAAAGGGGCCTTTGCGTCCCGGGGGTAGTTCCGCTTCACGGCCAAGGAGTACATGTAAATCATCAAGGCAACCCCCATCAACAGGCCGGGGAAGACGCCCCCCAGAAACAATCCACCGATCGAAACATTGGCCGTGACGCCGTAGATGATGAAGGGGATGCTGGGCGGGATGATGGGCCCCATGCAGGAAGCCGTGCAGGTCAGTGCACCGGCCACGTCTTCGTCGTATCCGGCTTTGGTCATGGCCGGAATCATCACCACGCCGATGGCCACCGCCGTGGCCACCGCCGCCCCGGAGATGGCCGCAAAGATAGCACAGGCCAGGATCGTGGCATGGCCCAATCCGCCGCGGATGTGACCCAGGAGCAGGCGCGCGAAACGGACCAGGTCCTGCGTGATCCCCCCCGCGTTCATGAGGTTCCCGGCCAGCATGAACAGCGGAATGGCGAGGAGCGGGAAGGTCGCCAGGCCACCGAAGACGGTCTGGACCAGGGTCGTGATAGGCATGCCATCGGTGAGCAAAGCGTAGACCAGGGAGCAGCCCCCGAGGGCCACGATGATCGGCGCTGAGATGCACAGAAGCGCAATAAAGGTAAGGATGAAGACGATCATTGCGCGCCTCCTATCGTGCCCAGGCCCAGAAAGGTCAGAAGCTCCTCCACGGTGAGAAAGAACATGATGAAAAATCCCGTCGGAAGCGCGGCATAGGGGTAGCTCATCACCAGGCCCATGGCCGGCGATGTCTGATGCACGTTATAAATGGTCTGAAACAGGCCGTACCCGAACATGGCGCCGAAGAAGATCAAAGCACAAATATAGCTTAAGAATTTCATCAATTTCATGACATTCCGGGGAACCGATTCCAGAACTGCATCCATGCTGATCATATAGCCCTTCTTGAGCCCCACCGCGCCGCCCAGCATTGAAGCCCAGACCAGGGAGTAGGTCGAAACCTCGCCGGACCACATGCTCATCCTCTCGAAGACATAGCGTCCGATCACCTCGTAGGGCACGACAATCGCGATGACGGTCATGAAAAAAATCGTTCCCCAACTTCCTGCCGTCACCAGGAATTCGTTGAACCGCTGCAGTACACGCATAACCAACGCTCCAAAATCGGTGCTGCCCGATCAGGGCAAAGGGGACAGATTTCAAATCCGTCCCCTTTGCCCTGTCTTTTCAATTGGGTTCCTGTGGAGCCCCGGGAACTATTTCGCGTTCATGATTTTCTCGATTTCAGCCTTGCTGAACTGGGCGCTGAACTCGCCGTAGACAGGCGCCATGGCCTTCCTGAAGCTTTCCTTGTCCACGTCGCGCGTCACGGTCACGCCCTTCTTGGCCATATCCTGGAGCTTCGCCTCTTCGCCGTCGCGGTTGATCTTGCGCTGGAACTTGGCCACCTCCCTGGCGGTCTTCACGCAGATTTCCTGGTCAGCCTTGGGCAGGGCGTTGAAGGCCTTGGGGCTCATCAGGAAGGGCGAGGGGGAGTAGACGTGCTGGGAGAGGGAGAAGTACTTCTGGCCGGCATCCCAGAGCTTGGCGCTGTAGAAGACGGCGATGGGGTTTTCCTGGCCGTCGATGACCTTCTGCTGCAGCGCCGTGAACACCTCGCCCCAGGCCATGGGGGTGGGATTGAGCCCCGCGGCCTTCCAGGCAGCCAGATGAACCTTGTTCTCCATGGTCCGGATCTTGAGCCCCTTGGCATCCCCGACCTTTACGACCGGGCCCTTGGAATTGGTCAGGTTGCGGAACCCGTTTTCCCAGAAGGCCAGGGCCTTGATGTTGGCCTTGGAAAAGTCATCGAGCAGCTTCTGGCCGATCGGACCGTCCATGACCAGATCCACATGCTTGAAATCTCTGAAAAGGAAGGGGAAATCCAGGATGTTAATGGAGGGGCTGAAACCGCCCAGGGGGCCGGTGGACGTCACGAGCAGGTCGATCGCCCCCTGCTGGATCCCCTCGGTCATCTCGCGCTCACCCTTGCCGAGCTGGTTGCTGGGATAGAGTTTGGTCTGGATGCGGCCATTGGTCCTCTCCTTCATCAGGTCGGCAAACTTCTGCGCTCCGACCATGTAGGGGTGATCCATGCTCTGGGTGGAAGCCAGTTTCCAGGTGACCTTGTACTCCGCCGCTCCCGCCGTCCCTATCCAGGGAAGTGCCAATAAAACTGCGATAACACACGTGAAAATTCTTCTCATTTCCTCCTCCTTTTTGATTAAGTTGTGAAAAAACGGCCCCGGTCAAACGGGACTAAAACTGCCTGGTCTATTGTCTGAGGGCATTTTCGCCCGCCATTCCTTTTCCTGCTTGATCTCGCATAAAAATCAGTGTGTCGCTTTCATTACCGGCAGGGTGTTCGCCCCCTGCGGCATCAGCGTGATCCGCGGCTTCTTCGTCCCGCATTTTTTATAGGCCTGTTCGAGGGCCGCTTCCATCGTCGTGACGGGGATGATGCCGGCCTTGCGCACCAGTTCGGCGTTCTCGGGTCGGGTGACCATAATGTAGGTGGCGAGATCGCTGCACTCCACCTCCTTGAAGGCCACCCATCCCGGGATCGAAAAATCGGCTCGCAGCGCCCTTTCCATCTCCAGCATCGAGGAGTACTGGAACCACTGGGGGAATTCCGGCGGCTCCAGGATGTCCGGGCATTCGCTGACCACGATGACAACGCCCCCCTTCTTGACCGCATAGGAGGCGAAGTCCATCGTTTTGCCGGTCTGGTAGAGGTTGATGTCCTTGGGCGATCCTCCCGCCGAGGCGATCACGATGTCTGCCTGGCCCGGGATCTCGACACCGTAGATTTCATCCACCAGCCTTGTCCCCTCCTGCCAGGCGGACACCCAGTTGCCGGCAAAGATCCCCGCATAATCGCCGTCGGCATTGGGGACCACGTTGACGATGAAATCCGGCTTGACGAAACCGGCGATCTCCATCATGTCTTCGTGGCACTCATTGCCGCGGGTCTTGCCGGACCGGGCGTTGCGGTTCGAGCCGGAACCCAGTTCGCGCCCCATGGCCCAGAGGTGGTTCTGCTGGATGGTTCGGATGGAGCTGAGGCCGGGGATCACGCTCTTGCGTCCCCCGCCGTACCCCACCATATAATGGTAAATGATCCCGCCGGTCAGGATGATCCTGTCGGCCTCGGCGGCGACCCGGTTGATCGACACTTCCGTTCCTCTGCTCGTTTTGCCGAGGTAAATCATATTCTGCAGATCTCTTGCGTTGTGGTTGATCACGTTCAAACGCCGGCAGACCTCCCGGCCGCAGAGTTGTTCCATCTCTTCCCGGGTGTTCTGGCGGTGGCCCCCGACGACGACCAGGACGCTGACGTTCTCGTCGGGAATGCCCGCCTGGGAGATCGTTTCGAAAAGGGTGGGCAGGACGAGGTCCATCCGCTGCCAGCTTCGGGTGATGTCGCTGACGGTGACGGCAACCTTGTCCGTGGGGCGGAGCAGCTCCCGCAAGGGGGGAGAATCGATGGGTCTTTCCAGGGCCGCCTGGATGACCCCGGGGATATCCGCAATGGCCGGGTACTCCTTCCCGACCACCTCGAAGAAGATCTGCTCGTCGGGAAGGGAAAACACGATCTCACCCCGGCCGTATTTCAGGCGAATTTCTCTGGTTCCCAATGGTATTTATCCTATTGTCCGGAAGATACTCACTTCAGCCGGTTTGTTATTTCTTCCAGTACCGCGGGGTCGATGCCGTAGCAATGTTCCGCCGCCGGATAGCCTCTGGTTTCTACATCCTTCTGGTATTCCTGCAGGGCTTTGCGGATGACGTCGTTCAAATCGCAGTACTGTTTTACAAATTTTGCCTTGTGTCCCTGGAAGAAGCCCAGGGCGTCATGGACGACCAGGACCTGGCCGTCCGTATGGGGTCCTGCCCCGATGCCGATGATGGGGATTCCGGCGCGTTGGGTAATGATCCGACCGATCTCCGGAGGAATGGCTTCCAGAAGGATGCCGAAGGCGCCGGCCTCCTCGATAAGTTTGGCGTCCTTGATCAGCTTGAGGGCGCCGGCCGCGTCTCTTCCCTGGGCCTTGAATCCGCCCAGGGCTGATACGGACTGGGGCGTCAGGCCGAGATGTCCCATGACCGGGATGCCGGAACGGCTGATGGCCCGGACACGATCGGCCATCTCCTCGCCGCCTTCCAGCTTGACCCCGTCGACGCCGCTTTCCTGGATGAAGCGGCCGGCATTGAGAACGGCCATTTCGTTTGAGGCCTGGTAGGACATGAAGGGCATGTCGCCGATGACAAAGCTGCTCGGCGCCCCGCGTCTGACCGCCGCCGAGTGCGGGATCATCAGATCCATCGTGACCGGGTTGGTGCCGTTGAAACCGTATACGGTCATCCCCAGGGAATCTCCGCACAGGATAATATCGATGCCGATCTCGTCCTCGATGCCGGCGAGCGGAAAATCATATGCCGTCAGCATTGTGATCGGCTTTCCCTGGGCCTTTTTTTCTCTCAGATAAGGGATCGTAACCTTGCTGCGTTGTGCCATGTTCTTTCTCTCCTTCGTTCGTTGTAAAAACTTCTCTGGGTCTCGACGGAACGAGCAATTCCCGCCATGTACATCCGCATCGGGCCGGCGGCGGCGTCAGTAGCTGATCGGGATGATGATCTCCTGGAGGATCGTCTTGAAGACGGCCTGGCCGATCAGATCCATCTGCGAAATCTGCTCGATCCGATCCTGGACCTCCTCGGTTTCCGCCCGACTGAAGAGTCGGTCGACAAGGTTGCAGGAAACCAGCAGCGAGATCAGCAGAATATCGCGCGGGTCCGGGATGTCGTCGCTCAGAATCAGCTTTCGGAGACGTTCCCGGACCTTCTTCGCCTCGGAAGCCGGTAAAACGGAATACCGCGTTTGCGGGAAAATCCCCAGGAGTTTCTTATCCTCGCGTTGAACCATGCCACGGTCGACCAGCCGTCCGATCAGAACCTCGCGGAACTCGTCGAGGCGGTACCGAATCTCCTCGATCCAGTATGCGGTGCTCTTGGAATCGGGATATTCACGGATCGCGGCAAGGACCTTGTCCAGCAGGGAGTCTCCCGTCGGCGCCGCCTCGACAAGGATCAGGTGGTCGATGTCGGTGTCGATCCGGTTCAGGAGGGCAAGGTCCATTAAAATGGCGCCAGCCAGGGCATTATCAAACCGCTCAGGTGGCTCGCGGACGAAACCCCCTTTCGGATCGCTGAGCGCCAGCAACAAAAATTCCTCGGAAAATGTCGGCATCGCTTTCTCCTTTCCTGACCAAAACGTTCAGAAACCAGAAACCCGCCAGCACAGGCGAGACACCATCGCACAGAATCGTCTTCCTGTAAAGAGGGGGATCATCATCGTTGACACCGGAACCCGTTTGGCCTATAGTACGCCATCAAAAATCTCGACAGGTCATCTCCTGCAGATGTTTCCATCAGGCGGTTTCCGGCGGCGCCGGGCGGATATCCGATAGCATGTTCCTGCAATGACATGGGTGAAGGGATTTCATCATAGCGGGCCACGGGAGGGAAACGATGAGCGGCATGTCGTATGGTCTGGAGGAAAAGGTGGTCGTCGTAACGGGGGGAAGCCGGGGGATCGGCCTCGATTTGGCCCGGAATTTTCTCGCGGAGGGGGCCAAAGTCGTCATCTGCGGCAGGAAAGAGGATAACCTCAAGGTCGCTTCGGAGAAGCTGAACGGTGGTGAGCGGCTTCTCACTGTAGCCTCCCATATCGCTCGAGAGGGCGACGTGGAAAATCTGTTCGACACGGCTGTCCGTCAATTCGGTGGCCTCGACATTCTCGTCAACAACGTTGGGATGAACCTGCTGACGACCTCCGTCACCGATACGGATCTTCCCGTCTGGAACAAGATCATCGAGGGGAACCTGACCGGAACCTTCCTCTGCGCGCGGAAGGCGGCACGGATCATGCGGGAGAAGAAGCGGGGAAAAATCGTCAGCATCTCATCCATTGCCGGAACGAGGGCGGCGCCCGCGATGGGAATCTACGGGATCGCCAAGGCCGGCGTCGAGATGCTCACGAAGGTCCTCTCCTCGGAACTGGCCGCTTGCAACATCCAGGTGAACGCTGTCGCCCCGGGGATGGTCCGAACCGATTTCAGCAAACCCTTCTGGTCGACCCCAGCGATCTGCGAGCAGATCGTGAAATCGATCCCGGCGGGTCGCATTGCCGAGACCGCCGATCTCGTTCCGATCGTCCTGCTCCTCGTCTCCCATCACGCGGATTACATCACCGGACAGACGATCACGGTCGACGGTGGGGCCTCTGCGATATGAGCCTGACGGCAGGGATCGATATCGGCTCCATCACCGCCAAGGCTGCCATCCTGAGAAACGGCGAACTTCTCGGAACGCTGGTGATTTTCACCGGCTACAACGCCGAGATCGCGGGCCGCCGCGTCTTCGAGGAGCTCCTTGCCAAACTGGGACTCGCATCTACGGACATTGGCCGGATTGTCGCAACGGGGTATGGCCGGAAGAGCGTCTCCATCGCCGACCGGGCCGTAACCGAGATCATGTGTCACGCCGCCGGGGCCCGCTTTCTTGATCCTGCAGTCCGGTCACTGATCGACATTGGCGGGCAGGATAGCAAGGCCGTCGTCATGGCCGAAAACGGCCGGGTCATCAATTTCACGATGAACGACAAGTGCGCTGCGGGAACGGGCCGCTTCCTCGAGGTGATGGCGCGCGCGCTGGAGGCGGATCTCGACGAATTCGGAGCGCTTTCGCTGAAGGCGGAGCGGCCGGCAAAGATCAGCAGCCTTTGCACGGTCTTCGCCGAGTCGGAGGTGATCTCGCTGATCGCGAAGGGAGAGAAGCGGGAGAACATCATCGCCGGAATCCACGAGGCGATCGCCTCCCGGGTGTCGGCGATGGCGAACCGGATCGGCCTCATTGCCCCCGTCCTGATGACGGGAGGGGTTGCCCGGAATATCGGCGTCGTCCGGGCGCTGGAGAAGGTGATCGGCATGCCGGTCGTCGTCTCGTCCCAGGCCCAGGTCGCAGGCGCGATCGGCGCGGCCTGTCTCGCCCGGGAAAAATAGAAAAATAGGGACAGTCCCTGTTTATCCAAATATTTGAGGTGAACCATGCATGAGGATCTGAAGGGTAAGACAGCACTGGTCACCGGTGCGGGGAAGAAGACCGGCATCGGTTATGCGATTGCGGAGCGCCTTGCCGCCTGCGGTTGCGATGTCGTGATCGCCGATCTCGGCCATCCGCCGGATCAGGCAGGACCCGTCCGGACCGGGACCCGGGAAGAGATGAAGACAATCGCCTCCGATCTTGGAAAGCGGTTTGGAGTGAAGACCTTTGGCGTAGAGGCGGACGTGACCGATTCCACGTCGATCGCCGGCATGGCGGAAACCCTCCGGAAGCGCTGCGACCATGTTCACATCCTGGTCAACAACGCGGGCGCCACCTTCGGCGTCCCCGCCGATATCCTTTCGTACGACGAGACGGCCTGGATCCGGACGGTGGATGTCAATCTCTTTTCCGTCTTCCGCGTCAGCCGCGCCGTTCTTCCACTGATGCTCGGCCAACCCGGGGCAATCGTCAACACGGCCTCCCGGGCAGGGAAGGTTCCGCCCCTGTTCAACAGCGCGTACGCGGCGGCGAAAGCCGGGGTGATCATGCTGACCAAGACGATGGCCCGGGAGCTCGCCGGCCGCGATATCCGGGTGAACGCGATCTGTCCGGGACAGATTCGGACCGACCTGGAGCAGTGGCGCTTCGGTCTCGAGGCCTCCTTTTTCGCCAGCACGATCGAAGAGCGCGAGCAGGAGATGTGCCGGACGATCCCGCAGGGCCGGATCGGCCTCCCGGAGGACGCGGGGATGCTTGTCGCCTTTCTGGCCTCGGAACAGGCGCGGTATATCACGGGGCAGGCGATCAACCTCGACGGCGGCCAGTGTATGGAGTTGTGATGTTTCTTAATTTTTAAGGAGGTGAAATGGAGCAGGTAATCGGTGGCAAGTTGGTTGCGGAGGCGCTCATCGAGAGGGGCGTCGAATATCTCTTTTCCCTGAGCGGCGGGCACATCACGCCGATTTATCAGTATCTGGAGGGATCGCCGGTCAAGATCTTCGACACCCGGCATGAGCAGGCCGCCGTCTTTATGGCCGAGGCCTGGGCGCGGATGACCCGGAAGCCCGCCGTTGCATTGGTCACCGCCGGTCCGGGTTTCACGAACGCCCTCTCGGGAATCGCCAATGCTCGACTCTCCAACGCGCCGGTCGTCCTGCTTGCCGGCTGCGTCGGCCTGGAAAGCGTCGAAAAATTGGACCTCCAGGACATGACCCAGCTTCCCGTGATCGCACCAATGGTGAAGAAGGCCTGGGTCTGTTCAATCGCCGAGCGGATCCCGGAGTTCATCGATCTCGCCTTTCGGACCGCCGCAAGTGGACGTCCGGGTCCGGTCTATCTGGAACTCCCCTGCGACATCCTCAACGCGGCCGTTGATCCAGCGAAGGTCAAACACCTCCGGAGCCGTATGGACTCGCGACCGACGGACCTCGAAGGCGCGCAGGAAATCTTGAAGATGCTCCAGGTGGCGCAGTCACCGCTGATCATCGCCGGCAGCGGCATCTGGTACGCCGACGCGGGTGAGGCCCTCCGGGAGTTCGCGGAGCGGACCGGCATTCCGGTCTTCACCGGAAACTCCGGCAGGGGGACGATTTCCGACACCCATCCCCTGTGCTTCCAGTCCTCGCTGGCGATTCGCCCGGGCGCAGCTTTTTTTGCCCTGGCCAGCGCCGACCTGATCCTCTTCCTTGGGAGCCGCCTCAGTCTTTTCTATCTCTTTGGCGACATCTTCCGGAAGGACGCCAAGTTCATCCAGGCGGACATCGAGGCGGAGGAGATCGGGCGGAATCGCTCCGTGGATCTTGGTGTCGTCGGCGATGTCCGGGCGCTTCTTCTCGAACTCAGCCGCATCGTCGAAGCGCAGCGGAACGGCAAAACGCTCTGTTCACGCTTTCAGGGCTGGGTGGAGACCCTCCGGAAGGCGGATGTCGACGGGAAGGCCTCGACGCAGCCTCTCTGGACGAGCGACGCCGTACCGATCCACCCGCTCCGCCTCGCCCGGGAGATCGACGCCTTCATGGATCGGGAGGAGGATATTGTGGTCGCCGACGGCGGCGACACCCAGGTCTGGATGGGGATGACGCGGACGGTCCGCGCAGGCGGGCGTTACCTCGATTCCGGCCTCTACGGCTGCCTCGCGGTCGGGATCCCGTTTGCGAACGCGGCAAAGCTCCGCCATCCCGAAACCCGCGTCCTGCTGGTCATCGGTGACGGTTCCGTCGGGTTCAATTTCATGGAGTTCCACACGGCGATTCGCAGGGGGCTCCCGATCGTGGTGGTCGTCGCCAATGACCAGAGCTGGGGAATGATCGCCCATAGTCAGACCCTCCGGATGGGCCATTGCATCGCCGACGGGACCTGCCTCGGCCCCGTGGACTACCACCGCATGGTCGAGGCCCTGGGCGGCTTCGGCCTGGCCGTCGTGCGGCCGGAGGAGATCCGGCCGGCCTTGGAGGCGGCCTTCGCCTCGGGGAAGACCTCCTGCATCAACGTGATGGTGGATCCGACCGTAATCAGTCCCGGGAGCGTCGCGCTCGCCAACCTCGGCGGCTATCGCGCCCAATAACCGGGGCGGAAAACAGGAAATAGAGAGGAGTCCTTCCGAGTCAACGACTTTGAGAAAGGAGCATTGTCATGAGAACCAAGCAAGATTACATCAACGGACTGTCCAAGATGAAACGGAACCTTTACTACGACGGCCGGTTAATCGACAGGTCGGATGAACTTCAGATGGACTGCATCAATACCATTGGGGTCACCTATGATGAGGCGGCCAAGCCGGAGAATCAGGAACTGTGCACGGCGATTTCACATCTCACGGGAGAGAAGATCAACCGTTTTAACCACATCCATCAGAACAAGGAAGACCTGCACCGAAAGCAGGACATGACCCGGATGCTCTGCCAGAAAGTTGGCGGCTGCATTCAGCGTTGTATGGGGATCGATGGCACGAACGCCATCTACAACGTCTCCTATGAGGCAGACAAGGTGGACAAAGGAGCCACAAATTACCATGAGAATTTTAAAAAATGGCTGATCCGTTTCCAGACGGAAGATCTCATCGGCTGTTGCGCCCAGACCGACGTAAAGGGGGACCGAATGCTCCGGCCGGCCGATCAGCCGAATCCCGGCGCCTATGTGCGGATCAAGGAGCGGCTGAAAGACGGCATTGTCGTGGACGGCTGCAAATTACACATTTCGGAGGCCTCTGTGGCCGATGAAATTTTGGTGCTGCCCACCCGGGCATTACGCCCCGAGGATAAGGATTACGCGGTTGCTTTTGCCGTTCCGGGAGACTGGGATGGGATGAAGCAGGTCGTCACCATCCACAATTTAAGGCCAAGAAATCATTTCAAACGCGGGTTCGTGCCGGGTGCAACCGATTCCTATGTAATCTTTGATAATTGTTTCGTGCCTTGGGAGAGGGTCTTTCTGGCCGGCGAACATCAGCACGGCGGCGTACTGGCCCTCTTGTTCGCCCTGTTCCACCGTCATTCCTATTCCGGATGCAAACCCGCTATCGGCGACATCATCATGGGGACGGCTGCCCTGGCCGCCGAGGTGAACAACATTCACAAACAACCCCATGTCCGCGAAAAGCTGGCGGAGCTCATCATGACCGCCGAGTTGGGTTACGCCGCGGGTTATACCGCATCCGATCTTGGAAAACCGGAGGTCTACATCCCGGGTTTGGGTTTTGTGCCCTACGGTCCCGGTTCCTACATTCCCAATTCGATTTACTGCAACGTCGGTCGTTGCCTGTCGGGCGAGGCGGTCTGGCGCGAGGCGGAGATTCTTTGCGACATCGCGGGCGGTGTTGTGGCCACTTTCCCCCATGAGAGCGATTTCAAGAATCCCGAAACCGGGGAGATGCTCCTCAAATACACCAAGCGGAATCCGAAAATGTCTGCGGAGGATCAGGCCCAGTTTTGGAGATATTTGGGCGATCACCTCTGCTCGGCGACAGGCGGCATTGTGAACATCGGCAACTACCATGGCGGCGGCTCACCGATTATGGAGCAGATCGCCATCACAACCCAGTACGACATTGAATCCCGCAAGACGCTGGTGAAATATATCGCCGGCATGAGCGGCGGCGACCCTGATGTTTTCAGTAAAAAAATTACAAAGAAGACGGAATGAATAACTTTGCAGGAAACTTGAGAATGGCGGCAAAGGAGGAGTTCATGGATCTGTTCAGTCTGCATGGGAAAACGGCCCTGGTCACCGGCGCGAGCCGGGGAATCGGCGAGGTCATCGCAAAGACGCTGGCTGCCCACGGCGCAAAAGTGATCCTGACCAGCCGGAAATTGGAGGGCCTCCGGCGTGTCGAGGGAGAGATCGTCCAGGCGGGAGGGAAGGCGGAATCCATCGCCTGCCATGCAGGCGATATGGAACAGATTAAAGCCCTTTTCCTGGAGATCACTGGACGTTACCCACGCCTGGACATCCTGGTCAACAACGCCGGGACGAATCCTTTTTTCGGCGATGTCCTCAGTGCGGACGAGAAGGCGTGGGACAAGACCTGCGACGTCAATCTAAAGGGTTACTTTTTCATAAGCCAGCACGCTGCAAAATGGATGCAGAAATCGGGGGGCGGTTCCATTGTGAATGTCGCCTCGGTGAACGGCATCCGACCGGCGCCTTTCCAGGGAATCTACTCGATTACGAAGGCAGGGATCATCGCAATGACAAAATCCTTCGCCAAGGAACTGGCACCTTATCATATCCGCGTAAACGCATTGCTCCCCGGATTGACGGACACGAAGTTTTCCGCGGCTCTCACGCAGAACCCGGACATCCTGAAGATGGTTCTGCCGACAATTCCGTTGGGGCGGATGGCAAGGCCGGAGGAGATGGCCGGTGCGGTCCTCTACCTGGTCTCCGATGTGGCTTCCTATACAACGGGGATCTGCCTGACGGTGGACGGCGGCATGCTGGCATAGATCAAATCGAATGGATGGTGTTCCAATGTGATTGGGGCGCACCCGAAAGTGCGCCCCAGTCGTTTGGCCGTATTTTTTTGGGCTTGCCGACGGGTCCGCCCATAAAACTTATTTGCCTTTGGTCTCTTCCGCGGCCATGGGCGGTTTGATGCTGTCCGGCATGGGCTCAATGCCGTACTTCCACTTGAGGAACTGCTCTCCGGTCGACGGGTAGAGGGCATAGGTCAGCAGATCCTCTTCTGTTTTGGCCAGGTCGCCGATCTTCTTCTTGTCTTCCGCCAGTTCCGGCTCGAGATAATCGGCAGGGCGTCCGGTAACCGGCGTCTGGCCCCGCTTGTGGCGCTTCAGGACCACCTTGGCGATCTCCGGATCAATCGGGGTCGGGGTCTTCCCGTAGAGGCCGTAGACCAGGTCGGCAAACTGGTTGTTGATCATCTTGTACCGGCCGGCGACCACATTCATAACCGCCTGCACGCCGACGATCTGGGAGGTCGGGGTCACCAGAGGCGGCGTTCCCGCATCCCTTCGCGTTCTCGGAATCTCCTCGTAAACCTCGTTCAGGCGGTCGAGGGCGTTCATCTCCCTGAGCTGGCTGACCAGGTTGGAGATCATTCCTCCGGGAATCTGGTGGGCCAGAACGCCCGCGTCAATCAGGGAGAGCTTGTTGGCGGCCAGGTGCTTCTGGTATTTGGGGGCAATCTTCTCGAGATGCTCACCCAGCTTGATCAATTTGCGGACATCCAGACCCGTGTCCCGCTTCGTCCCCTGGAGGGTGACGACGAGGGGTTCAACGGCGGGCATCGCGGTCCTGAGAGCGTAAGGCGCTAGGCAGGTATCCACGATGTCGATGCCGGCTTCGATCGCCTTGATGTAGGACATTGAGGCCATGCCGCTGGTGTAGTGGGTATGGAGATGGAGTGGAAGCTTCGTGATCTTTTTGAGCTCGGTGACCAGATCGAAGATGTCGTAGGGGGCTACGATTCCGGCCATATCCTTGATGCAGATGCTGTCGGCGCCCATCGCCTCGAGAGACCTGGCCATCTTGATATAGTATTCCATGTTGAAGACGTCGCCGCCCAGATGGGGCTCCGTCAGGGAATAGCAGATCACCCCCTCGAAATGTTTCTTGTTCGCCTTGATTCGCTCCACGCAGGTCTCGAAGTTCCGGATGTCGTTCACCGCGTCGAAAACCCGGAAGATGTCAATACCGACCTCGCAGGACATATCCACGAAGGCGCGGACGACGTCGTCTGCATAGTTGCGGTAGCCGACCAGGTTCTGTCCTCGAAGGAGCATCGTAAATGGGGTCTTCTTGATGTACTTCTTGAGAACTTTCGGTCTCTCCCAGGGATCTTCGCCGAGAAAGCGGTGCATCGTGTCAAAAGTCGCACCTCCCCAGACCTCCATCGCCCAGAAACCCATCTCATCCATTTGCTCGGCGATGGGAAGCATATCTTCTGTGCGCATCCGGGTTGCATAGATGGACTGGTGTCCGTCACGGAATGTGTTGTCCTGAATCTTAACGGGATTGACAGGTCCCTCTCTCATAATGTCTGCCACATTTTTCTCCTTTCTCTTGCATTGTCTCGATGCCGCTCTATTTTAAAAAGCTTCTACGCCTCTGATGATGGAAACATAGTATTGAACGTCAGACGTGTCAAGTTCAATGTCCGGAACCCCGGGAACAGCAACAATGGTACCAATAACCGCCAATGTTCAACCTGCTGTGAAGAGCTGCGGATCATGAAATGGTCGGAACAATATGGCTGTAATCCAGATCCGTTACAAGCAACTCGACGTGCTTGGTTCGCACGTCTTTTATGAAGCTCCCCGCCCAAAGACCGGGCCTTCCCAGCAAAGAAACCGTCCTTTTGTTTATTGCGCCTCCGGGTCCTTATACAAAGCGGGGCTTGCGTGTTTCGCTCCCGGTCACGGACAAAATACATAAATCGGATTGGAGAAGATCCAGGGGCGATACCTCCCAAAGGCCTTCAGATCTGCTTCAACACGGTAAACGCCCGGCTCGCAAAGGGTCACGAAAATTTCCTTTGCGGTGCTCTTGCAGAACAGATTTCCATTGCGGATCAGACGAATCCGCGCCCTCTCCGGCAACGAGACCCGAAGTTCCGCGGCGCGGTGGAGAATGAATTCATCCCCCATCGTAACCTCCCTTCCTTCCTCGGTGAGGGTCAAAGAGAATCCGGAAGCCGTCCGGAAATGGTCGAAGGAGACATAGAGGCGGCCATTTCTCAACGCAGTGAGAATCGCAGCGATATCGTCCCGGCTCTCTCCGGAAAGGGGCTTTTCAAGGAGGATGTGTGTCCGGATGAGATCGAAAACCCTGAAAAAGGGAAATACAGGAATGGGAATTCTCCAGAGATGTTTCAGGCTGTCATGGTTGTCCAGTTCGCCGATTCCAACAACGCGGCGCTCCTGAGTGAGACGGTCCCAACGTGCAAGGGTTGCCGGAGAGGGGCCGCGGAGAAAAAGGGCAGGAAAAGCATAGCTCAGGACTGCCCGGATACGGCAGGAAAGACTGTTCTGCCAATCCGTCATGAAATCCCAGATGCCCATGCCCGTAAAGCCGGTGACGGACCAATCTGTCCAGGGGTAGTGTTTCACGTGAAACATGGCAGTCCCTGCGTGATCCGGATGAGCGATGAAGCCCATACCCCCTTCGTCCCGCACCCGGTCGATGTAGGCTTGCGGGGGGAGATCCGGTTCCCTTTCCGCGCATGCAACCGCCTTGCCCAAACCAAACGCCAAGTAGTGGTTGAAGCGCGGAGCGATTTCTTCGCCTACGATTAGAAGAATACCGTCCCGCCATCCCTCGAATCCCTCCTCTCTCGCCTGAAGCGTGGAATGGTCCGTAAGCAGAAGGATATCGATGCCGCATTTCCGCGCCGCTACGAGAATTTCCGGGATTGGTGCGCGCCCGTCGAAGGAATAGGCGGAGTGCAGGTGGATGACGCCGGTGTAGTCCTTCAGATGCATGAATGACTCTCCTTCTCCCGTAAAGACGGCCTCTTTCCGACCCGCAAAACAGCAAGCGGACAGGCTGCGCATTGCGGCGCATTGCGACAAAAGATCTTGCCCGTGTTCACGATCAGGGCATGATACTGACCCAAAAGGGAAACATCGGGCTGCAGATGATCCATGAACATCGTCCGGATTTCATCATAATCGGCATCATCCCCGATCATACCGTGTCGAAAAAGAATCCGCTTTGTGTAGGCGTCACAGACGAATACGGGCTTTTGACAGGCGTACAGAAGAATACTATCGGCGGTTTCCGGTCCGACGCCCCAAACGCCGAGAATCTTATCGCGCAGGTTCGAAAGCGGCTCTACCTTCATGGCTGCGATGCTTCCGGAATACTCTTCCATGAAAAACCGAACAAAAGACTTTAGGCGCGCCGCCTTCAGATGATAATAACCGGACGGCCGGATAATGCAGGCGAGTTCCTCTTCCCGAATATGAAAAAGCGCCGCGGGGGTTAGAAGTTGGTTCCCCCGCAGCGCCTTGATCGCCTTTTCAACATTCACCCAGGCGGTGTTCTGGGTAAGGATCGCCCCGACGATAACTTCGAAGGGTTCGTCGGCCGGCCACCACTGAAGATCTCCGAAATATCCATTCAGAATTTCATATATTTTCAGTAGTTCTTCCAGGCGGCCCATCCGGCGTTCCCCGGTTTCGTCATTTCATCAGGGGAACAAAGAAGGTTGTTTTGCCCCGCTTGATCAAAAGCAGAATGCCTCCCTTCCCCTCCGTTTTCGCGATTTCCCTCTGATACTCCTTCATTGTCGTGGTCTTGACCTTGTTTACCTGGAGAATGATGTCCTGCGGCTGGATTCCCACCTCCTCGGCGACGCTCCCCTCCTGGACATCGACGACAATGAGCCCCTTTTTGATCGCAAGACCGAGGTGCTGGGCGATTTCCGGTGTAATTTCCTGGACGGTCATGCCAAACGCCTCACTGGACCGCTGAGCGGACGCCAGTTCCGCTTTTTCGGTTCTTTCCGCAATCGTGATGGGAATAACCTTTTCCTGTCCGTCGCGGATGATCTTTACCTTGATCGTCTCGCCGATTCGGAAAACTGCGATCATCAGCAGCAATTCATGCGTGTCTTTGACCGTCTTGCCGTTGATTTCGGTCACGACGTCCCCCGACTTGAGTCCTGCTTTTTCGGCGGGATCCCCTTTAAAGACGTCCGAAATCAGAGCGCCGCTCCTGTCCTTCAGTTTCATGTTCTGCGCGATTTCCTCGCTGATGTCCTGAACGGAAACGCCCAGCCAACCGCGGACCACCTTCCCCTTGGCCTTCAGGTCCGGCAGAATGGTCTTGGCCATGTTGATCGGGATTGCGAAGCCGATTCCCTGCCCCTGCGCCACAATCGCGGTGTTGATTCCGATCACCTTGCCTTCCATGTTGAAGAGCGGACCGCCGCTGTTTCCCGGGTTGATGGAGGCGTCGGTCTGGATAAAATTGTCATAGGGTCCCGCGCCGATTACGCGGCCCTTTGCGCTGACAATCCCCGCCGTAACGGTCTGTTGAAGACCGAAGGGGTTTCCGATTGCCATGACCCAATCCCCCACCCGCAGCTTGTCCGAATCACCCGTTTCTACAACCGGCAGGCTGTCATTTGCTTTGATCTTGATCAACGCGATATCGGTCTTGGCGTCCCTGCCAATGACCTTCGCCTCATATTCCTTGTCGTCGGAGAGCTTCACCAGAATTTTGTCCGCCTGTTCCACAACATGATTGTTTGTAAAGATATAGCCGTCATTGCTGATGATAAATCCGGAGCCCAGGCTCCTCTGTTTGAATTGACGTTGCGGAATGTCTCCGAAAAAACGCTCGAAGAAATCATCCCCGCCAAAATTACGACCGAAAGGTGATCCCTGACCGAAAGGAGAGCGAAATCCACT
This sequence comes from Syntrophaceae bacterium UBA6112, assembly GCA_002423465.1. GTDB lineage: Bacteria > Desulfobacterota > Syntrophia > Syntrophales > UBA5619 > UBA5619. Next base: position 36,653 of record DIWG01000002.1, on the reverse strand, counting down.
GCTGCGTACCGTCTTGGTCGTACTGATGTTTACGACGGAGGGTTTGAGCTTTTCGGCCAGATCCGCAAAAGAGAGCGGTGTCCGCTGGACATCCACGGTCGAAACAGCAGAAACGACCTGCACATCCGGCCCAGGCCCCGACGGTGCAAAGGAGGAGCGGAGAACCTCCACCACAGAAACCACGAAAAACCCGATCAGAAACGCCAATAGAAACATCATAAAGGTCTTTCGACCCCTTTTCCCCGCTTTCATTGTCTACCTCCCGATAGATAACTGCGATTGTTCATGAAAACCGCTTTTTTGCCGTGAATCCCCACCCAGGGAACCTTGAGCTTCACTCGACCAGCCGTAATATAAACGTCAAATAAACTTTGTCAATCTTCCGCGCCCCCCATTTTACTCTTTTCCAACCTTGTTCGTGAGGCTCCCGATCCGTTCGATTTCGATCGTGATCATATCCCCGACCTTAAGAAAAATCGGCGGTTTCCTTGTAAAACCGACTCCCCCTGGTGTTCCGGTCAGAATAACGGTCCCTGGAAGCAACGTAAAGGATTGGCTCAGATCGCTGATCAGCGCCTGTACATCAAAAATCATGTCAGAGGTATTGGAATCCTGCAAGACCTCGCCATTCAGTATCGCCCGGATGGCAAGAATATTCGGATCCGGTATCTCATCGCAGGTTACAAGGCAGGGTCCAAGGGGGCAGAAGGTATCGAAGCTCTTGCCTCTTGCCCACTGTTTTTTCTGCTTTTCGATCTGCCAGTCCCTTGCGCTCACATCATTTGCGCAGGCATATCCTAGAACATACCCAAGGGCGTCCTCTCGCCGGACGTTTTTTGCCCTCCGGCCGATGACCACGGCAAGCTCCGCTTCATAATCGACCTGGCCTGGCCCGGCCAACGGCAGGAGGATCATCTCGTCCGGACCAATTACGCTGGTTGTCGCCTTGATGAATATGACCGGAATCTCCGGCCGTCTGATGCCCGTTTCCTCCGCATGACGGCCATAATTGAGTCCGACCGCAAGAATATTGGGAGGGTCCAGTGGTGAAAGAAGACGTCCGACGCTGGCCGTCTGCCCGGTTAGTTCGAGTTTTCCGAACAAATCGCCCCGGATGATTTGAGCCTTTCCCGGTTGATTTATATCGAGACTTCCGAGGCAGATTTTACCATCCTCGGTTAAAAAACGCACAATTTTCATGGCCTGCTCCTGATTATTTTTTTACCCCTATATCAGGATCTTTTAAAAAAAGAAATTTCTTCATTTCGTCATCCTGCCGATCAAGTTGTTTTTCATCATGCTGATTCTGCCGATTCGTCTTGGATTCAACGCATCATAGAAACTGACAAGCATGCCGGTTGTGGTATTTAAACAGATCGACCTAATGATATAAGGAATTTGAACAGGGGTTCATCCTCTTTATGGCACTTGAATCTTCCGCTTCGCCGGGTCGGCATGACTGCGGAAGAAAATCACCGTGTGGCCGATCATTCCGACCAGCGCGCTGCCGGTTCCGGCGCTCAGTTCACCGGAGAAGGCCATCTTCTGATCTTTATCTTTGAATTCATTGAATTTGATCTTGATCAGCTCATGTTGGGAAAGCCCCTCATCGATTGCCCGAATGAGTGTGTCCGTGATGCCTTCCTTACCGATAAGAATGATCGGTTTCAAACCATGTGCAAGACCTCGCAGATATTTCTTCTGAAATCCCGTCAGCGTTGTCATGATCGGTCTCCTGTGGTGACGCTTCCTCGAGGAGGCGTACCGTCTCGCTCATCGTTAGCGGTGATCCGCGCGAGTCTCATCCAGCTTGTTCTGTCCCAGACAGTTGTAATCTTATTCCCCACGTCGGGCTGAAGGCCGCATTTACGTGCAAAATAACGATGAAAATCCAGAGAGGGTGTCAGTTCCGGATGAAAGACGGTCACCAATACATCCGGCGATTCAGCGGCCGCGATGAAATCTTCCATGCGGAGGAGAACATTCACCCTTTCCCCGACGCTGATGATCTTTGGGGCTCGAATGAAGGTGAGCGGGATGGGCTTCGAGGCAACCCTCGGGACGGATGCTTCACAAGTAAAACTGTCCAACTGGCTCCCGAAGCCGTTCCGCTCGACCTCAATGTCGATCAGACCGAGGTGTGGCGCCTCTCCCATAAGCGATTTTGCAAGCAGAATCGCCCCTGCACAGGTACCCCAAAGTTTCATCCCCTCATGGAATTTTCGAATGATGATCTTATCGATGCCGAAGATGCGGAGCAGCCGCGCAAGGCAGGTACTCTCGCCGCCGGGAAGAATCAGACCGGCCAGGTCTTCGAAATCCTCCACCTGTTTGACCGGCATGAAAGCAACGTTGAGACGCTCCAAGTGATCCAGATGCTCGTACACGTCCCCCTGGAGATTCAGGACGCCGATCTTTTTCCCCGTGGCGTTTGGGGGCTTCCATTCAGCGCGGCTCATTGATTCCGTCCTGAAATCCCCCTACCAGCCGCGTCCGGCCAGCAGTTGTTCCTTCGGAATGGCCGCAATTTCCAGGCCGGGCATCGCCTCACCAAGAGCCATGGAGGCATCGAGAACTTTGACCGGGTCGTTGAAGTAAGCCGTCGCCTTGACGATCGCCCGGGCCCGTGTGGCCGGCGTCGCCGATTTAAAGATCCCCGAGCCGACGAAAACCCCATCGCAACCGAGCTGCATCATCAGCGCCGCATCGGCCGGCGTTGCAATCCCGCCCGCAGCGAAATTAACGACCGGCAGGCGGCCCAGTTCCTTTACCTTCAAGGCCAACTCATAGGGAATGCCGTTCACCTTGGCGAAACCGGTAACCTCTTCCACCGGCATGTTCGCAAGCTGGCGGATCTCGCGATTCATTGTCCGCATGTGGCGGACCGCCTCGACGACATTTCCGGTTCCGGCCTCTCCCTTGGTGCGGATCATCGCCGCCCCTTCGGCAATTCTACGAAGAGCCTCTCCAAGGTTACGGGCGCCGCAGACAAAGGGAATGGAAAAGCGGGTCTTGTCGATATGGCACTCCTCATCGGCCGGGGTCAGAACCTCGCTCTCGTCGATATAGTCGATCTTCAGGGCCTCGATGATCTGGGCCTCCACGAAGTGGCCGATCCGCGCCTTCGCCATGACCGGAATGGAAACCGCCTTCTTGATCTCCGCGATCATCGCCGGATCGGACATCCGGGCCACACCGCCGTCCCGCCTGATGTCCGCCGGCACCCGCTCCAAAGCCATGACTGCCACGGCGCCCGCCTCTTCGGCGATCTTTGCCTGTTCCACGTTTGTCACGTCCATGATGACGCCACCCTTGAGCATTTGCGCCAACTGGACATTCAGTTCATATCTTTTTGCATCCACGATATTTTTACCTCCCTAAAGAATGATCATTTTCGATCTTTTTTATGGCATTAATATAGTGCCGTCAAGGACAATTAGCAAGTGGACGCCGACATCAATCAAAATACCGGTTGACTTTCATTTGACGAGAGAAGAAAAAGATTCATTGGTGGAGATCTTCCACTGAGCGAATTTGATCAACGCGATCCGCTGTCGCTCGAGGGATGAAACATTTTTCCCCAACCGATTTCGACTCGAAAGGATCATCCATGAAGGTTTTGCTGACCGACTATGACTTTCTCGATATCACGCTGGAGCGGGATATTTTCCGTCAAGCCGGCATGGAACTGCTGGAGGCGCAGTGCCGCACGGAGCAGGATGTGATCGACGCTGCGCGCGATTGCCGGGCGCTGCTGGTGCAGTACGCCCCGATCACGGACCGGGTGATGGCGGCGCTGCCCATGCTGGGCATCTGCTCGCGTCTTGGGGCCGGCTACGACCCGATTGACGACAAGGCCGCGGCCCGGTTCGGTATATGGGTCGCCAATTCACCCGATTACGGCGTGGGCGAAGTGGCCACCCATGCCCTGGCATTGATGCTTGCCTGCATGCGCAACGTGGTGCGCTACGACCGCGACATTCATGAGGGCCGCTGGCACTATACCTCTGCCGCAAAGATTCCCCGGGCCTCCAATCTCACCGTGGGCATCCTGGGTCTCGGCCGCATCGGCAAGCGTTTTGCCCACATTGCGCGAAACCTTTTCGGCCGTGTCATTGCCCACGACCCCTATCTGATCGATGGGGACTTCCCGGCCTATGTTCAGCCGGTCTCCCTGAACGGCCTGTTCGAGCAGGCCGATGCGATCTCCATCCACTGTCTGCTCAATGACGAGACCCGCGGCATGGTCGGCAAAGCCTTGCTTGGAAAAATGAAGCCCGGATCTTATCTGGTCAATACGGCACGCGGCGCGGTGATCGATGTGGATGCGCTGGTGCGCGCACTGGGACAGAACATACTGGCCGCCGTCGGCCTGGATGTGTTGCCGATAGAGCCTATTGATGAAGCCTCGCCCCTGCTCACGGACACGCGCGTGATCCTGAGTCCCCATGCGGCTTTTTATTCGGTAGAGGCCGAAATCGAGCTGCGCCGCAAGGCTGCCATGAACATCGTCGACTGGATGAAAACCGGGCGGCCCGGCTATCCGGTGGTGAAGGGAACCCGTAAACCATAGAATCGATTCAAAGTAATATTTCCTACCACCGCAGCCTTGTCTGTACACCGTGGTCATGGAGAAAGTTCTTGATCCCGGCGATGGTATGGGTCCGGTAGTGGACCATCGAGGCAATCAGCGCAGCGTCCGCTTTTCCCCGGGTGAGGACGTCGAGGAGGTGCTCCGGTTTCCCCGCGCCGCCGGAGGCGATCACCGGGATGCCGACATGGCTCGATATCAGGGCCGTCAGGGCGAGTTCGTAGCCGTCCTTTGTCCCGTCGGCGTCAATGGAGTTGAGGCAGATCTCCCCCGCACCGAGGCGCTCCGCCTCCTTGGCCCACCGGAGGGCATCGAGGCCGGTGAAGGTCCGTCCGCCATGAATGACCATCTCATATCCGGATGGAATCTCTTCGCGGGCAGGCACTCTTTTGACGTCCATGCCGAGGACGATGCACTGGCTACCGAAGGCCTTTGCCCCTTCCGCGATGATGCCCGGGTTCTTCACCGCCTCGGTGTTCACGCTGACCTTCTCCGCCCCGGCGAGAATCACCCGCCGCATCCCTTCCACCGTCCCGATGCCGCCCCCGACGGAGAAGGGGATGAAGATCGTCTCTGCCACCCTTTTCACGACTTCGAGCATAATCGTGCGCCGTTCGGCCGAGGCGGTGATATCGTAGAAGACGATCTCGTCGGCCCCCTGTTCATAATATTCCCGCGCGACCTCCACCGGATCGCCGATATCCACGTTTTTCTTGAATTTAATCCCCTTGGTCAGGCGGCCGTCCCGGACGTCGAGACAGGGGATGATCCGTTTACTGAGCATCGTTTCCTCCCCAGCGGCAGAAATTGGCCAGCAGCGTGAGCCCCGGCCGACCGCTCTTCTCCGGGTGAAACTGGACCGCAACAAGGTTCTCCCGGGCCACGACGGAACAGAAACGGATGCCGTAATCCGTCCAGCCGGCGGCCCAGGTTTCATCCGCCGGGACCGGGTAATAGGAATGGACAAAGTAAAACTCCGCATTCTTGGGAATCCCTTTGAACACCGGGTGCCTCTCGCGGAAACTCACGCGGTTCCATCCCATGTGGGGAATTTTAAGCCGTTGCCCTCTCTCCCGGAGATCCGCCGGAAACCGTTTGACCTCGCCCGGGACGATGCCGAGGCAGGAGGTGTCGTCCTCCTCGCTGCTCTCGAAGATCACCTGGGTACCGAGGCAGAGCCCGAGGACGGGCTTGCCCTCCCGTACCCATCTTTTCAGATGAACATCCAGCCCACCCTCCCGGAGGTTTGCCATTGCCTGTCCGGCGGCGCCGACGCCGGGAAATATGATATGGCTTGCATCATCCAATAATTTGGAATCATTGGTAATGATGCACGGTTCATGCAGATGATCCAGCGCCCGGGCGACGCTGGTCAGGTTTCCCGCCCGGTAGTCCACGATCCCGATCATATTCCCCCTCTTTTCCGCCCCAACCGAAAGCCTGGGACAGCTTCCGCTTTTTTCCGCATCCGGATGCCGAACACGACCTTGCGCTCACGCTCTCCTTCGACAGGTTCAAGAGAGCGGGGCGACGCCATATTTTCCCCCCTGCCAGGCGTCCCGGCTCTCCATCTCCCGGTCGATGGCGTTCAGTACCGCGAGCTTGTTCCCCGCCCATGCCGGCCCGAGGAAGATATCCCGATAACCATCGGCCGTCAATCTCTGGATCACCATATCCGGCGGCAGGATCTCCAGGATGTCGCAAACCGTCCCGACATACTCCTCCCGGGTCATCAGGGCGATCTCCTCTTTTTCGTAACGCTCCCCGAGCGCCGTTCCCTTCAAAGCAAGGAGAGAGTGGATCTTGATCCCCTGAACCGGCAGACCCGCGATCTCCATTGCCGTCTCCAGGATCTCTTCGCGGGTTTCACCGGGAAGCCCCACGATGATGTGAACACAGATCAGGATGGGCCCGCCGGAGGCCCGCCGCACCGCATTGAGGAAGGCCGCCGCGTCGTGGCCCCGGTTGATCGCAGCGAGCGTCCGGTCGCTGATCGACTGGAGGCCAAACTCCAGCCAGACGTGGTAACGCTCCGCGTACGACCGGATCAGGGCGAGCGTCTCATCGGAAACGCAGTCCGGGCGAGTGCCGATGGAAAGTCCGATTACGTCCTCTTCGGCAAGCGCCTCGTCATAGCGCGCCCGGAGTGTTTCCACCGGGGCGTAGGTGTTCGTGAAGGTCTGGAAATAGGCGATGAATTTCTCCGCGCCGCCGCGCCCGCGATAGAAGGCCTTTCCCCGGCGGACCTGGTCGCCGACCGAGGGAAGCGGGCCCGCCCGTCGGAGTGCTGATCCTCGCCCGTCGCAGTAGACGCATCCCCCCGCAGCGACGCTGCCGTCGCGGTTCGGGCAGGTAAAACCGGCGTCGATCGGCAGTTTGTGCACCCGGCACCCGAAGCGGTTGACCCAGTAACTCTTGAGATCGCAGTACCGCTTCATATTGTTCCAGAAGATCGGCTTGGCCACGAAAGTCCTTTTTCGGTTGTGTTTTTCAGGGCGATCATATTAAAATCCCCTCAGAACTGCAAGGGAATAGGGGAATTCATGAGCCGGGAATATGACGTAATCGTTGTCGGAGGGGGACATGCGGGCTGCGAGGCGGCCCTCGCAGCGGCCAGGATGGGCTGCGAGACCCTGCTGTTCAACATCAATCTGGACGCGATTGCGCTGATGTCCTGCAACCCCGCGATCGGCGGCCTGGCCAAGAGCCAGCTCGTCAAGGAGGTCGACGCCCTGGGCGGTCAGATGGGCCGGATCGCCGACCAGACCGCCGTCCATTTCCGCCTGCTGAACGCCTCCAAAGGCCCGGCCGTCCAGTCCACCCGCTTCCAGTGCGACAAGCAGCTCTACCGCCTCGCGATGAAATCCGTCGTGGAGCAAGAGCCGCGCCTCCATCTGCTCCAGGGCCTCGTCGAACGTCTCGTCGTCGAGGACGGACGGATTCGCGGCGTTATCGATCAGACGGGGGTCTTTCACGGCGGCCGGGCGGTCGTGATCACCACGGGGACGTTTCTCGGCGGGCTCATCCACATCGGCGACGTCCACTATCCCGCGGGCCGGGCCGGGGAGATGGCCTCCCTGGAACTCGCCGTCTCCCTCCAGTCGCTCGGATTCGAGATGGGCCGGATGAAGACGGGGACGCCCCCCCGCTTGCGCGCCTCTACGATCGATTTCACCCGTCTCGTCCGACAGGACAGCGATCCCGATCCCGCCCCCTTCTCCTTCAAGACGGAAAGACTTCGCGAGGAGCGCCTTCCCTCCTTCTTCTCGGCGACAACGGCGGAGACCCATCGGATCATCCGCGACAACATCCGTTTTTCTCCCCTGTATGCCGGGGCAATCCAGGGAGTCGGCGCCCGCTACTGTCCTTCTCTCGAAGACAAGGTGATGCGCTTCGATCGGGAGGGCCACCCGGTCGTCCTCGAACAGGAGGGGTTGGAGACGGAGGAGATCTACGCAAAAGGATTGGGGAACTGCCTTCCGCCGGAACTCCAGGAGAGGATCGTCCACAGCGTNNCGAATACGACTTCGTCCAGCCCACCGAGCTCCGACTTACCCTGGAAACGAAGCGGATCGCCGGCCTCTACCTCGCCGGGCAGATCAACGGAACCTCCGGCTATGAGGAAGCGGCGGCGCAGGGACTCTGGGCAGGGATCAACGCCGCCCTCGCCGTCCGGGGACAGCCCCCCTTCATTCTGGACCGGTCGGAGGCCTACATGGGGGTGATGGTGGACGACCTCGTGACACGCGGGGTCGACGAACCCTACCGGATGTTCACCTCCCGCGCCGAGTACCGGCTGATCCTCCGGGAGGACAACGCCGCGATCCGCCTGATGGGCAAAGGCCGCGAGCTGGGTCTGATCGCGGAGGATCAGCACGGGCATCTCCGGGAAAAGGTCCGTCAAATCGAAACCGGCATCCAAAAAATTTCTTCGATCCGCATCTTTCCGGTGGAAGAGACCAACCGGACCCTCGCGGAGATGAATACGGCGCCGATTAAAAATCCCGTCACCCTCTTCCAGCTTCTCAAGCGCGAGGAGATCGGCTACGACGACCTCTCCCGTTTCGACGGCTGGGAGGCCGTCCCGGATCGAGCGGTTAAAAGGCAGATCGAGATCGAAGCGAAGTACGAGGGATACATCCGGCGGCAGCAGGATTCCGTTCGTAAAATGAAGGAACTCGAAGGGATGAAACTCCCGGCGGGTTTCGACTACTCCGCCGTGCCCGGCCTCTCCAACGAACTCCAGGCGAAGCTGACCCGCGTCGAGCCGGCGACCATCGGCCAGGCGGAGCGGATCCCCGGAATGACGCAGGCCGCCCTCACGGCGATCCTCATCGTGATCAAAAAACAGGAGTGGAAGGCCGCTACTATTCCAATGGGTTCACCGTCACTTCCACTTTGATGACCACCGGCACGATAATATCAACGCCGGAACCGTTTGCCACTGCCCAGAGACTTAATTTCCCGCTCATCAAAAGGCTTTCCAGAAATCCCTGGTTGATCCATTCAACACTTGTTGCGCCACGGGTCTCGCCGGCGGCAAAACGGATGGTCTGGGCCACTTTTGTTGCGGTGGAAAATGCGCTGCCATAGCTGCCGGCGTAAAAATCAGCGGTTCCTTCGCCACCCGTATTTGAGGTTATGGAGTAGTGGATATAATCTACATGGATGCTTCGTATTTTGTCTTTGTATCTCCGGTAGTCGTCATTGTCTTCCAGGTTGATGTCGTAAGAAAGTGTCGCCGTGCTGCCCTGAAGGGTAAATATGTGATTGTAAGTAATGTCAAACTCGATATCCATCGCATCCTTGATATTGCCGCATCCGCTGATGAATCCAAAGATGCAGAATGCCGCCAAAACGGCAAGCGCTTTTTTCATGATTCTCTCCTTTCGAAAAGTCTTCATTTCTGATGGACCGGCAGGTTTTTGTATAAGCATGGTTCGTTCCCTTCTTTTCACGGGCGCGTAGGGTTTCACCTCCCCTTTGCCGGACGGAAGAGAGGTGGGGGCGCTGCGCATCAGATGTAACGGTTCATGACTGCGGACAGATGCTCCTCCAGGGAACCTTTGCCCATCGCCTCATAATGATCCACGATGTTTTTCAACTCCCCGTAGGCGCCCTTTTCCGACAAATCGTCCAGCCTTCGGTAAATCCCGCTTCTCCTGCCCAATCGAAAAACAAGCCGCTGTTCTTCGGAGAGGGAAAAATATCGTTCCAGGACATCCAGCATCATTTGCTTGTCGCGGGGCAGCTTGCCTTCGATCTCCTCCAGAAGGTTCAGAATATGGTCGCTGACGATCGTTGTTTTAATCCCTTCCAGACCGGAAATCAAGTCTTTGATTTCCCGCAGAATATCCTCATCGCTCCGGGGAGAAAATTCTCCTTTTTGCATCCGTTCCATCAGCGGCGTCCCCTGGACCACATGCAGGGTGCGCAGGCGGACGAAATCGGGATCGATCGCATTGATCACCCTGGCCGTTTCCCTTGCATGTTCCCGGGAATACAATCTGCCTCCCAGGCCCGGGATGACATACTCACAAAGTGAAATCCCGGCGGCCCTGATTTTTTGCCCGCCTTCGATATGATCCGCCGCCGTTGCCCCTTTGTGAATCAGCTTTAGCAGAGGATCCAGGCCGCTTTCCATACCCACGTGAATCCTGGCCAGACCGGCCTCCCGGAGCGACTGCAATTCCGCCAAGGATTTTCGCGCGGCGGTCTTGGATCGGCAGTAGGTTGTAATCCGCGTTACAGATGGAAAAGCGCCGCGAATATGCCGGAGAACGGATAGAATATCGTCCGTTTTCATGACAAGCGAATCGGCATCCTGGAGGAATACGGATTCTCCGCCGTGATAAAGCCAAAGGGCAACGGCCCGGTGATATTCATCAAACCTGGAATAACCATCGTAAACGATATTGACAACCTTTTCCGAAATCAGACCCCGATCCCCTTCCCGAATGGATAGCTCTTGTAAGGCCTCTGAGATTTCGGACATGCTGTCAATGTCTCTGTTGATCTCCTCCACGCTTCTCAACTCAAAGTTTCTGTTCTTGTAGGTCCGGCAAAAGGCGCAGCGATTCCAAGGGCAATTTCTGCTGACCCGGACGAGAAGGCTCCCCGCCTCGCTGGGTGGGCGAATGGGCCCCTGTTCGAAGGATGGATTCATGGCCGCCTCAGATCCTCGTCAACTGGCGGTACTTGATCCGGTGCGGCTGGGAGGCCGCGGCGCCCAGCCGCGCCTTCCGGTCCGTCTCGTATTCCGAGTAGTTCCCGTCGAACCAGACGGTGGCGCTTTCCCCCTCGAACGCGAGGATATGCGTGGCGATCCGGTCGAGAAACCAGCGGTCGTGGCTGATGACGACCGCGCAGCCGGCAAAGTTCTCCAGCGCCTCCTCGAGGGCGCGCATCGTGTTCACGTCAAGGTCGTTGGTCGGTTCGTCGAGGAGCAGGACGTTCGCCCCCTGCTTGAGCATCCGGGCGAGGTGGACGCGATTCCGCTCGCCCCCGGAGATCTGGCCGACCTTCTTCTGCTGGTCGGTTCCAGAGAAGTTGAAGCGGGAGACATAGGCGCGCGAGTTGACCTCGCGGTCGCCGAGGACGACGATCTCCTGCCCCTCCGAGATCGTCTCCCAGATCGTTTTATCCGGGTTCAGGACGTCGCGGCTCTGATCCACATAGGCCAGCTTGACCGTCTCCCCGACCCGGATTGTCCCGGAATTCGGCTTCTCCTGGCCGGTAATCATCCGGAAGAGGGTCGTCTTCCCCGCACCGTTCGGGCCGATGATCCCGACGATCCCGCCGGGCGGCAGCGAGAAGGACATGTTTTCGACGAGCAGACGGTCTCCATAGCCCTTGCCCACCCCCTCGGCCTCGATCACGAGTTTGCCGAGGCGGGGTCCGGGGGGAATGTAGATCTCGAGCTCCTTGGCGCGGGCGTCCCGCTCCTGGGAGAGCAGATCCTCGTAGGAGCTGATCCGGGCCTTCGATTTGGCGTGGCGTCCCTTGGGCGACATCCGGATCCACTCCAGTTCCCGCTGAAGGGTCCTCTGCCGCTCGCTTTCCGTTTTTTCCTCCTTCTGGAGACGGTTCCGCTTCTGCTCCAGCCAGGAGGAATAGTTCCCCTTCCAGGGGATCCCCTGGCCGCGGTCCAGTTCGAGAATCCAGCCGGCGACGTTGTCGAGGAAGTAGCGGTCATGGGTCACGGCGATCACGGTCCCCGCGTAAGCCTGGAGATGATGTTCCAGCCAGGCAACCGACTCGGCGTCGAGGTGGTTCGTCGGTTCATCGAGGAGAAGAATATCTGGGTTCTGCAGCAGCAGCCGGCAGAGGGCGACCCGCCGTCGCTCGCCGCCGGAGAGGACCTTCACCGGGGTCTCCCCGGGCGGACAGCGGAGCGCGTCCATCGCCATTTCAAGGCGGGAGTCGAGGTCCCAGGCATCCCGGGCGTCCAGCTTCTCCTGCACCTTCGCTTGGCGGTCGAGGAGTTTGTTCATTGCCGCATCATCCATCGGCTCGGCGAATTTCTCATTGATTTCGTTGTATTCATTCATGAGATCAACCGTCTCCTGGACTCCCTGTTCGACGATTTCGCGGACCGTCTTCGTGTCGTCCAGACTCGGCTCCTGTTCGAGGAAGCCGACGGTATGGCCGGGGGTGAGGATCGTCTTGCCGATGAAATCCTGGTCAACGCCGGCCAGGATCCGGAGGAGCGAGCTTTTGCCCGAACCGTTGAGCCCCAGGACGCCGATCTTCGCCCCGTAGAAATAGGAGAGGTAGATCTCCTTCAGGACCGGCTTTTTCTCGTAGACCTTGCTCACTCCGATCATGGAGTAGATCACCTTGTTGGGATCGTTCGCCATTTCGTTCCTCCTCTTAGAGATAATTCGGAATCTTATCAGCAAATGAAGACGATGAAAAGTCTTTCCCGCCGCACCGGCGATCGCGTCGGAATATCGTTATAAGAGACCCCCTGTTCCGGATGCGGGACCTTTGAAAAACGCCCCTACTTTGTCATTCCCGCGATAGCGGGAATCCAGAAGGTCTTAAAAGGACTGGATTCCTGCTTCCGCAGGAATGACGATTTACCGAATTTCGGGAGAAACTCAAAGGTTTCGATGCGGGAAATCATCCTTTTGCGCACGACACGAAATCGCCTTGAATGGGGCGGCTACAGGACCATGACGACGGCGGGGTGTTGACGGAGCTTTTCGTAGAAGCCGAGCCGGTCCGGTTCGTTTTCGACCGTCATCTCGACGTTCAGGCAGTGGTAGGCGCCGCCTTTGCTGCTCCGGGACGGTAGGGCCGAAAAGGGCTGACCGCACAGAGCCTCCGCAACGGCGTTTCGGAGAAGATCCATGTCGCGTCCGATCACCTTGTAGACCCATCGGCATGGGTAAATGATTACCGGTTTGCATTCATCTTTGTTCATCAAGTCCTCATCACGCCTCTTGTCTGCCTCTTTCCGGCCATTTGTCTCCGTTCCGCTGTTCCTGTCCGGGTCGCCCAACGTTCATCGGAACCGGAAACCAAAATGAGTTCAGGAATCGTTTCGTCTTTCCTTTCCGGGGTTCAGGAATCGGTCGATCCGCCGGGCCGTCTCCGCAATCCGTTCGGCGCCCATCGCCTCCCCATCCCGCTCCCCGCCTTTCAGAAAGAAGGGGATAACCTCCACCGCAGCCGGAAAGGCTTTCTCAAGGACGGCGAGGGTCTGTTCCTTCCTGGCTTCCACCCGGTCCCACTCCCCATAGCGGTCTCCCTGTTCCTCGTTGAAGCCGAAATCATCGATCATCAGAACCGACCTGACCGTCGCATGCGACAATCTCGACTTCAGAATCTCCCAGAAGCGGTGGTCGGCCTTCCAAAAGCCGATATCGGCGGAGTTTGCAATGAAAAGAGGGGATATCTTTCCGAAAGACCGTATTTTCCCGTTGCCCGCCGGGAATCGGGGCTCTGCCTCTTCGCCGGCTTTCCCTGCCGGGATGTCCCAGGAGCGGAGATAGCGGATAATCGTTCCGGTGGCCTCGGCATAATGGTCGGTGGCAATGACGAGGGCCGCACTTGGGTTTCCGGTCAGATTCTCCAGGATGGGCCGCCAGTGTGGATCGATTCGCGAATGGTCCAAATAGCCGTCGACGAAAAGGGAGGCGGCAACCGCGATCTCCGTGCCGGTTGCTCCGGGGGCAAGGCCGAGCGCCTCAATCCTCTCCGCCAAAACCCGTTTGTAGCCTGTCGTCGTCGTACTCCCTTGGATCCAGGTCGGGAAGACGATCTCTTCCCAGAAAATCTTCGGGTTCGTGACGCCAAGAAGCGCGAGGCCGCTCTCCGTGAGCGCCCGCACGAGGTTCTCCGGCCGGCCGAATTGCGGCGCCTCCAGGCTGAGTGTACCGGAATAATCGAAAATCACGATTTTTTCTGGTTTGTTCATGACTTGTTGTTGCCGATTTTCCTTCCTTTACACGCTTCCATCTTTGAAAGGAGGGGAAAGCACACGATGATTTTCCCCCTGCCTTTCCCGTTTTTCCAGGGCCGCGCGGATGATCCCGGTCAACGCCCGAGAAACCTGAAAGGGTTCGGGAGCGGCGCAGATCGCCGAGACCACGGCAACGCCGTCCGCGCCGGCCATAACGACCTCCCCCGCGTTTTCCGCGTTCAGTCCGCCAATGCCGACGAGCGGGTGGCGGGAGAAGGCCCGAATCTTGGAAAGCCCCTCCAATCCCCAGGGTTCCTTCGTATCCGTCTTGGTCGGGGTCGCAAAGACGGGACTGACGCCCAGGTAATCGCAGTCGAGGGACTCCGCCCGCTCCACGTCCTCCCAGGTCTCCACGGAGAGCCCGATGATCGCCTTCGGCCCCATCAGCCGCCGGGCTATCCCATAGGGCATGTCCTCCTGACCCACATGGACGCCTTCCGCCCCGACGGCGATGGCGACGTCCAACCGGTCGTTTATGATCAGGGGAATCTTGAACGGCGCCAGCAGCTCTCTCATTCGGCGAGCCTCTTCGACAAAGAACCGGGTGGAAACGTTCTTTTCCCGGAGTTGGACGCAGGCGGCGCCGCCCCGGACTGCCTGGAGGACGACCTCCACAAGGGGTTTCCCTCCGCACAAACCGCGGTCGGTAACGAAATACAATCCTTTCATGGTGGTCACTCTCGTCAAAACGTCAGAAATATTGGGTTTTTCATGCTGCGAATGTCGAAGCATGGATGAATATCCATAAGTCATTTTTACCCTTCAACAAGCGCAAGGTGACATTTTTTAACTTGCGGCAAAGACGTCATTCTTACGGCCCCGCTTCGATCTTCAGCATGCGTTCAATGTCCTCCCCGGAGAGGCGGTAGAGCGCGTCAAGGAAATGGATTTGGAGGGTTCCCGGTCCTTCCGAACGGGCGGACGCGATCTCACCGGCGATTCCCATGACGGCCATCGCCTCCGCGGCAGCCGCGGCCGGATCCTGCGTGACCGCGGCAAAGGCCCCACAGATGGCGCTCGCGGTGCATCCCAGGCCCGTGACCCGGGTCATCAGGACGTGGCCGTTCCGGGTTTGGATGATCCCCGCGGGACCCACGGTGTAGTCCGTCTCGCCGCTGATGCAGACGACGGAACCGGATTGTTCGTGCAATGCCCTGCCGACCGCCAATGCAGCATCGGAGGAAGCGGTGCTGTCCACCCCCTTCGTCTTCACGTTCGTTTCCAAAAGCGCCATGATTTCCGACGCGTTCCCGCGGATGATTTCCGGAGGGACGGCATGGATCAGCTCGCGCGCCGTTCGGGTCCGATAGGAGGTCGCGCCCGCCCCCACGGGATCGAGGACGATCGGGATCTTCCGTTTGCGAGCCGCCTCTGCCGCCTTGAACATTGCGCGAACCCAGGCCGGGCTCAGGGTGCCGATGTTGATGACGAGGGAGGAGGCGATCGCGACCATCTCCTCGATCTCTTCCTCCGCATGGGCCATCACCGGCGAAGCGCCCAGGGCGAGCAGGGCATTGGCCGTGCTGTTCATGACGACGTAATTCGTGATGTTGTGGATAACCGGCACCGTCTCCCGGATCGCCCGGACCGCCGACCAAATCTCTTCTGCTGTGATTTTCATCTGTTTTCCCTTTTGATTTTTTACAGAGACGTCAACATGATCGCTCTGAATAGAGGAAGCCCCGCTCCCGAACCTGTTCGAAGAGCGCCTCCGCGCGGGCGGGGTTGAATGCGCCGCATTCGCAACACTTGGCCAGCATCCGGGCCGCCTGTTTGGATGTCATCCTCCGCAGCCGGACCTGTTCAATCATCTTGCGGATGAGGTTGAAAGAGACCATCCCGTGGCCGCACATCGTGTTGAACTCCAGAATCTCACGCTCCGGAAGGCGGTCCTTCGCCCCCCAGACGCCGAGGGAGTGCTCGGCGCTATGGCGGGTGATCCCCGCCTTCCGGCAGCACTCCCGCACCTCGTCCAGAAGACCCGTAATGTTGATGCAGATTCCGAGGTCCGCCCGGATCAGCTCCTCGACCACCTGCCGGAGGGTGTCGAGATCAGTGAAGACGGCGGCCCCGACCGTGCCGTCGCCCATCGTCCGCAGGAGGCCGTCGAACGCGATGTCGTCCTGGTGCATGCTCCCCTGTTTGACGTCACCCATGTTCACCGGATGGTATTTCTCGCAGATTCTCATGAATTCGCGGATCTTTTCCGCCGAACCCTCGCGGTTTTTTCCATTGGCCGTGTGGACGAAGATGATGTAATCGTGTGTGAGATCCTGCCGGGCGCCCTGGCGGTGGAGCGTGTTGGTCATGGTTCATCCTCCCGGAAGAGCGGCCGCCCCAGGCCGAGATTCGTCTTTCCGTTGGACGAGAGGGGATAACCCGCCTTCCGCACCCATTCCTCGTGGGGGATGGCGCCGTCGGGGAGGCAGCGGGAGGCGACGCCGACGCTGATCACCGTATCGATCTGATGCTGGACCTTCTCCAGCGCCCGGAGAAACGCCGGGATCTTCTCCAGACGGATCTTCAGTTCGATGATCGCCGAGAGGACCTTTTCGTTCAGGATCTCCTCCTTCATCCGTCCGGTCTTAAGGTCTTCGAAGAGCAGGGTGACGGGGTTCTCCGGCTCGAAGACCGGTTCAAGCGGGGCCAGGGCCATCGCCACCGTCTGGACGTCGCGGAAGAAGGCGCCGATTCCGGGCCGTCCGATCTCGATAACGAGCCCCGCCTCGCCGGCCCGGAGCCGCCCGGTAACCTCGTTGCTCTTGATTTCATCGGTCCCCCGGCCCGGAACACCGGTCCCGGGATGGACGACAGTGGGGTTGCTGAACTGGGCGCGCAGGATCCGGGGCCAGGTCAGATCCGGAGGTGTCAGCGCGCCGGTCGGACACAGATCCGCATCGGCCAGATATCCGAGTTTGAAAAGAAAGAGAACCTTCCGGACGGCGCGGACAAACCAGGCCCGGTATCCTTCGCTCCGCAGAACCCGGTAACAGGTCCCGCATTCCACACATTCATCCTGATTGACAACGGACTTCCCGTCCGCGTCGAGGGAGATCACCCCCATCGTGCAGATAACGTGGCAGTTGCCGCAGCCCACGCATTTGGTCGTGTCGATATCCATGCTCTTGCCCTGCCGGGATTTCTTTCCCCCGTTCCCAGGGAAATCCCGTCTTTCTTCCGACTGATTTGCCTTCACTCTTCCCGTCACCGGAAAAATGGAATGAACGGGATGAGTAACACAACCAGACGCCCTTTACAACCCCTTCCCGCTTGCATCCCTTCACACTTATCCTTTTGACTATCCTGTTTTTCAAGGTTAAGATGCAACGCGGGTTTGGTCAAATCCCGTTTCCCCGCGGGGGTGAAAACCACCGATGGATCGCGTCCGGACGGATGGTTTTCCGGCTGTTTGACAAATGACCTTTGGCGAAAGGATTGTCCCATGAGCAACCGATCTCTGTTGTTTCTGTTGCTTCTGCTGGTGGCTGTTTTTCTGGCGGTCAAGCTCGACGTGCCGATGAAACTGAAGATCGGCATGACGAACTGGCTCTACGGCGATGAGATGAGAGAAATTCATCGGTTCCGGGTTTCCGCCGACATTTCCAGCCCTGAACTGGAGAAGGAAGGGCTTACCCGTGAGACGCTCCTGGAGAGGCTGACCACCGCGTTGTTGAAGGCCGGGATCAAGACCCTTCCGGATGAGGAGTGGCGGCAGACCCCCGGAAGGCCGCTGTTCAGTGTTGCGATTCAGGCCGCGAAGCTGGAACAGGGGAAGTATCAATACACGATTACCATCGATGTGACAACAAGCGAGACCAGGGGCGCCGCGTCCGTCTCGGAAAAGAGCAAACTCCTCTGGTCTATCTCAGCGATGGGGGAGGACAACGTCGCCGATATTTTGCTGAAGATTGACGAAATCACAAGCGTTTTTCTGAAAGCCCGTGCCGGCGTCTGAACGGGCGCTCATTTTCCCCTTTGGCATGGTGTCGACCTCCTTGCTGCCGGGCGCCTGATATTCGCCGATGTTCAAAGAAAACAAAAAGACGGATATCCTGAATACGTCCAGGATGTCCGTCTTCTTGTTTTCAAGACAGATTACTGCTGGATCGGCGGCAGGAATCCCGTACCGGCCTTTTGATCGAGCTGGATGGCAAAGTCGTCGTAGTAGGTCGACGTCGCACTGCCGCTCGAAGTCACGAGGGCGATGCTGTCTCCGCCGTTGCCGTTCGGAAATGCGAAGTCGGCGGCGGCGCTCGTCGCTGTCCATGCCGGGGTTGTCAGGTCGCCGTCCACGATGACGGCATCCGGTTCGGACGTCGACGGCAACGGCTCGGCGGCATATACGCGGGGCTTGACGGAAACGGCGGAGATCAAGAATCTGCTGTTGTTGGTCGGTGCAAAGAGGAGATTCCCCGCAGTGGTCGCCGTGATGGTATCCGTGTACGTTCCGTCGGCGGATATGGCGCCGCTCGAGAAGCCTCCGAAGGAATAGGTGAAAGACCCCGCCGTACGATTGGCAACCGTAATGGAAACATCGTAGGTCGTGCCGGCGGCAATGGCAAGGGCGGGATTGGGTTGTGCCGTCCCCGTGCCGTTTTTGTTTTTCTGCAAACCGCCCGAGAACCTCCATCCGGTCCCCAATGTCCAATTTCCCGCCGTCAAGGGCGGCGCCATTTCGGCGCCTTGGGTGTACTGCGTGCCCGTCCATTGCACCAGCGTCACATAATCATTGGCCGCGCTGAGTTCGGTCAGGTCGTCGGGCGGCCAGTTCACGCTGCCGCGGGGATTGGCCAGGCGGTTGTTGTCCGTCTCGACGGCGTTGGCCGATCCCTGGGCGGTTGGCCGGGTATAATACACCCGGAGGTAATTCTTTTTGGTCCCGGTAAAGGTCACCGTCGTGGCAAGCTGCACGCCGTTCACATACAGGTTCTCCCCGCTGGAGAAGGCGGGTCCGTTGGGTTGCACGGTCTCCCATGATGCGTTCGCCAGAACGAAAGTCCCGGCGGCGTTCCTGCCCGTCCAAGAGCCGCCGGACAAGATCGGCGTCATGACGACCCGGGCGCTCTTTGTGCCGTCCGAATTGGCGATTACATCCCCTTCCTTGATCGGCACGCCCGGATTGATCAAGCCCCCTCCGTTGGTGAAGGTGAGGGAGTATCCCTCCGCGACCCGGACCATCAACGTCGACCAGTTGGTCAGGCGCAGGGCATTGTCGGGAGAACCCGGATCATACACGATGCCGTCGGACGCGGTCAGGGTTCGGTAGGCGAGCCATTGGAAACCTGCGCTGGTGCGCTTCCAGAGAACGACGGCCGGAAGACCGTAGCGTTCCTGTGTTCCAAACCAAGGCTGCGACGTCTGCTCCAGGTTCTGAAACAATCCCGGATTTGAAAAAAGCGGTCCCGCCGCGGCATCCGATGCATAACCCGGAATGAGCTCCGTGGCCTGGTCGCTCGGCGCCCCCCAGGCGCCGCACCCAAAGAAACACAATCTGGTCTGCCTCGGCTTGATGAGGGAAACGCCATACGTATACAGGTCCGTATTATCGTTATTGTTTCTGGCCCGGAAGTTCATCCCGGCAAAGAAGTAGGGCTGGGCGTTGTAAACCTTCACCTGGAGGTCGTAGGAGAGGAAACCCTGCGCATCCAGCCAGGACTGGGCAAGGTTCGTGTTTGAATACCCACTGAAAAATGTCGTGGCCCAATTGCCTGTATTTGTCCACGGGCCGCCCGAGGAAGGTGCGGAATCCACTTTCAGGGCGCTTCCCCCGTCAACCGTCTGAACGCTGTGCGTCCCGCCGCCGCCCCCGGCTGGCGCCACCCAGTTCGCTGCGGTATTCATCGGATCGATGTCCTGTGCTTTCGCGAAATCCTGCCCGCCGCCGGCAATCCAGCCGACCGGGACGTTGTAGATCACCTCGCGGGAGGTGTTGCCGAGGGTCCCGGTGGAGGAAAGGCGGATGAACTTGTCGAGAACGACCTTGGTCGCCGTCGGAACACTCACGGCGCTCGTCCAGTTCTGGTTCTGGGTTCCATCGGAAAGGGTGACGTTGGAGAGGGTGGTTCCCGTGCGCTTCGTATAGTTGAAGACCGCGCCGCTCTGAATGCCCGTCGGAGCGGGGACCAGAATGAAATTGCCGTTCAGCGGCGGAAAGAAGCCGGAGCCGGTTCCGCTCAGGGTCAGGCTGCCGCCTTTGGAAAGGCTCTGGGCGCTTCCCGGTTGCGTCACGGGTTGCACGTCCAACTGCGGGGTGGCGGGGATCACGGGCAAGGCGGGAGACAGGCCGCTGAAGGTGATCGTGGTCCCCGAGCCGCTGCCGGAGCTGTAGTCGTAGTAACTGTTGCCCACCCGGATCTGTCCTCCGGAAAAGCCCCCGCTGAATTCCGTCGGGATCGTTCCGTGGACCTGCGTCGCGAGTGTGGTCGTGCCGGCGGAGGCTGCCTGGCTTTTGAACCAGTAGGGGTAGACCCGGGTCGTGAACGAACCCGCGTTGTCGAGAAGATTGCAGGTCTTGTCGTTCATGGCCGTCATCGCGGCCAGCCTTGCCGCCTCGTTTGCGGCGTTGAGAAACTGACTGGCCGCGTAGCGGAATCCGGACTCCGCAAGGAAATAAGTCTTCCGGCCCTGGTCTGCAAAGGCCTGGTTCATGTAAGAGGCGGAGAACATGGGCAGCATGGCCGCCCCGAGGGTCGCCATGATGACCATCGTGACGATCAGGACGATCAGGATGCTTCCCCGGGCGCGGAAAATGCCCCCCCGAAGCGGCTTGACCCTGCGCCGGACGGCCGAGAAAAGGGTGCCGGTCAGGATCAACGAAACCAGGAGCAGGAGGGGAATCGCCAGGGGGGCATAGACCAGAAAAAAGGTCAGGGCGACGACCGGACCGAGCAGGACTTTAACGACCCCCATCGCGAGCGGCCGGTTGCGGATCAGGTCCGCCGCCGCCGGACCATGCGCGTAGTACTTTTTCACGAGCCACCGACCTCCACTCCAGGGGAGCAGGAAACGGTCGCGGAAATCTCTCAGGATCTGGACCATCGGGTGCCCAGGGTCGCCGTAGGCCGCCGTCGCAACGAAACAGCCGGATCCGTAGCTTGGGGCCGAAGGCGGCGGCGTGCTGGGCGCCGCACCTCCCTGGTTCTTGTTGTTCCTGGGCGCCACTCGGTTGGCGAAGGTCAGCGTGCCGCCGTCCGCTCTGTTGATCTGCAGGTTGATATCGATGGTCGTGAGGGTGGTGATGTCGTTTGTGGCCGGCCAGGTCGAAGCGGTCACGACGGCTCCGGAGGAGGGGTTGCGGGAGTAGTAGGTCAGCGTGAAGGCGCTGACGTTGTCGATCAGGATATCCCCGTTTGCCAGGGCGTCCGCGCCGAAAGCGATCTTCACCGCTCCGCTGTCCAATCCGAGGGTCCGGTTTCCATTGACGTTGTTGATGGGAAGGGCGGTCGCCGTCGCATCGGAGGGGATGTTGATCATCTCGATGATTTCCCGGGTGATCCGGGACATAGCCAGTTGGGACTGTTGGGTCGTCGTCGCGTTTTCCCGCGTCGCCATGTACCCCTGAACGACTTGAACGATGGCCGTCCCCCCCATGGCCGCCAGTATCCCCACCAGGATGAGGGAGACGATGATCTCGATGAGCGTGAAGCCCGACTGCGATCGGCTGACGCGACCGTTCAAGCTCGGGGAACGTTTTTGCACCCCTTTCGGGGCCGTCGGCATCGTTCGCAAGGCTTCCGTTGTAAACATGATCCTACTCCGTAAAAAGGGCGGTGACCGAAAGGGTCCGGTACTGAAGAGTGACCTTGAGGATCTTGCCGGCGTTGTCCGTTTGTTCGGTGACCGGACTCCCGGAGGGAAACGAAATCCGATGATTGTGGGTGACGGTGTACGGGTGCGAGCCATCGGCATAGCGCGTCTGCGACGTCCCTTCCGCGCCGACGTTGGCGATGAAGGTGGTCAGAGGGGTTGTCGACGTTACCATCAGGAATTTGTAGTCGGCGCCCATGTTCTCCATGATCTGGTTCAGGTAGGCGCCGTTTTGCGCAAGGAGGACGGGATTGGCGCTCTGCATCACGTTCGACCCCAGGAAGGTGACCAGCATGACGCCGAGGATGGACGCCACAATCAGGGAGACGATGACCTCGATCAAAGTGAACCCCCTGCCGGATTTCATTCTGCCGTGAAAATGTGTGCAACGCATGCCTGCTCCCGAATGGACGCCTATGGGATGAACCCCGTGTTTTTCGTTACAGTGATGTTTCCGCCGCTGGTCGCGACCGTGACGGTCGCCGTCCCCGGACTGCCGTAAGCATCGAATGTGATTCGCTGGGGGGCGGAATTGATGGTCAGAGCAGATTTTTTTGTCGTCAGGTTGACGGTCGCATTGTCCTCCCCGAGAAGAAGGACCGGCGTCGTCGACCCACTGCCCTGAAAGAGGTAGTAAGTCGTTGAAGTGGCGAAGTTAATTCCCCAGGGGCTGCTCGAACTCATCGCCCGGGATTGGGCCAGGCGAAGATGCGCCTTGACGACTTCCATCTGGGATGCGAGATCATAGGCGCTCGTGTCGGACATCCGGACGGCCACAACGGCAGCAATGATCCCCAGGATCAGCAGCACCGCAATGATCTCGATCATGGTGAAGCCGGCTTTACCGATCGCCTTTCTGAATGGTTGCTTCATGCCTCTTCCCCTGGCGCACCCGGTCAATGACGTCCGGCCTCCCCCGCCTTTTCATCTCGTGCCTTCCTCAATCGTTGCAGACGGCATCCGCTCCGATTTCTCCCGGCGCCGCCGGACTCCGTCCCCGTCCCGTATATTCACCGAACAGGGTCTGTCCCATACTTTTTGTCGAAGCGGTATAATTTTCTTGCGGAAAGTTTAAGATACTCTTATAGATATGTCAATCGATTGCTGAAAAAGTTAAAAGGGATTATTGGACAACAGGGAATCGTGACGATGGGCGCTTGTCAGCGAAAACAGGACGACAATTCGGCTCGCCGGGTTCATCCACTGGCGGCGCTGCTTTGCGGGGTGTTGGCTCTAGCCTTGCTTCCCGGCTGCGAGGGCTACCGTATCGACAGTCTCATCCGCGAGCTCGAAGCCAAGGAGGCGGAGGTCCGCATGAACGCCGCCATCGATCTGGGAAAAATCAGGGATCCGCGCGTCGTGCCACCCCTCATCGCCGCGCTTAAAGACAAGGATCGATACGTCCCTTTGCGGGCGGAGGAATCGCTCGTTGCGCTGGGACCGGTGGCAGTCGAATCCCTGACCGGCGCCCTTCGGAACAAGGAAGAGGCCAACCGGCCGGTGGTCGCGCGGATCATCGGGAAGATTGTCGATTCCCGCGGCATCGACCCCCTGACGGAAGCCCTGAAGGATCCGAACCCCGCCCTGGCGAAGGAAGCCCGGAACGCCCTGCTGAAGATCCTGCCGGCGGCCCTGAAGGACAGCCGTCTCGAAATGCGCCTGAAGGCGGCCAAACTGCTCCAGGAATTGCCCGATCCGATCGCGATTGAGCCGCTGATCGGGGCGCTCCGGGACAAGGACGGCAATGTCCGCCAGCGGGCCGGGACCGCGCTCGGAAAGATCGGGCAGCCGGCGATCCAATCTCTCGCCGGGTTGTTGCAGGATCCTGATCCCGAGATGCGCCGGGTGGCCGTCGAGCAATTGGGGAAAATCCGCGGTCCGGAGGCTCTGGAGCCGCTTCTGACGGCTTTGCGGGACCCGGATCCGAATGTCCGTTGGTGGGCGGCCTGGGCTCTGGGCGAGATGGGCTCACCGGCCGAAGAGGCGCTGAAGAAACTCCTGCGCGATCCGGACCTCGGGGTGCAGCGCTGGGCGAAAGAGGCGTTGAACAAGATCAGAGGTGTCCCTTTTGACCAGCCTCCCCGCTGAGATGCAGATTCGTCAAACGCCGCTTTTCGGGGTTGAGAGTTCCACGATGATGCCCCCCAGCAGGGCGGAAATGACGGAGAGGTCCGAGGTCTTGTCCAGGTGAGGCAGGATGTCGGGTTCCGGCAGCTCGCCTTTGATTTCCTTGTCCAGAACCTTGCAGAATACAAGCATGATTTTGTTATCGAATTGACTTTCCAGGCACTTTTTTAATTCGGCAATCGCCGCCGGCACGTCCATCTTTTTTCGGTATGGCCTCTGGGAAGTCATCGCATCGAACGAATCGGCAAGGGAAAGGATCCTGACACCGTCGCTCAGGGATTCATTTGCAAGCTTATCGGGGTATCCGCGTCCATCGAGACGCTCATGGTGGTGCCAGACCATATCCTCCACGCTCTTCCAGGGAAATTTGATCTTCGAAGTAATATTGTGGGACGTTGTCGAGTGTTTTCGGATTTCCGCGCGTTCCTCCGGCGTAAAGGGGGTGACCTTGTTCAACAGATCGTTGCTGATGGCCAATTTCCCGACATCGTGCAGATAGCCCGCAACGTATATGCCCTCCACGTCGTGCTCGCTCCATCCGAGTTCCCGCGCAATGGCGGCGGAATATTTCGCGACCCGGTGGGAGTGGTTCTGCGTATAGGCGTCTTTCGCATCGATCGCGGCGGCAAAAGCCTGGAGAGTGCCGTGGTAGATGTGCCTCATCTCTTCATAGAGTCTCCGGTTTTCTTCGAGCTTTTCCGCAAGATCCATGAAAAGGGAGTGGTTGTTCAGGGCGATCGCGATCTGGTTCGCGATGACATTGAGAAGTTCAAGGTCTTCCAATGTGTAAGGGCCGACGGTCAGCTTGCCGCTCAGGAGGAGCGCGCCGATAAACTCGTCCCTAACCCAGAGGGGAACCAGGATTTCGGCTCCGGAAACGGCCAGGACAGGGTCGGTTCCGATGAGGCAGGGTTCGTTTTTACCGAGCGACATCAGTTCATCGGGCTGGACACGGTCCAGGTCAGCCGAGTCAAAGCCCTTTTGTAACAAAGTATTCAGCTTTTTTGCCGATTTGTCATAAGAGAGGATCGCGCCCCTGTTTGCCAGAAAGGTGCCGGTGATTACATAAAATACCGACTGTATCTTTTCATGAAACGCGTTTTCCGACGTTATGGCCTGCCCGAGGTCCGCCAGGGCGGATATGTTGAATAGCGCCTTCTTGAGTTCCGTGCTCATGCTTTTCCGGCTTTAAGGTATTTCAATGCATCGCTTTCAACCGGGAAAACGTGCATATGTTTGATCAGACCCAGCATCTCGAAGGTGTCCCGGAGAAACTTGGACATGTTCGTACAGCAAATCGTGCCTTTGATGTTTCTCAGATCTTCGATGATTTGAAGAAGCATGGATATGCCGATGGAATTGATCAAGTCCGTTTCGCTGAAATTCACCACGATTTTGGTGATGCCTTTGCCGATGTAAATGCCGCATTCAATGACCAGGCTTTCGCCCGAGAGGTTGTTCAGGTATCCCTTGGGGTAAATCACCGCAACGTCCCCATCGAGTCTTGAAGTCACATTGAATTGAACCGATTTCATTGAAGTACCTCTTTGTCTGTGATGTTTTTGATCAGGATCACCCTCGTTCGGTCGTTTATTCTCTCGATCTTCACGCTGTCCATAATCGCGTAAACCAGTTTAAATCCCCATCCCCGCTTCATCCCCATCCGCAGTTTTTCTTCTACCGGAACTTCCGTTCGCGAATCAAGCGAGAACGGCCTGCCGGAATTCTCGATGATAATCTCGAGTTTGTCCGGCCGGGTGATGAACTTTAGAAAAACCTTTTTTTCGTAGCTTCCGCTATGCTCGATTGCGTTGATGCAGACCTCAATCAGCGCCAATTGCAGATAATTCAGAAAGTCGGGGTCGAGATGAATGTTTCTGCCGATCTGTTCGACAGCCTTTGCAACCACGAGCTCGGCGTTCGAACTCATTGGGATCACCAGCTCAAAGCGCGATTCCTCTCCGGCTGAAACATATTTCAATTCGATCTTTTCCCTGACATCGCGGGCCTCCCTGCCCTTGATTTCCTTCAGGTAAAGACAGCGGATAAAATCCTGAAAAACCGAGTCATTTTCCCGAATGATCCCCGAGACCTCCATGGCTTCGAGGATGGCGGCGGTTTCGGCCTCGCCGAGTCCGGATACCATAACGAGCTGGGCGCCGTTTTCCATTCCCCCGTTTTCAATGGAGTGCATGAGGAGCTTGAGCATCGCCTTGCGTTTAGAAGCGTTCGGAACATAACGGTTGAATACGGAGGACCAATAAAATGCGGTTTCACCTTCGGTCACTTCAAAAGCATAACATTCGATCAGGTCCTTTTCCGTGAACTCCTTTTTCTGCATTTTCCAGGCTGCTTTTGCGAGGTTCCGGATATATAGCGGATTCCCCCTCAATATATCCAGGAATTTGAGTTGCGCACCGGGCGCGCAGGCGACCTTCAGATGGGCGAGGTGAGCCCGGAAAAGCGCAGCAGCCAGGTCTTCCGGAAGGGGACCGAGCCGCATCTGCTCCGTCATCCCGATGAGGGAATGGTCCGTGAAAATAGCCTCAAGCGCGCCGGTCGAACCGGTAATCACATGTGGGCAGAGGCGGTTTCTCATCGATTCCCCGAAAAGGCTGATCAGGCCGTGCGCATCGCCAAGGCTGGATTCGTAGAGGCGTTCCGCCGCATCAAAGTCATCCAGCATGATGATCACCGGCTTGCCGCTTTTCTGCGCGGCGACGACCGGAACGGATATGGCAGCGACGATCTGCCAGTAAAAATCATTTTTCCTCAAGTGTTCCTGAAAATCTTCGATGCAGTCGATCAGCCAGTGCAGACCGAGCGAAGAGATCACC
This sequence comes from Syntrophaceae bacterium UBA6112, assembly GCA_002423465.1. Taxonomy (GTDB): domain Bacteria; phylum Desulfobacterota; class Syntrophia; order Syntrophales; family UBA5619; genus UBA5619. Next base: position 9,823 of record DIWG01000002.1, on the reverse strand, counting down.
GGCATCAAACGCTGAAGCGGTTCCGCCGCGTTGTCTGCAATGGCCGGTTCTTTTTTGGCGAAGGAGAGATATTGCCTGACAAACCCGGTGAAATAATCTCTTGCAAAATAGGTCCCCTTCAGGTTCGCCGTCTTGAAGGAATAGTAAAAAGGCACGACACCGTCTTCCCAATACAGGAAGCGGTAAAGCTGCTTGAGGAGTTCCGTCTTGCCCATGCCCCTCGCGCCTTCGAGGAACACGTTTCCTCCCAAGGCGTTTCCCTTCAATTCGGCCAGGTCTTTCAGATATTTAAACTCGTATTCCCGGTTCAGAAAGTTTTCTGCGGGAATGGTATTCAGCGGCACCTGTAACCCTCATGGTTGGAAATGCTAACCCCTCTTGGCAGACTTCATTCGAAAAGAGCGCTTGTAAATCCTGCCTGGAGCTTGAAAACCCCGCTTTTTCGCGCCTGAAATGTAATGGAAAGAAGGTGATAAGTCAAGAAGATTCGATTTGGGGTGGTCACGGTTCCGACCTGAAAAACAGGCCAGGTCATCGAAAAAAATCATCGAAAAATATATATACAGTTTTGAAATTTTGCAGTAGAATACAGCCTTAAAAAAGGGCGATTCGCATATGGGAGGAACGACATGAGCACCATCAATTTAACGGATGCCAAAGTTTCTTATGAAGGTCAAAATCTTCCCGCCATTAACCTGATCAGCAAATTGCAAACGCAGCTCCAGGAGGCGGCATGCCGAATCGCCGCCATTGCTTCTACCCTGGGAGATCTTCAAGCGGCGTTGCTCAATTCCAATACGGTTGAGGTGAAGCTGACGCTTTCCAGGGAGGATTTTGGCCGATTCAGATCCCTGGCGGGCGTGGACGACAGCGAGCGGATCCGCAAAGCCGTTATGACCTTGATTCACCCTGAAGAAGCGGATTTTTCCCCCACTCCGGTTGGATCCCGGCCGGTGGTCCAGCCTGACGAATCCAAACCCGTTGAGCCGCCGGTTGAATCCCGCCCGGTGGTCACGAAAGCCGCGGAACCTGTCCTGTCCAATGACCGGGAATCACAGCCTGCCGAGCGAACCTTTTCTGAGCAGCCGATTCCCGTAGAACCTTCCCTGAAAAAGAACTCCACCACGAAATGTCCCAGATGCCAGGCCCTGATCGATCTGCCTGAGGTGTCAAACGACCAGTGGTCCGTAGAAATCAAATGCGAACAATGCGGGGCCAAGTATTTGGTGAAATCCCAAACGGTGAGCGCCTGAAAAACCGAAAAGACCGGATTTGTTTTTCGTAGATCAAAACGGATGCCTCTTTTACCTTACCCCCTTTTTTGTTCACGAATTTTTTGAAATACCTGATGCACCCGTTGATAAACGGGACTGATTGCAACGGCTTTTTTGGCAAATTCTTCCGCTTCCGAATATCTGCCGAGCCCCAGGAATGTTTCCGCCAGTCCGCAGTACAGATCCGGATAGAGCAGATTAAATCGTTCCAAGGCATATCCATGTTCGAGCGCTTCCTCAAATCTGCCCAGTTCTTTTAACAGATTGAACAGATTCAGTCTGGCTTTGACATAATTCGGATTCAATCGGACGGATTCCTTAAGGCATCGCTCGGCATCCTGGGTTTGATCAAGCTTTTTATAAAGAATGCCGAGCATATAGTGAATATCAGAGTATTCGGGGAATATGGCCCTGTAATCCTGAAACAGAAGCAGCAGGCTTTCCAGGCTGTCTTGGGGGAACGCCCCTTTTTCAATGATGGCCATGATATCATTCAAATTCGGACTAATGCTCAGATGGGTGACAAACCCTTTGACGAGTTCATCAATCTGATCGCTGTTGCCGACATAAGAGGCGAACAACGGAACCAAGTCGGAAGATTCATCTCCATGCGCTGCAATGATGATTCGTCCGGCTTCCACCAGGGCCAGCAAATCCGGGTCCGGTTGATCCAACCGGCTGGCACGCTCCAGCATGCTCAGGGCAAGGTTGTATTGCTGCCGCTGACAGTAGAGAACGCCCAATTTTAAAATAGCATCCTTATACGCCGGATTAATCATGACGGCCTTTTCCAGATCCCGGACGGCCCTCAGGATTTGCTTGTTGCTGGCATGAATGATTCCCAGATAATAATAGATATCCGCAAATGAGGGCCGTTTTTCAAGGATATACGCCAGATTTCTTTCCGCGTCATCATAGCGGCCGGCAAATCCCTGGCTGATTCCCAGCTTGATCCGCGCCTCCGTATAATCGGGGTTGGAATCTACGGCTTGCTGAAAACTGCTGATGGCCTGTTCGACTTTTCCCTGGCCCAGATGAATAACCCCCAACCGGTAGTAGGCGTCGGCATAGGTCGGATGTGTTTCCATCAGCCTGATCTGGGCATTGGCCTCCGAATCCCAGGAGAAGAGTCCCGGCAGAACCGTCAGCAGCGATACCGTGGAAACCTTTTCCAACAGGCGCGCGGTCCGCTTGACCCGATAGGGTTGAATGCTCTTCCATTCGTTGACGCCGGTATTGGTGGTAAACCCAAGCGAATACCCGGACCCCGCGGCAATTACGGATGTTTCCGCAGTGATATAATGGGGTTCGCCAATCGGATAGGAGATGCTCCGTACCGGTTGACCGATATTCTCTTCGATAATGAGCTTGGATAAGATCATCTCCTCTTTTTGGGCACTGGGGCTGAGTGTGGACAATACCCGATGAGTATGGGTATGAGCACCGATGGCGATATGATTTCGCGCCATTTCCCGAATTTCTTTCCAGGTGAGGATCTCCTGATCCTGCAGCTCCGGGGCCGGAAGGGCGACTTCGCAGACCTCGGAAAGCTCGGAGAGCAGATATTTGGTATGCTCGTACTTTTCCTGTCTCATCCGCAACAGAAAAAAGGCAATGGCCTCATTTCTCTGGTCACCCAGCGGAAATTGCCGGCCATCAAAAAGGATAAAAGGTTTGGCGCACCGCTTGATGAGATAAGCGATCACATCCCACCAGGGAATTTGCCGGCCATGAACCATCTGGGTCGTCACAAACAGGATGGCCGGAACTTCGTAATATTTCAATATCGGATAGGCGAGGGTGTAGTTGTCCAAATATCCATCATCGAATGTGATCATCACGCAGGGCGCGGAGGTATTGGGAGCGACAAAAAACCCATTTTTGTTGTGGTCAAGCAGATCCTTTTCAGACATGATCCGCGTATTTCTCTTTAGCCATTTGATTTGCTTTGCAAATTCATCGGCGTCGACGCCGTAAACCCCTTCATCAAAAACCGTGGAAAGCGGAGAATCATTCGTCCGGATTCGATGATAATTCAAGATCAGCAGCTTGTTGCGCAACGGTAGCCGTTTGAACAGGTTGACCAGGTTGGAATTGAACAGGATATCCGCCAGAAGTTCTTTTTTCCCTTTCATGCCGAACCCCGTTCAATCAGATTTTTCATCACTTTCTTGGCACGACCAAAGATTTCTTCGTCCAGGTTTTTCAACCAATCGGTTTGTCCCTCCTGGATGTAAACCTCAAAGTAGAGGATGAGAGAAGATAAAATGGCATTTAGGTTCCGGATATCCATCTGCCGATCGGGACGAAGGTACATCCTGTTTGGGTCCGGATGATCCGGCAGCCGCAATGGCTCATCCGGTCCGGAATCCACCCCATCCCTTCCCAGGTTGCCGCCCTCGCCCTTGAAAGGCACGCTGACCCATTGGGTCACCCGGGTCCAATTCAATCTCTTCTCCGGATCCTTCCGCCGATCGGTTCCTTGACGTCTTTCCACGACCTTATCGGAGAAAAAATCCAATGAATATGAACATCTGCGATCACTGTCGTTGCGGCGATCGAAACCGGTCCTCTTGAAATCATTCAGGAAAAAGAAAGAAAAGAAGTAGAAGGCCGCCGGATTGTGCATTTTCAAATCATCGAAAAAGATTTCCTTAAAAGCGGCTTTGGCGTCGGAATCAAAGTTGTTATACGACCCCCATAAATAAGCGGTAATGGCCGATATGTACTTCTCTTCGCCGATCGCGTCTACAAGGAGCGCTTTGATTTCTTCTTTGATATAAGGTGTTTGTCGGTGTTCCGCTAAAATTCCCTTGATAACCTGATAATCATCGCTTTCCTTACCCATTCTAAAAAACTCCTTTTTCTGGATCGCCGGTAAATTGAACCCTGCTTTAAGGGCACGGTGGATATCCTAAATCAAACGACCTTTCCGAATTGAACCGTCAAAAGCAATGACTGATATGAACTTGCGTCGCTGCGGTGAGGAGGATACGAAGGCGTGACTTCTTTGTCAAGGAGATTTATCACATGAAATCGGCAACCACCGGGAGGTGCGCAAACTTATTCGTGCCTCCCGGAAAAGAGAGCGGGTTGCCATCACCGCACGGGAGAGGAGACTCCCATCACGACTATTCTCTTTCCTCATGAATCTGCGCGAGGAGTCGACGGACCCGTTCGAAGTCCTTTCGAAAGCGGATGGGTATTCCCCGCATGTCGCGGATGTTGGTCTGCGTGCAACTATCGATCCCTGAGGGCCGCACCCGGCCGACGGCTTCCCGGGCATTTTCGGGAGAGATCCCCCCCGCCAGGATGACGGGGATGCGGCTCGCCTCGACAAGCGCCGAGGCCAAATCCCAGTCGCAGATCTCCCCGGTAATGCCGACGTAACCCGCCACCGGTTGGGAAACACCCTCTCCCCCATATCCGCGGAGGGTGTCGGTCATGAAGCAGTCGGTGTAGGGCTCCAGGGTGCGGACGATTTCCAGAATGGTCTCCCGGATGGGATCGGCATCGATCCGATCCGGCTTGGGGATGGGGATGGAGCGGGTGATTCCGAACGGGGGGAATTCCCTTTTCACGAGCCGCTGGAGGCGGATCATCTCCGCGCAGACCGCCTCCCGCTGCGGGCCCATCTCCGGCTCGAGCGGGATCGACTCGCAGAAATGGACAAAATCGGGCTCATAGTAGTCCAGCGCGCGGAGGATTTCGTCCTCCCGGGCGAGGAGGGGAATCAAACTGCTCTGGGCCCCGGATCCGCGGACCAGGCGGACGACCTCCCGCACGGAGGGAATCTTCCACGCCTCCGGCGACAGAATTACGCTCCCGATGCGATCCACCCCCATCTCGATCAGCCGTTCCGCTTCCCGAGGCTCTTGAATTTCATAAATTTGCACAATCATCCGTTTCCACCCGCAGTTATAAATTCAACTCTCCGCCGGTTTCTCGACAAGAAATCCGTTTTTTTCCAAATGCTCTTCCCATACCCGCAAAGGAAAGTAAAGCTTGTCCTGAAGATTGCCTGAAGGCCGCCGGACTTTTTCAGCAGAGTCACTCGTCAGGATTGAATTTGCGTTCCGGATGTGATAGCGGAAGGCCCCGAAAGGAGATGCCATGAACCGAAGCTTCCTGCCCACATTCAAGACAAAAGAGGAACTGGCCGTCATCCAACTGGCCGGCCTGAAATGGACCGTCCGCCACGCCTGGGAGGGGTCGCCCTTCTACCGCAAGAGGTTGTCGGAGGCCGGCGTCACACCGGATCAGATCCAAAGCCTTGACGATCTGAAGCGCCTTCCCTTCGTCACCGCCCAGGACCTCCGGGAGCACTACCCCTGGCCGCTCCTCTCCGTTCCGATGGCGAAGATCGTTCGTCTCCACGCCTCCACGGGAACGACGGGAAAACGAAAGGTCCTCGTCTACACGGCCGGGGACATCGACGACTGGGCGGACATGTTCGCCCGCTGCTACGAAACGGCGGGACTTTCCTGCGAGGACCGGGTCCAGATCTGCGTCGGTTACGGCGTCTGGACGGCGGGCGTGGGATTCCAGCTTGGCTGCGAGCGGTTCGGGGCGCTCGCGATCCCCGCCGGTCCCGGGAACATCGACCTCCAACTCCAGTTTCTTGTCGATTTTCAGACCACGGTCCTGTGCTGCACTGCCTCGATGGCGCTGCTGCTGGCCGAGGAGATCGACAAGCGCGGCCTGCGCGAAAAAATCCACGTGAAGAAGGTGATCTTCGGCGCCGAGCGGTCGAGCGACGCGATGCGTGCAAAGGTAAAGGCCCTGACCGGGGCCGGACACGTTTTCGACATCCCCGGCCTCACGGAGGTCTATGGCCCGGGCACCGGTCTCGACTGTGCCTTCCACGCGGGAATCCATTACTGGGCGGACTACTACATCCTGGAACTCCTCGACCCGGACACGCTGGAACCGGTCGCCGAGGGCGAGGTGGGTGAGATGGTTTACACGACACTCCGGAAGGAGGGCGCCCCGCTGATCCGCTACCGTTCACGCGACCTGACGCGGGCGATCCCCGGAGAGTGCCCCTGCGGCTCGCCCCTTCCCCGCCACGACCGGATCGTCGGTCGCTCCGACGACATGTTCATTGTCCGCGGGGTAAACATCTACCCCAGCCACATCGACGAGATCCTCTCCCGCGAGAAGGGAATTGGGAGCGAATTCCAGATCCACCTCGATCACCACGAGGACGGCAAGGACTACATGGCGCTCAAGGTGGAGCGGGAGGATGGGGAAAGTCCGGAGGCGGACGCCGCACTCGCCGCAAAGATCGAGCGCGCGGTCCGGAAGGAGACGCTTGTCAGCAGCAAGGTCGAGATCGTCGATTACCAGAGCCTCCCCCGGACGGAACGAAAGGCAAAGCGCGTCTTCGACCATCGCGGTTGAGCGGCAGCGGAGCGGATCGAGGAGAATAATGCTTGCATTTTTTCTCCGGATCGGATAGCTTTTCGCCACGAAAGGAATTTTTTTATGGGAATCATGAACCGCACGTTGAATCTCTGGTGGTGGCGCAGCTCACATAAAGGGAGCGGGGTGCGGGTCTAAGGCGGATCGGAATTTCAAATAAAAAAGGCCATGGGCGCACAACCCATGGCCTTTTTTATTTGACCGGTAGCGCAATCGGCAAGTCCCGCCCTGAAGGCGGGGGGCTTCAAATTCCGTCACGGGAACAAAAAACCTAAAAAACGAAACAAGGGTCCAGAAAATGATCGATCATGCGGAACAGAGGGTCCTGATGGGAAACGAAGCGATCGGCCGCGGCCTCGTTGAGGAGGGGTGCACGCTGGCCGCCGCCTACCCGGGGACGCCGGCCTCGGAGATCCTCTCTTCGGTCGTTGCCTTTGCAAAGGAGACAGGTGTCGCACTCCACGCGGAATGGTCGGTGAACGAGAAGGTTGCCTGCGAGACGGCGCTCGCCAACTCCATGGCGGGGCGGCGATCGGCGGTGGCGATGAAACAGGTAGGGCTGAACGTCGCGGCCGACCCCTTCACCCGCGCGACCTACCTCGGCGTCAAGGGCGGATTCATCCTGATTGCCGCCGACGACCCTGGCCCCCACAGCTCCCAGACGGAGCAGGACAGCCGCCTCTTCGCCCATTTCGCCAAGGCGCCGGTCTTCGACCCCTCCTCGCCCCGGGAAGCGCGGGAGATGGTCGCCGAAGCCTTTGCCCTCTCGGAGAAGTACGAGATTCCGGTCATCCTCCGACCGACGACCCGCGTCTGCCACGCCCGCCAGAACGTCGCCTGTCATGCCCCCGCACCCCTGAAGCAGAAGGCGAATTTTGCAAAGAACCCCGGCCGGTGGGTGGCTACCCCGCAGTTCCTTACCGGGCTCCACCGTCTTCTGAACGAAAAGCTCGACCGGATCGCCGAGGAAACGGCCTTTGCCCCCGTGCTGACACCCGGCGACGGCTTGCACCCGAAGATCTGCATTGTCGCCTCCGGTGTCGCCTATGCCCACGCCTCCGAGCTTCTCGAAACCCTGGGACCCGATGGGAAAATCGACCTCTACCAGGTCCGCCTCGCCTGCCCGCTCCATCAACCGTTCATCGGGGAGATCCGGGAGCATTACGAGAAGGTCCTGGTGCTGGAGGAGACGGATGCGGTGATCGAGATGCAACTCGGTCCCGGCGGGGTCAACGGCCGTGGTTCCGGCGACGTTCCCCGGCAGGGGGAGCTGACGCCCGATATCATCGAGGCAATCCTCCGGAAATTCCTCGACCTTCCCGCGGCCCCGGCCGCAATGGCCGCAAAAAAAGGGATCCGACCGTCGCTCTGCGCGGGTTGCGGCCACCGGGCGGCCTTCTATGCGATCCGTGAAACCTTTCCCAAAGGCATCTTCCCCAGCGACATCGGCTGCTATACCCTGGGAATGAACTTCGGCGCCGTGGACACCTGCCACTGCATGGGCGCCTGCATCGGCCAAGGGGCGGGGTTCTACCACGCCTATGCCGCGGGCGGGGCTGATTTCCCGACGATCGTCGTCACGGTCGGGGATTCCACCTTTTTCCATGCGGGAATCCCGGGTTTGATCAACGCCGTCTTCCAGGGGGCGCGTTTCATCCTCGTCATCCTCGACAACGCGACAACCGCGATGACCGGCCACCAGCCGACCCCCCAGCTCGGCGTTCGGGCGGACGGAAGCGAAGGGCGAAAGGTCTTCATCCCCGACCTCGTCCGGGCCTGCGGCGTCCGGCATCTCCGGGAGATCGACCCCTACGACGTCGAGGCCTTCACTGCGGCGCTCAAGGAGGCGGACGGTTTCATCCGGTCGCCGGAGGGCGACATCGCCGTCCTCATCGCCGGGCACGCCTGCATCGTGAACCGAGCGGCACGCAAGGCACAGGCGGTATTCGTGATGAGCATCACGGACGACTGCATCGGATGCCGGGCCTGCATCGACACCTTCGAATGCCCTGCGATCCTTTTTGACGAGGCGGAGAACCGGGCAAGGATCGATCAAAACCGCTGCATCGGTTGCGGGGTCTGCGTGCACGTCTGCCCCGCGAGCGCCATTCAGGCGGACGGAGGGAAGCCATGAAACAGCAGATCGTCGTGAGCGGCATCGGCGGCCAAGGGGTTCTCTTCGTGACGCGCATCCTCGCCGAAGCGGCCATCGAGATGGGGATGGAGGTCCTGACCTCGGAGACGCATGGGATGGCGATGCGCGGCGGCACGGTGATCTCCCATGTGAAAGTCGGCCCCTTCACGAGCCCGCTCATCCGGGAGGGGCAGGCCGACATCGGCCTCTTCCTCCACGCGGGAAATCTGGAAGTTCACCGGGGGTTCCTGAAACCAGAGGGGTTGATTTACGTCAACAGGGACAAGGGCGGTGACAAAGAAGCGATCGACGCGACCCGCATCGCCAGGGAACACGGGTCGCTCGTCGTCGCGAACCTGGTGCTGCTGGGATTTACCGTCCGCCGGGGAGATCTTTTCTGCGACGCGGCTGCCATCGAAGCGGTCCTGAAGCGGATCTCGCCTGAAAAACAGCTCGCGGGGAACCTGGAGGGATTCAGATTGGGGCTGGCATCAAGGTGAAGGTAAAAGAGAGTCATCCGTTTTGTAATCAGGGTGGGAATTGAAATTCAAATCCCAAGACCTGATCCCATGTGACTATAAGGAGGTGCAACATGAAACACACCCTGTTCAAGACCGTGCTTACGGTTCTGTGTCTGGCCATCGCGGCGGCGACGACGCCGGCGCCGGCCTTGTCGGCGCCCATGACGCTCACCTATGCGAACTTTCCGCCGGCTTCGACCTTCCCCTGCGTCCAGATGGAGCGATGGGTCAAGGAGATCGAGAAGAGAACCAACGGCCAGGTGAAGATCAACA
>DIWG01000002.1:0-160 GCA_002423465.1 Syntrophaceae bacterium UBA6112 | reverse complement strand
GCTACCAGCCGGGGCGGTTCCCCGTCTCGGAGGCGGTGGATCTGCCGCTCGGCTTCCCGAACGCGCGCGTGGCGAGCCTCGTTCTCTATGACCTGATCGACAAGTACAAAGCGAAGGAGTTTGAGAAGATCAAGATTCTGACCCTCTTCACCTGTCCGCC
>DIWG01000086.1 GCA_002423465.1 Syntrophaceae bacterium UBA6112 | reverse complement strand
CCTGATCCGGTCCTATGCCGGGCGATATCACCTCTGGCTGGAATTCGGTCTCCAGTCGATCCATGACCGGACCCTCAGGGCCATCAACCGCGGCCACGACACGACCGCCTTTCGCGACGCCGTCGCCCGCGCCGGGGAAGGACCCATCCTGATCTGCGTCCACATCATCGTGGGGCTCCCCGGAGAAACCCCTGAAGATGTTCTGGAAACGGCTCGGGCGATTGCTTCGCTTCCCATCCAGGGGATCAAGATCCACTCCCTCCTGGCCCTTGAGGGAACGGAACTGGGTGCGGGTTTCAAGCGGGGAGAGATCAAACTGCTGAGCCGGGAGGAGTATGTGGACGCCGTCTGCGACATCCTGGAGGTCCTGCCGCCGGATATGGCCATCCAGCGGCTGACCGCCGAGGGCTACCGGGACATCTTCCTCGGGCCCGCGTGGGCCGGCAACAAACTCGCCGTCCTTGGCGCCATTGACCGGGAACTGGAGAGGCGCGACAGCTGGCAGGGCAAGAAGTGGGGAGGGAAAACATGATAAACAGATGCGCATGGTGCGGCAGCGATCCCCTGTATATCCATTATCATGACTGCGAATGGGGTACACCTGTGCATGATGATCGCCGCCTCTTCGAGTTTTTGATTCTGGAGGGCGCGCAGGCAGGTCTGAGCTGGCTGACTGTCCTTAAAAAACGGGAGAACTATCGCAAGGCATTCCAGGGATTTGATCCGCAAAAAATCGCCGTTTATTCGGAAAGGGATGTTCAGCGCCTTCTCGCTGATCCCGGCATTGTCCGCAATCGCCTGAAGATTGAATCGGCGATCAAAAATGCGCAAGGGGTACTGAAGATCACGGATCAGTTCGGCTCCTTCGATGCTTTCCTCTGGCGTTATGTCGATGGTAAGCCTATCCAAAATGGCTGGCGGTCATTGGCTGAACTGCCCGCCACGACCGAGAAGTCCGACGCAATCAGCAAAGACCTGAAGAAGTGGGGCTTCAACTTCGCCGGGTCTACCATTGGCTATGCCTTCATGCAGGCAATCGGGATGGTCAACGATCATGTCGTTGATTGCTTCCGCCATCGTGACTTGAAAGAGGTGAAGTACCCATATAAATCATAGGGAGATGACCATGAGTGTATTGGATGCGATCGGAAACACCCCTCTGGTGGAGATCATCAATCTTTGGGACTCCAAAAAGACCGGCGTGCGGATCATGGCGAAGCTGGAGGGCTCCAATCCGGGCGGTTCGGTGAAAGACCGTCCGGCTTATTACATGCTAAAGGACGCCGTCGATTCCGGGAAGCTGGTCCCGGGCAAGAAGATCCTGGAGCCTACTTCCGGAAACACGGGCATCGGAATGGCGATGGTCGCGGCGGCCATGGGGTACAAGATCAAGCTGACGATGCCGACCTGTGTGAGTCAGGAACGGCAGGCGGTACTGCAGGCCCTCGGTGCCGAACTGGAGTTGACGCCGGGCAGCGACCGCACCGACGGCGCGATCAGACGGGCCCACCGCATCATGGAACATCAGGGGGATGGGTACTTCATGCCCAATCAGTTCGATAATCCCTACAACTGCCTGGCCCATTACCATACAACCGGACCGGAGATCTTCCAACAGACCAACGGCGAGATCGATCTCTTTATCGCCGGGATGGGGACGACGGGCACACTCATGGGCTGTTCCCGATTTCTCAAGGAGAAAAAGCCGTCGATCGGGATCGTCGGGGTCGAACCCATGATGAACCACCGTATTCAGGGCTTGAAGAACATGCAGGAGGCTATCGTCCCGAAGATCTACGACCCGAGCCGGCTGGACCGGATCGTCAGCTGCAACGACGAGGACGCCTTTGACACCACCCGCGACCTTTCCCTTCGTGAAGGACTCTTCTGCGGCATCAGCTCGGGGGCAGCCATGTGGGGAGCCATTCAGGAGGCCCGAGACCTGCCGCGCGGCACAACCGTCGTGGTTCTCTTTCCCGATCGGGGCGATCGCTACCTTTCAACGGAGGTGTTCCGTTCGATCTGCGCCATGTGCCCACCCTGATCTTCTCTGTCTCAGGGCATTCGGTCGAGAAAGGATTTCTTGCCGATGGCTAGTTTCACGGATTCGGACATCAGCAGATTCTCCCGCTCTTCCCGGCTCATTCCAGCCAGGTATTTCCCGCTCTCAATCATGTCCTGAAAATGGCGCTGCGAGAGGGCCGGGTCTGTTTTACAAAGCTTCTTTAACGCCTCCCCGATCGGGTGGAGTCGCGTGGTCAACTCCTGGTCAGACAGGCTCCTGATCCTGGCGTACGCTTCGATCAGTTGTTCCGCCTCGGGAAGTTGCGGGGATTCCAGAATCTTCTTGAAACCGAGGGCAAAGCGCTTGCATCCCTCGATGATATTCTCCCGCTTGACCATGTTGATCCCGCCCCAGCCGGCTCTGAGCCATTTGAAGCTCACGCAACGGGTCTGGGGCTTCGCTGCGACGGGCTCAAAGAGTATCGAGACCGAAAAGGCGCTGTACAGATAGGAACTGACCCAGCCGAGGCCGGTCTTGTTCAGGCCCTTTTGCCCGGAATAGAAGTAGTTCCAGTCCGCATCTGGACCGATGATCGCGCCTTTCCGGCCGACCGTGGAGGGATTTTTCTGGCGCGTCACGGAGAGGAAGAAATCTCTTCCCTTGTAGTTCAAAAGGACCAGCAACCGGTCCATGTCATACCGATAGTAACCGCCGGTCGTCAGATCAGGGGTGATTTCCTCATACTCAATGCCCCGGATGATCAGCGGTTCTTCCACGTTCCCGACCCTTTCCCACAGATCGTCAAACGGTCCAGTCGGCTTGATCTTCCAGCCACCGAGGCGGACAACCGAGGGAAGCGTTATATAGGCAGGGATCTTCGAATTGTAGGCGTATTTGACGACCTTGGACAGAGGAGCTTTGACGTCGGTAAAAAAGTATGCCCCAACTGCGCTTTCGCGCTTGCCGGGATCCAGGCTGGTGTCTCCGCCTTTTTCCGAAACCACGAAATCGAGCAGGCGGGCCACTTTCGGGACATCGATGAATGCCTCTCCGCTTGCGAGCAGGGCCCCCAGGTAATCGATCCCCTCTTTCCACCCGGGACGGGCGGCGCTTTTGTCAGGTTCGACCGCCGCGAACAGGGCCGAACCGGGAATCGGGAGAAAGGACATCGATCCGAAAAGCAATGCCAAAAACCATACTGACCTAGTGAAAAAAGATCTCATCACAAGTTCATCATCTCAAAAAGGTGCGCCAATTCCCGGTGGACGATCCATCCGGCGAGTTTCCCCGGCGCGGGAGACTCCATCTGCGGGTTCTCTGCGGCGGCCGGACTTGCGGCCGCACGGTAACGTCCGTCGCCGCCAGCACCATAGTATTAACCACATGCGGGCGCAATAAAATTCTGAATCGGATTTCCCGGGAATCCTTCCGGATGCTAGGATGGAGCATACGTCTTCTCAATCCGGATGCGGTTCACCAGCAGATGGGCCTGCCTCACCGGCTCGGGAATACGGTAGCCCCGACCGCAGGCGAGGCTGAGGGCGACGGCGGTTTCCAGCGAGATCCGATGGCCCGGAGACACGAAGACCGGTTTGACGCGCTCTTTGGTGCGGAGCGCCGCCCCGACCACCCGGCCCTCGATGGCCAGAGGGCTCGCATCCCCGGTCTTTTCCCCCACCGGGGCATGCGTTCCCACCAGGCGCGTCTTGGCGCAGCCGATCGAAGGAAGGCCCAGGAAGAGCCCCAGGTGAGAGGCGAGCCCCAGCCCGCGCGGATGGGCGGTGCCCTGACCATCGAAAAAGACGACATCCGGCGGTACGGCGAGTTTCGCAAATGCAGCGAGCAGAGGGGGTCCTTCCCTGAAGCTCAGCAAGCCGGGGATGTAGGGGAATCGCACATGCGAACAGTGCCATGCGTGAGAAAGGACATCCATTTCCGGAAAGGACAGCACCACGACAGCGGCGTAGAAGAGATCGCTTCCCCGCGCGTAGGAGATGTCGGCGCCGGCGACCGATCGGATATCCTGCAACCTCCTCCCATCCCGGAGAAGGATTTTCTTCCGCATTTTTTCCTGCAGACGAACGGCGTCCGAATAGTTCACGTTCCAGTCATGGAGATCGCGGGTTTTCATGCCGGGAGATCCGTTCGTTGTTCCGTCAGCGCGGGGATTGGAGATAGGCATTCAGGATCGGGACGGACCGCTCGATGTCAAGCTTGATGTGTTCCACAAGCTGCTGGGGGCTGTCGAATTTCATCTCGTCCCGGATCCGTTCAATGAAAAGAAGATTCAGATTCCTGCCGTAGATGTTTTCCCGGAAATCAAGGATGTGGACTTCGACGGAGAAGGTGTCTCCTGCAAATGTCGGATTGATTCCGATGTTGAGCACGCCGGGAAGAATCCTTCCATCCAGTTCCGTCAGTACCGCATAGACGCCTCGTGGAGGGAGCAGGGCCTTGTCCGGCCGGATGTTCGCCGTTGGAAAACCGAGCCCGAGCCCCCTGCGATTCCCCGGCATAACCAGGCCGCTCAAATTGTAGGGTCTGCCCAGGATCATTCGGGTTGTCTTCATGTCGCCCGCGAGAATGGCGTGCCGCACCCGCGTACTGCTGATGATCATATCGCCGACCTTGACGGGGCCGATGGTTTCAACGGCAAATCCGAGCCTTCGTCCCATATCGGTGAGATAGGTGTTGTTCCCTTCTTTGCTCCTGCCGAAGGAGTAGTCGTGACCGATCAGGATTTTGGAAATGTGGAGCTGATCCCAGAGGATGCCCTGCACGAATTGCTTGGCGGGCGTCTGGGCGAACTCGAGGGAAAACGGAAGAATCAAAAGTCCGTCAACGCCGCACGCGCCGATGAGGCGGATCTTCTCTTCAAGGGTTGTGATCAGGTAAAAAGGTCTGCGTTCCGGATGGAGGACCATCTTGGGATGTGGCTCAAAGGTCAAAACGACGGACAACCGTCCCGCCGACCGGGCCTCGCGAAGCAGCTGACGGAAGAGCGCCTGGTGTCCCAAATGTACGCCGTCGAAGTTTCCGATGGTAATGATGCTTTCCCGATATTCCGGAGTTATTTCATCAAGGCCGTGCAGGACTTTCATAAGGTCTATCACAGGGGTTCCGTCCATCGAAGCGCCACCATAGCATTAATGGGGCCAATTGAAAACGCGAAAGTCTTTTTTCTTGACATTGCCCGGACGATCATTGTAGATGAAACGTCCTTTTGTCATCAGTGAAAAGATGTGCCGAAGTGGCGGAATTGGTAGACGCGCTAGGTTCAGGGTCTAGTGGGCGTACGCCTGTCCGGGTTCAAATCCCGGCTTCGGCACCA
>DIWG01000051.1 GCA_002423465.1 Syntrophaceae bacterium UBA6112 | reverse complement strand
ATTTCCTAAGTCCGACAGACTCCTACGACACTTTGAATTGACCGACCAGTTCCTGGAGTTCCTGCGCCTGCTTCGCCAGTTGGGCGGCAGCCCCGGAGGTATCCTCGGCGCCGCGTGCCGTCTGGTGCACCACATCGGTTATCTGCTGAATGTTGCTGGTCACCTCGCCGGTGGTCGCGGTCTGTTGTTCGGCGGCAGTGGCGATCTGGCTGACCTGCATGGCGACTTCATTGATTCGGTTAATGATTTCATTCAGCGCCTCGCCGGACTTTTCCGCCGAAGAGGCGCCATTCTCCGCCTCCCGCACACCTTCCTCCATGGCAAGCACCGCTTCCCGTGTCTCGCTCTGGATCGCCTTGATCATTCCACCGATCTCTCTTGTTGCTTTCGCGGTCCGCTCCGCCAGAGCTCTGACCTCGTCGGCCACCACGGCGAACCCCCGGCCTTGCTCACCAGCCCGAGCCGCCTCGATGGCGGCATTCAGCGCCAGCAGGTTCGTCTGATCGGCAATGTCCTCGATAGTCCCTACTATGTCACCAATCTGCTCGGATCGGGCTCCGAGGGTCTCAATGGTTTTCGAGGTGTTCCGTACCCGGTCGGCGATAACGCTCATCCCGGAAATTGTCTCCTGGACCACCCGGGCGCCGTTGTGGGCGGTCTCGGACGACTGTCTTGAAGCTTCGGCGGCCATGGTGCAGTTATGAGCGATGTCATTGGAAGTTGCCGACATCTCCTCGCTGGCCGTTGCAACCGTTCCCGTTTGGGCCGCAACCTCTTCCGCGCCCGTGGCGATCTGCTCCGAGGTACTCATAAGCTGGGTCGCGGCGGACGCCACGTGCTCGGAACTGCCCCGGATCGCGGAAACAACCCCGCTCATGGAATCCAGCATCGTATTTATGGCCCTGCCGAGGGCACCGAATTCGTCATTGGCGTAAATTCTGAGCCGTATCGTCAGGTCCCCGTCCGTGACCTTATCCATCGCTTGCGACACCCTGACCATCCTGGTCACAAGATTGCGCGCTATCAGGAAAGAAAACAGACCGGAAATGAGAAGCCCGCCCACCATCACCAGAATCCCGAGAACCCTGCTGTGCCCGTATCGTTCCAGACCTGCATCGTGCTCTTTCTTGGCGACCTCCAGTTGCAAATTGACGAGTTCCCCTATCTTCTCCGATACGGGGTCGATGCCGGGATAGAGATCACGCACGGTATAGGCGGTCAGCTGTTCCGCATCCTGCTTTGCCATAATTTCCCTGACCTTGGCGATGGAAAGATCGGCCTTTCTCATCTGTACCGCAGCCTCTTCCATAAGCTTCTCTTCATCTCCGGTCAGAGATGTGGCGGTATATGCCTGCCACTGCTCCGCTATGACCTTGTTCGCCTCATCGATGTTTTTCAGCCCCTGTTCCCAACTCAGGTTGCCGTTCCGCACCTTGTGGCAGGTGTCGACAATATTTACCGCGTACATGTCCGCCACTGTTTTCAACTGTTTCAGACAGACAACCCTGTCGTTATAGACAGTCTCAAGGGCATCGGTCCCCCTTTTCAAGTCCACGAGGCCGTTGACGCCGATAACAATCATAAGGATCAGGCCAAGCGCAACGCTCAATCCGAGTTTTACCCCAACGGAACAATTTTTCAGCATAAAGATTCTCCCCTTTGAGAATTGGATCTACATGCGCTTCATTGCGCAAATACATACAGCAAATACAAGATCAATTACTTTGATTCAAATTTTCAAACCCCGCCCGTTCCGTTCCCCTCAGTATTCCATCAGTTAATCGGGTACGAGTGGACCGCACCCGGCTACTGCATGGCAATAAGCAACGATTGTTCATCCCGGGAAAACAAAAGGTCCGAATCGAGGAAAACAAGCAGGCGGTCTCCATGATTGAAAACCCCGGTCAGATACTCCTGGCCGATCCCACCCGAAATCAAAGGCGGTGGTTGTATTTCGCCGCCGCGGATCCTGATCACCTCGGATACTCCGTCCACAATGAAACCGGTCAGACCGCCAATCGAGTCCATGACCATGATGCGGCTATGGGTGGTATTGTCCGCCTCCGCGAGTCCGCAACGCTTCCGCATGGAAATGACGGGTATCACCTGGCCCCGCAGATTGATTATCCCCTCCACGAAATGGGGGGAGTTCGGCATCTTGGTGATGGGGGGGATACGAATGATCTCCCGCACCTTGAGCACTTCGACCCCGTACTCCTCATTGTCCAGCATGAAGCTGACCAGTTGTATCAGCTCTTCCTTATTTTGCGACGATACGTCGGTTTTCATTGGATAGTTACCGTCCATCAATACTTCTCCTTTTCAGATTATTCGAAACAGTAAAGCAAAAGGTCGGCCTCAACCCTCAGTCACCGTGTCGGTCCCATTTTCGAGACTTTCTTTCACCCTGCCACTGCGCATGTTCAGACTTGCGCTGCTCCTTCCGATCTTTTTCCGGACGGAAGTGCTTTCCCCGATAGTGTCCTCCGTCGGCGCGAAAGCGCCGGTATTCCATATCGCGGAAATATCTGATCCGCTCGAAGCGGTGTTTCCGCAGACCAGGAGGAAGCTTTCCGTGGGAGACAGCCACCCAGGGACCGTTGTAGCCAGGTGCCCGGTACCAGGAGTTACCCTTATGAACATAGTAACTGTTGGAGATGACGACCATGTCGAAGGGAACCCCGACCGCCACATAAAACCCAAGGGCCGAAGGCATGACAAATTCCGGCGGTTCAGCAACTATCAGGGGCGGAGCGACATACGCCGGAACAGCCGCGGGACGGTTACCCACCTGCAGATTAAGGTTGAATCCGACGTCAGCGGCCAGGGCGGGGGTGATGACGAACATCCAGGTAAACAAAACCAACAGAACACATTTTTTCATACGGCCTCCATAACGTCAGCTAAACAGCTTTAAAGATACGACGGAAAAATGAAGGCTGAAGGTGTCCGGTCTTTCCTTCAGCCTTCGACCTGTCAAGCGGATGTTGCCAGTCTGAACCGTCCCACCGCCTGCTGCAACGTCCCGGCAAGGTGAGCAAGTTGTTTCGCCGATTCGGCCGATTGTTGCGCGCCATTTGCGCTATCCTGCACCACGCTCGTTATCTCCTGGATGTTCCTGCTAATCTCGTCGGTCGTCGACGTCTGCTGCTCCGCCGCGGTCGCCATCTGATTCACCTGCATACCGACCGAGGTTATCTGGTTCAGAATCTGCTCCAGGGCTTCACCCGATTTGGCCGCCTCGGCAGTGCCATTTTCCACCTCTCGCACCCCTTCTTCCATGGAGTTGACCGCTCCCCTGGTCTCGGTTTGAATCGCCTTGATCATCCCCCCAATTTCCTTGGTCGCCTTGGTGGTCCGCTCCGCCAATGCCCGCACCTCGTCGGCAACAACCGCGAAGCCACGACCCTGTTCGCCGGCGCGTGCCGCCTCGATGGCCGCGTTCAAAGCCAAAAGGTTCGTCTGATCGGCAATCTCCTCAATGGTCCCGACGATTTCCCCGATCTGGTCACTCCGACTCCCAAGCTCCGCAACGCTCCCGGCCGATTCCTTCACCCTTTCCGCGATCCGATTCATCACCCGGACGGTGTTCTCTACCACCGCCGCACCGTTTAGAGCCGTATCATTGGCGACCTTGGAGGCCTCCGCCGCCAGAATGCAATTTCTGGCAATATCGTTCGAAGTTGCCGCCATCTCTTCGCCCGCCGTCGCCACGGTCTGCGTCTGGGCGGCAACCTCTTCCGAACCGGCGGCAACCTGCTCCGATGCCGTGGACAGCTGCTCCGCCGCTGCTGCAACCATCTCGGAGCTGGAAGAAATCTGAACCAGCAAATCGTGGAGGTTTCCGGCCATCTTCCGAAATGAATCCGCCAAGTGACCTATCTCATCCGCGGATTCGTACGCTATCACTACGCTCAGGTCGCCTTCGGCAATCTTCTCCGCATTCTCACCCAGGGATTTGATGGGCACGGTAATGAGGCGTGTGATGAACACCCCGATCCCTACGGACAGAAGCACCGCCAACAGCATCGC
The DNA here is from genome assembly GCA_002423465.1 of Syntrophaceae bacterium UBA6112. Taxonomy (GTDB): domain Bacteria; phylum Desulfobacterota; class Syntrophia; order Syntrophales; family UBA5619; genus UBA5619. The sequence continues at coordinate 10,212 of DIWG01000051.1, read as the reverse complement.
AACGATGATCACGATGCGCGCGTTCCGTTCATGGACATCGGCCCGCGCGACCGCCTCCTTCGCGACTTTTTCGTTCAGTGCGATGATTTCCTTAAGCAGTTTCATTGCTGGAAGGATTGAATCTCGCGCCGTCAGGGAAGCTTCGACAGTGGTAACATCCAGAGCACTGATTCTTGGATCGGATGACGGAACCCCCTCAGCAATCAGAGAGTCCCTTTCTTTGGCAAGGTCGACCACTTTGCGCTGACTGTTCTTCCATGCCTCCCACCTGAGGACGAAATCCTTCCACAGGACCGCCTCTTCTGGCGTCTGGGGAAGAGGTTCATAGACCTTCCAGGCAGCCTCAACCTGCTCCCAGGCTTCAGCCATAATTTTGTATTGCGCCTCACGCACCTCCGGTGCTGTCATTCGAGAATTGGTCAGCCCTCTCTCGGCCGCCAGGATCGTCATCTGTGACTCGCCAATCGTCAGCAGCGCCTGGACGCTGGGAAGCCGGTTATGCCCGACCTCGATGGATTGCTCCATTATGTCACTCATGCCTTTAAACCCGACGAGGCCCATCGCAATGGTTACTAATGCGACCAAAAGAAATCCTGACAGTAACTTCGTACCCAGTTTCATCCGTTTGAAAAACATCAAACACCTCCTTAAAATGTTGTAAATCATGGTCTATCGGACTACCCATTGATAAAACAGTGCTCCCCACTCACCAAAACCTCCCGTACCACCCGGATAAATTCATTCGGGTTTACCGGCTTCTGGAGAAAACTGTGCTTGTTGGCGCCAATCTCCTCAAACCCGAGAAGATCTTCCGTGTAGCCGCTCATGAAAAGAACTTTGATAGCCGGCTTCAGCTGTTCGGCGCGCCGGTACACTTCCAGGCCGTTTTTTTCCGGCATGACAGTGTCGAGTATCAGGAGATCAATCTCGTCCCTGAACTCCAGGAAGATCTCAACGGCCTCCTTGCCGTTTTTCGCCGAGATAACGGTAAAACCAGCCTCCCTGAGCATCAACTCGGAGATTTCTCGAACGCCCGAATCATCCTCGGCCAAAAGTATTGTTTCCCCGGTCACTATAGGAAGGGTCATCTTCTCACTCAGTTGTTCTATTTGTTGTTCCGTATTTATTTCCGGCAGGTATATCCTAAAGACGGTTCCCTTCCCCGGCTCTGAATAGACATTAATGTGCCCTTCACTATGCTCGACGATTCCAAATACGGTTGCAAGGCCGAGACCGGTTCCCTTGCCCACTTCTTTGGTTGTAAAAAACGGCTCGAAGATTCTTCGCCTGGTACCCTCATCCATCCCGATTCCGGTATCGGCGAAGGTCAGGAGCGCGAACCTCCCTTCACTCCCGAATCCGTGCAAATCGATAAATTCCTTGTCAAGTACTACGGAGGCGGTGTTGATGGAGATTACCCCTCCCTCGGGCAATGCGTCCCTGGCGTTTGTGGCCAGATTCATGAATATCTGAAGCAGCTGCCCCTCGTTCCCTCTGATGACAAGACGGGAGTCGGAACAGTGCAAACGCAGCTCAATATCCTCTCGCAGGAGCCGCGCCAGGAAGGTATTCGCTTTCCGGAGTCCTTCGTTCAGGTCAAATGGGTACAACTGAACATCCTTTTTCCTGCTGAAGTCAAGCAGGTCGCTGGTGAGGCTTGCCGCTCGCTCCGCAGCAAAGGAGATATGCTCCACGTATTCATACAGGGGTGATTCCTTACCCAGCCTTTGCTGGATTACAAAGCTGAAACCGATGATCGAGGTAATTATGTTGTTGAAGTCATGGGCGATGCCTCCCGCCAGCTGTCCCACCGCCTCCATCCTCCGGGCATGATTGAGCTGCTCCTCCAAAAATCTCCGCTCAGTGATGTCCTGAAGTGTTCCGACAGAACGAAGAGGCCTCCCGTCCGCTGCAAACTCCGTTCTTGACCGGTCGTGCACATAGCGGATTTCACCGTCAGGACGGAGTATCCGGTAGGTCAAACTGAATGTCGATTGTCTATCATCCTGCTCGGAATAGGCCTTTATAACCATCTCGCGGTCTTCCGGGTGAATCCTTTCCATGATTGTTCTAAAAGTCACAAGGGACAATCGCGGCTTCTCTCCGAAAATTCGCCAGGACTCGTCTGACAATCTGACCATGTCAGTAATCAGATCGCGTTCCAGATATCCGAGATGGGCAATCTCCTCGGCTCGACTGTAGCGGGATTCACTTTCCCGCAATTGATCCTCCTTATGCTTGCGATCAGTAATATCCCGAGAAATCTCCAGAACGAGCTCCGGTTGACCGTTGCTATCCCACTTCGCCACATTGACGAGTCGGGAGAAAAACCTCTTCTCTCCGGTTTTTACCTTCAGCGCCGTTGACACCTCGACGCCCTTTCCCTCATCGAATGCCCGTTGGACGGCGCAAGAATGCAGGGTGCAGGGCATATCCCTCCCTCGAAAAACCGCGTGGCATGCCCTCCCAACAATGTCGTTTCCAAAGACCTCATGGGCCGTATCGTTAGCCCAGACGATTTTCCGTTCCCGATTCATCAGACTCATGGGGTCTATTATGCTTTGCAGGATCGTCTTGAGATTTGTCTCACTTTTTCTCAGAGCCGACTCGATCCTGTTCCGCGCATCTATCTCGCAGTTGAGTCTTTGATTATTCAAACCGATGTCGGCCAGAACCCCCACCAGGGTGCCGAGGAACGTCATGCTCACGCCGACCTGCTCTCGGGTAACAACGGGCACCCGTCCCAGAGCTTCGAGATATTCGTCCACATCGAACCCGAATTCCTCCGCTTGTGCGCGAAAATATTCAAAATCAGGCAAGTCGTCATCGAAGAAAAACTGACCGGTAAAGAGAGTAAGCGCATGTTCCCCTGAGATAATGACGGGCACCGCTACGTCAACCATACCGTTCTTGCATCTGTATTCCAGGAAATCTCCCTTGAAGTTGTGCAGATGCGCCTTTATATAGGCATCACTTTCACGGCAGCGTCTGCTGCAAGCGGGATGAACACGGTGGAACCGTACACAGATATCCTGCCAGCCAACGGCCATCAGGCAATTTGCTTCTTTGTCGAAAACACCATAGGGCATTCCCGTGATCCTGTGGTGAGCTTCCAGCAGGATTTGTAATTTTGAGGCTTCAAGGAGATCGTTTAGCGAGAAATTGCCAGGGCTCTCATTCTCAATTTCCTGTTGTATTTGTTCTAACGAAAACAGCATGTACTATCCTTATCGTCCGCGGCGGAGTCTTTCCGTTTCCATGGACAACCGGTTATCCGGCCAGGCTCGATTTGACATAATGAGACAGAGAACGTTGCGGGCGTTTGAAACCCCATTGTTCAGCAGATTGACCGGACTCAATAAAAGAGGTTCTTTTGACGGTATTTCAAGGATAATGCCAGAGACGAACGACAGAGATAATTTGCCATTTATCAGCCAGTTAGAGTACAAAAGGAGCAAAGATATGTCTCACTACCAAGACGGGAGTCTCATGTTGAGATTGCAAGAGAGAGAGAAAGGGGAGAGAAACTCAGACAAGAAAGTGTAATTGCAACTCTTTCAATACTTGGGCCATTTTTGACAGAGAATACGGTTTGACAAGAGCGGCACTGAAACCGCAATTGGAATATTCAGCCAGGACCGGGTCATTCGAATAACCGCTTGAAACTATCAGGCAGGCAGCCGGGTCGATGTTCAGGATATACCGCGCGGCCTCTTTGCCCCCCATTCCACCAGGTACGGTCAGATCCATGATTACCGCAGAGAACGCCGTCCCCGCTTCCAGGGCGGCCCGGTAAAGGGCAATGGCCTCTTCCCCGTTGGCGCACGTCTGCACACGATACCCTAATGCTCCCAGCATTTCGGCTGTCATGTTCCTTATTATTTCATCATCGTCCATTACCAGCAGGGAGGAACCGTCATGCTCCCCAACCGTTACCACCATCATATCTTCTTTATGATCAAGAGTCTTCTTATCGCCGGCTGGCAGCAACACATCAAAGGTCGTACCCTTGCCGGGCATGGATCGTACACTGATATGTCCGCCATGCTTGTTGACAATCGAATACACCGAAGCAAGACCGAGCCCGTGGCCTTCAGACTTGGTTGTAAAATACGGTTCAAAGATCCTGTTCCGGATATCGTCCGACATGCCGCACCCGGTATCTGCAAAAGAGATCTTTACATACCCCCCGGGAGCGATGGAGGCCGAGGTCGAGTCGTCCACAATGAGATTTTTCGCGGTAATGGTGATCGTGCCTCCATCCGGCATTGCCTGTACGGCATTGATAATAATGTTATTGAAGACCTGGTTGATCTGGCCTTCATCAACCTCAACCGGATAGAGATCTTCAGAGAGATCAATAACACTCGAAACCTTCGTGCCACTCAGGCAGAACGATGCTGATTCCGAGACAATCTTCCCGGCGGAAGCGGTTTTTTTTATCGGCCGGCCGCCCTTTGCGAAGGTCAGAAGCTGACTGGCAAGATCAGCGGCCCTCTCGGACGCCTTCTCTGCTTCCAGGAGTATTTTTGCCACCCGGTGAGATTCGTCGAGGAAGATACGCGCAAAGGAGATATTCCCCAGTATCCCGGTAAGAATGTTATTGAAGTCATGGGCGATACCGCCGGCCAAGACGCCAAGGGACTCCAGCCTTTGGATCTTGATGAGTTCGTTTTGCATAAAGTGTCGTTCGGTGATGTCCCGAAGGATTGACATTACACCCGTCACTTCGCCGTTCCGCCCCCTCACTGCCCCGGAACGGTTGTGAAAATGAATCTGCTGTCCATTCGGAGCTACGTACTCCACCTCGCAGTCAAAAGGCAGTCCCGTTTCCAAAACCTGCCGCAGGGACCGGCCCCATTGATCACTTTCCGATGGGGAGAGCAGACTTCCCTCACGTGGCGTTTTTCCCAACAGGCAACTCGCCTGTTTCCCGGTCAATCGTTCCACCGCGGGGTTTACATAGACACAGCGGCAGTCCCGATCAAAACGGAAAATGAGATCGGGGGCATTTTCAGCCAAAGCGCGGAACTCCTGCTCTCGTTTATGCAGCAATTCCTCAGCTCGCTTGCGATCGGTGATATCGAGCATGGCGCCGACGATACCGGCGACGCGACCATCTGCACCGATATAGGTCGCCTTGTTGAAAATGACCTCATGCTGCGTGCCATCCTTATGCATGACGCCGCCTTCATAGGTCTGTAAGCCGGGCAGGGCGAACAGCGAGGAATCAGCCTCATGAAAGGCGTTGGCCAGTGCTTTCGGGACCACATCAAAGACGGTCCGACCCACAATTTTCTCTTTAGGCAAACCGAGGAAGTTTTCAAACGCCAAATTGCAGCCGCGATACAATCCGTCAGTGTCCTTATAATAGACTGGAGTGGGAAGGGCATCGAGCAACTGGTGAAGGAAATGCACCTGTTCGTTCAGCCTGTTTTCGGCCTGCTGGCGCGCCTGGATACAGGACCATTCGCGTATGGCTCTTTTTGCGATGTGAGGCACTGCGGAAAAAGCCGCCTCAGACTTGACCACATAATCCATAATGCCGGCCTTCATGGCGTCCACGGCCAGTTGTTCGTTTCCTTGGGACGTCATCATCACCACCGGACAGGCCCCGCTCACCATTTTCACCAAATCGCAACCATCCCCGTCAGGCAGGCGAAAGTCGGTCAAGACAAGACAAGGGGTATCAATCTCCATGACCTGGCGGGCATCGTGCAGGCATCCCGCCACGTGCAGGCGATACTCTTCCGGCAACGACTCGAAGGATCGCCTGACCAACTCGGCGTGAGAGTCATCGTCTTCCACGACCAGTATAAGCATTGCAGCGGAATTGTCTGTCAGCATGGGCGTTTCCTTGTGTATATTCGTGATGGCAATCTTGATTGCATATGATTTTCGTGGAGGCGAAACCTTGTGGCCGCCCGATTTGACTTTGTCGGCACTGCCTTCAGGTTGGGTAGAAGCACCCTTCATTTTGACCCTTCATTACAGCTGTCTGTTCCAGGCCAGCCAATAAAACCCCAGATCCTTCAACATCCGGCTGAACTCGCAAAAATCAACCGGCTTGGTCAGGTAACTGTTGGCATGGTATTCGTATGCCTTTGCCATGTCGCGTTCGGCATCCGAGGTGGTCAGAACCACTACCGGCAATGCCCGCAGCTTTCTGTCCTGCTTGATCTGTTTAAGCACCTCCAACCCGCTCACTTTGGGCAACCGCAAGTCCAGCAGCATCAGATGCGGCAGGTGGTGGCCCACCTCGGCATATGTCCCCCGGCCATGCAGGTAGTCCAGCGCGGCCTCACCATCCTCCAGATGAACGATTGTGTTCGCCACGGAAAAATCCGCCATTGTGCGCAGCACCAACTCTGCATGATCGTGATTGTCCTCCACCAGAAGAATTGTCAATGGTTCATCGGTCAGCATGTACTTCCTTTCTTGTAAATGTGTACTTCCAGAATGCCGTCAAGACGGCACTACCCTCTCACCGTAAAGCAGAAGGTACTCCCCGTGCCAAGCCCATCCGATTCGACCCAGATGCTGCCGCCATGCACCTCGATGATCCGCTTGACCAGCGCCAGGCCGATGCCGGTGCCGGGTACCTGGGTGTTCAGCCGGTTGAACAGACCAAAGATGTTCTCATGAAATTTCGGATCGATTCCCGGCCCGTTGTCCTGCACAAAGAACACCTGCCGGCCGGCCTCCTCCCGCAAGCCAACCAGGATGCACGGCACCAGCTGATTACCCCGGTATTTGACCGCATTCTCAAGCAGGTTCTGCACGACCTCCATTATGCGCCGCCGGTCGCACGAAACCGTCGGCAGGCCGGGCTGCACGGAAACCTGTACGTGGTTTTCCTTAAAGGTCCCGGCCATATTTTTCAGAACGTCATGAACAAGTTTTGCCATATCGACCGGTTCAGGGGTGTTGATGACATGTCCGACGCGTGAAAGCTTCAGAAGATCATCCAGCAGGTCCGCCATCTTGTCGGCGGCGACGCTGATACGGTTCAGGTCCTTTTCGATCCGATCGTACCTTCCGGAAGCCAGGTCGCTTTTTATGGAACCGGAAAAGCTCTTGATGGTAATGAGCGGACTCTTCAGATCGTGAGAAACAGTGTAGGCGAAGCGCTCCAGTTCGCTATTTTTGTCTTGCAGTTCTTTTTCGATCTGCTTGAGGGCGGTGATGTCGCGAGAAATCAACAGCACGCTCGCTGCGTTTCCATCCTTTCCACACTCCGGGGCGAAGCGGTTGAGGAAATAACGTTTGGCACCGTTTTCCGCTACGAACTCCACCTCATTTTCGGTGGTCAGGCCGGTTTCCAGTACCTGCCTGATACAGCGTATTATTTTAGCTGCTTCGCTGTCAGGCAAAAGCTTGACGTCCCCTGGCGTGCTTCCCAGCATCGAACTTGCCGGCATTCCAGATAACTGCTCAGTTGCAGGATTGACGTAAATCCGGTTGCACTCCCGGTCATAGCGGAAAATAGGGTCCGGGGCATTTTCGATCATGGCCCTGAACTCCTGCTCGCGGGCCGCAAGTGCATCTTCCATCCGTCTGCGCTCGGTGATGTCGCGGGCCAGAACAATGAAGCTCGCGTCTGGCCCATCGGTACCGGCTTTCTTCGAAACTGATTGTTCGAACCATCGTGTGCCGTCGGGAAAGTCGATGCTGATGACCTTGCCATAGGAGTATCCTTTTGCATCCGCCTCACGGATCACCGACAGAGCGATTTCCGCGGCATCAGGCGCAAGCACCTCAGCGACGGTGCGGCCGAGTAGCAATTCATTTTTTTGGGCAAGGAGGTCGGGATTCTGCGCCCAGACGTTAAGATAGGTACCGTTTCGATCCACTTCATACAATGGGTCAGGGATCGCCTGGAGTGTTGCGCTGAGGTCGGCATTCAGACGCCGGATGGTCTCTTCGGCGCTCTTGCGCTCGGTGATGTCCGTATGAGTGCCTATCATGCGCAACGGTTTGCCTTCAGCATCACGGCTGAACACCATCCCGCGGGAAAGAACCCATTTCCAGGTCCCATCTTTGCATCGCAGGCGGTGTTCGGTGACATACGCAGGCGTTTCGTTCTCAAAATGCAGACGATGTTCTTCCAGTGCAGAGGCTTTATCCTTCGGGTGGACGCGCTTTTCCCATTCCTCCAGCCGATTTGGAAATTCTGCTTCGGAATATCCCAACATTTCCCGGTAGAGTTTGGAATATTGGACTTCACCGGACAGAAGGTTCCAGTCCCATACCCCTTGACCGGATCCTTCGAGCGCGAACTTCCAGCGGTATTCGCTGGTGCGCAGCTCTTCCTCCACCCGCTTGCGTTCGGAGATGTCGCGGACCGTGGCCACGACGAGCTCACGGCTGGCTATATGCGCCTTCCGCATGCTCATCTCACTCCAGAAGAGTACGCCATCTTTTCTCCGCGCATGCCATTCAAAAATCTGCTGATCTCCCTCGACAGTTCCGCGCAGGTGTCCCAAAGCCTCCTCATCCGTAAAGGGGGCAACTCCGGAACTGATCGTTCCGACTGATATCTGACGAGCTTCATCTCGGGTGAAACCGAACATATCCGTCATTGCCGCGTTCACACCGACAATTTCCCCGGTTTCCGCATCAAGGAGAAAGATTGCGTCATTAACCGAGTCGAAGATCGCCTGAAAACGATGCTCGCTCTCAATTATTTTCAGCCTTTCCAAACCGGCTTCGGCGATGAATTCAGTCAAGTTGCGAACAAACGCCAGATTACGCGACAACTGATCCGGCGTGAAAATCGGAACTTTGGCCACCGCACTCAGATAATCCTCTTTATCAAAACCATACTCTTCCGCCTGATTCCTGAAACAATCCAAATCCGGCTCTTCCAGAAAAAACTGGCCAATAAAGAAATTTCCCACATGTTTTCCGTCGATGACCACGGGCGTCGCGCTGTCAACAAGTCCCATGGGGCATTTATACGTAACAGTGGAATTGCCCTCGTTGAGACACTTGAATATATACCCATCGCTTTCCCAGCATTTTTCTTTGATGACAGGATTGACACGATGATATTTTGTACAGACATCCTGCCAACCCGAAGCGATCAGGACTTTACTTTCCTTGTCTAAGAGCGCGGTGGTCAACGAAAACACCTCGTTCAGACTGTCAAGCATCTCCTGAAACTTTCTCACATCTATAAGTTCTTCAAGGCTGTAGTTTATCAACGCATTCTCTCCGATTTTTCCGCTGCCCGATTACGAGCGAAATAATTTGTGGTACTCATTACTATACAAGCGATGCTCTTTCGACGACGACTCAAAGGAGCGACTGATCAACTCGGCATGGGAGTCGCCATCTTTCACGATCAAACACCCCATTCTATTTCCCCCGTTCCATTAAGTATTTCTCTCCTGGGAAGTCAGAACTGTTAGGGCGCTGATAGCCCTTCCCATCTCAAAATCCAAACCGTCATACAGCTCTTCAGCGTTTTCAAAGCTCACTCGGGCCGCCTTTTCCAACTTGGCGGCCTCCTCTTTCAGCCGCTCCGCACCGACATTTCCGGCCGCGCCTTTCAGGGAATGCGCCTGGTGTTCCAGCAAAGATGCATCTTCCCTCTCAAAAGCGCTTTTGAGAGCTTTTAACTGGCGAGGAGCATCTTCGATGAATGCCTGCCATATTTCCCGTATCAGTTCCACATCACCATCAAGTCGATCCATAAGTTCAGGCAGATTGACAATAGTCTCGTCATCTGTCATCGGCATGATTGAGTTCACCGGCTCCCGGCCCCACGCCGCACAGTTGTCTATGGCGGCAAAAAGCTCACGAGCAACAAGCGGCTTTGCTACATAGCCAGTCATGCCGGCAGACAGGCAACGCGCCCGGTCTCCTTTCATGGCATGGGCCGTCAACGCTATAATGGGTATCTTCCGATCAATCCCCGGATTATCTCCGTTCCGGATCAGCCTGGTGGCTTCCAGACCATCAATTTCCGGCATCTGGATGTCCATGAGAACCAGGTCGAACCGCTTTTTTTCCAGGGCCGCCAGCGCCTCTTTGCCATCACTCACAACGTCTACAACATGCCCGCGTTTCCCCAGCAGCCTGATCGCCACTTTCTGATTTACCGCGTTATCTTCCGCAAGCAGGATATGCAAAGGTTTGACGGGCTTATTCTCGCCGTCCTGCGCCCCGCCTGCCGATGCCGTTTTTCCTTCTTCGGTCACTGAAAGG
>DIWG01000078.1 GCA_002423465.1 Syntrophaceae bacterium UBA6112 | reverse complement strand
TTTGCGTAAGCTGCGCCTTGTTACCGCAGGCCTGATTGCAGTGATATTGCGCTATTGTAACCAAATCATTTTCATAATCCGGGTTTAATCCGAGATCAGTGATGATGTCTTTCAGCAAACCTTTCCAATCTACGTATCCTGAAGCAGTAGAAAGCCCGGCACCAGCAAAGACTGCTGCATTCTTGTTGTGGAGCTCGCGAGTAAATTCCCGGATAAGAACGTTGTCTGCGATGTCTTCTATGCTCATGACTTTTCCTTATTATTCTGCAAAGCAAAGGAAGTAATGCGGGAGCACCATATTTGGAACTGAATAAAGTACCCCCCTTTTTGACCTGACTGTTTTTTCTAAACTCCTCATCTGCTGCCACATCCAAAAGCCTTCAATAGTTATCACGGATTGTGATAGCTTCTTCAATCCAATCGGACAGGTGATCGCTAATATAGCCATAAACTTTTTTACTATCCGCATATGGAGGATCATAGGCTTTCACGATGCTGGACAGTTTTGTTTTGTCGTCCCGCTTCATGGTAAACTCCTCGAAAGGATTTTTCCCCTTGGTTGTCTGGTTTTCATCCATATCTTTCAAATTATGAATGTAGATGCCTAAAACCCCCTTGTTATCATTCCAAGCTTTCCCGATTTCGTATTTAATCCATTTTCGACCCGCAGTGTCCTTGCCGATGAGCACTACGCAGCATGAGCGGCCATCAAGCTGGCCATCAATCCAATCCTGGATCGCCTTATCACCCTTTTTTGTGATGCTCTCCCAGTCATTGTCTGATGCTGGCTTATTCCCCTCTACCGCCCCGATGTTCCTTACCATTGAAGCACGCCAATTATCTGGTTTGTAATGAAAACTATAAAATGCACGTCTCTTTTTTGCTTCCGCCATTTCATTACCTCCTCGAAGTAAGGTGGTTCTAAATTTTTGTGCCCCTCTGATCCATAATCAAAAAACCCCGTACTTTATTTAAAAGAAACGGGGTGTTGGCAGCCAGTTCATTTTTCCCTCCGGCATCTTTATACAGGATGGAACGTATTCAACGGCCTTTGCATATTTGAGGGTTTGTTATCACGATTTGCATTGAAAATCTATACATCGATAAAATATTTCAAAATATTAATTTAGAAAGGAAAACATTTTTCGCGAGCGCGCAAGAAAAGGGTGAATATGATTTCCCCCAAATTTCCCCCAGGAATTATTTGGTTGATATTCGAGCAATGATGACATATGCTTACAAAATGGCGCATGCATTCGATTCCCATGCACTTCCGCCATTTAATTTCAAGCACTTAGCGCATGTGGTCATTTCGCCACACCTCTCCCTTGTGCCCTTGAATCGGAAATTGTGCCCGGATTTGTGCCCGTGGATTCGGTTTGGCGGGTGTCTTCGATCTCTTTCAGGTGGGTGTCGAGCCGCTGTGCGGCCTGTTTCAGATCTTCCTCGTTGGTGATGTTGTACCGCTGAAAAATGCTTCGGGTCTTGTGACCGCTGATCTTCATGGCGACCGTTTCCGATACGCCGGACCGGACGAGATTCCGCACCCCGGAGCGCCGCAGGTCGTGGAATACTTTTCCGGCCAGCTTTGCCTTCCGGCAGGCCGTCCGCCAGGCGGCCATGAAATTCCTGATCGGCTGCGCCTCCAGCTTGCCCTCGGGGGACAGGGCTTCGCGAAAAAAGACGTATTCGCATTCCGGATAGGCCCGCTCCCTCAGGATCAACTGGTTTCGGAGGCAGTCGTAGAGTTCCCCGACCAGATAGATGATCCGGGGCTTCCGGTTTTTCGTGTCGCCAGCGTGCAGGGTGATCTTCCGTTCAAAGATATTGACCTGCTCCCACCGGAGATTGAGCACCTCGCGCTTCCGCATCCCGGTCAGATACCCCATGGTCAGGACCGGCTTCAGGTGATCCGGCAGGGCCTCCTTCAGCCGCCGGTATTCCTCATGCTCGAAGAAGACCTCCCGCGGATCCGCCTCCTTCAGCTTGGGGATGAACGGCGGACTGATCACCTTCTTCGGCGTCTGTCTGGCCCCCAGGGACATCATCCGCCGCAGGGCCGACAGTTCGCGGTTGATCGTGCCGTTGCTGGCCCCGGCTTGTTTGCGCTTCAGGATGTAGCGTTCCACCTGATTGGTGGTGATGTGGATTGCCTTCATCCCTTTGAAGAATGCGTCCAGGTGTTTGAGGCTCAGTTTCGTGCGGTCCAGCGATCGCCTGGCGTTGAGCTCGTAATCGTTGAGCAGATCCTTCTTTAGGTCCTCAAAGGTGATTTTCTCCACCTTCAGACCCTCGAATTTCCCCTCGACCACCTGCCCTTCTCGGCGCTGCAAGAATTTCTTCGCCTCTGTTTCCTTCTCGGTCCCGGCGCTTTCCCGAAAAGGCTTCCCGTCCCGGTAGTATTTGACCCACCATGTGTGCCCCCGTAAATAGATCATACCCATGACATATCAGACCTCCTTTCTCTTCTTGACCCTCATCCGGGGTTTCAGCTCGTCTCCCTTCGATTCCAGATAGGCCAAGGCCAGATGCAGGAAGGAAGGGATCGGGCGGTCGCCCCGTTCCCATCTGGAGACAGACAGGGGAATGACGCCCAGGACCCGCGCCAATTGGCCCTGGCTCCATCCGCACCTCTGTCTCCAATCCCTGAGTTCTCCGCTGGTCATGGGTCAATTCTATTCCTTTGGATGGGGGTTTGAAAGTCTTTTTTTAAGAAGAGATCTGCGTTTTGCTGCTCTCGATCCAGGTGTCCATATCCCGGATGTCGATCAACAGGCGTCTGCCGTCCTTGACAAAGGGGATCTTCCCGGCCCAGAGCATCTCTCGGACCGCCCAAACGGAACGGCCCAGATAAACGGCAGATTCTTTGATCGAGTATAGCCGTTTGGGTATGATCCGCATTGGAGTACCTGTCCCCTGCGCTTTCTTTGACGGAGTGTTTGCCAGCATCTTGATGCCCCTGCCACTAAATGGTAACCGTCGTCAGCCTGCGAATTTACGGTAGGCAACGCTATCCGCTCTCGCCTTTCCGTTCATCACCGGTTAAGAATCAGCCAGCTGTCTCTCCACGAATTCCCGGAGCTCTTCCACGGGCACTCTGATGCAGCCCCTGAGCCGGATTGCCTTCAAATCACCCATATCAATGAGACGATAGACCGTTTGTTCGCAAACGGAGAAATAGCAGGCGACTTCATCCACACGGTAGTATCTTTTTGTGGTCGCTTTCTCGTCCATCCCTCGGCCACCTCACCGGCTGGGTGCGTGGGTTACCCCTCGCAAAAAGTATTAATCCGTAGGACGCGCCGTCTCGACCCCCAATTTTGGTTACGACGTGCCGTCTCGACCCTTTTTCAAACCGCCCCCGGACCCCTTTTTGCCACCCTTTTTCCGAAAGCTGTACTTCCTCAGGTGGCGGGCCCGGGCGGCCTGGCCGCCTGAGGGTGGGTCCAGCCGTTCCGGCCGCTTCTGAAACCAGGACCGCAACTGCGGGCCTTCAGGCAAGTCCGGATCGAGACCGGCGATCCCCTTCCGGATCACGACCAGGCGGCCGAGCATCTCGAGAGTGAAATACCCGGCGCCGCTGCCGGAAACTTTCGCGAGCCTCCTTTGCGCCCGGATCCAGGGGCGATTTCCCTGGGACCGGGAACGACAGATCTCCTCGTCGGGGTACCAGACCCCGTTGAGGCTGCTGCGGTCCAGGGGGCAGAGCGGCGCGAGGCAGTCTTCGAAAAGCGTGCAAACCGGACGATGTCCTGAAGGACCCTCCTCCTGATCCTGACGGCCGGAAACGACGATTCGTTCAGCCATGATTCCACCTCATCTCACGACCGGGCTTGGTCAAGGAATAGCCGTGCGCTTCAAGATCGACCAGGAAGGCTGCCGGAACGCCGTTGAGGTTGGACCGCTTGCATCTCCTGCAGCGGAAAAGGTACCGGCTCCCCCCCCTGTAGAGGCTGATCAGCCCGGTCTCGTCGCAATCCGGACAGTCCGTCCCGATATTTCCCTGCACCCGCCTGAGGGGATGATCCTCCAGCCATTGCTGCCAGAGCTCGCGCATGACCAGGGGCAGATTCCTAGGAAAGGAATCGTGCCGGCTCCGGATCTGCTCGCTCATCCAGTCGACCGGCTCGTCGGGGATGTGCTTCACCTGCTGAAACCACAGATCGAGCGTCTCTTCTCTGGGATCCCGACGCTCGTAGTAGAAGCAGAGCCCCTTCACGAAGTCGTGGAAGACTTTTTCAACCATCGATCGAGGCCTCCCTCCCCTTCCGGCGAACCGGCGCGCGGCCCTCCTCGGGCGGCCCGGTCCTGGGCCCGGGTCAGCCAGTTGACGATGAACCGCTGCCAATTCGACTTGCGGTTAACCGGGTTCGCCGACGCCCAGGCCTCCATGCGGCGCAGTTCTGAGAGCACATCGACCGCAGGATAGGCCTTCTGCCATTTCTCGATCAGCTCCGGGGGCACCTGTTGGAAACGGCCGACGTCGTAATCGAAGACGATTCCCTTCCGTGCGGGACTCGATACCCGCGCCGCAGGTTTAGGCTGGCGGCGACCAGCGTCGGGAATGGGGGGATCGGCCCCGGCCTCTTGCGCCTGCTCCTCCTGCACCCCCTCCTTCAGCGGCGGTCGATCCGGATCGGCCGCCG
>DIWG01000038.1 GCA_002423465.1 Syntrophaceae bacterium UBA6112 | reverse complement strand
AGCCTCCCCTCCGGAGATTCCGCATGGAAAATTGATGCTCTCGCAAAAACTCGTCATACCCGCGGCTTGTGCGCAGAAGCCCTAGCGAAGGAGCAAAGCGGGTTCCAGGGTTTAGAAAAGCCGTTGAAATTCCTGGATTCCCGTTTTCACGGGAATGACGTGAATCCATACTTTTGATCTTTTTGCGAGTGAATCATATAGTGAATAAATTACTTATATAAGGAAACCGGTGATTAACGGGCAGGAAGAATAAATGAATCGTATCGAAATAAAGAAAATTGTATCCACTACAGCCGTTAGTACATCAGAAAATGAGATTCGCATCTTCATTGATGGATGTGATTTGATAGACATGCTGAAGGAATTTGAAAAGCCTTTCGCAACGCGAGAGAAAGCCATAACCATTGCCGGCGCGTATGGCGGGCTACCGGAATCGGTGGCTACAAGAGAACGTTTTCTAGGATTGGCCGACAGAGATTATGGAGATTCAGAAGACAAGGTTGCCGTGCTCGGGTGCAATTGCGGATGGGAAGGATGTTGGCCTTTCACTGTTAAGATAACAATTTCCGACTCAACTGTAATTTGGAGTGAATTTGAACAACCACATAGTGAAACAAACTCCGCTCAAGTCCAGTGGAACTACGATGGTTTCGGCCCATTCGAGTTCGATAAAGAGCATTACCTTAACGAAATCGGCAAATTAGCTTGCAACCAAGTCAGTGGAATATGACTGCGATGCCCAACTAAGCGTGGCAGACGGTCTCCGCTTCGCTACGCCGCTGCACTCTCTCACGTTGATTACCCAAAAGGAGGAAATTATGAAGATATCAAAGATGCTTTCCCATGCAGTACTTTGTTGCCTTACGGTAACTCTTGCCGGTACCACTGCAACCGCAGCATCCGCACCATCCGCACCAACGATGGTGAGCGCCCAGAAGACATTTGATCGGTCAGCCATTAGAATACAGTTAAAGCAGACGCTGCAAAGGAAAATGCAGCGAATTGTCGGGGTCCAGTTCAAGCCCTCAACTGAAACACGTGTGAAAATGTGCCAGCAGCAGAGCAACACTCTCGCCAATTCCCTTGCACAATGCCTGACGACAAACAGCGATCCGGTCAACCCGCCTCCAGGAAGTCCGCTCGACTCCTTCAACAAGTTAACAAATGCACAACTGGCGCAGCAGTGCCCCGGGTCGCTCCAGCAGTGTCTCGACAAGGTCCTGGATGAACATTTCGCCTGGTGCAAAGCCAATGTGTGCAAGAGCCAATCTGATGCCTTGAACGCCAAAAAGACCGAATGTTCCCAGCTTGAGGCGCTTCTTGCTCAAGAACTGAGCCAGCCTCCGGCATTAAAGAAAAACACCCCTCCTTGTCCGACATTGTACCAGGACTATCTAAAGGCCAGAGAAGCCGTGAAGAACTTTACCTGCAATGCAACCGGCTGGAGTTCATTGGCCTGCATCTCGCCCTTGTCGCAGTTGATCAATACGGAGAATGACGCCCTGAAGAAGTTGCAGGTTAACGGGTGCATCTAGCAATGCCGCCACTAATGGGAAGGTAGAATACCAGGTACATCCTGACCGGGAAACTTTAAGGGAAAATAGGGACACTTCGCCAATTTCCAACAGTAAATGGGGAAGTGTCCCTATTTTCCCTATTTTCCACCTATTTTCCAATTCTAAGTATCTGAAATATCGCATCTTGTATCTCATAGCGGGTATCCAGAGTATTAAAACCATCGGTAATTCCCGGATTCCCGTTTTCGCGGGAATGACGAGCGCAGGTTTTTCTTCGACAAAACACCGCGCAGGTGGGATCAGGGGCCAATCAAGAAGGATAAAGGGGTCAGACTATGTGTGCAAAATCCTCAATGCCACCTCCCTATGATCAGGTTCACAACGCCGTTCAGGGGTTTCTGAACACTTTCGGCAAGGGTAAGACCCCGGTGTCCAAAGCCCTGATCTTTGGCGATCCGGCCAAGATTATGGTGCAATGCGCCCCGGCATGGCCGGTCATTGACGGGGCAGCGGGCAAAAAGTATTGCGATGCCCGCCCGGACGGCGGATCGAACGGGTATTTCGACTGGGACAACGGCACGCTCTATCTCGATTTCGACCTGAAGTCCATGTCCCGCGACAACGTCAAAACGTTCCTGCACGAAACGACACATGGCAACGAATATATTTCGGACTATCCGAAACCCAGCCACGGCGAGGCCGGCAAACCCGAAGCCGAGCGCAACACCGTCTATCTGGACCGGATGTGGTATCTGATCGGCGCTATCGCCAAGGCAGAGGCCCGGCTGCAGCGCCCAGAGGACGAGCAATCCCTCGTCACCTATATCGACCAGCTAGTCGCCCTGCTCAACGCATTGGAGGATTTCGAGCGCGCTGAACAAGGTCTGCCCTCGGTCGATCTACCCGATGAATTGAAGGCACGCCGGCCCAATCACGACGATCTGGATAGGTGGTTCGGATTCCGCGTGGATTACTACCGCCTAATGGATTTCTACGCATCGAGCAAGGCGGGCGAACCGTTCGAAACCATCGCGGCACACTGGAAAGAGTTGCGCGGAGTCGGCCGTACCCTGAGTGTGTTTCTGGGGAAATATAAGGCCCATTTCAATGCCATGGTAGAGCGCTTTCTGGCGGCGCAAGGGCCGAGCATGAGCGCGCAGGAGCAAGCCGAGCATCGTCTGGAAAAAGAGACGGAGCTTGCCCGACAGCTCCCGGCGCTGGCGGCGCAGGAACTCTCGATCAAGATTGGCAAGGCGGCGCGCTACCTGTTTCCGGACGCCACCCTGCCCGCACCGCGCTGAGCATCCCTTATCGTATAAATCCCTTAACAGGAAGGATTGATACGATCCTGGCAGGCAAAGGATGGTGTGGCGTCGTACTTGCAAAACTGCACAATGAGGAAAAGCACCGAGGTATTTATTTGGTCACTAATTCGGTTGATAGCAAAACAAATAAACACCAGCCCTGTGGGGTTTCCAGTCCTGTCACCTTTTCTCCTGTTTGACCTGCACCCGATAACGGATACACTTGAAATCGAACCGGTTCCAAGAACTTCGCCACGAATCCGATGGGACGATCCTGTATGGCCGGCGGGCTGTATCCGCGAACCATTCATGCCGGGAGCACTTAAAAATGAATAAATACCACTCTATGGTCCAACTGGAAGAGTACGAACCATACATTGGAACGGAGGCCATCGACCGCATTCTGGGAAAGGCAAAAGGATTGCGCGACCTCCACGTGGTCAACGTAAACTCCACGTACTACGGAGGCGGCGTAGCGGAAATGCTCGCGCCTCTCACCCTTCTGCTCAACAACGTAGGCATCAGGACGGGATGGCGGATCGTGCACGGCCCCCCGGATTTCTTCAGTGTCACGAAGAAAATGCACAATGCCCTCCAGGGAAATGACATCCACCTGACCGGGATGAAAAAAAAGATCTACGAATCCGTGATTTGCGAAAACGCGATCAGATGCCACCTTGATCACGACATCACCGTCATCCACGACCCCCAGCCTCTTCCCCTCATCGATCATTTCCGCAAACGGGGTCCCTGGATCTGGCGCTGCCACCTGGACCTCACTTCACCCCATAAGGAACTCTGGAATTATCTGCGTGGCTTCATCGAAAAGTACGACGCGGTCATCCTCACCCTGAAGGAATTTCATCGCGACCTGGACACCCCGCAGGTCTTCTTCTACCCAGCCATCGACCCGTTTTCCATCAAGAACCGCGATCTGAGCGATCAGGAAATGCAGGATCGACTCGACCATTACAAAATTCCGGTGGACCTCCCCCTCGTGGTTCAAGTGTCGCGTTTCGACCGGTGGAAGGATCCGGAGGGGGTCATCCGGGCGTTCAAAATTGCCCGCAAGAAGGTGGACTGCACCCTGGTCCTCCTGGGCAACGTAGCGACGGACGACCCGGAGGGGCACAAGGTATTCGAGTCTCTCCTGGACCAGCGGGAAGAGCGGATAATCATCCTGAGCCACCAGGACACCGCCCTGGTGAACACCCTGCAACGCAAGGCCGCCGCGGTCGTACAGAAGTCACTCCGGGAAGGTTTCGGCCTCACGGTCACCGAAGCAATGTGGAAAGGGGCCGCCGTTATCGGCGGCAATACCGGGGGCATCCGCCACCAGATTGAGGATGGTGTCAACGGTTTCCTCGTTTCATCGGTGGAGGAAACGGCCGAGCGCATCGTTTCCCTGGTCAGGGACGAGAAGCTCCGACGATCCCTGGGAGAAAAGGCGAGGGAGAGCGTCCGCAAGCGGTTTCTCATGACCAGGCTTCTCGAGCAGTATCTCGATCTGTTCGCTTCTTTCCGGACCGATTTCCGCTTGATCGGATAAAATCCCCGCCAGTGTATTGTCCGCGGAAGTTTCCCTGATACGTATTCGTCTGCGCCAGTCGCGGAAAGGAGGTAGTCTCATGGCAAAAGAACGTCTGGTCATCATCGGCGGGGATGCCGCGGGGATGAGCGCCGGTTCCCAGGCAAAGCGCCTCAACCCGGACCTGGAGGTGACAGCCTTTGAAAGATCGCCTCATACGTCCTATTCTGCCTGCGGCATCCCATATTTCCTCGGCAAGGTAGTCGACGATGCGTCTTCACTGATCATCCGCCCACCCGAGACCTTCCGGGAAAAGTACGATATCCGAGCGCGCGTCCGCCACGAAGTGATCGAGATCGATACTTCAGAGCGGCGGGTGAGAGTGCGCGACCTGGAAAAGGGTCGAGAATGGAACGAGCCCTACGATCAGCTGTTGATAGCGACCGGCGCGGCCCCCCAGGTTCCGGACATGCCAGGATCGGATGCGGCGGGCATTTTCGGTCTCGGTACCCTGCAGAGCGGGCTGGATATCGAACGTTTCCTCGAAGAGAGCAGGCCGGAACGGGCCGTCATCGTCGGAGGCGGATACATCGGTCTGGAGATGGCGGAAGCCCTGATGATGCGCGGCATCCGGGTATCCCTGGTGCACAGGGGGGCTCAGGTCATGAAATCCCTGGACCGAGATATGGGCAAACTGGTATCCGAGGCACTGGATAAAGCGGGAGTTTCCCTCTACCTGGAGGAAGAGGCGCAGGGATTCGATACGGTGCACGGACGGGTCTCCGGCGTTGTCACCGACCGACGGACCATCTCGACGGACTTGGTAGTTTTCGGTCTCGGAGTTCGGCCCGTTACGGCGATTGCACAACGGGCGGGCATCCCCCTCGGGGCACGGAATGCGATCAGGGTAAACACCTTGATGCAGACGGAGGTCGAGGGGGTCTGGGCGGCGGGTGACTGCGCCGAATCCTTTCACCTGGTGAGCCGAAGACCGGTCCATATCCCTCTCGGAACAATCGCCAACCGTCAGGGGAGAGTGGCGGGGGTCAATCTCGGCGGCGGCTACGCCACCTTTCCCGGGGTTATGGGCACCGCAATGACCCGCATCTGTCACCTGGAAGTGGCGCGAACCGGCCTGAGGGAGGACGAAATCCGCGGCAGCGGCCTCGAGTTCGAAACCGCCGTCATCGAAAGCCGGACCATGGCCGGGTATTACCCGGGAGCGTCGTCGATTTTCGTCAAGCTACTCGCGGAAAAGGGGACCGGCCGTCTCCTGGGTGGCCAAATCGTCGGCGGAACCGGTTCAGCCAAGCGAATCGACGTTCTGGCGGTAATCCTCCATGGCGGAATGACCATCGGAGACATCATCAACCTGGATCTCGGGTACGCGCCCCCTTTCTCGCCAGTTTGGGACCCGATACAGACTGCCGCCCGGGTGCTCGAAAAAAAAATCTGACCGGGAAGCGGCGGAGATTTCCCGTTTGTCACGGGTCAGCCTGGCGGACATTTCCTCCATGGTAGAGTCATTTGGGATCGGAGTCATTTGGGGCCGTGCCGGAAAAACTGCAAAAATGAGAGAAATGCAGCTTTGCAAGCCTGACAATCATGACGCCGGTGAGTGCTTCAGTGGGTCAACACAACCATCGGCGCCCTGAAGTCGGCAACCAAAACAAGCAAGAAAAATTCCGGGAAGAGCGAGGCAAAGAAGCTATGAATATTCACAAGATAATCGATGAAGTATACCGGCTTTCCGTCAACATCGAAGATAAAAACTATCTCTTTGAAGGCATTTGGCCGATTCCCCATGGCATTTCAATCAACGGATATCTCATCAGATCAGAGAAGAATGTCCTGATCGACCTTACCCAGGATATCATGGACTTTCCGAAGGCGATCACCGAGCAGATGGGCGAAGTGTCTCTGGGGGTCGAAGACATCGACATTATCATTATCAACCACATGGAGCCCGATCATGCCGGCTGGCTCAGGGAATTTTGCAGGCAGAACACGAAGGCAACAATCTACTGCACGCAAAAAGCCGTCCCCCTTCTGGAGGCCTTCGCTTCGGTGCCGCCGGAAAGGGCCGTTGCCATCAGCGACGGCATGGTACTCGAGGTCGGTGATTATAAGTTGCAATTCTTCGATACACCCAATATCCACTGGCCGGAAACAATGATGACATTCGAGCGCAAAAGGGGTCTGCTGTTTTCCTGCGATGCGTTCGGCTCCTACGGCAAGGTTGAGGAGAGCACGATCTTCGACGACCAGCTGTCGGTCGAGAAACACGAGTTTTTTGAAAATGAAACCCTCAGATACTATGCGAACATCGTCGCCACCTTCTCGACATTTGTCCTGAAAGGGCTGGAAAAACTTCAGGGGCTCGAGGTCAAGACCATCTGCCCTTCCCACGGCATCATCTGGCGGGAAAATCCCGCCGTCATCATCGACCACTACAAACGCTATGCGGAGTACAGCAAGGGACCGGGCGAGAGAGAGGTTACCCTCGTCTGGAGCAGTATGTACGGCAACACCAAGGCAGTGCTGAATACGGTCGTGGAAACCCTGAGGAAAAAAAATATTCCGGTTCACATTTTCCAGGCCCCGATTGACGATATCGGCTACATCCTGGCAAGCGCCTGGAAATCAGCCGGCCTTATTTTCGGCATGCCGACCTACGAATACAAGATGTTTCCGCCCATGGCTCACGTCATAGAAGAATTGCTGATAAAACGGATCAGCAACAAGAAGGTGTTTCGTTTCGGCTCCTACGGCTGGGTAGGTGGCGCAAAAAAAGATTTCGAATCCAAGATCGAGAAATCCGGCTGGGATCTCCTCGGCCATTATGAATGGCAGGGGGCGCCAACCGCAAAGGATCAGGATACTATCAGAAAAGCGTTGGAAGACTATTGCGACTCCTTGATTGCTTTTACGAAGGAGAACCAAAAGGGCTAGGAGTCTGTCGGACTTAGGGCAAATCTGCTGCAAATCCGTCTGACCGGTCCATATTTCGCCGCTTTTTTGGGTAATAGANNATTTTCGCTTCGATTTCCTAAGCCCGACAGACTCCTAGGAGTCTGTCGAGACAGAATCCAACCATTCAGATGAGAAGCTGCTCTTACCGCTTTGTTGCCGGTTTGGCAGCTTTTCGCGTTTCCGGACTCAAGTACGATACCCTATCAGTTCCGCATTGAAGGTTGCATCGACAACTGTAATGCTTTTATCAAAGACCCGGCTGATTCTTTTGTGAACCAGGCACCGCAAGCGGGATGAATTCAGCGGTGAGAACACCCTTACTATTGCCTTGGGGAGAAATGTCGGGCATGATGTTACTGTGTAAAGTTCAACGGAGAAGCGGCATTCCGGGGTAATTTGACTACGTGGGAGAGCCCTTGAACGGAGATCAACGTAACGGAGAAATTTATGCGAAGTAACTTTCCGATTATCACCCTTCTTGTTGCAAGCCTGTTATTCCCATTGAATACTGTTTTCGGGCAAAATCTGACCGCCGATGTCTCGAAACGTATCAGTGAAAGAATCCAGATTGCGAACGGCACGAAATTGGTGTGCAGAGCTGAACTTCTCTGCGGTTCGTCAATCCTTCCGCGTTTCTATGCCAAGCGGTCTTTTACTCCCGCCTGGATCGGTGAATCCGGGCCGCTGCCCCAGGCGCTTTCCCTCGTGGCCGAAATTGCCGAAGCTGACCGTGATGGTCTGATAGCGAAAGATTATCACCTTGAAACAATATCCACCCTCCTGCGCCGGACCAATTCCGAAAAAGCCGTATTCGGCTTCGTGGACCCCGATCAAGCGGCGGACCTTGACCTGCTTCTCACCGATACGTTCCTCATCTTTGCATCCCATCACCTGTCCGGACGCGTCAACCCGGAGACCTTGCAGTCCGAATGGTTCATCAAGGGACGGAAGCGTGACCTGCTGAAAGTACTGGAAGAGGCATTGGGACAAGATGCTGTCGAGGACAGCCTCGCTGATCTGAAACCGCCCCACCCGGGCTATGAGAAACTGAAAACAACCCTGGCGATTTATCGTGAGATCGTAAAAAAGGGGGGCTGGCCTCCGCTCACCAATGGCCCCGTTCTCAAACGGGGCAACCATGGCGAACGGGTGAAAGAGCTTCGGGCCTACCTGCGCGTCACCGGCGATCTTGTCGCAGCCCCGGGAGATGCCGACAGCCAACGCTTTGACAAAAATCTGGAAAACGGTGTACGGCGGTTCCAGTCCCGGCACGGCCTAAAGGATGACGGCGCTGTCGGACCGGCAACCCTCGAGGCAATGAACGTGCCCGCGGCGGATCGCCTGCGACAGATTGAAGTGAATATGGAGCGGTGGCGGTGGCTGCCGGAAGCACTCGGTGACCGCTACATCCAGGTGAACATCGCGGACTTCACGCTGGCTGTGATCGAAAATAACGGCAACGTTTTGAACATGAAGGCGATTGTGGGTAAAGACTTTCAGAAAACACCGGTCTTTAGCGGCCTGCTCACCACTCTGGAACTCAATCCTTACTGGAATGTCCCCGACAAGATCGCGTCCAAGGAAATACTTCCGGATATCCGTGCCAAACGATCCTACCTTGCCAAGAATAATATACGGGTCTACCGAGGCTGGGGATCCGATGCGGAGGAGGTTGATCCCGCGTCCATAAACTGGTCAAAGGTATCCGAAAATGACTTTCCTTTCAGGCTGCGCCAGGACCCGGGCAAAAAAAATCCCCTGGGAGGCGTAAAATTCGTATTTCCCAACGAGCATGCCGTGTACATACACGGGACACCCTACAACGCCCTCTTCGAAAAGGAATCGCGTGGCTTCAGCCATGGGTGCATCCGCATCGAGAACCCTGTGGAATTGGCGGATTATCTTCTCCGGAACACCTCCGATTGGAACAGCGAATCACTGCTCACCGCAATTGAAAGCGGGAAAAACCGCACCTTACGCCTCCCGGATCCGACTCCTGTCCACATCCTCTACTTCACCGCATGGGTGGATGAAGAAGGAATGGTCCATTTTCGCAATGACATCTATGGTCATGACGCCGAATTGGCCCGAGCGCTCAGCGTGCCCGCACCCAGCCCGAACTAGTCCCATGTAACACCTAAAATCAACCCCCTCAATCCCCCTTGACAGGGGGGAAGCCTTTAAGTCTCCCCTGTCAAGGG
>DIWG01000076.1 GCA_002423465.1 Syntrophaceae bacterium UBA6112 | reverse complement strand
TGTTTTCGAACTCCAGCGTACAGATCGAATGGGTGATCCCCTCGATGAAGTCGGAAAGACAGTGGGCAAAGTCGTACATCGGGTAGATGCACCAGGCGTCGCCGGTCCGGTAGTGGCTTTCCTTCTTGATCCGATAGATGATCGGATCGCGCAGCGTGACGTTCGCAGAAGCCATATCGATCTTCGCCCGGAGGACGCGCGCCCCGTCCGCGAACTCCCCGGAACGCATCCGCTCGAAGAGGTCCAGGTTCTCCGCAACCGTTCGGTTGCGGAAGGGGCTCTCCTTCCCCGGTTCGGTCAGAGTTCCCCGGTATTCCCGGATTTCGTCCGCACTCAGGTCGCAGACGTAGGCCAGGCCTTTGCGGATGAGTTGGAGGGCGTACCGGTAGAGCTGCTCATAGTAACCGGAAGCATAGAAGAGACGATCCTGCCAGCCAAAACCCAGCCATTTCACATCCCGGATGATCGACTCGACGTATTCCATGCTCTCCCCGCTGGGGTCCGTGTCATCCAGCCGCAGGTTGCAGGTTCCGCCGTACTGGGCGGCGATCCCGAAGTTGAGGCAGACCGATTTTGCGTGTCCGATGTGGGGATACCCGTTCGGTTCGGGAGGAAAGCGCGTGGCCACGCTCCCCCGGAGCTTGCCGGTCTTCATGTCGGCGTCGATGATGTCTCGAATGAAATCAGAGGGAAGGGATGGTTCGGTCTGGGTCATAAGTCGATTTTCCTTTCATCGCCGGAGGATCATTTCCCCCGCGTGTAGATGATCTTCTTCGTTCCCCCGTCGCAGCTTCCGACGACCTTTCCGTCCTTGACCTGTTCGTTGGGTACGATCTCCAGGGTATAGGCCTTTACACCATTCGTTTGAATTTTGGCGTCAATCTCCGCCTTGAGCTCTTCACAGGCCTTCTTGGCAAACGCGGGCGTGGCGATCATCAGCAGCGCGACCGCAACCATCAACTTTTTCATATCTCCACCTCCTTATAAAATGAATTGCCGGTCTGAAAAGACCCATTTTCGTCCTTCACAAATGCTGCCCCAGCATGAAAGCATATCAGAAACACGGACCGTTTTTATCCCAATTTGTCACGGATAAAATCAGAATCCCGATACCGGTGATCAGAATCACAGGACCTGCGGCAATCTGGAAAAGGGGATTGATTCTTTCAGCGACATATGCCGCTCCCTTTTTCCTGCCGCCTGCTGATGAATAATAAGGCATTGCTTTCAATGGTAAGGACTATAGGAGAGTTTTTGGAGGTTGTAAAGGGCTATTATGCTAACAGAACGACCAGGCAACCGATGACTCCGGCACCGCGGAAATAATCCTGCCTGCCGGAGAAGCACCATTGTTCCGGTCGCTTCATGGGAACCGACAGGGGAGAACGCGTAATTGCTGTTGATGATCAAACATGATATGGAATGACCGTGAAAGAGAGTATCCCCACGGATCTCAGGATGGTGTGGAATTCCATAAGGCGAATACGTTGGATAAAAATCGGATGCGCAGCCACGGTGATCAACGGGATGCTGAACCGGCAAAACGGCGACTGTTGCTGCATCGTCCAACCGAAGGATGCCTCGGCGGGCAACGCGGGGGAAATCCGTTGCTGTTGAACAGTTCGTCGGCAAGTCCCGTTTTCCCCCGGCGGGTTCCTGCCGAAATCCATCCACCATTAATTTCTTTGACTCAAAAGATCGAACATCGTAGTTTCCCGGTTCGCAAAAGCGGGCAGTATCCAAAATCGTAAGGAGGGATCATGGATTCACACCAGAGGGTCGCCGTCGTCACCGGCGCGGGAACGGGAATCGGCAAGGCAGCGGCGCTTGCGCTGTTGAAGGAGGGCTACCGGGTTGTGCTGGTCGGACGCCGCATGGAGTTCCTGGAAAAAACGGCAATGGAATCAGGCGCGGGATCGCATGTGTTACCCGTTTCCGGTGACGTCAGCAATCCCGAATCGGTGCGGATGATTTTCATGAAAACGAAAGAGGCGTACGGCCGCATTGATGTGCTGTTCAACAACGCCGGTGTCAATGCACCCGGGATCCCGTTCGAGGATCTCACCTATGAACAATGGAAATCGGTGGTGGACACCAACCTCACGGGTATGTTCCTCTGCGCGCAGGAGGCCTTCCGGATGATGAAAAGCCAGGAACCGCGCGGCGGGCGCATCATCAACAACGGGTCGCTTTCGGCCCATGTGCCGCGGCCCGACTCCGCGCCCTATACCGCGACCAAGCACGGGGTTATGGGACTGACCAAGTGCCTCTCTCTTGACGGCAGGAAGTATGACATCGCCTGCAGCCAGATCGACATCGGCAACGCGCTGACCGAACTTTCGGCCCGCATGATCACGGGCGTGACTCAGGCGAACGGTAAAAAGTTGCCCGAACCGATGATGGACGTGCAGCGCGTCGGCGACGCCGTCGTTTACATGGCGAGCCTGCCGCTCAATGTCAACGTGCAGTTCATGACCATCATGGCGACCAAGGCGCCCTTTATCGGCCGGGGCTGAGACTGTGAATTTTCCAATATTCCCTTGACAAAATATTGTCCATGTCGGACAATCCAATCGCTTATTAGGGGTGTCCCTTTGGGGGACTGAGATGCCGGGATTCCGGCGACCCTTTACCGACCTGATCAGGGTAATGCCTGCGTAGGGAAATGAGCCGGTTGTGCAAAATGCATGAAGGCCGCTTCCCAAAAGGAGGCGGCCTTCATGCATTTTGAAAGGAGATAGAAGAAAATGACACAACTCGATGCAGCCAGAGCGGGAGAAATAACGCCGGAAATGGAACAGGCGGCAAATCATGACGGCGCGGAGCCGGAGGAGATCCGCCGGAAACTGGCGGCAGGCTCTGTGGTGATCCCGAAAAACAGGTTGCGGACCTTTGAAGCCAGGGCGATCGGCCTGGGGCTCTCGACCAAGATCAACGCCAACATCGGNNGCCAGCCTGCCGGAGGAGATTGAAAAATTGCGCGCAGCCTCTGATGCCGGGGCGGACGCCGTCATGGATCTCTCCACGGGAGGCGATATCGACGCCATTCTGGCCGGGATGATCGAACACTCCTCCGTCATGATCGGCACGGTGCCCATCTACCGCTCCATCAGCCGTCTTTTTGCCGAAGGCCGGACCTGCGGGGACCTTACCGAGGATGCCCTCTTTGCGGACATCGAGCACGAAGCGCGGATGGGCGTCGATTTCATGACCCTCCACTGCGGCATCTCGACCCGAACCCTGGCCGTCCTCGAGCAGAGCGACCGCATCATGGGGATGGTTTCCCGGGGCGGGAGCCTGATGGCGGAATGGATGGGTCTGCACGGGCGGGAAAATCCGCTCTACGAGCATTTCGACCGCCTGCTGGAGATCGCCCATGCGTATGATGTCACCCTCTCCCTGGGCGACG
>DIWG01000052.1 GCA_002423465.1 Syntrophaceae bacterium UBA6112 | reverse complement strand
CCGAAATCTCCCGGCGATTGGGTTTCAAGTGAGGGAATGAAGATGAAAAGGGATGAACTGATCGGGTGTGGGATCGTTTTCCTTTTCGGGGGGATCACCGCCGTTCTATCCCTGCAGTTGCCGATAGGGACATTCCGGATGGCGGGATCGGGTCTGTTCCCGCTGTGCCTGGGAATCCTTCTGATGATCCTCTCCCTTCTTTTTCTGTTGAATCTTCTGTTTGGAAAAGGGGCAACCCCGCAGACGCGCGAACCCGCTGTCGCAACCCGTGCCAACGCCAAGCAGGTTCTGCTGTTTCTGGGCATTACCGCCGCCGCGACGCTGTGTCTGGGTTTCCTGGGATACCCGGTCTTCTGTTTTCTGCTCATGGTGTTTCTTCTCCGGATTCTCGGGATCAGGCGACCGGCTCTGCTGCTGGGGTTTTCCCTGTTGACGGCGGTCAGCGCCTATCTCCTGTTCGTTCGGTTTCTCAAAATTCCTCTGCCCAAGGGGTTGATCGGCCTGTAAGAGGCACATATGATCGAATCCTTACAGCATCTCATCTCCGGTTTCGAAA
The DNA here is from genome assembly GCA_002423465.1 of Syntrophaceae bacterium UBA6112. Classification (GTDB taxonomy): domain Bacteria; phylum Desulfobacterota; class Syntrophia; order Syntrophales; family UBA5619; genus UBA5619. The sequence goes on along the minus strand of DIWG01000052.1, from coordinate 6,407 downwards.
TCGCCACCACGGTGGCCAATCTGCTGTATTGCCTGCTCGGCGCCATTGCGGGAACCCTTGTCGGCATCCTTCCCGGACTCGGACCGATCGCCGGAATCGCCCTTCTCATCCCCGTCACGTTCGGTCTCAGTCCCACCTCCGCCATCATCATGCTCGCCGGCATTTACTACGGGGCGATGTACGGAGGCTCCACGACGTCCATCTTGCTGAACGTCCCCGGGGAGACCGCCTCCGTAATCACGTGCATTGACGGTTACCAGATGGCTCAAAAGGGAAGGGCCGGCCCGGCCCTGGCCATGTGTGCCATTGGTTCGTTCATCGCCGGGACCCTTGCGATCTTCGGCATGGTGTTTCTGGCGCCGCCGCTTGCCGATGCCGCTCTGGCCTTCGGGCCCGCCGAATATTTTTCCCTGATGGTCTGTGGGTTCATCGTCCTGAGCAATGTGACGGGAAATTCCCTCCTCAAGTCCCTCATGATGGCGGTCGTGGGATTGATCATCGGCACCGTGGGCCTCGACCCCGTCACGGGAGACTACCGTTTCACTTTCGACTCCATGTATCTGCTCAGCGGCATCGAGTTTGTCGCCGTCGCCATCGGGCTCTTCGGAATCGCTGAAGTCCTGTCCAATGTCGACCAGCCGCTGGAGAACCTGGAACAGAAGGTGATCGTCCCGCGCTTCCGGGACCTCTATCCGTCGCTTCAGGATTTGAAGAAATCGGTCGGTGCGATCTTCCGGGGCGCAGGGATCGGATTCGGCGTGGGCCTGATCCCCGGGCCGGCCCCGGTAATTGCCACCTATGCCTCCTACATGGTGGAGAAGAAGGTGTCAAAGCATCCCGAGGAGTTCGGACAAGGCGCCATCGAAGGAGTCTCCGGTCCCGAATCGGCGAACAATGCCGCCTGCCAGACGGCGTTCATCCCCCTGTTCGTGCTGGGAATCCCCTTCGCTCCGCCGACCGCCATTCTTCTGGGGGCGCTCATGATCCACGGCGTGGTGCCGGGGCCGATGATGATCAGCGACCATCCCGATGTCTTCTGGGGCGTCATCGCCAGCATGTATATCGGCAATTTCATCCTGCTGCTGCTCAACCTGCCCTTCGTTCCTGTTTTCGCCAATATCCTCCGGATACCGAAGAAGATCCTTCTGCCCGTCATCATGCTTTTTTGCATCACGGGGATGTTCACGGTGAACAACTCCATCGACGATGTCTGGCTGATGGTCTTCTGCGGGGTATTGGGCTTTGTGATGAGAAAGTGGGCGTATGAAGCCGCGCCGCTCCTGCTGGCCCTGGTTCTGGGCCCGAAACTGGAGGTCGCCTTCCGTCAGTCTCTGATGCTCTCCCACGGAAGCTTCAGGATTTTCGTCGAGCGGCCTGTTTCACTGGTCTTTCTCCTGGCGACCCTTATTTTCCTGTGCGTGCCGGCCTTTCAGTGGGTCATCCGGAAATGGATCAGACGTTCAACGTAAAGGGAAAACCATTCAAACAACGAACTTGGAAAAGGAGGTTTTGACATGATGAAAAGAATGTTTTGCGTCCTGGTCGTCCTTGTCGCTTTCATTGCAGCGGCGCCCGCTCAATCCGCAACCTTCCCCGAGAAGGAGGTTCAGATCATCATCCCCTGGGCGCCCGGTGGGGCCACGGACCTCATCTTCAGGGCTCTGGCCGTCTCAACCGAAAAATACCTCGGCCAGGCGGTGGTCATCGTCAACAAGGCCGGTGGGGGAGGCGCCGTGGGATACGTGGAAGGGTCGAAGGCCAAGCCCGACGGCTATACCCTGGTGACGGCCGTCACGCCGCTCACGATCCTGCCGCACAATGTGAAGACGTCCTTCACCTACAAGGACTTCGAACCGGTCATCAACGTCGTCCGCGATCCGGCGATGTTTCTGGTCCGTTCGGATGCCCCTTGGAAAACGACGAAGGAGTTCCTGGAACAGGCCAAGAAGAACCCGGGCATGATCAGCGTGGGCAATTCTGGGGCCGGCGGCGGCGTCCATCTGATTGCCATGGCCTTTGAGAAGGCCATGGGGGTCAAATTCAACCACATCCCCTTCTCGGGCGGGGGACCCTCGGTGACGGCCCTTCTGGGCGGTCACATCAATGCCGTTTCCGTCTCTCCGCCGGAGGGGATCAGCCAGGTCCAGGCGGGGAAACTCCGGATCATGGCCCTCTTCTCGGAGGGGCGCTTTGACATGTTTCCCGATATCCCGACCTGCAAGGAGCAGGGTGTGAATTTTGCCATGGGCCAGTGGCGTGGCCTGGCCGCCCCGAAGGGGACGCCGGCGGCGGTGATCCAAAAGCTCCACGATGCCTTCAAGAAGGGGATGGAGGACGCCGGATTCAAGAAGAACGCCAAGGACATGGCGGTGAACCTCTCGTATATGTCCTCGGGCGACCTCGGCAAGACGATGGCCGCTGATCACGAGTTCTACGGAATACTGGTCAGGGAGATCAAAAAATAACCGTCAGTCGAAAGGGGATGAATGCAGGCAGGTTCAAGTTTTTTGAACCCTTGTCCCCTCCCCCTGGGGGGAGAGAAGGGGCGCTGAAGCGAGGAGCGATGATGGCGATTTCGGAAGAAATTCAAGAAAAAGAGAGAAGGGTCCGCGAATTCCTGAAAAAGAAGGGGATCGCGGCCCTTCTGCTGAAGCGGCAGGCCAATTTTTCGTGGATGACCGGAGGCGGTCTCAACGTGGTGGGAACCGCGACCGAGTTGGGGAATGCCGCGCTCCTCATCACAGAAAAGGGGAAGTTTGTAATCACCAACAATATCGAAGCCCCCCGCATGGTGGAGGAGGAGAGACTTGAAGAGCAGGGCTACCAAGTCAGATCGTTCCCGTGGCATGAGGATCGGGAGCCCTCCCTGGTCGGGGAAATCGTCGGACGGGGATCGGTCGGATCCGATTGGCCTTTCCCGGATGCGGCCATCGTGACGGAAGATGTAGCCAGGCTCCGCTATTCCCTGACCCCGGAGGAACTGGTCCGATACCGCTGGTTGGGGGGAAGGGTTTCCACGGCCCTCGAACGAACGATGATTGCAACGGAGAAAGGAGAGAAGGAATCGGCGGTCATCGGCAGGCTCTGCCATGAACTATGGATGGACCGGATCGATACCATGGGAATGATGTCGGCGGCCGATGAGCGGATCTCCCGCTTTCGCCATTGCATCCCCACGGAAAAGAGGGTAGAGAAAATCCTGATGGTCTCCGTCAACGCGAGAAAAGGAGGCCTGATCGTCTGCCTGACGCGTTTCGTCCACTTCGGAAAAGTGCCGACAGAGTTAAGGGAACAATACGAGGCGAATGTCTTTGTCGATTGTGCATTTATGGCGGCTACGCGCCCGGGTGTTCCCGCGCGGGAAGTCCTGCGGAAGGGGATCGAGGCCTACGGTGCCAAGGGCTATCCGGAGGAGTGGAAACTTCACCATCAGGGCGGATCGATCGGTTACAACCCCAGGGACTACCGGGTCAATTTCGATACCCCGGACATCATCCAGGAGAATCAGGCTTTCACCTGGAATCCTTCCATCACGGGGACGAAATCGGAAGACACGATCCTGGCCGCGCCCCGGGAAGTGGAGTTGATCACAAAGCCTGTCCTGTACCCCACCCTCGCCCTGGAGGTCGAGGGAATTGGCTTCGTAAGGCCGACCATCCTGGAAAAGGATTGAAACGATATCGGCTGCATGGGGGAGATTTCCGGAGATTACCGCGTCGTTGCAGCGTCGATGAAGGCGTGAATATTCTCCGTAGTCGAAAAACATGCGAAAACCATCACACAGCGAGGGGTAAGAGATATGATACGAGTAGCGATCATCGGTTCCGGCGCTGTCGCCGAAATCCACATGCAGGCCTTCAAGGCCTTTCAGGACCGTTGCGAGGTGCGGGTGCTTGCGGATCTGTATCCCGAAAAGGCGGAAAAGCTCGCCGGGAATCACGGGATTTCCGCTTTTGTCTGTAAGGATTTCCGGGAGGCTGTTTCCCGCGACGACGTCGATCTGGTGTCCGTCTGCCTGCCTCCCTCGGCTCATGCGGAAGCCGCCGTCGCCGCCCTTGAAGCGGGAAAGCACGTGGTTGTGGAAAAACCCATGGCTTCTTCACTGGGGGAGTGTGACGCCATGATTCAAGCGGCCCGGAAGAACGGCCGCCTTCTTGCGTCCATTGCCCAGAACCGGTACAAAATTCCCATGATGAAGATCAAGAAGATCCTGGAATCGGGAACCGCGGGGAGGGTTCTGCATGCAACGGCCAATTCCTCGTGGTGGCGTGGGCAGAGCTATTACGATCTCTGGTCGCGGGGCACCTGGAAAGCGGAAGGGGGAGGGTGCACCCTCAACCATGCGGTGCACCATATCGATCTGCTTCGCTGGGCACTCGGCATGCCGGAGGAGGTCACCGCCGTTTTCACGAACGTCAATCACGACAACTCGGAAACCGAGGATCTTTCCATCGCCATCCTGCGTTATCCCAAAGGGGCGCTGGCGCAGATCACGGCCTCGATCGTGGACCACGGGGAAGAACAGGAAATCGTCTTCCAGACCGAACGCGCCCGGATCTCGGTTCCGTGGCGGGTCAGGGCATTTCTCCCGCTGGAAAACGGATTTCCCAGGGAAGATCCCGACACCGAACGCGAATTGCAGGGGCTCTACGACTCCCTCCCCGACATTCCCTACGAAGGACATCCGGGACAGATCGACAATATCCTTCAGGCAATCGAAGGAAAGAGCCCCCTCCTCGTGGACGGGAAGGAGGGGAGAGCGACCCTCGAACTCATCATGGGAATCTACAAATCCGCCGTGACGAGGACTCCCGTCAAATTCCCGCTGCAGAAGGGCGATCCCATGTACCGGAAGGAGACGATGCTCGACCTGATGCCCCGGTTCCACCAGAAAACCAGGAACATCGAAAATTTCAAGACATCGACCATCACCCTTGGCCGCGATATGGGGAGATAGGGAGAACAGAATGCAGAAATCCGACGGAATGAATTACGCCCCCAAGGGCAAATCAGCCCCGGTATGTGGGAAAGGGGACTTCCGGGTGGGCGTGATCGGGCTGGACCACGGCCATATTTTCGGGATGTGCAACGGGCTTGTCGAGGCGGGGGCCGAACTTGCGGGGGTGTACGATCCCGATCCGGCAAAGGTGGCGAATTTCCGGAAAGCTTTTCCAGATGTACTTGCCGTCTCTGCGGAAACGGCGATCCTTGAAGATCCTTCCATCCACCTCATCGCCGGTGCGGCCGTTCCCTCCGACCGCTGCGACCTCGGCTCCCGGGCGATGGACCACGGGAAGGACTATTTCAGCGACAAGCCCCCCTTCACCACGTTGAGCCAGATCGCATCGGCCCGAAAAAAGGTCGCGGAGACGAACCGAAAATACGCCGTCTATTACAGCGAACGGCTTCACGTCGAGGCTGCCGTCTTCACGGAGACCCTGATTGCCGACGGGGCGATCGGCCGGGTGGTCCAGGTGATCGGAATGGGCCCGCACCGGATCAGCCTCCCCCAGCGACCGGAATGGTTCTTTAGGAAGGAAAAGTCCGGCGGTATCCTGGTGGATCTCGGCTGCCATCAGATTGAGCAGTTTCTCTTCTACTCCGGGGCGAAGGACGCCCGTGTGCTTGCAAGCAAAGTGGCGAACTATAAATTCAAACAGTATCCCGAACTGGAGGATTTCGGCGACGCGACCCTTGTGGCGGACAACGGCGCGACGAACTATTTGCGGGTCGACTGGCTTACGCCCGATGGTCTGGGGGTCTGGGGCGACGGGCGGACATTCGTGCTGGGCACCGACGGATATATCGAAATGAGGAAATACATCGACGTTGCCCGCGGCAAGGACGGAGACCAGGTGTTTCTTGTCGATCACAAAGGCGAAAGGCAATTCTCCGTGACCGGCCGGGTTGGGTTTCCTTTCTTCGGCGCCCTGATCCTGGACTGCCTGAACCGCACGACGAAGGCCTATTCCCAGGAGATGTTTTTCAAGGCCGCGGAACTGGCCGTCATCGCCGAGCAGAACGCGACACGGATCGAGTGAACTCCATGGGACGCATCGTCCGGCATGAGGAAATCATCCATCCGGTTTCCAAACGTAAGAGAGGTTTTGGTCCCGACCCTGACCAAACACTTCTCTATCTCCGAGGCCGCCGCCCGCTGGGACTTGGCAGAGGAAACCGGCCTGTAATAAATTGATTTTCCTTACCTATCCCGCTAAAGAAATCAGACATGATCTCTTCATCCGGTCATTTCATTGAACTCGCCAAAAGGCATTTCCGGTGCGAATGAAAAGGTATTGACATTCGGAAATAGTTTTGTTATTAGGAACAAGGTTCCGTATTATGGAACCATTCCCGTCTACCGGCGAAATGTTATCGTCCACACGATCAGGAGAGTGTGGTTCATT
>DIWG01000010.1 GCA_002423465.1 Syntrophaceae bacterium UBA6112 | reverse complement strand
GGCGAGTGGCTCGCGAGACACTCGCGATGGTCTCGCGAGGATGTCGCGGGGACAGGGCGGATTGCGCATTTTGCTCGGCCGGTCCACTCGCTGATGATCGGCAAAATTCCGGATAAAAAAGAAAGACTCTCCGTCCGCCATGAAGTGATCGATGACGCCGATCCGCTCCAGGTCAGCCAACCACCTTTGGAACTCGGCCACGGTGAGATCCACATCGTAGGGAAAAATCTGCGCCTTGAGCCAGGCTGGGTGCCCCTTGGTGACACCATAGTCGTCGGAGCAGGTCCAGAGACCCGCGAAAGTCAGGCGCGCCTCCCGCGGGACCAGGGCAAGTTTCTCGTCGCTCCAGAATTCCGGTTTCATAATCCGGGACCGGGCCATCATCCTTACCTCACCATCGCGGCATCAAAATGGTCAGGAAACCACCCACGGTGCCCATCGGGGCCCATGGGTGAAACAACGGTTTGCCAAAGGATGGCACAAAGGGGTCGGAAAAGTTTCGGAAAAAAACCGGTCTTTTTTCGGTCGACAAAATATTTTTCAAGGGCTTCTTCGTACAATTCATTATTACTTCTGAACTACTGACGTGTTACGAGAGAAATCTGACAAATAAATTTGATGATCCGACGGCAACAACACATTGGGGAAGCAAAAAATTCTGAAGAGTGGATTAAGAGGTTAAGGACCTTTTGACATTTTCGTGAGATTATGAGAGAAATTTCCGCCAGCGTAACATCCCCAGCCGTTCAGCAATGCCTCGCTTATTGGACGGACCATGAAGCCAAAAAAACAGCACTACGTGCCGCAATTCCTGCTACGAAACTTCGCCACCGGGCGTAAGAATAAGGCGAAGATTTGGGTCTTGGACAAGCGAAGCGGAACCGTATATCCGGCATCGATCGGAAATGTCGCTCACGAGAACTTCTTCTATGAATACCATGGGGATGCCGGCCATCTGGAGTACGAGAATCTGCTGCAGAAGATCGACTCTATCGGGGGACGAATCATCGGCGACATCACTTCAAAGAGATCTCTTCCCGGTTCCGCAGAAGATCGCGTCTGGTTGTCATACTATATTGCGGCGCAGATGATACGGACTCCCTCGACGCGGGGAGACATGGAGAATTTCCGTCAGATCGTCATCAAGGCGTGGGGGAAAGACATTAAGGCGCATCCTGACGATCCCAAGACAATAGGCGAATACGGACCCGAAGATGCTAAAGCAAGCAGCCTCCAACTGTTGAAAGACGTACCGGCCTTTGCCAAACTGCTGCAAGAGAAGGTGTGGTTTCTCTGCGAAGCGCCGCCTTCTGCGCCCTACATTGTCTCAGACAATCCGGTTGTCAGACACAATATGATCGATCGAGGGCCCCGAGGAAATCTCGGATTGAAAAATGACGGCATTGAGGTTTACATGCCCCTGTCTCCAAAATTCTCCATCCATGCCGCCTGTAAGAAGCTTGCCGCCGCTGTACTCATGACACCGGAATTGTCATCAACCTTCACGCGCGCCCTCGTGGAAAAAAAGTCAATCCAGTATAAACCTGAAAACATTGAATTCGCGAATTCTCTTCAAGTGATTTGGGCGGAGCGCTTCATTTTCGCAAAAGAGCAGTGGCACCTTGACATGCCTTTGGACATGCTGCGCACGGATCCCGAGTTGAAGGTTGGTCCTGGGGGCCGACAAAAGCCAGAGATGAGCTCTCCGTACCTCAAAGACGGCCCTGTTGATTGAGGGTCGAAAAGCTACTGAATTTTCATCCTTGCATTCGTTTGAGACACAGCACATGAAGAAACACCTAAAGACATTCATAAGTTATTCTCACGATTCGCAGGAACACAAGAGAGCGGTGCTGGCATTTGCACATCAGCTCAGAGAACAGGGAATCGACTGTAACGTTGATCAGTACGAAGAATCCCCAGATGTCGGCTGGATCACGTGGATGGAGGATCAGATAGCGAATAGCGATTACGTTCTGGTCGTTTGCAGTAGGGGATATGCAGAAAAATTCAACGATCGGACTACCGAGAGTGGAAAGGGCGTAAAATGGGAAGGAGCCATTATTACGCAGGCGCTTTATGACTCGGCGGGTAAGAATAGAAAATTCATCCCTGTTTTGCTGTATGAAGACGATAAAGTGTATATCCCTAGGACATTGAAGTCATTCACTTATTACAACGTCCTGACACGGGACGGCTATGAAAAACTGTACCGACGGCTGACCAAACAGCCGGCGATCAAGAAACCACCGGTCGGAAATGTCATAAAATTCCCTGCAAAAAGAATGAGTGTTCTATCCGCGCCAGGCACGACCGAACGCGTTGGAAGAACCGTATCCCAATCAATGATCGGAAACAATAACGTACAGATAGGGATACTAAGGGGAAACATTAGCCTTCCCCCAAAAGCGAAGCTGGCCATCAACAGGCTACCGTCGCCAGGAACAATCGGAGCAGACTCCCTATTGAAGCAAGCCATAAAGGATAGATTCAACAAATTGGGAGAGGAGCGGGAGAAGCGATTCGGCAAGAGGGCATACGCCGCCATGTACAAAATCTTCAAGAACGACTTCGGCATTAAAAAGAAACCTTGGACGGATATCTGGGATTGGCCCGAAGCGGCGGCGGATGTGATCATAAGGTACCTTGACGAAAAATACGCGAATACAATCGTTGGCAGGATCGAAGGAGCGATTCGCAAGGGAAGCTTACTGCCAAGCAAAGGCCATCTGTACCAACGAGAGAAAGAATTGCTGATGCAACTGGATTTGGAAATATCGAGTCGTGAAGTAAAGGCCTCCCTGGAGAAGTATTTCGGCGTGGACAGTCACACCAAGCTCGATTCATTAAGACACTGGCAATGGGTCATGTATTTGGAAAAAGTGATCCGTGACAAGATAGGAGAGTGACCGTTTCGAAAGCCTGAACCCGCGGCACAATTTCCGCTTCAGCACAGGCACAACACCTCTTGCACCTCCAGAAACCAGTCAGACCAGTCGGAGAAAAATCGCTCCGGCACCAGCAGGAACAGGAAGGGGGCCACCGGATAATCCCCTTTGCGGAGAATCAGGACGTTCTCCCGGGCGAAGTTCAGCATGTACCCCGTCTTGGGCCGAGTGGCGATGAGCGCCTCTATTTCCCCTTCCCGGATCTCTATCCGCCCGGCTATCCCCTTCCGGATCTCGGCGATGAGTTTGCGCTTGTGGTCAGAGACCTGCCCCTCGTAGGGCTTGTTAGCCCCCTCGTAGTCCAGTTCACCCGGCCAGAGACGACTGTAGATCTCTTCCCGCGGGACAACCTCCCTGGGGGTCTGCGCGAGCAGGAGCATGTAGCTGAACGAAACCGGACGCAGCAGAATGGGAATGCCCCGGTAGAAAAAGAGCCTCTGCCGTTCATCGATCAGGATGGCGGGCGGGTCGGTGATCAGTTCCGAGAGGCGGTCCACGCAGGCCAGTCGGGATCGCAGCGCGGTCAGCAGAGATCGGTTGCGCAGGAGGTCGGCAAGCGAGTAGGGGAAGCAAGGACCCTGCGGGATATCGAATAATTTTCGGACCAAGTTGTAGAGGCGCACGGCAAAACGTTGCGGCAGGAGTCGTGCCAGTTCCGACAGGGGCAGTTCGAGGACGATACGCGATAGATCAACGCCGGCGCCATAGGAATCACCGTCACTCCGGTTCCAGTACCTCAAACGGATCGGCGTTCCCCCCGCCTCTTCCCGGCGACGCCGTGAACCGGCTTTAGAAGCGGGAAAGCGATCCGTTCGATAATCGGCGCGTTCCAGCGATTTTCTCTTATCGCGGCCGTCAGGATTGTCGGCTATCAACTGGAATCGATCCCAGGGATCCTGCTGGCGCTGCCACTGACGGTCGGGGTCATCTCATTGCCTTCATCTCCGTGCAGCGTATCGCGTGCTTGGTGGTGAAGGCTTTTTTGCTGATCCGCGCCGACTGTGGGCGGCCGGCATCGATGACGGGGATTCAGTTCCGGAACAGGTGGATCAGCAGGGGTTTTATCACAGGAGAGGATCCGCAGTGATATCGCCTTCCATCGGCGTCTCGCAGGAAACGTGATAACGGGTTTGCCTTTCACGGTGACCGGAGAGAGCGGGAAGACGGCATCTATAAATTGTAAAAGTTAGGGACTCGCCC
>DIWG01000069.1 GCA_002423465.1 Syntrophaceae bacterium UBA6112 | reverse complement strand
ACGGGGCATGGTGTCCTGACTGGGGAAGAGCCGGTCATACGATTCCATACTGAGTTGATGCCGCCGGGACATGGTCTCGGTGATCAGGTAGCAGCCCATGGTCCTGGCTACCGACGCCATGACCGGCTCAGAGAAGAAAAACCAGGCATGGGCGCCGTTGCCGGAACGTGAGCGTTCCACTGAAACAGGGATGTCAAGAGTGGAACAGGTTTCCCGGAAGGCAGCAACATCCTCCTGCCAGGTTGTCTTGTCAAAATCGACAGCCAGGAACCAACAGGTATCATCCGGTAGTAACGGATAAACGCCGATGGTCTGTTTACCCATAAGATGCTCACGGATCACCTGTTCGTCAACCGGGACGTATGCCTGATGATTGCAGGCACCACACCTGATACGGGGAGTTTTGCGCTTTCCGCATAGAGAGTAGTTTCCGTCATTGTCGCAGGCAGGCATGTAACCTTTGCGGTCGCCTTGCTTGCTGATCCAGAGTTTTGGATATACATCTTCCCGCCCCTTGAAGAGGGAACGGAACAGGGCAATCTTTGCTGCCGGGGATAAAGTGGTGTTTTCCTGGGTTGGGGAAGGGTCTATATCAATGGCTGCCAGTTGCTGTCGCAGGTCAAGTAGACGTTCAAGTATCGTCTGCCGCTCAATATCGAGCCGGACAAGTCGACTTTCCTCATGTTCTATGGTTTCACTAAGCCGATCTTTGATATTCTTTGCCAAAGTATTATCCGTGTGGCATTGGGGTAAAATTAATAATCGGCAGCAAGATGCAGCAGCAATCTCATAGAAAAAATCCAGTCAGGGCGTGGAAACATGCCGAGTTTTGTAATAACATTCCAAATTTCATTTTTTGTCAATACTTTGTAAATACCGTGATTTTTAGAGGCAAAATAAAACCCCGGAGGCAATAAAATGACTAAATCCACAACGGACACTGGGAAAAAGAAATTATCTCGCAAGAAGCGGCCTGCTCGGAAAAGAGAAGAGTTCACATCGTACATCATAGAAATATCCGACGCGCGGACATCTTACTCCTTCTCGGTTAACAAAAACAAAAAACTGGATCCTGGTCCATACCGGGAAATCGCTTTTCTGGAATGTATCGGCACCCTAATCTATCCTGAAAAGTTCGCTGGCACAACCATCGAGTGCACAGTCAGTGGCGATCGAAGGCACATTGATTACGTAGAGCAGCCGTTAGCGTATGACGACTACTGCCCCAACCTGGTAGGGCTCCTTAATATCAGGAAGGATTCCACAAACTATTTCAGCTGGGTGCCTTTTGATGTATGGCCGCATATTTGCCAAATGTTCCACCTTGGAGGACTGAATTATTTTAATCTCTACGGGTCGGCGCTTCTCCGGAATAAGTCCAATATTCATTCCATGCATTTTCAAAAAACGTTCAATCCAGAAGAAGATGTTTGATATATACTAACCATGTCAGAATGAATAAACTTGAGTTTAGGGCTCTCTCTCTAAACGGTCGGTCGCGTAGCCAGCCAGGTTTCGACTTCACTACGTCTCCAACCGACGCTATAACTTGTTAGCCGAATGCGGGCCGGGAAATAACCCTCACGCTCTTGCCGCCAAAGCGTGGTCATTGAAAGTCCGGTAATACGGCATAGTTCTTTTCTGCGGATAATCTCACCCGCTGCCCTGGTATCATATGCGGCTTCTGGATCCTTTATCGGAACTTGCTTCGTCGGAAGTGATATAGGCCGTACCGCCTTTTCCTGAGTTTTTGCAATCAGTGGAACCAGTTTCCTTACCACTACATCGGCGATGGCTTGAATATCATCCGGTTCAAAAGTAATGCGCATGCGATTTACCTCCAAAAGCAAAGCCCGCCAAGGAATGACCTCAGTGGGCTGCAAGATTTTGCCATAGTTGAGTGGCTTTGATATTTGATTTTGTACGAGCTCCCAATCAGTATAACATACTGACGGCATTGAATCGCCGCTGCGAGGATTTTCAGTCATTGGCCTCAGATTTTGACATCTGATTGAGAATCCGCAGCAGTTTCACTTCCCACCGTTTCATCGAGGTTTCTTTCTCCTCATCGTACTCGTAAAGGTTGTAGGTCGCGTCAAGTTCCTTCGGCAGGTGGTTAACGATCCGCTCCCTCCACTCCAGGGGGACCTTCAGGCGTGCAAGATGGGTGACAGCGGTTCTCCGGAGGTCGTGGGGGGTAAACGTGGCAACGGAGAACTTCTTTGCCTCGAAGCCCCGTCTGAGCGCATAGCCCATAGCCCCTTCCTGAATTGGTTTTTTCTTCTTCTTATGCGGGCAGGGGAAGATGAACCCGGTCGATTTGGTTTCGCCGGTATCGGGGTCCGGCGCCTCAAGAGGTCCGATGAGCGCCAGCGCAAGTTCCGTCAGGTAGACCCGGTGGGCCTTCCCGTTCTTGGTCTTTTCCCCGGGGATGGTCCACCATTGGTCGGTTATCTCACTCGCATGCATACCGATCACCTCTCCGGGCCGCTGCCCGGTCACCAGGGTCAGCCTGAGCGCCCGGCGGACCGCGGTCAACGATGTTCTGGAGCAATCTGGCCGAATTACACTTGACGCATGACACTTCTTAACTGCTCGACCGAAAACTCGTCCGGGACTTTTCCATCACGGGCAAAGACATACATCACCGCATTGAATATGGCCTGGAGAGCAGATTGGAATATGCTGAGGATGATCAGATAGATAACGATAAAAACGATACTCGGCAGAAAATAGGAAGCGTCCCAGGTTTTACTGAGCAAGAGGAACAAAATCGGAAAGACGGGAAGAGAGAAAAGAGCGAAGAGCAATCCGAAACTGAATTTACCAATCACCTGCTCGCCCCAGGTCCGGCGCATCATCTCCATGGAAAAATCCATGGCAAAGAGCGGGTTTGTTTTTTCAACTACGATCAGGGGAATGACAAAATAACTGATCACTGACCAGGAAATCCCGAGGACGCGCGCAATCAGCCCTCTTCCTCGCTGAGAACCCGATTCGACCATCCCAAGCAGAAAGCCGATCGTTGCCGCGATAAGTGCCCATCCGGCAATGTGGGGAAGACGGTTAACGGCTGCCTGCAAGCCGTCTCCAAGGGTTGGATTGCCGCCATTCAGTCGGATTACCGCACAGGCTATGATCGCTGAATTGAAAAAGATAATGATCAGATAATTGCAGTAATAGAAGAGGAACATGAACAAGTAGGCCGTGTTTTTTTGCTGTGCGGCGGCATTTTCCGCAAACCACTGCAGCCAGCCATGCTCCAGCCCCTGTACGATAAATATCGTCATCGAGGACAGACAGAATACGCCGGAGATTACCGGCAACAGGAGCAACTCCTTGTCTTTTTTCAGAATCTGCCACGATGCCTTCATCAGCGAAATAGTTATGGCAATCTTACCCATGGCCACTCCTGATGCTGTACTGAGATTCACTGCCCTATTTTCGCAACGCGCAGGTCGATAGTTCGAGACCATTCACAACCGCCGACAAAACAACATGGAACGACCGAAGCCGGTTCTCCTGCTTCATGTGTCTTCTTCGCTCCGGCTCGTTCCTCGCCACCCTACCCCTTCCGCAACACTCGCTTGTCCCCAACCCTGATGGTAACCTTTTCCTGATCGAAATATTCGAGCAGCGGGATCATGAACTTGCGCGAGAGACCGGTCAATTCGCGGAAATCCGGCGGAGTGACCTCACCCTTTTCCTGCAGGTAGGCAACCAATTTCTCCCGCAGCGCCTGGAGCGGCTGGGGCGCATAGAAAATATCCGACTTGATCTTTACCGCCCGGCCTTCACGGGTCAGCAGGTTGAGGTGCTCCAGGGCCTCCTTTTCCCCGCAGCGCACGGTTTCGCACAGGTCCTTGATGCCGGGCGGTTCAGCCCCGCCCTTCTGCAAGGCACTTTCCAGCTTGGTCTGGAGCCCGACCTGATCAACGGCGGCTGAGGCCTTGTGCCCCGGCTTCTTTACCAGATCCCGGTCGGCCAGGGCCTTGCCGTCCTTCTCCAAGGATGCCAGCACCGGACCGAAAAAACGGAGATCGCTCCGCTTCGGGATTCGGGCCTTCAACTCCTCCTTGCCGATACCCTCCTTAAGAGGGTTTTCGCGCAGATAATTCTCCAGGCCGGCGAGCAACAGCGACTTGAGATCGGCAAAAGCTTCCTTGGAGAGAAAAATTCGCGGTTCCCGCACCACCTGAACCAGGAGTCCCTGGGAAAGCAGACCCGCCAGGGCGGCCTCGGTCTTTTTCGCGGACAGGCCGCTGCGGGTAATCAGGTCGTCCAGCGGCAGTCCGGAGAGGAGACTCTCCCGGATCAGGAGCAGGATCTTGTCGGCATCCTCGCCGCCACCAAGCGCGGTGAGAAGTTCCAGGGCCTGGGCGGAACGGCGTCTCCTCCGGGGCGGCGCCGGGTCGATCACCACCCCGCCGCCAATGGTAATCTGGGGTGAATAGCTGCGTACGATGAAACGATCACCGGGCAGGAGCAGCGTCCGGCTCTTGAGGCGCAACTGGACGAATGCGGAGTCCCCCGGCTCCAGTACATCACGGTCCAGCAGGATCACCTGCGCCGGGACCTCATAGGTAGCCGAATGGAGGCGCAGCGTTGCCCGGTGCTTCAATTCCCGCGGCGCCGATGAGAGGTAATCAATCCGGGCGTCAACGGCACGGGTGGTGCGAAATGCCCCGCGGGGCACAACCACGTCACCGCGCAGCATGTCGCCATGTTCGATCCCTTGAATATTGACCGCCACCCGCTGCCCGGCCGAGGCTCGTTCGGCCTTCTGGCCGTGGGTTTGCACGCTGCGCACCCGGGAAGTAAGACCGGACGGTAGGATTTCCACTTCGTCACCGGTTGCGATTTCCCCGGACAGGAGGGTCCCGGTAACGACCGTACCGAAGCCGGCCACGGTAAACACCCGGTCCACCGGCAGGCGAAATGGTCCGTCATCGGACTTCTCCTGTACCTCCGCGGCCAACTCCGCCAAGACGGACTTGAGATCTTCAAGCCCGGCGGCCGTTTTCGAAGAGACCGGGATAATCGGCGCCTCCGCCAAAAAGCTGCCGGCCAGGTAGTCGCGGACCTCTTCGACCACCAGCTGCAGCCAATCGTCATCCACCATATCGCACTTGGTAAGGGCCACTAGACCATTCTTGACCCCAAGCAGCTGGCAGATCTCCAGATGCTCCCGCGTCTGGGGCATCACGCCTTCATCCGCCGCGATCACGAGCATCACCAGGTCCATCCCGCCGACCCCGGCCACCATGGCCCGGACAAACCGTTCATGGCCGGGCACATCGACAATCCCGAATTGGGCGCCATCCGGCAGCTCCAGGTGAGCAAAGCCGAGTTCGATGGTAATGCCCCGCTCTTTCTCTTCCTTCAGCCGATCGGTGTCGATGCCGGTCAGCGCCTTGACGAGAGAGGTCTTGCCATGGTCGATGTGTCCGGCGGTGCCGAGTATGAGGTGTTTCATGGGATATCCTTTTCAGCACTGAATTCGCTTGTGGTGGGGAAGAAGCTGCTACGCGGGACTGCAGAAAAGTTCGGAAGAAATCCAGCACTTCCGGCTCGTTGCCGTGCTCCTGTGCGCAAAGCAGACTTTTTCCGTCAGGAGAACAGGAACAACGGTGTTACGGGAGCAATGAAACATATCAATGGTAGGGGCTAGTACCCTGTAACAGAGCTTTTTTCGCAGACAACCCCTCCAAACCTCCCCTTGACAGGGGAGACTGAAAGGCTTCCCCCCTGTCAAGGGGGGATTGAGGGGGGTTGATTTTAGGTGTTATATGGTACTAGCATGTTGAAGTAGAGTTTTTCTCTAGTCTGGTAGAAGTACGGGACCTGCTCATGAATCTGGCGGAAATACGAAAAAAGGCTCGTCTGGAAAAAAGCACGGAGATACGGCCCTCGGAAACGGTGTTGCCGCC
>DIWG01000005.1 GCA_002423465.1 Syntrophaceae bacterium UBA6112 | reverse complement strand
TCTCCGTTTCGATGTTGATGGATTCGGAGTGCGCGTGGAAAACAGGCACCCGGACCGTCGTCGCCGTAACCGCAATCGATGGATCGTTCATGATCTTCTTGGTCTCGTTGACCATCTTCATCTCTTCCTTTGTATAACCGTTGTCCATAAAGACATCGATATGGGGGAGACAATTGAAGGCGATCCGGTAGGGATACACCTTGACAACCGGCTCTCGGCCGTTCAACAGGGCTTGAGTCTGAAGGGAAAGCTCCTCAATCGCCTTTTTCCCCGTTCCGGAGACGGCCTGATAGGTGGAAACGACAATCCTCTTGATCCGGACCGCATCGTGGATCGGTTTGAGGGCGACGACCATCTGTATCGTGGAGCAGTTCGGATTCGCGATGATTCCCCTGTTCTTGTACAGAACAATGGCTTCGGGATTCACCTCCGGCACGACCAAAGGGATTTCCGGCACCATCCGGAAGGCGTTTGTATTGTCGATGACGACACAACCGGCCGTTGCTGCAAATGGGGCGAACCTTTCACTGATTCCTCCTCCGGCGGAGAAAAGACCGATTTCGATTCCCGAGAAGGAGTTCTCTGTCAAAAGCTCCACAGGCAGGGCCCTCCCCCGGAAGGGAAGCTCCTTTCCGACCGATCTTTCCGAGGCGAGGAGGGTCAACTTTTCCACCGGGAATTGACGTTCCTCCAGAATCTTGATCATTTCATTGCCCACGGCTCCCGTGGCGCCTACAACGGCAACATTGTAATTCTTCATAACATAATCCCCTTAACCCTTTTCCGAATCGCTGTTCAAGATCCTTCCCATAATCCGGTTGTTTTCCTGCAACGGATGATTTTGACCGGGAGCGCTACCCCCAATCCCCGCCTTGCAGTCGGGGATTGGGGGCGCAATAAAAAAAGCCTCTTTCTTACTGGGAAGCCCCGCCCTGCGGGCGGGCAGCTTCACATGGCGATTTTTTTGCCCTGAATTCCGTCAATAATTTTCTGCCGAAACGATAAATAGACCATAACGGACCCGAAAGGCTGTATCCGAAAGCAAACGTGAACAGCATGATCTGAGGTTCCGCCACCACGATCACCAGAATCACCACAATCAGGACAAATGACGTGAACGGTTTCCGTGAGAAAAAATTGAGATCTTTGAAGCTGTAATACTTGATGCTGCTCACCATAAAAAGCGCAACGGCAACTGCGCCGATCATGACCGCCAAGCTGGGGAAATTTCCCTCACCCCCCAAAAAGAAAAAAAGAAGAACGGCGGTGGCCGCGACCGCGGCACCGCCCGGAATCGGGAGTCCGTTGAATACGCGGCTGTCGATGACCCCCACCTGGACATTGAACCGCGCCAGGCGAAGGGCGCCGCAGACGACAAAGAGAAACGCCGCCAGCCACCCCCATTTCCCATAGGAGATCAACGACCAGTTGTAAAGCAGAAAGGCCGGCGCAACGCCGAAGGTCACCAGATCGCACAGGGAATCATACTCCGCACCGAACTTGCTCGTCGTGTGGGTTATCCGGGCAATCCTTCCGTCCAGTCCGTCCAGAACCACCGCAATCAGGATCGTGATTGCGGCGATTTCATACATCCCTTTCATCGAAGCAATCGCGGAATAGAACCCGCAGAAGAGATTGGCTGTGGTAATGAGATTCGGAAGAATGTAGACCCCTTTCTTCATGCGGTCCCGGCGGAACGACGCACTGTTTTTCATGTCAGTTCTCCTATTGGCGTTTCACCTGCCCGAACCTTGTCTCCAACCCTCACGATAATCTTCGCGCCGAGCGGCAGAAATACCTCCACCCGGGAACCGAAACGGATAAGGCCGAATCGTTCTCCGCACCGGACCTGCATGCCTTCTCTTAGCCAGCAGACAATCCTCCTCGCGATCAGACCGGCGATCTGGATGATTATGATCTCCTGTCCATTCGCCGCTCTCAATAGAACGGCGTTCCTTTCATTCAGCGCCGAGGCCTTGTCCAGGTTGGCCGACAGGAATTTTCCCTCCCGGTAACGGATCGACCGGATCGCGCCGGAACAGGGAATCCGGTTTACATGAACGTTGAAAATATTCATGAAGATGCTGATCTTCTGAAACGTTTTCCCGGGCTGTTCATCGCTGGTCGTCTCCTCGATTCGGATCACCCTGCCGTCCGCGGGGGAAATGACCAAACCGTCCTTCTCCGGGGCTTTTCGGTTAGGATTGCGAAAGAACCAGACCACAAACAAGGTCAGAATCAGCAGGAGCGCGAACATACCGTTGAATCCGGCAACAAACGCCAGAAGGGTCGCCCCGCTCAGGGGTATGATAAAGGGAAGTCCTTCGCCGGCAATAAAGCCATTGTGATTCATAATGAGTTGCATCTACCTTAGTTTAATCAAGATGTCAACGTTTGTGTCCAGGGCAGCAAGAGGAATCCCCGTCTTGCCTGTTTCCAATCTTCACTTCCGCTTCGGAGACGCGGAGGTATGCTGGTGAAAAGGTGATCGGATCTTCACCCCGCCCCTGAGAATAACGGTGAATACCGATCAGGCCGACGGCCGACGCTTTCAATTGGTGTCGTACGCCCCCGGCTGTCGGATACCGCTCGGAGCGCGATTCACATATCCGATCCCGATAACGTATTGCTCCGTCTCCGATCCAATCGACTTCGTCCGCCGGAAAATCACGTATCAATTGTTCAATATCGGTCAGACGATCCGGTTTCACGATTTCCGGGAAACCGTCCGCACCCATCCGGTAAAACCCCGCATAGACCTGATCCCTGCGGGCATCCAGCAGCGAACAGATCAACAGCGAGGAGGGGAAGGCATTCATGGCCAGCGTCTCCAGCGTCGAAACCCCGACAATCGGTTTTCCCGTGGCCAGGGCAAGGCCTTTCACTGTGCTCACTCCCATTCTCACCCCCGTGAAAGAACCGGGCCCGTTTGTGCAGGCCAGCAGATCTATTTTTTTCATGGGGATCCCCGACAGATGGAGGAGCTTTTCCAGGGCAGGAAGCAGGATCTCGGCATGGTGTCTTGCCAAAGCGAGATGAAACTCGGCCAATATCTCCTCTCCATCCAAGAGGGCCAGTCCCACCGTATTCGTAGCGCACTCCATCGCGAGCGTGATCATCGCTATCCCGTAAACCCATGAATGAAATCGTTAATAAACCTGATGTTCAGCCGCTCGATATCCATCATGAAGACAAAGATCATGAGAAGAATCAGGAGAACAAAACCGACCTGCTGGGCCATTTCCCGCCAGCGGACGCCGACCTCGCGGCCCGTTATCATTTCAATCCCGAAGAACAGGAGATGACCGCCATCCAAGACAGGAATGGGCAGAAGGTTGAGGATCGCGAGGTTGATGCTGAGGAGCGCCATAAACAGAAGGAACTGTACGACTCCCTCCTTCGCCTGCGCCCCGGCGATCTGGGCGATCAGAATCGGGCCGCCCATGGTTTTCGGGGATACAACCCCCTGAAACATCTTATAGATACTGATTACGGTCAGCTTGCTGATCGCCCATGTCTGCCGAACCCCCTCTCCGAAGGCCGAGAGGGGATTGAGTCGTTCGATCACGGTCTTCGGTGATGGACTGATGCCGATTTTGTAGGATTCCACCTCCTCGCCAAAGAGGTTTCGGGTTTTCATGGATCGCGGAGTCACCGTGATATCGAGTGGCGCCTCCCCCCTCCTCAGGGTAATCCGCAGCGGTTTTCCCCGGCTCTGGGTGACCATCCGGGAGATTTCATCCCACTTCGTCACGGCCGTTCCATCAATGACGATAATTCGATCCCCCGTCTTCAGTCCCGCTTCCATCGCGGCGGAATCCGGTTGCAAGGAACCGATTTCCGACGTCAAGACGGGAAGGCCGATCATGTTGACGAAAGTGAAAATCGACAGAGCCAGCAGGAGATTGAATAGCGGTCCGGCCGCCACAATGGAGATTCTTTTCCAAACCGTCTGGTTCAGAAAGGATCGTTTCTGATCCACATCCGACAATTCATCTCCGAGCGATTCCCCGAGGAGTTTTACATATCCGCCCAGGGGGATCAGGGAGAGGATGTATTCCGTTTCGCCGATTTTTTTCCCGATGATTCGCGGTCCAAAACCGAGGGAAAACTTCAGGACCCCGACTCCCGCCCGCTTTGCCATCAGAAAATGACCGACCTCATGGGCGAAGATCAGGACCCCCAGCAAAACGACCACCGATGCGATGCTGATTCCAATCAATTGATCATTCCTTTAATGAAGTTCGCCGCCTCTTGTCTCGCCCAGCGGTCCGCTGCGAGGATCTCGTTGATCTCCGGATCTTTCCGTCCGCAATGACGGGAGAGAATCTCCTCCACCACAGGAACAATCCTGTTGAAGGGCATCCTCTCTTCGATAAAGGCCGTTACCGCCGTCTCATTCGCCCCGTTCAGAACGGCCGGCATCGTCCCCCCGGCCTCAACGGTCTCATAAGCGAGCCGCAGGGCGGGAAAGCGAAACGGATCGGCATCGAGAAACGTCAGGGGGCCGATCTTCCGGAGATCGAGTTTCTCTTCCGCACGGGTGAGGCGGTTCGGATAAGAGAGTGCGTAGGCGATGGGAATCCTCATATCCGGGACCCCCATCTGTGCGATCACGCTTCCGTCCCGGTATTCCACCAGGGAATGGACGATGCTCTGGGGGTGGATCAGGACAGCGATCGCCTTCCCGGGAAGGCCGAACAACCAACCGGCTTCGATCACTTCCAGCGCCTTGTTCATCATGGTTGCCGAGTCAATCGTGATTTTTTTTCCCATCGCCCAATTGGGGTGCCTAAGGGCCTGCGCAGGCGTAACCCTTGTCATTTCTTCTTCGGAGGTGTGGAGAAAGGGTCCTCCGGAGGCCGTCAGGATGATCCTGCGGACATCTTCCATCCTGTGACCTTGCAGACATTGGAAGATCGCGCTGTGCTCACTGTCGACGGGAAGGATTTTCACCCCCTTCTCGCTCGCCTTGCGAAGGACGATATGCCCTGCCATCACCAGCGTCTCTTTATTCGCCAACGCGATATCCTTTCCCGCCTCGATTGCATCGAGGGTGGGAAGCAGTCCGGCCGCGCCGACCATGGCGGAGACGACCATATCGGCGCCCGCCGCCGATGCCGTTTCCCGATACCCCTCCGGCCCCGCAATGACTTCCGTCGCCGATGACGGACCCAGCATCCGGCGAAGTTCGCGTGCATGCTCTTCATCGATCACCGCCGCCAATCGCGGTTTGAACCTTTCGATCTGTTCATGAAGAAGGGAGATGTTGCGGCCCGCTGCGAGCGCCGTGACGGCGAACCGATCCGGATGCGCGCCGACGACATCCAGCGTGCTGATTCCGATTGAACCGGTGGAGCCGAGGAGGGAAATATGCTTCATTGCAACATATAATCCTGATAATAATAAACAAATGGCGTAATGAACATCAAACAGTCCAGACGGTCGAGGATTCCCCCGTGACCGGGCAACAGCATGCCGGAATCCTTCACTCCGGCCGCCCTTTTCAGAGCCGACTCGGATAGATCCCCAAGTTGCCCGATAACGCTTCCCACCAATCCGAGAACGACGGCATGCACAACCGGAAGCATCGGGAAAAAAAATTGTCTGAAGAGAAGACAGCCGGCAATGCTTCCCACTACCAGACCCATCATCCCTTCGACGGTCTTCGCCGGACTGACTTCGGGGAGGAGCTTCCGTTTTCCGAACCGCCGTCCGATATAGTATGCGGCGATATCCCCCGTAAATGCCAGAACCAGAATGAAAAATATCCAGAGAACACCCGACGGCGTCCGGCGGATCAGGATGAAATGGGCCATGAGCAAGGGGATGTACAGAATCCCCAGGATCACCCGGCCGGCGAGCATCATATCCAGACCCTGTTTCCTGATCCGAAGAAGGTTCAGGATCAGAACCGTCATGACGGCGAACGTCAGCACAGCCAAGAGCAGAGGGAGGTTCCCCGAGAAAGCCGTCAGCAGGATGAACAGGGAG
This sequence comes from Syntrophaceae bacterium UBA6112, assembly GCA_002423465.1. GTDB lineage: Bacteria > Desulfobacterota > Syntrophia > Syntrophales > UBA5619 > UBA5619. The sequence goes on along the minus strand of DIWG01000005.1, from coordinate 55,647 downwards.
ATGATCAGTGTCTCCATCTTCTCAAGGGAAAGATCCTGTCCGAAGGCCATCCTGTTGTATTCCTGCACCCCCACCAGAGAGGCAAAAATGATCAGAACTGAAAAGGCTGTCTCGCCGCCGAATACGATGATTCCGAAGAGTAGCGGAACGGCAACGATCCCTGTGATCCATCTTTTCATGTGCGGCGTCATTTTTCACCTCCCGGGAAGCGTCGGCTTTCCACAAGAATGAATTCCGGTTTCCATGGCCGTGATTTCCTCGACAGCGCAATGATTCTCATCATCTTTTTCCGATCTGATCGCTGGTCAATCCGAATCTCCGCTCGCGTCGTTGATATTCGGCAATCGCCTTCAATAGATCGGATTCGCCAAAATCGGGCCAGAGGATGTCGGTAAAGAAGAATTCGGTATAGGCCATCTGCCAGAGCAGAAAATTGCTGATCCGATATTCCCCTCCGGTCCGAATCAGCATGTCCGGATCAGGCAATCCGGATGTGTAGAGATAGCCTGCAAAAAGCTCTTTGGTGAACTCTTGTAAAGCGATCTTTCCGGCCTGCGCGTCGCCAACCATCCGTTTCGCTGCCGCCACAATCTCATCGCGACCGCCGTAGCTCAGGGCCAGATTCAGAATCATCCCCTGATTGCCCGCTGTCATTTCGATCGTTTCTTTGAGTTTCCCGAGCACGGAAACATCAAGGGCATCGAGGTTGCCGATGGCCGTCAGGCGGATGTCCTGGTCCATCATCTCCCGGACCTCCGTCTCCAGATATTGCAGAAGAAGGTTCATCAGGGCGCTGACTTCGGCTTCCGGGCGAAGCCAGTTTTCCGCGGAAAAGGCGTAGAGGGTTAGGCAGCGGATGCCGATCCGGCGACAGGTTTTCACCACGGCCCGGACGGATTCGGCGCCCTTTCGATGTCCCAGGACCCTGCCCAAGGTATGGCGTTCGGCCCAACGTCCGTTGCCGTCCATAATGATTGCGATATGCCGAGGAAGTCTGGCCGGATCGATTTCTTTCATGATTCCCGTTTCACTGTGGGGAGATGAATCCCGGCTCATCGACTAACACATCAAGGACGATTTTTCAAGGCGGATTAAACAAAACGGGGAGCCTCCGGGCCCCCCATCAAACACCGTATCCGGCAATCCTGTCAAATCTCCATGATCTCCTTCTCTTTCGCTGAAAGAACCGTGTCGGTCTTCTCGATATACCGATCGGTCAGCTTTTGCACCTCGTCCTGAAGGCCGTAAAGTTCGTCCTCCGAAATCTCATTGTCTTTCTTGAGGATCTTGAGCTGCTCATTTGCGTCCCGCCTGGCGTTGCGCTGTTTGATCTTGCCCTCTTCCGCCATCTTGCGGACAACCTTCACGAGTTCCCTGCGTCTCTCCTCGGTCAGCGCCGGAATGGAAAGACGGATCAGTTTTCCGTCATTGCCGGGCATCAATCCCAGATCCGATTTCTGGATCGCCTTTTCGATCGCCCCGAGAACGGAACTGTCCCAGGGAGAAATGACGATCAGCCGGCTTTCGGGAACGGAGAGGGATGCCAACTGATTTAGGGGTGTCGGCGTACCGTAGTATTCCACGCGAATCCCATCCAGCAGCGCAAGCGACGCCCTTCCCGTTCTGACTTTGCTGAAGGATTTCTCGAGCGCCTGGATCGCCTTCTCCATGCTTTCCCGCAGTTCCTGAAAAATCAGCTCTTTCATGACTTCAACCTCCCACAATGGTTCCGACGTTCTCGCCGCAGATGACCCGCATGATGTTCCCCGTCTTTTGCAGATTGAAGACGTTCAGCGGAAGTCCGTTGTCCCTGCAGAGGGAAATGGCTGTCGCATCCATTACTTTAAGGTTCTTTGTCAACACATCGGTATAGCTTATCTTATTGTACATGACCGCATCGGTATACTGGAGCGGATCCCGGTCATAAACGCCGTTCACCTTGGTCGCCTTGAGGATGATATCCGCGCGGATCTCGACGGCGCGGAGGACTGCCGCTGTGTCCGTCGTAAAATAGGGGTTGCCCGTTCCAGCCGCAAAGACCACCACGCGACCTTTTTCGAGATGCCGAATGGCGCGTCTCTGGATGAACGGTTCGGCCACTTCCCGCATTTCGATGGCCGTTTGAACTCTTGTGGGGACGCCCGCGCGTTCGAGGGCACTCTGGAGGGCCAGGCTGTTGATCACCGTGGCAAGCATCCCCATATAATCGGCGGAAGTCCGTTCCATCCCCTTTGCGCTTGCGGCCAGACCGCGAAAGATATTGCCGCCGCCGATCACAATCCCGAGCTGAACGCCAAGAGCCGCGACCTCCTGAATTTCAGCGGCAATGCTATCCACCACCTCCGGATCAATGCCGAAGGTATGTTTACCCATGAGGGTCTCGCCGCTCAATTTCAGCAGGACTCTCTTGTAGGTCGGGCAATACACGATCCGCTACTTCAACTCCTCTCCCAATTGAAACCGGGCAAATCTTCTGACGATGATGTTTTCACCCGTCTTCGCGATCATGTTGGTTACCAGGGCGCCGACGGTAATATCCGTATTTTTGATGAACTTTTGATTCATGAGACAAACCTCTTCAAAATACTTATTCAGTTTGCCTTCGATGATTTTATCCCAGATTTTTTCCGGCTTTTTCTCTTCCAGAAGCTGGCTTCGGTAGATCTCCTTCTCCCTCTCCAGTTCTGCCGCCGAGATCTCCTCCGACCGGACATACCGGGGATTCGACGCCGCAACATGCATGGCCAGATCCCTGGCCATGGTTTGAAAATCATCCGTTTTTGCAACGAAATCGGTTTCGCAGTTCACCTCGACCATGACGCCGATCTTTCCGCCCATGTGGATGTAGGAGGCCACGGTTCCCTCTTTCGCCGCTTTGGAGGAGCGCTTTGTGGCAGCCGACATCCCCTTCTTCCGAAGATAATCGATCGCTTTTTCCGAATCGCCGTTCTCGGCCGTGAGCGCTTCTTTGCAGTCCATCATGCCGGCGCCCGTCTTGACCCTCAATTCCTTCACCATTGCTGATGTGATATCCAATTTATTTCCCCTCCTCTGCATGATCCTTCGTTTCACCGATGTCGGAACCTTTGGTTTCGATGCTCTCAGGAACATCGGACTCGCCACTTTCGATCCCGGGAACCGAAACGGTCTGACGATTCTTATCGCTTTCCGCCTGGAGGCGTTCCTCGAACCGCTTCTTCCCGTCCAGAACGGCTTCGGCCATCTTCGCGGAAAAGAGTTTAATTGCCCGGATCGCGTCGTCATTGCCGGGGATAATGTAATCGATCAGATCGGGGTCACAGTTCGTATCCACCATCGCTACGATCGGGATTTTCAGTTTTCTCGCCTCGGTGACTGCAATGATCTCCCGTTTCGGATCGACGATGAACAGACCTTTCGGTACACTCTTGATCGTCCGGATCCCTCCCAGAACCTTGGTCAGTTTATCGCGATCCTTCTGGAGACCGAGGATCTCTTTCTTGGGAAAAGCCTTGATGCTGTCATCGTCGAACATTCGGTCCAGCTCGTTCAAACGGTCGATGCTCTTCTTGATCGTCGCGAAATTCGTCAACATCCCTCCCAGCCAGCGCTGATTGACATAAGGCATGCCGCAGCGCTCGGACTCCTCGCGAACCGACTCCTGGGATTGTTTCTTGGTGCCGACAAAAAGGATTTCGCCGCCCTGGGCGACCGTGTCGACAATGAACTGATAGGCTGTCTGAAACATTCCGACCGTCTGCTGGAGATCGATGATGTAGATCCCGTTGCGCGCGCCGAAGATATAGGGTTTCATTTTCGGGTTCCACTTGTTGGTCTGGTGACCGAAGTGAACCCCCGCCTCAAGCAACAACTTCATCGAAATACTGGCCATTCTGAACTCCTCTCTTGTTTTTTCCTCCACCCCCATCCTCTTGAACGGAAACCTTTCCTGCGGATAGGCAACCTCCGTCAATCCGGGGATGTGCGAATTTGCGTGGCTGATAACACAAAGAATTTAAATAATCAAGCGGAAATGACTTTTTCAGGTATGATAGTGGGCATTGATCTTGACGTAATCAAATGTCAGATCGGACGTACAGACCGTCCACGACCGACACCCCATCCCCAATCCAAGGCGCACCCTGATCTCCGGACGCTTCATGATCCCGGCAAGCTCCTCTTCCCGTCCGCCGATCCCTTTTCCTGCCGCAAAGATTGGAATATCCTCCAGGAAAAGGCAAACCCGGTCTGCAGGAAGATCGATGCCGAGAGAACCGGCGGCGGAAATGATCCGGCCCCAGTTCGGATCCTCTCCGAAAAAAGCCGTCTTGACCAGGTTCGAGTTGGCGACGGCATATGCAATGCGTTGCGCATCCCGCCGGGTTTTGGCCTCCGTTATGGCAATCTCGATCACCTTGGTCGCGCCTTCGCCGTCGCGGACCAGCTCCCTGGCCAGCGAGGAGAGAAGCTCCGCGAGGATTTCGCCAAACCGCGCCGCATTCCGGGAACCCCGCTTGATCGAAGGATTCCCGGCAAATCCGTTGGCGAGGATCAGGGCCGTGTCGTTCGTGCTCATACAGCCATCCACGCTGATCGCATTGAAGCTGCCGGCGATGGACTGCCGAAACAGCCGATCGAGGGCGTCACGTTCGACCGCAGCATCGGTCATGACGAAAGCGAGCATGGTCGCCATGTTCGGCTGGATCATCCCCGCCCCCTTGGCAATGCCGCACAGGGTAACCTCCTTGCCGCCGATTGCTCTTTTCCGGCAGGCGATTTTGGGAAACCGGTCCGTTGTCATGATTCCGGCTTCCGCATCCGGAATTCCGTCCGCATGAAGCCCCGCAACCAGCTCTTTGACCCCGGCTTCGATCTTTCGGACGGGGAGACGGTGTCCGATGACCCCGGTCGACGCCACAAGGACTCTTTGATCGACGATGCCCAGTTCGGTGGAGGCGGCCCGCGAAACCGCCAAGGCGTCTGCAATTCCTTCCGGTCCGGTCGCGGCGTTGGCAACGCCGCTGTTGGCAATCACGGCCTGCGCCACCCCGGCGCGGATCCTCTCCTGGTCGAGAAGAACGGGCGCCGCCTTGAAGCAATTCGTCGTAAAAACTCCCGCCGCCGTCGCCGAACGGGTCGAGAAGATCAGAGCAAGATCCCTGCCGCCGTCCGTTTTGATTCCCGTGTGGATTCCATTTGCCAGAAATCCGGGCACCCGATAATCATCTGCTGATTTCATACCCTCACCTGGTTTATGGGGACACCTTGAAGCAAGGTGTCCCCATTCCTACTATTGGCCGCAGCACTTCTTGTATTTCTTGCCGCTGCCGCAGGGACACGGATCATTCCGGCCGACCTTGGCCGCGTCTCTTTTGATCGTCGCAGCCGCCGGAGTATCTTCTCCTCTTGACATGATGTAATTCTGCCGCCGTTTCTCCTCGATTCGCTCCACCTCTTCCTCGCGGTGGATCTGCACCAGACAGAGTTTTTCAACGCTGTCCTCCTTGATGCGGCGGATCATGTCCATAAACATGTCGTAGCCCTCTTTCTGATACTCCCGGACCGGATCCTTCTGGCCGTATCCCCGCAGGCCGATCCCTTCCTTGAGGTGATCCATCGCAAGAAGATTTTCCTTCCATTGCGTATCGATCGACTGGAGCATGATCACCTTCATCAGGTAATCCATCAGAGGCTTCCCGTACTCGGTCTCTTTGTTCCGGAGAAGCTTCTTGACCTCCGCGATGATCTGCTCGGAAATGACATCCGGCCCAAGTTCCCGTGCCGTCCCGTCCAGGTTCAGTTTCAGCGTAAAATGGCGGAAGATCTCTTCATCCAGCCCCTTGAGATCCCAATCCTCCGGGTGGCGTTTCTCATCGACATACTCCGGGAGCATCTCCTCGACGATCTCCTCCAGCATCTCCTCCACGTCGTCCCAAAGCGTCTCCCCCTTGAGAACCTTTTTCCGCTGTTCGTAGATCACCTGCCGCTGGCGGTTCATGACGTCGTCATATTCCAGCAGGTGCTTGCGGATATCGAAATTCTGCCCTTCGACCCGCTTCTGGGCATTTTCGATCGCCTTTGAAATCAGCCGGTGTTCGATCGGCTGCCCCTCTTCCATGCCGATCCGGTCCATGATGCTGGAGATCCGCTCCGCCCCGAAGATCCGCAGGAGATCATCCTCGAGGGAGAGGTAGAAGCGGGACGACCCCATGTCCCCCTGGCGTCCCGAACGTCCGCGGAGCTGGTTGTCGATCCGGCGGCTCTCGTGCCTTTCCGTCCCCAGAATATGGAGACCGCCGAGATCGGCCACTCCCTCGCCCAGCTTGATGTCCGTTCCGCGTCCGGCCATGTTCGTCGAGATGGTTACCTGACCGGGCTGACCGGCCTGGGCGACGATCTCCGCCTCTCTTTCATGATTTTTTGCATTCAGAACATGATGTTTGACGCCCGCCCGGGTCAGATATTTGCTCAGAAGCTCCGATTTTTCAATCGAGATGGTTCCCACGAGGACCGGCCGTTTTGCCTCGTGCAGCGCCTTGATCTCCTCGATGACCGCCGAAAATTTCTCCTTTTCGGTCTTGTATATGACATCCGAATGGTCTTCCCGGATCATCGGCATGTTTGTCGGTACCACCAGAACCTCGAGCTTGTAAATTTTACCAAACTCTTCGGCTTCCGTATCGGCCGTACCGGTCATCCCCGCCAGCTTGCCGTACATCCGGAAATAATTCTGGAACGTGATCGACGCCAGCGTCTGATTCTCCTGCTCGACCTTCACGTGTTCTTTCGCCTCGAGCGCCTGATGGAGGCCGTCGCTGTAACGCCTCCCCGGCATCACCCTGCCGGTGAATTCATCCACGATGATGACCTTTCCCTCTTTGACGAGGTAGTCGACATCCCGCTTGAAGAGGGTATGGGCGCGAAGGGCCTGGTTGACATGGTGGAGGAGATCGATGTTTTGGGGCTCGTAGAGATTCTGCACCTTTAGATAACTTTCGACCCGGGCCACCCCCTCCTCCGTGAGAACGACGGTGCGGCTCTTCTCCTCGACCGTATAATCCTTCTCTTTTCGCAGGTTTGGAATCACCTGGTTGACCCGATTGTACTTGTCGGTCGACTCATCAGAAGGTCCGGAGATGATCAGCGGCGTCCGCGCCTCGTCGATGAGAATGCTGTCCACCTCATCCACGATGGCGTATTGAAAATCGCGCTGGACATAATCATCGAGGTTGAACTTCATGTTATCGCGCAGATAATCGAATCCGAACTCGTTGTTCGTCCCGTAGGTGATGTCGGAATGGTAGGCCGCACGCCGCTCATCGTCATCCATACCATGAACGATGACGCCGACGGTCATCCCGAGAAATTGATATATGGGCCCCATCCACTCTGCGTCTCTGCGCGCCAGATAGTCATTGACCGTCACCAGATGGGCGCCCTTGCCCATCAGCGCATATAAATAGAGGGGCATTGTCGCAGCCAGGGTCTTCCCCTCGCCCGTTTTCATTTCGGCGATTTTCCCCTCGTACAGAACCAGTCCTCCGAGGATCTGGACGTCAAAGGGCCTCATCCCGACCGTTCGCCGGGCTGCCTCCCGAACGACGGCAAAGGCCTCAACGAGAATATCGTCCAGTTCGGCGCCGTTAAGAAGTTTTTCCTGAAAATGGAGTGTTTTTGCCTTGAGTTCCTCATCGGTCGCCGCCGTCATGGACGGTTCAAATTGATTGATCTCATGTAGAATCAGGGAAAGTCGTTTCATCTCCCGGTCATTCTTGCTGCCGAAAATCTTTTTTAGAATCTCGTTGAACATCATATTCCTCAAAAAAAAACCGGCGCTATGACCGGTGGATTCTTTCCTCAAGGGGCGGAAATTTCGTTTCCTTGAACCGGAAATTAATTCAGATATTTCCTTGGATTGACCGCGACGCCGTTCAGCATAACGGCATAGTGAAGATGTGATCCGGTGCTCCGGCCCGTATTTCCCACTTGGCCGATCCGTTCCCCCTTGCGGACCGTTGTCCCGACCCGTACGACCGCCTTGGAGAGGTGTCCATAGAGCGTCGAAATGCCGTGACCGTGATCGATCCGGACCATCGTACCTACATCTTGCTTATAGGCAACCTCCGCAATGATACCGTCCGCCGGCGCCTGAACGGTGCGCCCGAACCGCGTCGCAATGTCGATCCCTTTATGAATTTCCACTTCGCCCCCGAATGGGGATAATCGGCGGCCGAATTCGGATGTTACCCATCCCATAACGGGCCAGGAGGAAGGGGTTGCGGCCAAAATCGACTTCTTCTCTTGCAGATATGCCAGGAGGTCTGCAAAACTCTGTTCCCGGGATGAGGCGTCATTCATCAGACGATCCACATGACGGCCGATTTCGACAATCATCGTCTTGTCATCGGCGACCATCTGAGAGCGCAGGCGATTCTCTTCACTCACAGGACCGCCGATGCCGAGGAGCTGATTTTTGTCCTTGCCGGTGACCAGTTTGGCCAAAATTCGTATTTTCCTGTCGACTTGCCTCAATTCATCCATTTTGTCGGCAAACTGATCCACCTTGGCCACCAACCCATCGATCTGCCGCCGCTGTTCCCCCGTTTGTTGTCTCAGTCGCTGAAGTTCGACCTGTTCCCTGCGGATATGAATATAATCATAAGAAAAGTACATCATGAACAGGACAAGACCCATCACGAATACGGTGACGCCCCTGACCAGCGTGCCGGACAAACTGATTCTCTTTGCTGCGCTGTCTTTCTTTGGAAGAATCAGGAGTGTGTAGAAATTCTTTGACATTCATGCTCCTCTTTCCCGTCGATTGGCAGATGATGAAGCAAAATTGGTTTGGGTAAATATCATAATCGTTTTAAAAGTCAAGCATCGATTTCATGCCAGATTTGTCTTGACTTTGAAGCGACGGTTAAGCTAAAGAGCTCAGGCACATAGAATCCAGGTCCCGATCATCAGAAAGGAGCGTTCATGTCAAAATATGAATCAAAATCGATCAGAAATCTGGCCATCATCGGCCATGGAGGCACGGGGAAAACCTCTTTCTGCGAATCCCTTCTTTTTTTGGCCGGCAAGACTGATCGGCCCGGCCGCGTAGACGAGGGAACTTCCTCCATGGACTATGAACCGGAGGAACAGAAGAGACACATCTCCATCAGCGCCGCCACGAACCATATCGATTGGGATAAGCACCGGATCAACTTCATCGACACCCCCGGTGATTCCAATTTCACATTTGATACGAAGAGCTGCCTCAGAATCGTCGACAGTGCGGTGGTCCTCGTCGATGCCGTTGCCGGCGTCGAATTTCAGACGGAAAAAGTCTGGGAATATGCAGATGAATTCAACCTTCCTCGCCTTTTGTTTATCAGCCGGATGGACCGGGAACGGGCCGATTTCGAAAAGGCCGTCGCGACCATCCGGGAGCGTCTGGGCAGGAAGGTCACCATCTTTTCCCTCCCCATCGGCGCCGAGAACAACTTCAGCGGGGTGGTTGATCTGACCTGCATGAAGGCCTTCACGTACGACGATCAGAAAAGAGTGGAAAAAACCATCGATATTCCATCGGACATGGTCGAAACGGTTCAACAATACCGTGATATCCTGATCGAAGACATCGCCGAAACCGACGATGAACTGATGAACAAATATCTTGAGGGCGGCGAACTGAGCCCGGAAGATCTGCAGGCCGGTCTCCGGAAGGGCGTCGTATCCGGCGCTATTGTCCCCATTTTCTGCGGCTCGGCCACGAAGAATATCGGCATCCACCCCCTTCTCGACACGATCGTCCGTTACCTCCCTTCACCCGTAGACCGCGGCACTGTTTTGGGAACGAAACCGGGAACCGCTGACGAAGAAACCCGTCTGCCCGAAGAATCGGCGCCGTTTTCGGCCCTCGTCTTCAAGACCATCGCCGACCCTTATGCCGGGCGCCTCACCCTCTTCCGCGTTTATTCGGGTACGCTCAAATCCGACTTAAGCCTTTTCAACGCCTCGCGCAAGACGACCGAGCGGATCGGGAACCTCTTCTTCCTCGAGGGAAAAACCCAGAAACCGGTCGAAGAGCTGATCCCCGGCGACATCGCTGCCATCGCCAAACTAAAGGAGACGGCGACGGGCGACACGCTGAGTGCGGAGAAATCCCCGATCATCTACCCCAAGATCGAACCTCCTCCCGCGATCATCTCCTTTGCCGTAGAGGCGAAGACGCGCGGCGATGAAGACAAGTTGGTCTCATCGATCCACCGCTTGACAGATGAGGACCCCACCCTCATTTTCCACCGGGATGATCAGACCCGGGAGATGATCCTCTCCGGGCTTGGTCAGGTCCACATCGAGGTGACTGTCGAAAAGATGAAACGTAAATTCGGTCTTGAGGTGAATCTGAAGACACCGAAGGTTCCCTACAAGGAAACGATCAAGGGAAAGACCACAGTCCAGGGACGCTACAAGAAACAGTCCGGCGGCCGCGGTCAATTCGGGGATACGTGGCTGGATATCGAACCGCTCCCCCGGGGAAGCGGGTTCGAGTTCGTAGACCGGATTGTCGGGGGCGTGATTCCCGGGCAGTACCGTCCGGCGGTTGAAAAGGGGATCGTGGAGGCGATGGCGGAGGGCGTCGTGGCCGGCTATCCGGTCGTCGATCTTCGCGTTTCTTTGACGGACGGGTCATACCATACCGTTGATTCCTCAGAAATGGCTTTCAAGATCGCGGGTTCCCTCGGCTTCAAGAAGGGCGTCCTCGAATGCCAGCCGACCCTCCTTGAACCGATTGTCAACATCTCCATCGAAATCCCCGACGAATACATGGGAGATGTCATCGGCGATCTGAACAGCCGCCGTGGCAAGGTTCTGGGAATGGATTCGCTGGGTCATCACCAGATTATCAAGGGCCAGGTACCCCTGGCGGAGATTCTCAAATATGCCCCGGATCTCCGTTCGATGACGAGCGGCCGCGGAACCTTCACCTATGAGCATTCCCATTACGAGGAGGTTCCCGTCTACATCGCGGAAAAGATCATCGCCGAATCCAAGAAGGATGAGGCGTGAGATGGGATTCCGGTCGGTTATCATCACCGTGAGCGACAGGGGATCGCGCGGCGAGCGCGAGGACGGCAGCGGTCCGGAGATCGCCGGGATGCTTGAGGCGGCGGGAATGGAAATTATCGGCCGGCGAATCATTCCCGACGAACGGGAGATGATCCGCCGGACCCTTCTGGAGTGGAGCGACCGGGGAGAAGTTGACCTGATCGTGACGACGGGAGGCACAGGTGTCAGCCCCCGGGACGTAACACCGGATGCGACCCGGGAGGTCATTGACCGGGAAATCCCCGGGATGGCGGAAGAGATGCGCCGCCGGAGCGCGGCCGTCACCCCCCATGCGATGATCTCGCGCGCCCTCGCGGGCATCCGAGGTCGCACGTTGATCATCAACCTCCCCGGCAGTCCGAAAGGGGCAAGGGAAAATCTCAGTGTCCTGCTCCCCGCGCTGCCGCATGCCATCGAAAAGATCAAAGGGGATGAGTCGGAATGCGCGTCCTGAGATATTCACCGACATGCCGCAGATACGTTCCCGGCCAGTAGACCCTCCTTCACAAAATCTCCATGCTACCCCTCGGGAGGGAAGCTGTTCAATGTAAAACGGCCGTTTTCGTAGAGGAGGTAGTTGTGGTGGGTGATCCAGTCTCCCAAAGTAACAAATATTCTTCTCCGCCCACCGAGCTGTTCTTCCCGGAAGGACGGCACATGACAGTGGCCGAAAATGACGGCATCGAATCCTTCACGGTACTTTTCTATCGCAAAACCATGCATCACCCCGCTCAGCCGGTCCGCATCCGTGTCGCTGCCAAACCGGTCCTTACTCACCTTCGAGCTGAACCGGGCGATCTGCCAGAGTAAGCCCAGGGGAAACAGCCGCTGCAGCCTGTATGAAAAAGAGCTCCGCAGGAATCGACGCAACGCAAGGTACCGCCGGTTTTGCGCATCCACGGTATCGCCGTGGGAAGTGAAGATCCGCAGGCCGTCCAGTTTGAATTGCGCATCCCCCGGGTAGACCTCGATTCCAAGCTTCTCGGAAAAATAGTCGGCGAGGAAGAAGTCGTGATTCCCCTCGCAGAGGCAGATTCGGATACCGGATCGCCTCAATAGAACGAGACTTTCCACCACAGGCCGGAACTCAGGATAAATGCGGCCTCCCTTTTCAAACCAGAAGTCAAAGAAATCGCCCGCGATGATGAGAAGATCAATCACGATGCCCTTCGCATCGCCCGGACGGACGGTTTCAACACTCCTTCCCCGGAGAGACGCGAAGAATTGCATGCATTTTTGATATCCGGGATCGGAACGGCGCTTGAGGTGTACGTCCGAAAGAAAGATCGCCTTCATGGCCGTCTCCCGACGGGACGTTTCCGCAGGGGAAGCGCTCCACGGCAAGCCGCGGAGAATCTTCGATCCTGAGGCGGAACAAACCATTTCATTGGGGCTCGCACCCCCCGCCACAATCCAGATCGGATGAACCCGCAGACGGTTGCATGGCGATTTGCAGTTGAACAAACGGTTCCGTCCATAGCCGGCGTCTATCAGATTTACGGTTTTCGTTCAAGAAAAGAAACCGAGGCCAAGGCTCCGTCATTGTCAGGCGAAATGCTTTGGATATCAAAAACATGTGCCAAGACGGCAACATCGTAAAGTATCCATGTAATTTCAGACGGTTGCACTCATGAATGATTTGATCATGACCAAGTTCCGGAAAGCAGCGCACGGGTTTGTTTTACATATTCGTTGACAACACAGCTCCTCATCCGATAGAAGGGCGTTCAAATCGACATGGTTTTGAACCGCGCAGCCTCTGAAGTTCCCCGCCCACAGGACGGGGCTTCCGGACTGCGATCCCGATCAAACAGGATCGAGCCAGGCGGGGTGGTGTTTCAGAAAACAACCTTAAAAAAGAGAGGAAAATCATGGGCGTTTATCCATTTTTCCAAATAGAAAAAATTCCGCAAACCCGGACGGCGCTCCTTTATTTTAACCGTCCCGAAAAACTCAATGCGATGAATTGGTCCTTCTGGGAGGATCTGCCCCGGGTGATCGACGAACTGGAGGCCGATCCGGAGGTCCGCGCCGTCATCATTGCCGGGCGGGGAAAATCCTTCAGCGTCGGCATCGATGTCTTCGAATTTTTCATGAATCATCAGAACGCTCTGACCGGAGCGACCGCCGACGCGCGGGAGGAACTTTACCGGCTGATCCTTCGGATGCAAGAGGGCTTCGACCGGATGACCGCCGGGAACAACATCTATATCGCAGCCATCCACCGGCACTGCATCGGCGCCGGGCTGGACATCAGTGCCGCCTGCGATCTGCGTCTCGCCGCAAGCGATGCGATCTTTTCCCTCCGGGAAACAAAAATCGCCATCGTGGCCGATATGGGCAGCCTCAATCGCCTCCCCCGGATCATCGGTCAGGGAAATACCCGGATGATGGCCTTCACGGGTCGGGATTTCAAGGCCGATGAGGCGCTGCGGATGGGTCTCGTCAATGAAGTCTACGATAATCAGGAGACGCTCATTGCAGGGGCTCTTGCGCTGGCGGCGGAGATCAACGAGAACGCAGCCCCCACCGTGCGAGGGACCAAACGAATCCTCGCCTACATGGAAGACCACAGCGTCGACGACGGGCTGAAGTATGTCGCCGCCTGGAATTCCGCATTTTTGAACACCCGTGAAATCCAGGAAGCCCTGCAAAGGGCGATGGAGAGGAAGGCAAAAAAGAGCTGAGCGATGAAAACATTTTCCATGCCCCCTTTTTGCGGCTTCCGCTGGTTATCGATTGCGTTGATATTTTTGTTGATGACGATATCGTCGCATCAACCAGCATTGGCCGGCTCTTCCGACATTTCCGGTGCTGTCCCCGCGGCGGCAATGAAGCTTGTTCAGTTCTGCGCCGATCCCAAAACCGGGCTCGATGTTCAGGCGGTCGCCACCCTTGTCGATTATGTCCTCCTGTCCAAGTCGAAGAAGGAAGTCGACCTTCCCGTACTCCAGGAATGCCCCGGGGCCTATTATGAATTTGACACCAGGATCACATTCCCCCATTTTCTGGAGTATTCCTATAATCCTCAAATTCCATCCGCCCTCACGCGTCCCTCTTCGATGCGATATTCTCTATGGACCGGACTCCCTGGAGAATCACAAAAAATGCCCGATGTCTCTCGGCTAGCATTTCCTGCCGGCGAGCCTGTCGTCGTTCATGGATTACAGCGTGACTCCAATACGCCGGACCTCACCACCGGCGTATACTATGAATACGATCTCAAAAGAACGCTGATCCTTCTGAGCCACAAAGGCCGACAGACGCTGATTTCCATTTCCAAGCAGATCAAGCAATCCGATGTCGGTAAAAAGGGGGTCATCCTGGGAAACGATGATCAGTGGAATTACTTTTACTCGGGTCAACCCGGCTCACCCGTGACAGGCCTGGGCTGGGTCAAATCCTACATCTATGATTACTTTTCCGTGGGCGTCTATATCGTCTCCGGCGCTTCGCCAACCCTGGTGAGAACCGGCGCTTTTCAATGGCTTCGGGCAGGATGGTCCGGAATCAACCTTGTCCAATCGAGTCATATCCTCAATGGAATGAAACGGTTTGCCCGCAGCTCCAAATCGATTCTTGAATCCCCGAAGTTACCCGCTCCAAGCCAGTTGATCTCAGCGTATCAAAAACTATCGGCCTTACCGCATTCTGAATTGTTTGCAGAATATGCCGCCTTAAGGCAGGCAAAACAATCTGTGGCCCTCCGGACTGCTAAAATCACAACCATGGAAATTAAAATACAAAATTCCTCTGAGAATATCCCCGAAGAGCAAATGGTCGAAGAGCTGATGCTGAAATATCTCAAATCGACGCTGGGCAAACCATCCTGAAAGGCCTCGCAGACGAGAACCTCGAAAGGCTAATCCCGCAGACGCCGTTCGCCGAGACGCATGGGAAGGATCACGGCGAGGATGCAGAAGAGCAGGACGAGGGCAAACGAACCGACCAGCCATATCCACTGCAGACCGGAGAGGCTTCTCCCGTGGAAGTCGGCCATGAAGATCTGATAGACCGGTCCCGCTTCGAGAACGATTACCGCCGCGATGAAACCCGCTGCGAAAAGCATGAACAAAAGCCCCCCGAAGCTTGTGACCGCCTGGGCCGGATTTTCGGATTTGAAGTCGGGATAGGCCGCCCCGAGCCCAACCCCCAGGGCCACCACCCCCGGCGTCATCATGAAGACCGTGACAACCGACAGAACCATCATGAACGGCGTGACTTGCAGCAGGATATTGGAGCTCACGATCAGGATCTCAGCAAGAATGAGCAGCGGAAGGCCATAGACCGCAAATTTCACCCAGAGAAATGTCCGAAGCGAAATCGGCGCTGCCCGGACGATCCAGAAGGCATCGCCCTCGAAACTGACCGCCGGATAGACAAAACGGGCGGCGATCGCCGTCAGGACAAAGGCAGCCAGCCCCATATTCAGGAAAGAAAAAATATTCTGCAGGTATATCGTCCGGATCTTCGATTGTCCCAACGGCAGAACCGAAAAATTATAGAGGTATATTACAATCAGTGCCGCGATCAGGAAAAGCTGCGGCCACTGGGTCTGGTCCCGGAAGAAGGTTCGGAACTCCTTGACGGTGAATGCCCATGCCGGTCCGGAGATCCTGTCGAATAAAGCACCACGTTTCCCCGCCGAGCCGTTTTTGTGGGGAAAGAGCTGCTCCGCCGTGGTCTGCGCCTTTGTGTAGCCCTCGAAATAGAACGCATCCGCCAGCCATGTCATGACGAAACCGAGCGCAACTGCACAGCTCCAGGCCAGGGAAAGATGGAAAAATGTCTCGCCCTTCAAACCCGAAAGCGCCGCATTGAGGCTGTCGTAAACCCAGGTCGTCGGAAGAAAAGGTGAGCCGGGCGTCCCCATCTCCCGCAGATAGAGGACCAGTGTGGCGAAGCTCTCCGGGTTGACCAGCCTCTCCGGCCGCATCAAACGGAAGGCAAAGATGAGCGCCATGATCAGCAGCAGCCCGAAGAAAACAAAAACGGTCCGGATTCGCCCCGCCGGGAGGAGAACGGCCGCAATGACGACGACCAACGCGCTCATCGCGGAGGCAATCAGACAGAGCGGGATAATGGCCATCCCGGCGGTCATATAAAAGAAAGGACCCGCCTTGTAGACAATTCCGTAGGAGAGAAATACGGGGAGGCTGAAGAGAATCACCATCCATGAGCTGTCCATCGCGCTCTCCAGCCAGCGCGCCAAAAAGATCTTCCCGCCCGATACCGGCAAGGAATGGACCAAAAGCAGGTCCCGGCTCAGATAGAGCTTGGAGAGCGAGGCGATGATGCTGCTGAAGACCAAAAGTGAAAAAAAGGTCAACAGAACCATCGAGAGAAGCTTCCGGGCGAGGACGTCGCCGAACTCCTCGATCCCCTGAAAATAGGTCAGAACCCGGTACAGAAGCAGGAAGGCGCCGATCCAGAAGACCAAACCGATTGCAGCAAAGAGAAGATAGCGGATCCGGCGGTTGCCGGCGCTGCGGGAGTCGCCGGCGTTCCTGAAGGAGAGGAATCGGGGGCGAAGCAGTGCGGTGAGTTCATTCATGGTGATCCCTAACACATTGATCAAGTTCTTGATAATGGGACGATATCGTCTTTTCCGGTCAGTCTCAGAAACACCTCCTCCAGATCGCCTTCCCGGAGAAGGGCCGTTCCCCGCAGGTCGCCGGTGGTTCCCAGCGCCACAAGCCGCCCGTGATGGATGACCCCGATCCGGTCGCAGAGGTCTTCGGCGATCTCCAACGTATGGGTGGACATAAAGATCGTCGTTCCCTTCCGCGCCAGCTCGCGGAGAAGATCCTTGACCATCCGGATCCCGGCCGGATCGAGTCCGACCATCGGCTCATCGACGATGATCACCCGGGGCTCGTGCAGCAAGGCCGAGGCAATGATCAATCGCTGTTTCATCCCGTGGGAATAGGCCTCGATCAGGTGGTCGGCCCAGTCGTAAAGGGAAAACTGGATCAGCAGTCCCTCGGCCTTCTCCCGGAAGAACCCGTCTCCGAAACCGTAGAGATCGGCGACAAAACGCAGGAATTCCATACCGCTCAGCTTCTCGTAGAGGAAGGGCCTGTCCGGGATGAAACCGATGATTCTCTTGGCCGATTTCGGATCCGCCGCCATCGCAATCCCGTCGATCCGAACCGTCCCCTCGGTCGGTCCCAGGACGCCCGCCATCATGCGGATCGTCGTGGTTTTTCCGGCGCCGTTTGGTCCGATGAAACCGAAGATCTCTCCCTTCCGTACGGAGAGGTTCAAGTGGTCCACCGCCAGTGTGCTTCCGTACCGTTTTGTCAGGTCGGTCAATTCAATCATCGCGTCTGCTCCATGAATCATTGAATCTCCAAAATATCGATTTTTAACCGACCGATGAGCCCCACCAGATCGAGCTGGCGGTCGGCCTCCCCGCGGACAAAACGGATGTGCGTAACGTCCGCCGGCATCTGTCCCAGAACGGCGTCGGCCGTCACCCAACCGCCCCGGTCCTGAAGATAGAGAACGTTCCACGCATGATAAAAAAAACGGCCGCGCATATAGACCACCCCCGCCTCCACCTCGGCCGGAATCCCTGCGGCCCGTGCGAAAGCCGCCAGCAGGACGGCGTGTTCATTGCAGTCCCCGATGCGGTTTTCTATTGTCTCCAGCGCGTTTGGAACCGAAAGGACTGGGCGCTTTTCCAGGTTCTTGTAAACCCAGTCCAGGAGTTTTTCGGCCTTCGCGCCTTCCGGATCGCCGGGATGGATGATTTCAATTAATGTCTGCCTGATCTTCGGATGATCCGATTGAATGAATGGGGTGGATTGAAGCGCCGAGGACAGATCCTCGGCGGCGCCGGCGGTATGGGTATGGGGACCCGCAGAGGATTCGCGTCTGATCGTAAGGAGGCCATTTCGATAAACCTGACGCCCGCCGTCGAGGTGAAACGGCCCCTTCGGCCGGCCTCTCCGGTCTTTAGAAGCCATGTCATTTTCGCTGGTTTTCGACAAATAATCCTCCGGCAGTCCTTCCAGACGGATCTTCAGAACCTTCAAGCCCGCGGCATTCTCGATGGGCTTCGATGAAGGGATAGCGGCAATTTCCGTAAGGTCCGCGCTGACCGCCCCTTCCAGCCCCGCCAGCGCCTCTTCCCTTGAAACACGCTCCAGTGCGATCCCGAGTATTCCCTCCTCCCGAAGCACCGAGCCGTCCGGGTCGACCCATGCAACCTGCCTCATCCCCATGAAATCCACCGACAGCTTTTTTGCTTGCCGGCTTTTTCCCATGATCGTCAATGGTTCATCGCCGAGGAGCGTCACACGCACCGGCCTCTGCCCGAGCGACGCCGGATCGAAGACCGGAAATGTTCTCCCCTCTCCCGGCTTGAGTCCCGCCGTTCCAACGGATTCCAGAATGCCTCCTCCCAGATAAGGCGGCTCGGAAAGGTCGATAACGCTGATCTTTCCCTCGCCGGCAGCGCCGATGCGGACAGTCAGTTTCTTCCCCGCAACCGTTCCCCGTGCCGTAAACTTGAAAAGGTTTGACCCGAGGTCGAATTCAAAGCTCACAAGCGTCCGGTCAGGTTTCAATTCCGCCGCCGTTCGGACCGTCAGCGGCTGAGCAATCCCCATCGTATTGATCCGCATGAAAATATGTTCGGAAAATCGAAATCCGTTTTCCGTTCGGATATGGTTGCGCCGCGCATAGCCGATCTTCCGGCTCTCCTGGGTAATGTTCATCCAGGTTTCACCTACGGGAACTTTCGTCGGAATTGCCACTGCGGTCTCCTCCGACCCGGAAATAAATTGCCGTGGAATCCCCAGGCGAAAGATCAATAAAACGCAGAAGAGAAGAATCACCCCTGCTCCCGCAAACCGGCGCCAATGCCTTCCGATTCCCGCCATCATCCATCCCCGAAAAATCACTCGCCTTGATCCTGCGGCGGCTGATTGCAATTAAACTGATTATAGGGAATGACCTTATGCGTGTCAATGCCGATGCCCTTGAATCCAGGGCCATGTCATTGCCAGGCGTAATACTTCTGATATCTTATACATACACGATATCTGCCATTCCGCAATATGTCCATAAAATTTCAGATGGCGGAGATTTCCAAATTCCAATTTCCAAATTCCATCTTGTCACGCTCGGTAATTTCTGATAGCGTCCACATCCGCTGAAACGGCAAATCCATCAAAAAAAGATATGTCGCTTTGAATCGACATAAAGAGGTTCCCTCATGAATCATGACGAGTCCATCCGACAGGCAAAGGAAGTTCTGCAGCTTGAGGCGGAAAGCATCCTTCACCTGATCGATCGTGTGGGAGAAGAATTTGCGCAAGCGGTCGAACTGATTTACCGCTGCAAGGGACGCGTGATTATCGCCGGTCTCGGGAAATCGGGACTGATCGGAAGGAAGATTGTGGCGACGCTCACCAGCACAGGAACGCAGGCCCTTTTCCTCCATCCCGTCGAGGGCCTTCACGGGGATCTCGGAATCGTGACGAAGGATGACGTCCTGATTGCCATCTCCCACGGCGGTGAAACCGACGAACTGAACATGATCGTAGACAGCATCCGCGGCATCGGCGTGCCGCGAATCGCCTTCACCGGCAATCTCACTTCGACGCTGGCCAGATCGTGCGACATCGTGATCGATGTCGGAGTGGCCAGAGAAGCCTGTCCCTTCGGTCTCGCACCAACATCGAGTTCAACAGCCGCCCTGGCGATGGGAGACGCCCTCGCCGTGGCCCTGATTCATCGCAATCACTTCCAGGAAAAGGATTTTTTTAAGTTTCACCCCGGGGGGAGCCTCGGCGCCAGACTTCGCGCCAAGGTTCGCGATGTAATGATCAGCGGAACGCAGATTCCGCGTGTCTTTGAAGATACGATTATCCTGGACGCGATCCGGAAAATGGACGAACAAAACAAAGGCTTCGTCATTGTCGTGGATCGCACGGAAACCCTGCTCGGCATCCTGACCGATGGGGATGTCCGGCGGCTCGTCCGCTGTCAGAAGAACTTCCTCGATCAGAAAATCGACGCCTTCATGACCCGCTCACCCAAAACGATCCAGGAAGATGTCTCCGTCGCGCAGGCGATCGAATATATGCAGCAAAAAGAGATCACCACCCTGGTCGTCACCGACGAAATGGCCCATCTGAAGGGCTACATCCACCTCCACGACATCCTTGGAAGGGGAGGCACCCTGAAGATCACGCTCTCGGAATAGGCGAACCCAGTCGCCGATCGGATCACAATCAATGGTATAAACCCCAAGGCAAGCCCTGGATCCTTCTTAAAGGAACGACCCAAGGGTCGGGGAATGATCAGGTTAAAAGGAAAAGGGGCTGCGGCATGACCCGCAACCCATTGATTTTCATGGTAGGCGGTACTGGGATTGAACCAGTGACTTCTGCCGTGTGAAGTGGGCCACCTCTTCATCAGCTGGTCACAATCCCCAAGAAAAGTTGTGAGGCGGTCGACGACCCCGCGGCCAGCTATTTCTTAACCAAGGCGGCAAAGGTTATTTTTTCAGAGCCGTGCTTATTTCTTATTTTGTCCATGGCCTTGTCAATTCGTTCGTTTTTATCGTTCTTCACGGCGTCTTCCAACTGATCAAAAAGTGACAACTGTTTCGAAGAACTCTCTTTATGAAATCCCGAAAGGCTGATTCCGATCAATCTCACTGAATGGAATCTGTTCCAGCTTTGCTCAAGCAGACCGCACCCAGCCTGGTATATTTCTTTTGTGGCATAGGTTGTAGGAATGGTTGCCTGCCTTGTGGCTACCTGAAAATCTGAATATTTCAGGGTGATATGTACGGTTCGACCTTTTTTGTCATGCCTTCTTGCAGCCATGCCAATATCATCAGCAAGCTCCATGAGAACCAGCTTTGCTTTCTCGATATCGGATATATCTTCCGGCAGTGTTTTTAAGCGTCCGATTGACTTCATTTCATCAGCCATGCGAGCAACAACAGGAGAATTGTCAATCCCGTTTGCATGCCGATAAATTTCATCTCCGCCTTTCCCGAAAGTTTGGACAAGGAGGCTTACATCAAGCCTAGCAAGCGCACCTATCGTCCGTATTCCCATGCGATTCATTTTTTCGGCGGTTTTACCGCCAATGCCATACATTTCTTTCACGGGAAGCGGCCAGAGTTTAATTGGAATATCATGATCCCATAGCTCGGTTATGCCGAGGGGCTTCTTCATTTCAGCGGCCATTTTTGCAAGGAACTTATTTTCAGCGATTCCGATCGAGCACCAAAGCCCGAGCCTGTCTTTGATTTCATCCATTATACATTTTGCAGCATCCACCGGTTTTCCAAAAAGTCCTTCGCACCCGGTCATATCGAGCCATGCTTCATCGATACTGTTTTGTTCCAGAATCGGGGTATAGTTCGATAGCAAGTCCATGACCTCTGTTGATTTCTGCCCGTAGAAATGATGATCTGGCGGTACCAGGACCATTTTAGGACAAAATTTCAAAGCATCATGAAGGACCATGGCCGTCTTGACCCCACATGCCCTTGCCTCATAGTTTGCCGCAAGAATGATTCCTGTGCGCTTCTTTGGATCACCGGCAACAGCGGCCGGTATTCCGACAAGAGAATCATTCCTCGTCATTTCACAGCTTATGAAAAAGGCATTCATATCAACCAGCAATATGACTTTTTGCATGGGATACCTCTCTCGGCAATTACCCACATTATGGGGTAAACACAACATTTGTGCAATCAGGTAATGGCCCCAGGGAGTTGACCCGGAAGAACAACGGCTGGCTCTACACACGGAAATGATGTCATTCCCCTTGTAATTATGATATGATATTCCCAAATGGGACATGGTGCTCTCCCAAGAATCGACTTGGCAGACTATGTGATGGGGAAAAGAAGGAATGAGAGGGAATATTACTTCGGTTGTATGTTTGATCGCTGCCGCATTTTCCCTTGTATCAATCCCCATATATGCTCACGCCCTTGCACCCGCCCAAGTCTTCGACAAAGTCAAGGATTCCATTGTCGTGTTGAAAACATTGGACGCCAATAGCAATCTGAAAAACCAAGGAAGCGGGGTGCTACTCCCTTCCGGAAAGATCGCCACCAACTGCCACGTTGTGGAAGGAGGTGCCTCCTACCAGGTGGGCCGGGGCAAACAACTTCTCCGGGCCACGCTATACGCGGAAGATGGGGACAAAGACATCTGCCTCCTCGATGCTAAGGGTATTACAGGGAAACCCTACCCGCACAAGTCTACGCACTGACACCTGAACAGGTCTTCTACAAAGTCAAGGATTCAATCGTTATAGTGAAGACTCTGGACCCTCAAGGCAAGGTCAAAGGTCAGGGTAGAATGGGAACGGCTCCAGGAAGAAGACTTGCAAAGTCTCATTGGAAGTGATTTCGGCTCGTCAACTGTAACACAGAAAATTGAATGATGCTCATTCATTCGTGTTGAGGGCGGAAATATGACTGATTGCATTTCCCATGAATGGGAATATTGAAAGGAGGAACGAGGAAATGGCTTTAATGAATTGTCCGGAATGCAACAAGCAAATATCCGATCAGGCCGCATCGTGCCCCAATTGCGGTTGGGTGCTCCCCAAAAAACAAATCCCTGAAGAAGTGCTCCTGATCGCGAATCCATCCATGTTCAGGAGCAACCCGATCGGATTTATTTTCTCCGTTATTCTTATCGCTGCTTTTGGCGCTGGCTTGGTTATTTTGTTTATCTGGTGGCTGAAGTGTAAAACGCGAACGATCACAGTCACGAATAAACGGACGACGGTGAGGGAAGGACTGATCTCGAAGAACACGAGCGAGATACTGCATTCCCACATTAGAAATATTCAGGTCATACAGGGAGTCTTTGACCGCATATTCGGCGTAGGTACGCTTGCCATCTCAAGCGCAGCTCAATCGGACATGGAAATATCGTTTTCAGGACTGGCTCACCCTGATGAAATCAAGAGCATGATAGACGAACATCGGGCATAGAGCAGTAAAGAAATAGACAACAGGCAAGGCTATCCATCCGAAAGAAACAAACCATGGAAAGCCGGCAAAAGTATAAAGAACTCAACGGGTATGCAGAAAGCCCTCGACAATGATAAGACAGGTATATTCTTTGGATAATGAAGGCTATTATACTCACGGATAGCAGATTACCAGGGATTCACATCTTTGGATGTTTGATGTTAATTCTCATTACAGCCATTTTAAACGGTTGCACCGGACTCTCTGCCGAACGCATCAACAAGACTGACAACAAAACCGGCATTGCCAATCCTGCTTCAGTCAACTGCATAGACAAAGGTGGGGTTCTTTCGATTCAAAAAAGAGGCGATGGTGGAGAATATGGCATCTGCATCTTTGAGGATAACAGTCAATGCGAGGAGTGGGCTCTCTTTCGGGGAGAATGTTCTGCCGGTGGAAAGGCAGCAATGAAAAAAAGAAAGTGTGGGTGGTAGATCGCAGATGAAAATGACTCCAGAAGATATTGGTCGCTTAAAACATGCAATAGATCTTCTTGAAAATCCTGGTCTCGCCGCTAAACTGACCAACGTCATCGGTATACCTTTCGAGAAAGCCTTTGCCTATCTGCCGGCGAAATGGACCGGTGCTATCCCGGCAATCGTCCAGAAATCTTTACGTCATGCACTCGATGTTGCAGTTAAAACCATTGATCACAGCGAAAAGCAAGCATCGAGAGATACTCTCCATAAATTCCTTGTGGCCGCTTCCGGCGGGGTGGGAGGCGCTTTTGGACTATCTGCCTTGGCAATCGAGTTACCCGTCACAACCGTCATTATGTTTCGTTCCATTGCTGATATTGCCAGAAGTGAAGGTGAAGATGTTCACCAAATAGAAACAAGACTGGCATGCCTGGAGGTTTTTGCTCTGGGTGGCAGCTCCGAAACAGACAATGCCTCAGAAAGCGGATACTACGCCATGAAGGCGTTACTGGCCAAGCAGGTATCGGAGGCGGCGAAGTATGTCGTTGAGAAGGGGATTGCCGAAGAAGGAGCCCCCGCATTGGTCAGGTTAATTGCGACCATTGCATCCAGGTTTGGAGTCACGGTATCACAAAAGGCTGCTGCTTCTGCCGTGCCGGTCATTGGTGCGGTTGGGGGCGCATTAATAAATGCTATTTTCATAGACCACTTTCAGAACATGGCCAGAGGGCATTTTATTATTCGGAGTTTGGAGAGAAAGTATGGGGCGGACTATGTGAAGATAAGTTACGCTAATGGATGTATTGGGAGCCATATTTTCAAAACCCTGAAGAAGATGAGGCGCAAGAAATATGCCTGAAAAACTCTCCAGACGAGATCTCATGAAAAAATCATTGCGCGCCGGGCTTATCGTCGGCGGGGTGGCTGTATTCGGAACGGCAGGCTACACCATGCTCCGCAAACGACCCATCGATGAAATCTACGGCAAATACCCCGACGAGTCCTTGCTCATGCCTTTGAGGGTCACAAATCCATCCGCACCGAAACCGAATGTCATCCTCATTTACTGCGATGACCTCGGCTATGGCGACATCGGCTGTTACGGCAGCAGGGCAATCAAAACACCCAATATCGACGAGCTTGCCCGTGAGGGGGTCATCTTTACTGACTTTTTAACATGCAGCGCCGTGTGCGCGCCATCTCGGGCCGGTCTGTTGACCGGACGCCATCCGTTCCGGACGGGAATCATCGGGAATCCTTATCCCGCGGATTCACCGTTTCTGCGTAGGATTGAGAGGCAAATCGCCTACATTTTTACTCCATTGGGATCTGTGGATCTACATGAGGAGAATGTTGCAGCAGGACTCTCCGGCAGGGAGATCACCGTTGCCGAAGCACTGAAGATTGCCGGTTATCGAACCGCCATGGTCGGGAAATGGCATTTGGGCGACTACAGCCGGAAACCCGAGTTCAATCCGCTCAATCATGGCTTTGACCGGTACCTTGGCGTCCCTCACAGCAACGATATGCAGCCGTGCCCGCTCTTTCGAGACAAAACACAATTGGAAGCGGACATCGGCACGAATCAAGCCAGGCTGACCGGAATGTACACAAAGGAAGCATTAGCCTTTATTGAATCCTCAAAGGACCGTCCGTTTTTCCTGTATTTTGCGAATACATTTCCCCACCAGCCGTTATATGCATCGGAGAATTTTTCTGGAAAATCGAGGGCAGGAAAATATGGCGACGCCGTCGAAGAAATCGACTGGAGCGTCGGAGAAATCATCAAAACATTACGAAAGCAGGGGATTGAACAGAACACGCTCATCTTCTTTACCAGCGACAACGGTCCCTGGTACGAAGGAAGTCCGGGAGTTTTCCGAGGAAGAAAAGGGCAGAGCTACGAAGGGGGCTCCAGAGTGCCCTTCATTGCGAAATGGCCGGGACATATTCCTGCCGGCGCCGTATCTTCCGAGCCGGCCATTAATCTTGATTTTTTCCCAACGCTTCTTTCATTGGCGGGAGTGGAACAGCCATCCGACAGGATCATCGATGGAAAAAACATTGAGGGCCTGCTTTCCGGACGTAATCCCCGGTCTCCTCATGATAATATCTATTTCTATCATTACGACCATCTGGAAGGCGTCCGCTCGGGGAAATGGAAATACTTCAGAAAGTTGAACCGATACGTCTGGCCGATTCCTCTTGATGCGGAATATCTTCCCGATGCGATGGGGAAAAAGCAGCTTGGAAACAGGGCGCCTCTGCTTTATGACCTTTCGGTTGACCCCGGCGAGAATTACAACGTTATCGACACATACCCAGATGTCGCCGAAAAGATGCATGGCATACTCGTTGAATGGGAACAGCAAATTAAAAAGAATCCAAGGGGATTCCGCAAATGATTCCGACACCCAAAAACAGAAATATGGGGATTGAGGGATTTTGCACTCCGTAGACTCCTCCCAGCTCTCTGCGAGTACCCAAATTGAAGGGGAATTTACACTGAAAATAGCAAAGCCGCCACAGGATACCGTCACAAAAGAAGAAGGGGTTGCGAAGTGACTCCGCAACCCCTTGATTTACATGGTAGGCGGTACTGGGATTGAACCAGTGACTTCTACCGTGTGAAGGTAGCACTCTCCCGCTGAGTTAACCGCCCAAGCGGGTTATCCTATATCCCAAAGAAATCCCGTTTTCAAGCGAAAAATACCACGATCCCTGTTTCAAAAAAGGAAAAGCCATGATCATGCGACCATGGCTTTTCCAACTTCGGCTTACGGCTTGCAGGACAACGGTTCGCGCAACATCAATATGAACAGGAACATGAACAGGAGCATTCGTATACGAGATTCAGATTCAGATTCCGCATGAGATCCAATTCAGCTCATTTACAGCATTTCATAGATTCCCGCTGCACCCATACCGCCACCGATACACATCGAAACAATCCCTCTTTTCGCCTTCCGCCGTTTCAGTTCGTGAAGAAGCTGGGCGGTCAGTTTGGCGCCCGTGCATCCGAGGGGATGACCGAGGGCAATGGCGCCGCCGTTGGGGTTGATATCTCCGGCTTTCAGACGATCCTCTATGCCGATCGTCCGGATCGAATAGAGAGCCTGGGAGGCAAAGGCCTCATTGATTTCGTAAACGTCGATATCCTTGGTCGTCAGCCCTGCCATCTT
Organism: Syntrophaceae bacterium UBA6112; assembly: GCA_002423465.1. Lineage (GTDB taxonomy): Bacteria > Desulfobacterota > Syntrophia > Syntrophales > UBA5619 > UBA5619. Next base: position 28,942 of record DIWG01000005.1, on the reverse strand, counting down.
GAGCACCTTCGGAATGGCGTACGCCGGCCCGACGCCCATCTCTTCCGCCTTGCAACCGGCCACGGCATAATAGGCCAGTCTCGCAATGGGTTTGACCCCGATTGCCTTCGCCTTTTCCGCCGTCATCAGCAGGCAGAAGGCGGCGCCGTCGGTCATCTGTGAGGAGTTGGCCGCCGTTACCGTACCCCCCTGTTTGAAGGGGGATTTCAGTTTGGCCATATCCTCGATTTTCGTCGGCCACCTCACGCCGTCATCGGTATCGAAGACAACCGTTTCGCGAACACGCTTGCCGTTCTTGAGCACCTTGTATTTATAGGCCGAAATCGGAATGATCTCTTCCTTGAACTTGCCCGCCTTGATCGCCTCATAGGCCTTGCGGTTGCTTTCCAGACCGAATTTGTCCATGTCTTCCCGGGAGATATTGTAGTCGGCGGCCACGTTTTCGGCCGTTACCCCCATCGAAACGTAGACGTTCGGCATCGAACCGTCGAAGGCCCAGTCCGGATTGGGACGGAAAATGCTTCCCCCCATCGGGATGTGGGACATGGTCTCGCAGCCGCCGGCAATCATCACCTCGGACCACCCGGCGCGAATTTTTGCGGTGGCGTCGGCAATGGACTGTATCCCGGAAGAGCAGAAACGGTTGACCGTCATCCCCGATGTCGAGATCGGCAGTCCGGCGCCCATGGCAATGACCCGACCGTAGTTCATCCCCTGCTCCGCCTCCGGAAAGGAGCAGCCGACAATCACGTCATCCACATCCTCCGGCTTGAGCGCGGGAACCCTGGCCAGAAGACCCTTCATCACCTGAATTCCGATTGCGTCCCCCCGGGTGGCGGCAAGACCGCCGCGCTTGTATCGACCTCCCGGACTTCTGACAGCTTCGACAATAACAGCATCGCTCATCGTATTCCTCCTTTTCAATGGCCATCGGCCTGATCGACCGGTTTGCGATATCTTTCACAAACCGGCCGCAAGCCTCCGCCCTTGTTTAGTTGCGCAACGGTTTCCCGGTTGTCAGCGTATGCATGATCCTGTCCTGCGTCTTTCTTTCGCCGCAGAGGCTCAGGAAGGCTTCCCTTTCCAGCGCCAGGATCTCTTCTTCCGTAACCAGCGTTCCTTCCGCACAGTCCCCGCCGGACATGATATGGGCGACCTTCCGTGAAACATGGAGGTCGTAGTCCGAGGCAAAATTCCCCTGACGCATGTTGTAGAGGATCGCTTCAGCCATTCCGCGGAAGTTCTCGCCCATGACGGGAATCAATGCCGGACGGGGTTTCTTGTAGAATTTCGCAAGTCCCAAGACAACCTGTTTGGCGTCCCAGAGCTGTTGATCCCTGCCCAGGCTGATGTTTTCCGTCTTCCGGATGTAGCCGAGTTCCATCCCCTCGACAGCGCTTGTCGCGACCTTTGCCATTGCGATGTTTTCAAAGGCCTTTGCAAAGACATGCTGCAGGTTCATTCCCGCCTCGATCGTGCCGTCGGGAATGCCTTCCGTCACACGAACCATCAACTCCTTGCATCCGCCTCCGGCCGGAATCACACCCACGCCGGCCTCGACGAGACCGATGTAGGTTTCCCCGCAGGGCTGACACTTTGCCGCATGCATGGCGATTTCGCATCCGCCGCCGAGAGCAAGGCCCGCCGGCGCGGAGACCACCGGTTTCGAGAGGTATTTCATCCGCATGTTCGCGTTCTGGAACTCCTCAATCAGTTTCTCGAGAAGGTCCCAATCTCCCTTCTGAATGGCCAGAAGAACCTGGAAGATATTCGCTCCGGCCGAGAAGTTCGCCGCATGATTTCCGACCACCATCCCGCTGAAATCCTTCTCCACGATGTCGCAAGCGGCAAAAATCATCTCGATCATGCCGCCGTCGACGGCGTTCATCTTCGTATGGAATTCCAGACAGGCCACACCGTCGCCGATGTCGATCAGCGATGCACTGCCGTTTTTCTTGATGAGCTTGTTCTGCGCCTTCAGATCGGGCAGCAGGATGATCCGAGGATTCGGTTCCAACTTGACATATCCCTTTTTCTCGAAATCGTAGAAATAGAGACCGTCCTCCTTCTTGTCGTAGAAGCGTTCGCATCCCTTCTTCAGCATCTCGTCGATTTTTTTCGGGACCTTCAGCTTGAGTTTCTTCATCGCTTCGACGGCCTCGCGGACGCCGATCGCATCCCAAGTCTCGAAGGGCCCCAGTTGGTGGTTGTAGCCCCACTTCATCGCGTTGTCGATGCCGATGATGTTGTCGCAGATCTCCGGAACGCGATTCGCGGCGTAGATGAAATTATTGCAAAGGTACTCCCGGGTGACCTCTCCGGCGATGTCTGTTCCGTTGAACATCACCCTGATCGTTGCAGCGACGCCGTCATCGCTTTTCTTCTTCGCGTCGGAGACGGTCGCAAATTTGGGCTTCCCGGCCGGGACATATTCCATCGTGTGGTAATCCAGCACGAGTTTGCCCTTCTTCCCCTTGGCATCCTTCGTTCTCTTATAGAAACCTTGTTTGGTTTTGTTGCCGAGCCATTTGAGCTCCATCATCTTGTTCATAAATTCGCTCGGCACGAACATCTCCCGCATTTCATCGTCGGGAACCGCCGCGTAGAGGTTCTTCATGACATGATGCCCGGTGTCGAGACCGACCAGATCAAGCGTTCCGAAGATGGCGGAGCCCGGCCGACCGAGAGCCTTGCTGATGATGGCATCTGCCTCGTCGAGCCGCAGATTCTTCTCGACGGTGAGGCGAACGGCATTGGAGATATCGAACGTGCCGATCCGGTTGCCGATGAAGTTGGGCACATCCTTGCAGATGACCACACCCTTCCCCAGCACCTGCTCACAGAACCGGGTCATATAGGCGACGACATCCGGCTTCGTTTGCTGGCCGGGAATGATCTCCAGCAGTTTCATGTAGCGGGGCGGATTGAAGAAGTGGGTTCCGAGAAAATGTTCTTTCAGTTTCGAACCGAATTTGGCCGTGATGTCCTTGATGGGAATCCCGGAGGTATTTGTGGTAACAATACAATTGGGACGAACGACCTTCTCCACCTTCGCAAAAAGTTCCTGTTTGATCTTCAGGTTCTCGATGACGACCTCGATGACCCAATCGACACCGGCCAGCCAATTCAAGTTGTCTTCGAAATTGCCGACCTTGATCATCGACGCGTTCTTCTTCGTGAAGAGTCCGGCAGGTTTGGATTTCACGACGCCGGCCAGTCCGTTCGTCGCAAACCGATTCCGCCAGGCGGGGCTCTTTTCCGTCAACCCCTGCGCTTTGTCCGCCTCGGTCAATTCAAACGGAATGATATCCAGAAGGACGCACTCGATCCCCGCATTGGTCAAATGGGCGGCAATGGTTGCGCCCATGACCCCCGCACCCAGAACGGCTGCTTTCTTGATTTCGTATGCCATAATTTTCCTCCTCTTTTTGGTCTGTGGACGGGCGGCCGATTTATGTCCGCAGATCCAATCGGCGCCCGCCACACCCGTCTGCCTTTGAACGTTCCGAATCGACTAACAGGTAAAGGACTCGTCCGCCATTTCGATCGGGATCTTCTCTTCCGACTTGATCGCTTCGCACCGTGCCTTCACCGTGCAGAGGACCTCTACGGCAAAAAACTTCGCCGTAGCAACCTTGCCCTCGTAATAGGCGACGTCGGCATTCTCGTGCACAAGCGCCCGCCGTTTTCCCTTGGACTCCTCCACCCCTTTCTCCTGATAGATCGCCTTGAGTTTTTCCGTAGACAGGACCGCCGATTGGAGCAGGAAATGACCGACAAGCACATCCCCGAAAATGTCGAGGTAGGAAGAGGCGTTCAGGATCGGGATGATAAAAGCGGAACTCTTGCCAAGCTGGGCCAGCGTCATAGTCATATCGACCAGGGCGTTATAGGCCTCTTCCAGGCGGGCCGCATAGACCTTGAGTTCGGCGATTCCTTTGGCCTTGGCTATGGTCGCTCCAATCTCACCGAACATGTTCATCGCGTTCATCCCTTTTTTCTGGCCAAGCTTCCGGCCGACCAGGTCGAGGGCCTGAATGCCGTTCGTCCCCTCGTAAAGACAGGCGATTTTACAATCCCGCATATATTGTTCCACGGGATATTCCTGACAATATCCATATCCGCCGTAGACGTCGATCGCCTTCGAACAGATCTCCATCGCCTTGTCGGAGGAATAGGCCTTGCAGACCGGCGTCAGCAGTTCCACGAACCCCTGCCATTTGTCTTTTTCCGCCGGATTGGCTTTTGCCATGTCCATGCAATAGGCCGCAAAATAGTTCAGCGCCCGAATCCCTTCCACATGGGCCTTCATCCAGAGGAGATCCCTACGTACGTCGGGATGCTGGATGATCGGAACCGCCTTGGCGTCAGGATTCTTCATTTCCCAGACCGGAACGCTCTGGATCCTCTCCTTCGCGTAACCGATCGAGTGCTCGAGCGCCGCGGAGGCATGACCAAGCCCCTGCATGCCGACTTCGAGACGTGCCTCGTTCATCATCAAAAACATGACCTTCAGCCCCTCACGTTCCTTGCCGAGGAGTTCGCCGATGCACTTGCCCTCATCGCCGAAATTCAGCGTGCAGGTGGCCGATCCCTTGATCCCCATCTTGTGTTCGATGTTCCCGGTATGGACGTCGTTGAGTTCCCCGACGCTTCCGTCCGGATTAACGCGGTACTTCGGAACGAGGAAGATCGAGATGCCGCCCGTGCCGGGAGGATCCCCCTCGATGCGGGCCAGGACCGGATGGATGATGTTATCGGCCAGATCGTGATCGCCGCAGGAGATGAAGCATTTCGTCCCGGTGATGCTGTAGGTCCCGTCGGGAAGCTTCTTCGCCGTCGTCTTGAGCGCGCCGACATCGCTCCCCGCACCCGGCTCGGTCAGACACATCGTTCCCGTCCACTGACCGGCGAACATCTTGTACATGTATTTTTCCTTCTGCTCATCCGTTCCGAAATGCATGATCAGGGTCGCAGCCCCGTGAGTCAGTCCCGGATACATCAGGAATGCGAAATTGGCGGCATAACAGTGTTCCAGAGCCGCTGTGGCCATGCTGACCGGCATCCCCTGACCGCCGACATCGACCGGTTGCGTGGGGCAAAGCCAGCCCCCCTCGACATACTTTTTGTAGGGCTCACGATAACACTTCGGAACGGAGACCTTTCCCTCCTTCAACGTACACCCTTCCTGATCGCCCGCGGCATAGGTCGGAAGGATCACGTTGAGGGCCATCTTCTCCGCCTCTTTGAGCATCATCAAGGCGTCGTCCTTTGAAAAATCCTTGAATGTCTCCGTCTTGAACAATTTTTCGATCCCCAATTGTTCAAAAAGCAGGAACTCCTGATCTCTCTGATTCACCAACAAATTGCTCATACCTTAAACCCCCTTTCCTTTTTTTGTCCAAAAGCATTCGTGAAAATCGCAGGACCGCTCTGTCCATTGCCGTTGATCAATATCCATTTCGGACCGAATCAAAAGTCACTCCTCGGTGTGCTGCTTCACTGCGATATGATTTCTGTCTCAATAACCGCACTCACCGTGCCGGGAGCGGTGTTTTGATCCCCCGGATATAGATGTCCAGGCCTGCCTTGATGGTGGAGTGAATGATCTCCGCCCGTTTTGACTCGATACCGGTAAAAAGGTGGAGCGAAATAATTCCGTTGAGCATTCCCCAGATGGCATTCCGATTCTGACGGAGGTTGAGCGTCGCGGGAAATTCACCCTGTTCGATGCCGTATTTGAATACCTGTTCGATAATGTCGATGGTTTTGTTGGTGGTCTTGATGATGTGATTGTTGAGATCCTCGGGCAGATTCATGTCGGTGGTATGGAGCATGAAGGTCATCAGAATTCTGAACAATTCCCGATCATTCAGAAAAAAATCCACATAGATGTCTGCCAGCCGGGTGAGCGCCTCTGACGCGCTGGAGGGAGTTTGAAGAATATTGGAAATGTGGTTGTGAAACTTGTCGATATCATTCAGAAGGATCTGGGTATAAATCTCCTCCTTGCTGTTGTAATAGAGATAGATGGAGCCCTTGCTCAATTCCGCTTTTCTGGCGATGCTCTCGACCGTGACCGTTTTGAAACCCTTTTCGAAAAAAAGACGCCGGGCCGCCTTCAGGATGGCGCTTTTCCGGTTCTCACGCTCTCTTTTTCTTCTTTCTTCGAGTCCCAAGACCTGAGCCCCTTCTGAACTTTTAGACCGTCCAGCGATGCACGAACATACATGCCATCCGACCGGATTTCAATTCAACAGCCCCGGCAACCGATCCGCAAGACGATAAGGCAGGATACAAAACGACCAAACCTAACAGGTCACAATCCCTGTGATTCTTTCTTGATTGCTGCGTGACCGTTAATCAGATTCTGAACTTTGGTCAGTATATGACCGTTGGTCACGGTGCCACTTCTATCTGAATATTTTTCCCCTGTCAAGAAAAATAAGAGGATGATCAGAAATATTTTGTTGCGGCGGGAGGCAGTGAAATTATGATGTAATCCTGAATGTTTATATTCTGATCCCCCTAACTGCGCGGATGAGGAGGACCGAGGAAAGGCATCTCGGCGTGAGACGGGCATCCAGCCACACCGGCACGCAGTAGAGATGATTCAATAAGCCGAAAAGGGTAACGAGAAATTCCGACAATGATGCCCGCTGCCTGCTCCGGCCATCCCCTTCCCGCTTCCTCTTGCGGAAGCGATCCCCAAAAGGGATGAGGGATATCACCGACAGCATGGTGATCTTCTCGAGTGGCCCGAGAACCTTTTGAATCTCCACCGTTTTCAGCCCTGCCTCCTTGAGATTCCCTTCCATCTCTCTTAGTTCGTAACGACGGAAATGGTTTACGAAACGATCGTCACCGGCAAAATAGAAGCGGCGGTGAGGAAAAGTCAGGATCAGTGTGCCTTCCGGCTTCATCGCCGACGCGATCTCATGCAGCGCCGGCCGATCCTCCGGCAGGTGTTCCAGGACCTCCGAACAGACCACCTGCGAAAATGAGCCCGCCTTGAAAGGGAGATGCGTTGCGTCGGCCACCACAAAATAACCGCGCCCATGTTTCTTTTTCAGTGTCCTTAGCGCCGGGAATGAGATTTCTGAATAGACAATCCCGGCTGAAGCCTCCGTCATCGGCGACAGGCCGCTTCCAATCTCCAGAATCAACTCCCCGATCTCCGATTTCAAGCATTTCCGCACGGCATGCCGTCGCAGGAGATAGTTGTAAAGATGGTTCTTCAGCAATACGTAGGCGTCATCCGCAAAGAAATCTTCAAATCGGTTGCCGTTTGCCGGAGTCACGACTTCACCGGAAACAGCCTGGAATGGATGATTCCCATTCGGGCGAGACGGAAATTGAACGCTGTCCAGAGACAGCCGAAGCCATAGCGAATGCTCCGCCGGAGGTTGATCGAAGAGGCCCCCGTAAAGTATTTCGTCGGACAGCTCACCTCGGCGATTGTGCAACCCCGCCAGATGATCTGCGCCAGCATCTGGTTGTCGAACAGGTAGTCGTCCGAATTTCCTTCCAGTGAAAGGTTTTGCAGGAGTTCCCGGGAGAAGGCGCGGTATCCGGTGTGATACTCGGAGAGCTTTGCGCCCAGGAGGATGTTTTCGGCCAGCGTGAGAAAGCGGTTGGCGATGTATTTCCAAACCGGCATGCCGCCCTTGAGCGCCCATCCTCCCAGGATCCGCGATCCGAGAACGCAGGGGTAGAGGTCGTTCCCGATCATGCTGGCCATCGCCGGAATCAGTTTGGGCGTGTACTGATAATCGGGATGGACCATGATCACGATATCCGCCCCTGCCTCCAGCGCCATCCGGTAACAGGTCTTTTGATTGCCGCCGTAACCTTTGTTCCGTTCATGGACAAACACCCGGGTATTGGGAAGAGCAGCGGCGATTGCCGAAGTATCATCCCGACTCGCGTCATCGACGAGAATCACCAGATCGACGATCCCCTGCTCCATAACCTCGTCATAGGTCTTCTGAAGCGTCTTGGCCGCATTGTACGCCGGCATGACAACAATGATTTTTTTATTCTTGAACATGATGGGATCCCATACACTTATTTTCCCACTCGCTATTTCGGTGTGACCTGAAACCAGGATAGAAAGATGAAATTCTCCCATTCATACAGATCATCTCCCCCATAAAGGCGTACTAATCCTCTATGAACCCGTCTGGTGTTGGCTCATTCATTGAGAAATCGGGAGCTGTCCCCCATCTGCTCAAACCACCACAATCCTTCCGACGATATCCCGAAAGAAATCTCTCGACCAGACCGCAAGAGATTCAGGGCTCTTTACAAAAGGCTCCACTTCCTTCCTTGCCTGGTTCACGTCCAGTTTATCTATTGCTTCCGTCGTCAGCGCGAAGAACTTCTCAGAGGTTATTTGTTCACCTTTTTTTAGATGCCCACTCTGTATCATCCGCTGTTCCAGATGGCTCAGGTGAAGTTGCGGATGGTTCGCTGCATACCAGACAAGGTCGTACCAGTCGCGACCCTTAACCCGACTTTTCCACCGCCGGCAGAGGATGGCGTGCATTTTTCCCGCAAAAAGATCGGGAAGAACAAACGTCCTGACCGAAAATGGGATCGGCTGCAAAACAAACTTGTTTTCAGTTGAAAAGCCGGGTGGCGGGTCCGTATCGACATCGATCTTGATCTTCAGAACTTGATCACGGGGAATCGGCCAGTCGATTTTTTCGTCCGTCTTGATTGTGAGCAGGTGCTTGAGTGTATTGGCCTTTAGAAACGCCGACTCAACGGGATTTTCTTCTTTCTTTTCTCTGGTCGTCATTCGCGGATCAAACCCAAATGACCGTAACTCCCGTTCCACAGCGCAGCTATAACGGGAAAGGTCAAAATCTTTCAAGGGCTTGAGCAGTGAAAAATCGAGATCTTCTGAAAAACGGTCCATCCCGTAGAGAATCCGAAGAGCGGTACCGCCGTAAAAGGTTGCCTTCTCGAAGAACTTGCTTCGCCAGAGACCGAGAAGGGCAATTTCCTGCATGATCTCCCGGAGGGCCCTCACATGGTCGGAAACGCTTTGGCATTGATAACGGTGCAGCATGCGGGCAATTGCTTCATTCATGGCCGTTGTCCTTTCCGCCCAGTCTATGGACCATACCGCTCAACAACCTGAGCTTCCGAGACCGGTATTGATCGGCAATCAGAGAGATCATCTCGGCATTCAACTTTCCCAGTCCCTCGGGATCGATCCGCAGGCTGTCCAACAGATAAGTCCTCATTTCCGCCTGAGTGCGAATCGCCGTTCCCCGGTCAGCCTGGATCTTATCCGCCAAGGCCTTTTCCGGAGTCGCGATCAGGAAAGAACGGCCGCTTTCGAGCTCCACCTGATCGATTCCGATGCTGTAGGCGTTCATGGGAACACCGCGGTAAATGAAAAGGCCGACTGGGGTAAAAAAACGTCTGCCCCGGGCGCCGGTGACCGATGTCATCGCTTCCACCCCCTCCGGAACCAAGCAATAATAATGCAAGGCGGTTTCGAGAGACACATACGAGGGCCCATAGATCATATTGGCGAGGAGTTCTCTGGAGAAGAGGCGCCGTCGGTATCTCTCTCCAAAAACATAAATTCCCTTCTTGACACGAATAATTTCCCCCTGCCTGAGGAGATTCGTGATCTTGTCACGGGGGCGGCTATATTCCCGAAGACCGTCCAACAGAGCCTGATAATCGAACTCCTCGCCGGAGATCCTTCGTCGTAGTTCCTCTACCATTTTCCCCACCATTATGGATTGCAAGACAGACATAGCATAATTCGGCACAGTATGTCGACAAATATTCGACATACTATGCGACTATCGACAATATTCCTCTCGAAATCTATGCGTGGATCATGCCCTTGCCTACGGAACAACTGCCGATGAAGCAATGACGAAAGCTGAGGCTCTTGCGTTACGTGTGTTGGCAGAACGCCTTGAATCGGCAGAATGTAATCCCACACCGATCAGCATTACCCGGCAAGCCCAGCATTATTTTCGTCATTCTCGTCGTCAAAATCATGCCTTGTCAAGCAACATTCGTTGCTTTGGATGGTTTGCGCGCAGGAAGTGACACCGGTTTTTTAACCGATTGGGCTTGAAGTCGCTGAATATCCTCATAGATAGCATCAATGTCGTGATTGAACTTGCTCGCGTACTGCTCACGGAGTTTCCGTGTCTCTTCTACAACGGGGTCTTTCCACATGACTTAGCCCTCCATCAATTCTTGAGGTGTACAGATTATAGGCGGCTCAAAGCCTTGCTGACGACAGACTTCTTCTATTTTTGGCCTCATTATTGCGTTTGCGATGTGTGCGCAGTTCCATGTCAGTAAATACTCAACACCGTTTACCGTTGCAACAGCTATGTGGTACGCATCAATTTCGGCTTTTGGCGGAATTGGTCCCTCTGAAATCAGTGCCTTGGCAAGTGTTCTTACTGCTTCGGTAACGGAAAGTTTTGGCAAATCTGCGATGGTTTCCAAACGTTTTCGTCCAGCCTCGGAATTGCCAAGGATTGCCTCAGCAGCAACAAATTCCGAAATGAAAAGCTCAAAACCTTGCCGGCGAGTTTCCCACCACTCAATGGTGGTGTTTTGGTTTGCTGCAACTCGTAGGTCGTTGCTGAGGCGTGCGGTCAGATAACTTGGAATGGACGTCTCTATGTAAACCTTTGGCTTCATAGCGTTCTCCTATAGCAAGCCCGATTGCTGTCCTTCGAGTGTAGGAAGCTGGACAATAACACGACTCTGGTGCTGAGAGCGAAGCATCCGGCTGGTTATCATGGCCACGATTATTTGCGGCAGGCCGGTTTGAAGGTTATCTGCTTGAACAACCAATGCCGGACGAGTTTTGGCTGTCCGCAAATCGGAATGGGGAAAGAGCATCAAGACGATATCGCCACGCTTATAAATTTCCTTTGGCTGCGTCATAGTTGTCATAGATATCCATTTCCGGAGTATTCCAGTCTTCGGCAAAAGTTGCCAAACGCGCACGCAAATCGGCGGCTTGCGTGACGCTAATGCCGCGTGCCTGCAAGTCTATGCGACTGGCCTTGAGAAAAGTAACGACAACCGGTGTTTCATCAGTGATGTTCCGCGGCAGCTCGGTCAAATGAACTTTACCTCTACGATAGACACCTTGAATCGCTGTAAGCATATTCCCCTCCCCTGTTGTCATTTGACCAAGTATTTACGTCAAATAAACATGAGTTATAAATACCACAACTATTTATGATTGCAAGAAAATAAGTCATCATTTTGAATCGCTGCTCTGGATCCGCGATCAGATAACGCAGGGATAGAGGTCGTCCCCTGGATCGCCCTCCACGATGCGCGGAAATGCTCGACCGTTTTCGCAACCTGTCACCGGTCCCGCAGTAACCTCGCCAGATTGATTCTCGCCGCCTCGAAGTCCGGATTCAAAGTCATGGCCTGTCGGAAAGCCGTCTCCGCCTCCCGCGGTTTCCCCTGACCGGCGTATACAAGACCCAGATTGTTATATGCCTCCTCGAAGTCCGGCTTGATCCGCAATGACATCCGGTAATAATCCTGGGCTTTGGAGAGATTCCCGCGGTTAAACCAGACGTTCCCCATGCCGAGCTCGGCGATATGGTTGTTCTTTGTCACCCTCAGCGCCTGTTGAAACGCCGCTTCGCTGTTTTTCCAGTCCGGCAGGGCCGCTTTCGTGCAGAAGGTAAAGGCGAGAATCACTGCAACCGAGATTGCCGGAAGATACAGCAACCGGAAAAATCCTTTCAGGAGATCCGGCACCCCCCAGACGACGATGACGAAAATCCCGAGCACCGATAGATAGGCATACCGGTTCGCCATCGACTGAAATCCCACCTGGACAAGTCCGATAACCGGAAGCAGCGTAATCCCATACCAGAACCAACCGGTGATCAGGTAACGGTGCGTCCTACCTTTTATGCAGACAAAGGCAGTCACGGCGGTCAGAAACAGAATAGACAGCCCAGCCTGCCAGAGAGGACGGCCGACCGGATAGGGATAGAAAATGGCCAGATCCATCGGCCAAGCCATCTTGTACAGATACATCGCATAACTAATGATAGCATTTTCAATTCGGCCGGTCAGCGGGAAAACGGCGATGGCCTTGACAGCGCCGCCGCTCCGGGCTGCATGAAAGGTGATCCATGCGGAGAGGAACGAAAAGAGGATCAGCGGTGTTTTTTCAATCAGCAGGTGAATCAGAAGTTTTCGCCGTTCTCTGGGGTCTTGAATGGCCCCCGACCGATCCCGATCGGTCCAGGAAAGGCGCTGAAGCGGCCAGTAATCGAGGAGCAGCAGAACGAAAGGCAGCGTCACCAGCATCGGTTTTGCCATCAGTCCAAGAATGAAGCAGACCAATATCCAGGAGTAACGTTTCCATCCCGGCTTCTCCACATAGCGAACATAGGCCAGGAGGGTCAGGATCCAAAAGAGTGTGCTGAGAAGATTCTTCCGCTCCGCGATCCAGACAACCGATTCGATATTCAGCGGGTGAACTGCAAACAGGGTAGCCACTGCGGCGCCTTTCCAGATCTCTCCGGTCATCCGCCGCATAAGAATGAACAGCAACAGGGTGTTGAGCAGATGCAGAATCAGGTTGCTTAGGTGATATCCGGCGGGATTCAACCCAAACAGTTCATAATCCGCCAGGTAGGAAAGCCACGTCAACGGATGCCAGTTCGTGGTATGGAAGGTGGTCGTCGCCCAGCCAAGGCCCTCCTTGGTGATTCCCTTTTGGAGGTTGGGATTTTCGACGACATAGAGGTTGTCGTCCAAGGCGATGAAATCGTAACCGAACACCGGCCAATAGAGCACGAGCACCAGTGCCGCCAGAAACACCCCCATCAGAAGAACGTTGTATTTCCAAAGGTTACGAAATATCATTTATACTTCGTCTTTCAAACAATTCCGCAACCAAACCGCTGCAGCAAACCTCACCCATCATCCGGACCGATGCTCTGCACTAAACAACTCCAGCACTCTCAACAAACGCGGAACACAATTTATCAAATGATAACCATTTTGATTCATTCTATATATGATCACTCGTCCATGGGATTCCGTATCTTGACACACGTAATGACAGGTCATTGCTCTCAACGCCCAGGTAATTCTATGAACAGCAAACCGAGGAGGGGAAATTCCCCTCCTCGGTTTTTGTAAGTGCTGTAAAGTGTTGTGAGAATGATCCGTGTGATCTTAACTCAAAGTATTGGTTACTGTACCATCGGCAGCGATGATGTAACTACCTGTAAGGTTTGAACTGGTGATGGTGATCGTACCGGGCGTACCTGCCGATGCCCCCGCTGCGATTGTAATTGTATTCCCGGCACTCGCCTTAACGGTAGTATATGTAGTTCCTGTAGCTCCCGCAGCAATGGTTTCAGCAGGCGGAGCCACAGTCGGATTCTCGCCTGCATATGCTGTGACTCCCGTCAGGGCATTCTTCGCATCCGCAACGCAGCTGGCAACATAGCCCCTCTTTTTATACGCGGTGAACTGCGGAATGGCGATAGCCGCCAAGATGCCGATGATCGCGATGACGATCATGAGCTCGATCAAAGTAAAACCTTTCTGACCTCTTTGTAATTTGCTAAGCATAACCCTTCTCCTTTCAGTTTTGGTGTGTGATTCATTTTTTAAATATCTTTGCCATATCCTCCAGTCTATTTCCCCTTTATCACCTCCTCACACGGTATCCAATTTTTAAATTAGTTGTTCTTCAATCGTACCAATTAAAGATCCGCTATTCAGTTTATTCTTTAAGGCAATGTAACATTGCCTTGGTAATCTACAGTTCCGACTCCAGTAACTCGACTATGCGTTAGTGTTAATGTTCCAGAATCGACTTTTAAAGTACTCGCCGTAAAACTGACATTTGGCGATGCCTTATAACCGCTAGTTGTCAGAGCCGCTTCGTCAATCGTGGCAGCCGCATTCCCACTACCCATGAAATAAACTTGAGCAGCAGTATAGGCATTCTTCAAATCGGCATTTAATTCAGATTTATATGCCTTAACTTTATACGCTGAGAACTGAGGAATCGCAATGGCCGCCAAAATGCCGATGATCGCGATGACGATCATAAGTTCGATCAGCGTGAAGCCTTTCTCGTTCCTCATCCCTTCCCTATTCCAATCATTGTCTCGATTTATAATATTGTCAATCTATAAGCAAAGATCATGCCAATGCATGACAGATCAATTCATTCTTTCATCATAGAATAATATGATACGTTATTTTGAGGTATTAGCAAAGTGATTCCAGCATGGCAGTCAACCGCTCCTTTCTCTTACAATGTTCTTTTCTGTGATTTTCACGGCTTTCGGCGGAATTATTCCATATCCGCACCCGATTCCGCTTGAGGGTCGTTTTCCTCAATGATGAGTTGTTTTTTTAACCCTACACCCTCCAGAAGATTCTTCGGGCGTCATCTTGATTTCAAATCCGCATGAAGATGGGGTAACGACCGAACAGCAAAGAGAAACATTTGTCCAGCGGGTGTAAGGATCATGGGGATGGAGAAGAGTTACTGCTCGATCTGCGCATCATGCATGAATTGCCGGAAGTGCCACTTTTTTATCACAGCCGTTGTTTCAGGAGGTCAAGATTATGGATGCGGATGGTGTTTCGCGACGTGCTGAGGATTCCTTTTTTACGAAGGATTTTAAGGGCTTTGTTGATGCTTTCCCGAGAGACGCCTACCAGATGACCCAACTCATCCTGGGTAATGTTCAGGATATGATCAGGATCATTTTTCACGTGAGAAGGACGAGACTCTATAAGCTCAACCAGTTTTTTCCCCAGTCGTGCATGGACGTTCAGGAAGTACATCTCCGTCAATTGATTGTCCGTCTTCCGCAGGCGTATGGAGAGAGCGGAGAGAACGGCATGAATTGCATGCTCGCTGGTCATCAAAAAAGACAAGAAATCCTTTCTGTTTAGGGCGTAAAGGCAAGACTGCTCTGTGGCAACGGCATCGGCGGAGCGGGGCTGCCCATCGAGGAGGGCCATTTCTCCTAAAAATTCATCCCGTCCAAGGATCGCCAAGGTCATCTGATGGTCCCTTTTTGAAACAGAGATCTTGATCTGCCCAGACAGAATCATATAAAATGTCGCACCTTCATCGCCCCTGCGGAACAGGACTTCCCCTTTGTGCAGCGTCTGTAGCCTCAGAAGTTTGGACAACTGCTCGCAATCCTGGTCGGATAGTGACGAGAACAAATGGATTCTTTTTAAGGCGTTAACCGGCGTCATGGTGTCCTCGAGGATTTGATTGGGTGCTTCAATCCGATCCGTCTATGAAGGATTTCACACAGAATCTGTGAACAAGTTCACTCATTTAAACCGCTTTCTCCTTGCTATTACACTAAACCATCCTTATCATATAATCAAGACGATTATCAGGCCCAGGCATAGAAACGGGACCTGTATTTAAGGAGTCAGAATCCCGGGTTCCTTACGGCAGAAGGGAGGACATGTTATGAAACAGGCATACTTGAATCAGAAGGGCTTTACCCTAATTGAAGTTATCATTACTACATTTCTGCTCGTCGTGGCCTGTCTGGGCATGTTGTCCTTGTCCGTGATGGCAATCAAGGGAAACTCCTTAAGTAAGATGATCACTACAGCCACGGCTCTGGTCCATGACAAGACGGAAGATCTAAAGACCAGGGAATTTACGAACCAAGAATTAATTAGCGGCAGCCATGTCGATACCGGAAACCCTTTCCAAAATCTCTACTCTCGTACATGGACCATCACGGATACCATCGATGCGACGAGCTTAAACATTGTGTGTAAGACGATTACCGTATCGGTATCATGGAACTCGAATGGCAAAACCCACAATGTTTCATTCAACACCTTGCAGGCCAATCAGGACGGATGAGATCGGAGGTGGCTTATGAAGAAACTTTTTAAAAATAATGATCGATGGAGCGGACAGGGCTTTACGCTGCTGGAGCTGATCATTGCCATGTCCACGGGGTTGATTATTCTCGGCGCCATGTATGGGGTGCTTACGACTCAGGATCGGAATGTATCATTGCAGGAACAGGTGGCGGAGATGCAGCAGAATGCCCGAGCCGGTATGCGAATTATGCTTCCTGAGATCATGATGGCCGGTTATAACCCTCAAAAAACAATCTCCGTTGGTACACAGCCGGGCATTACGACGGCTTCATCCAATGCCTTGAGTTTTGTGGCCGACCTGAATGGTAATGGAAATACCTCTGCGGACACTGCGAATCCCAATGAGAATATATCGTACAATGTTTTTGATCTGGCAGGTGTGACCTGCCTTGGCAGGACATCCAATGGATCGACGCAAGTTATCGCTCAGAACATCGAATCATGGGCATTTGCTTTTTATGATCGTGACGGGAACCTCCTGTCCTCTTCACCCGCTGTAACAGAGATTGCAAAGATACAGGTTAGTCTTACGGCCCGGATTGCGAAACCCGATCTCCAATATACCGACCTGACGCATGGAGATCATTATCGGCGATATACTCTGAATTTCAATGTCGTGCCGAGGAATATCGGTTTATAATAAATGAAGAAGCATATCATGAAAAGCCGGAGTCTTGGTCAGCAGAATGGAGTGGTTCTCGTGGTTGGTCTGTTGGTGATTGCCGCGTTGCTTGCTTTGGGAAGCATAGCGATGATTACGACAACCACTGAACTGAAGATGAATGTGTTTTTTAGATCGGAAAATACAGTTTTGCATGTTGCCGAAGCGGGCATTGAAGATGCGAAAGTCCGGTTGCGGGCCGGGGTGGCGGATGGCATTGTCGATGGACATCAGACCCAAAGCGGATGGACGGCCTATATCGGCTCGGTCATCAAGTCTCAAGGCAAGGGGTATAACAGCAGCAATACCTTGCATGTCCGGGTGAACAGGCTCCAGGAGAATCTGGATTATGTGGTAACGATCGTCCATCAGACGGATGGGGCGGGAAACATTCTATACTGGGGGGACTCCAATGGCGACGGGATCGATGAGCGGACAACTGCCACAGGCTCCATGATGCGGAATATATATAAGGTGACGAGCGAGGGTACCTATGCAGGTGTCCATCGCACACTGATAGCAGAAATGGCTCGGGTGCCGCCGATCAATGTGCCCGCCGCCCTTTATGTCAACGCCGCCACAACGGTCCAGGGTTCCAGTACGAATATCATCGGGACGGACGGCTGCGGAGGGTCGGACCTTGCCGGCATCGTGACGACCCAGGGGAGCGGTTCCATCACGCTCAACGGCGGACCGAGTATCACCGGCGCCGGCGGAACTACGCCCAATATCACCTATGGCGGCACGGGGATAAATGTTCAGTCCCTCATCGATCGTTATAAAGGATCGGCCGATTTCACCTATACGGTAAACGCTGCGACCCATACCGCCACATCGGTTCCCGGCCCGGGGGACGGTTGGGGGACTCCGACGCTAGGGGCAACTTCGCAATTACCCTCATCTTGCAGCGCACACAACATCGTTTATTATAATACCGGCGGGACGGACATTCAGTTGAGCGGCGGCGCGACAGGATGCGGGTTGCTTCTAATCGAAGGGGATCTTCTATTGCATGGCGATTTTTCCTGGAATGGGTTGGTGGTCGCATCAGGATCGATAACGTTTACCGGCGGCGGCGACAAGAACGTCACGGGTGCAATGCTTGCCGGGGGATCTGCCGATGCAGATCTCGTGGGTGGAAATGCCAATATTGTTTATTGCAGTTCCGCTGTCCAGAATCTGACAGAAAGTCTGCCCATGAAGATCCTGAGTTGGAAAAATTAGAGGAACCGAATTTTTCGAGAATATCGGTGATTTTTTATTTTTTCTCCCACCACCCATCCGGTAGGACCCCCTTGTTCTTATTCTTTACCTCGTCGGTCAGGTTATAAATCTGCGCGGAGATCTTTCTCATTTCTTCCTTAGCCTTTTCCTTTGCCGCATCGTCCTTTTGCCGGGTGGCCTTTCGCAGCCTTTCCGTTATTTCGTCGAGCTCGACCGACATCTGATCTTTCCTGCCTTTGTATGCCTCTATATTAACTTTTTCTTCGACTTTCTTTGCCGGTTCCGCCGACTGTGAGGCTTTCTTCGGGTCCTGTGCCTTTTCCGTCTTGGGGGGCGGTGGAGGCACCTTCTTCTCTATATTCCTTTCTACTGAACCCAGGTTGTAGTCCGTTTTGTCCCGTTCAATCCGATCGATTCCCGATCTTTCCATCCCCGCAGTTCCGCCCGCACAATAAAAAAAAATCATCCGACCCTCAAACCAATACGCGGGTGTGTACAGTTGTCCCCCATTTTTCAGCCGAATGATATAGGAGGCGTTACCCAAGGCGGGGACGAAAAACATCAGGAAGATGATCAGTGATGAAATTGTTTTTTTCATGGCGGCCATCCCTTACTGTACGAGTTTCCTAAGGATCTACGGAATAGACTAAATGAAAAGATTTTGATTGTCGAGGGATTTTTTCATCAATCTGGGAATCGGAGAACACCCGCGTCTCCTACAGCATATGATCGGCAGCAGCAACCGACAAATCCTTCCCAATGCCCTGAAGAATCATCTAAAACCATTCAGGGGGAAAGTTTCTCGGTGGAGGCAATTGCAAAGGTCCGAGATTGTCATTCCCGCAGAAGCGGGAATACAGCCTTTTCAAGAATTTTTGGACCTCCGCTTTCGCGGGGGTGACACCTTTTATTGAGTTTTGCAATTGCCTCGGTGCTATTGCATTTTTAAACAGACGGTATATACTTTCGATATAGATCACGGAGGTGAGTTATGTCACAGACAGCTAAAATTTTTATGAACGGCCGCAGCCAGGCGGTGCGTCTGCCTGCAGAATTTCGCTTTTCAGTCCGCGAGGTTTTTATCGAACGGCAGGGAGACGCATTGATCATTAGGCCGAAGTCGTTGGGCTGGGCTGATTTTTTTGACCGTCCGTCGCAGGTGCCGGAAGATTTTATGGCCGACCGCAAGGATCTTAAGCCTGAAAAGCGGGAGATGTTCTAATGCGCTATATGCTGGACACAAATATTTGCAGTTATGTCCTCAAAAGCCGCCCCCTTTCCGTCAAGGCCCATTTTGACCGAGTTGGGGCAAAAGATCTTTGCATTTCCACGGTTGTTTTGGCCGAGCTTTACTATGGCGCGGCACGGCATCCGCAGGGACCTTCCATCCGGAAAGAGATAGATGACTTTGTCTCCCGGCTGGCCGTAATTTCCTGGGATGAAACAGCGGCGGACCATTATGGACAAATTCGAGCTGCGATGGAGAAGGACGGCAATCCCATCGGCGCCATGGATATGATGATTGCCGCCCATGCCAGAAGTCAGGGGGCAACGCTGGTAAGCAACAATACCCGACATTTTGACAAAGTCCCCGGATTGCTTGTTGCGAACTGGGTTTGAGTACGAAGAGGTGTCGTGAGCGATCCGGTAAACCCGATTTTGATTCTTTTTATTCATCCCCGGTTCGAACAATCGCGGATCAACCGGGCGCTGGTCCGGGCCGTCGCGGACCTGCCGGGGGTGACGCTCCACGATTTGTACGAGAACTATCCCGATTTCAACATCCAGGTGGAACGGGAGAAGGCGTTGCTGGCCTCCTCTCAGATTGTGATCTGGCAACACCCCCTCTACATGTACGGCGCCCCTGCCCTTCTCAAGCAGTGGCTGGATCTGGTTCTCGAATTCGGCTGGGCGCACGGCAGCGGCGGCGACGCCTTGAAAGATAAAATTGCTTTGAACGTCATTACGTCGGGAGGCGCTCGCGAATCTTACCAGAACAACGGTCGCAACCATTTCACGATCGGCGAATTGTTGGCGCCTTTCCACCAGACGGCATCCCTTTGCAAAATGACCTATCTGCCGCCGTTTGTGGTTCAAGGGACCTACCTGCTGACGGATCAACAGTTGGACCGCCATGCCGCCCTTTACCGAAACCTCCTGGAGCGACTCTCCCGGGGCGACTTTCAAGTGGAAGCGCTGAGACGGTTCGCCTTCCTCAATGACTGGCTCGAGCAAGGTCGTGAAGGACAGACACCATGAACCACGGATTTTTGCAGGACGCACTCATCTACCTGGCCGCGGCGATTCTTTTCGTTCCCGTCGCCAAACGTCTGGGCATGGGATCGGTCCTGGGGTATCTTTTGGCCGGCATCACCATCGGCCCTTTTGTCCTGGGTCTGGTCGGTGGAGAAGGCCGGGATGTCATCCATTTCGCCGAATTCGGCGTGGTCATGATGCTCTTTTTGATCGGACTGGAGCTGGAGCCCGCCCAGTTCTGGCGGATGCGTCGCCTGATTCTCGGATCCGGAACCACGCAGTTTGGACTGACGACACTTCTGCTGATGGGCGCCTTTATGCTCGGCGGCTTTCCCTGGCAGGCTTCACTGGCAATCGGGCTTGCCCTTTCCATGTCTTCCACGGCGATCGTCCTGCAAACCCTGCGCGAAAAGGGGCTCGACCAGACCCAATCCGGCAGATCCGCCTTTGCCGTCCTGTTGTATCAGGATATTGCGGTGATTCCCATCCTGGCCGCTCTGCCCCTGCTGGCCCTCCAGTCTTTCCAAGCCGCCGGCGAACCCTCCACTTTCCTGGCCCGGTTGCCGGGCTGGGCCCAGACCCTCGCTTTGCTGGGCGCCGTCGCCGCGGTTATCCTTTGCGGCCGCTTCTTGATCGTCCCTTTCCTCAGATTCATCGCCCGGATTCATCTGCGCGAGCTGTTCACGGCTTCCGCGCTTTTCATCGTAATGGCCGCGGCATACCTCATGGAACTGGTGGGACTCAGCCCCGCTTTGGGCACCTTCCTGGCCGGCATCGTTCTGGCCAACAGTGAGTACCGACACGAGTTGGAATGCGATATCGAACCCTTCAAGGGAATTCTCCTCGGGCTTTTTTTCATCTCCGTGGGCGCCTCGATCAACTTCGGTTTGATCCTCCAAAAACCGCTTTTTATGATCCTGCTGGTGTTCGGCGTCGTCACGGTCAAATTCCTTGTCCTGTTCCTCACGGGGAGGCTGGCGCGGCTTGGCTTGGATCAAAATCTCTTATTCTCTCTGGGTTTGGCCCAGGTCGGTGAATTCGCCTTTGTCCTTTTTTCCTTCATGAGCCAGCTCCGGATTCTCTCCGCGGACTGGACGGATACGCTGATGGGCGTCACCGCCCTGAGCATGACCGCAACCCCCTTGCTTTTGTTGATCAACGACCGGCTGATTCTTCCCCGCTTCGGCGTTCCCGAAAAAGCGGACAAGGAGGTGGACGAGATCGACCTGCGCCACCCGGTCATTATCGCCGGATTCGGTCCCTTCGGCAGCACCCTCGGCCGCTTTCTCAGGGCGAGCGGCGTGGAATCGACGATCCTTGACAACGACTCCGACCGCGTCGATCTTCTCCGGCGGATGGGTTTCAAGGCATTCTATGGGGACGCCACCCGGATCGACATCCTCAAGTCCGCCGGGGCCGATCAGGCAAAGCTGCTGGTTGCCGCCATCGGATTGCCGACCGTCAACCACGATCTTGTCGAGAAGGTCCGAAAACATTTTCCCAAACTCAAGCTCATGGTGCGGGCCGCAAACCGTCAGGACGCCTTCCATTTCATGGACATGGGCGTCAACGACATTTACCGCGAGACCCTGGATACGTCCGTGCGCGTAGGGGTGGACGTCCTGGCCCGGCTCGGCCACCGCCGCTACAGCGCCTTGCGGGCGGGACAGAATTTCATCCGTTATGACGAAAAAGCCATGCAGAAACTGGCGCCACACCGGCACGACAAGAGCGCCTATATCTTCAATGTCCGCGAGCAGATCCAAATTCAGGAGGAGTTGCTGGCCAATGACCGGACGGCCAACCCCTCGCTCAACGACCATGCGTGGGACAACCACCGCGGGGTCGATGCGCCGACTCCGAAATGAACGGGCCGTCCAGCACCGGCCACCCGAATCACGGCGGGAGGATGATCCCCTATCCCGGCGACGGCCCAGCCCGTGCCGGATGGCGCCTATTCACCTCTTTCAAGGCGTCGGCACAATTTCCCGCTTATCCTCGAATACCGTTTGTGATATAGTGCCATCCGAAAAAGGGAGGAAACCAAACATGTACGAAGTCACCATCCGGAAATCCTTTTCCGCCGCCCATCTACTGAAGGAGATCGGCGGCAAGTGCGAAGAGCTTCACGGACACAACTTCATCGTCGAAGTTTCGGCCGCCGCCGATGCGCTTGACGAAGATGGTCTCCTGATCGATTTCCGCCTCCTGAAGCGCTGGACGGACGAAGTTCTCGAAGGGCTCGACCACAAATATCTGAACGAACTCGAATGCTTCGAGGGCGTGAATCCCTCTTCCGAACGGATCGCGCGTTTCCTCTACGAGCGGATCGGCGAAAAGGCGGGTCAGGCGAAGGCCTCCTTGACCCGCGTGACCGTCTGGGAATCGGAGAACGCCCGGGTCTCCTACAGCCTATGATCGACATCCAGAACCTGAAAGACGAACGGAATATCGATATCCAGCGGGTCGGCGTCAAGGGGCTCAAATACCCCATCATCGTGCTGGATCGCGCCCACGGGACGCAGCCGGTCAACGCCACGATCAACATGTACGTCAACCTTCTCCGCCGCTTCAAGGGAACGCATATGAGCCGTTTCGTCGAGGTCCTGAACGAAATCCGGGAGCAGGTGAACATCCGGACCTTTCACGGCATCCTGGAAAAGATCCGTGCAAAACTGCACGCGGAATCGGCGCATATCGAAATCGAATTCCCCTACTTCATCGAGAAGGCGGCGCCCAAGTCGGGTGCGAAAAGCCTGATGGAATACCGCTGCCGGTTTCTGGGGACGAGCGACGGCAAAGGGATGGATTTCATCGTGGGGATGGAGGTCCCGGTCACGACCGTCTGCCCCTGTTCCCGGGAGATCAGCCGGGCCGGCGCCCACAACCAGCGAAGCATCGTCACCGTCATGGTCCGGTTCCGCAAGTTCTTCTGGATTGAAGACGTGATCCGAATGATCGAAGAATCGGCCAGCGGGGAAGTCTATTCGCTGTTGAAGCGCGTCGATGAAAAATACGTCACGGAGCGGGCTTACGACAACCCGATGTTCGTCGAAGATGTTGTCCGGAATGTTGCGGGGCGGCTCGATGGGGAGCCCAACTTCACCTGGTACAAGGTGGAGGCGGAGAATTTTGAAAGCATCCACAACCACAGCGCATACGCCTGCGTGGAGAGAGACCTTTGAATTTCTCCCGAAATTCGGTAAATCGTCATTCCTGCGAAATCAGGAATCCAGTCCTTTTAAGACCTTCCGGATTCCTGCTTCCGCGGGAATGACAAAGCAGGGGTGTTTTTCAAAGGTCTCGGAGAAGGAATAGGGAATCGCGATGGGAAACGAAGCGAGCGGCAATTTTTTCAATCTGTACCGCCATGGATTTATCCGGGTTGCCGTCTGCACCCCGGAAGTCAAGGTGGCCGATACCGGATTCAATGCGGAAGAGACCATTCGCCTCGTCCGCGAAGCCGCGGAGAAGAAGGCCGTATTTGCCCTTTTCCCGGAACTGGGGCTTTCGGCCTATTCCAACGATGATCTCTTTCAACAGGAAGCCCTGCTCCAGGGGGTTGTCGGCGCGATCGAGCGGATCGCAAAGGAGACGGAATTTCTCAACCTGATCCTTGTCGTCGGCGCCCCGTTGCGGTTCGACTCCCGGCTGTTCAACTGCGGGATTGTTCTCCACCGGGGCCGGATCGCCGGAATCGCCGTCAAATCCTACCTCCCCAATTACCGGGAGTTCTACGAGGGCCGCCAATTCAGCCCCGCGGAAGAGGTGCTATCGAAATCCGTCCATCTCTGCGGCCAGGAGAACATTCCCTTCGGCGCTGATCTGCTGTTCGACGTCGTCAGCATCCGCAACTTCCGCTTTTTTCTGGAGATGTGCGAGGACGTTTGGGTCCCCATCCCGCCCTCATGCTTTGCCGCCATGGCCGGGGCGACCGTCATCGGAAATCTCTCCGCCTCCAATGTAACGATCGGGAAGGCGGAATACCGGCAGAGCCTCACCGCCAACCAGTCCGCCCGCTGCATCGCCGCCTATCTGTACGCCGCCGCTGGGCCCGGTGAATCGACGACGGACATCGCCTGGGACGGCCACGCCATGATCTGCGAAAACGGCAATCTGCTCGCGGAGTCGGAGCGGTTTTCGGAAGGCTCCCGGCTGATCCTCGCCGATCTCGACCTGGACCGTCTCGCCCAGGACCGGATGCGCCAGACAACCTTCGGCCGGAATGCCTTTACCCACCGCGAAGCGCTCCTGAAGTTCCGCCGGGTCGAGATCAATCCGGACCCCATCGAGGGCCGCCTTCTCCTCGACCGCGAATTTGCCCGATTTCCCTATATCCCGACGGATCCCTCCAAACGGGATCAACGCTGCTATGAGGCCTACAATATCCAGGTTCAAGGGCTCGCTCAGCGGCTGAAATCCTCAAAAATCGAAAAGGTCGTGATCGGCGTCTCCGGCGGGCTCGACTCCACGCACGCCCTGATCGTCGCCGCCCGGACGATGGATCGACTGAAACTTCCCCGGTCCAATGTCCTGGCCTATACGATGCCGGGATTCGCAACGTCCGACAAGACCCATCGCAACGCCCTCTCCTTGATGAAGGCGCTGGGCGTGGAGGCCAACGAGATCGACATCCGCCCGAGCTGCAAGCAGATGCTCAAGGATATCGGCCACCCCTTCGCGGAAGGGAAAACCGTTTATGACATCACTTTTGAAAATATCCAGGCCGGGGAGCGGACCTCGCACCTCTTTCGCATCGCCAACCTGAGAGACGCCATCGTGATCGGCACGGGCGACTTGAGCGAACTTGCCCTCGGCTGGTGCACCTACGGCGTCGGCGACCACATGTCCCACTACAATGTGAACGCGAGCGTCCCCAAAACCCTGATTCAGCATCTGATTCGCTGGGTCGCGCGAACCGGGCAAATCTCCCCGGACGCCTCCGCGATCCTGCTCGACATCCTGGCGACCGAAATCAGCCCCGAACTGATTCCCGGCGAACCGGACTCCCAGCCCTCCCAACGGACGGAAGCGATCGTCGGCCCTTACGAGCTTCAGGATTTCAACATTTTTTATACGATCCGCTTCGGCTACCTGCCGACCAAGATCGCCTTTATGGCCTATTGCTCGTGGCGGGACAAGGCGCGGGGAAACTGGCCCGACGTCCCCGAGACAAAGCGAAACGCTTACACGATCGGCGAAATCCGCCGCTGGCTGGAGGTTTATCTCTACCGCTTCTTCCAGATGAGCCAGTTCAAGCGCTCCTGCGTCCCCAACAGCCCCAAGGTCGGTTCGGGCGGCTCCCTTTCACCGCGGGGCGATTATCGAGCGCCGAGCGACAGCGAGGCCGCCGTCTGGCTGGTAGATGCAAAAAGAATTCCGGAAAAGGATGAGAAATGAAACGGGAACAGTACAAGGATTTTGACGCCACGGAGCTTTTCTGCCCCAAATGCCGGCGGGCGGTTCCGGTGCGAAAGCGCCTTCTCCTCGTTCTTTCGAATGGGGACAAATACGACTACACCTGCACCTTCTGCGGGACCTCCGTGGGCGACAAGATGGTGACCGAACGGGACAATCTCCGCGTCCTGCTGAAATAACCTCCATGTCCTTCCCAAATGATCAGGGGCGGCTTGACGCCGCCCCTGACGTTCGTTCAAGTCTTCAATCCTCCAGAAGTTCTTTGATGCCCGCATAGTGGTCCAGGGCCTCCGGATTCTTCAGGGCGTCCTTGTTCTGCACGGCCTGCCCCTCGATCACCTTCTTGACCGAAAGCTCGACCTTCTTCATGTTCAAGGTATATGGGATGTCCGGTACGGCGATGATCTTGGCCGGGACATGGCGCGGCGATGCATTCACACGGATCGTCTTGCGGATCCGGTCCCGAATCTCATCGGTCAGTTCTTTCCCCGGCGCCATCTTCACAAACAGAATGACACGCACGCCGTTCTTCCAGTTCTGTCCCACAACGATGCTGTCGGCAATCCCCTCGATGTTCTCGACCTGACGGTAGATCTCCGCCGTTCCGATGCGGACGCCGCCGGGATTCAGCGTAGCGTCCGACCGGCCGTAGATGACGACGCCGCCCCGTTCGTTGATCAGGATGTAGTCCCCATGCCGCCAGATATTCGGATAGACATCGAAATAGGCGGCCCGGTATTTCTTGTGTCCGGGATCATCCCAGAAGTAGATCGGCATGGAGGGAGAAGGCGCCGTGCAGACAAGCTCGCCCTGCTGGTTGAGCACCGGTTTGCCGTTCTCGTCGAAGGCTTCGACCTTCATTCCGAGACCCCGGCATTGGAGTTCCCCGGAATAGACCGCCCCCATCGGATTTCCCAGGGCGAAACAACCGTTGATATCCGAACCGCCGGAGATGGAGGCGAGTTGAAGATCGGCCTTGACCTCACGGTAGATGAACTCGAACCCATCCTCGGAGAGCGGAGAACCGGTCGAGAGAATGGTTTTGAGGGCGGAAAGGTCATACTCCGCACCCGGCCGAACCCCCTCGTTCATCAGCGCCGAAATGTATCCTGCGCTGGTTCCGAAAATGGTGATCCCCTCCTCCTGGGCGGCGCGCCAAAGGGCGCCCGGATGCGGGTGGAAGGGGTTTCCGTCGAAGAGGAGGAGTTTCGCGCCCACGGCCAGCGAACTGACGAGCCAGTTCCACATCATCCAGCCGCAAGTGGTGAAGTAGAAGATCGTATCCTCGCGGGTCAGGTTCGTATGAAGAATCAGCTCTTTCATGTGATGGATCAGGATCCCGCCCGCGCTCTGAACCATGCACTTCGGCAGACCGGTTGTCCCCGAGGTGAACATGATATAGAGCGGGTGTTCGAAGGGAAGCTGCTCGAACCGGATCTCCAAACCGTTTTCCGGCGCCAGAAAGGATCTGTAATGGACGGCATTGTGAAGGGCGCTGATGTCGGGTTCACTTTCCGTATAGGGGACGACGACGACCTTTTCGATCGAAGGAAGATCCTTGAGAATCTCCGCCACACGGGAGATGGAATCGAGGCTCTTCCCCTTGAAGAAATAGCCGTTTGCCGCAAAGAGAACCTTCGGCTTGATCTGCCCGAAACGATCCAGAACGCCCTTGATCCCGAAATCGGGGGAGCAGGAGGACCAAACCGCCCCAATGCTGGTTGCGGCAAGCATCGCCGTTACGGCCTCCGGCATGTTCGGCAGAAAACCGGCTACGCGATCGCCGGGGCCGACGCCGCAGGCCTTCAGGCTCTTCGCCAGCCTCGCCACTTCGTCGTAGAGTTGGGCATAGGTCATCTTGACCGACGGATGATCCTCGCCCTTGAAGATGAGAGCCACGGAATCATCCCGGAAGCGCAGCAGATTTTCCGCAAAATTCAGACGGGCGCCGGGAAACCACTTCGCACCGGGCATTTTTTGTTCGTTGTCGATCACCCGGTCATAACCGCGCGAGGCCTTGATCTCGACGAAATCCCAGACGGCGGCCCAGAATTCTGGGATATGGCTCACCGACCAGGCGTAGAGACCGTCATATTCCGTGAAGGTCTGCTGGTGTCTCTGGTTGACGAATGACATGAAGCGGTACATGTTGCTGTTCTTGATGCGTTCCTCTGAAGGTTTCCACAACAGCTTCCCCATCAAATTTCCTCCTTTTACTTCCGTTTCGTGAAGTGATGATGCGTATCGGAAAAAGATCCTAAGCCTCGGCGAAGCTCCGGGTTCTCCCACTGATTTAATTTTCTACCGCAGGCCGATCAGCTTGCGGGCGACGACCACCCGCTGGATCTCGTTCGTCCCTTCATAGATCTGGCAGATCTTCGCGTCCCGCATGTGGCGCTCGGCAGGGTACTCCTTCATGTAGCCGTTGCCGCCGAAAATCTGGACGCCTTCCACCGCCGCCCGCATTGCGACGTCGGATGCGTAGTACTTGGCCATCGCCGCCTCCTTCTCGAAGTCGAGGTCGTTGTCCTCCAGCCACGCGGCCCGGAGGAGCATCAGCTCCGCCGCGTCAAGCTCGGTGGCCATGTCGGCCAGTTTGAACTGGATCGCCTGGAAGGTGGCGATCGGCTTGCCGAACTGGACCCGCTCCTTGGCGTATTCGACGGCGTCCTCGAGGGCCGCCCGCCCGATCCCGCAGGCCTGGGCGCCGATGCCGATCCGCCCCGCGTCGAGGCCGGAGAGCATCTGTTTGAAACCCTGGCCGGGTTTCCCGAGGAGGTTTTCCGCCGGCACCTCGGCATCCTCGAAGATGAGTTCCGCCGTCCCGGAGGCGAGGAGTCCCATTTTCTCCTCCACCTTGCCGACGCGGAACCCCGGGGTGTTCTTCAGATCGACGATCAGGTTGATGATGGCCCGGTAGCCGCGGGCCGGATCGGTCGTGGCCGCCAGCACGCAGTAGCGGGCGATGTTGCCGCTGGTGATGAAGGTCTTGACGCCGTTGACGATGTACCGGTCGCCCTTCAATTCCGCCCGGCATTTCAAGGCCGCCGCGTCGGAGCCGGCGGAGGATTCCGTGAGCGCGTAGCATCCTTCCACCTTGCCGCCCGCCACCGGGGCGAGGAACTTCTTTTTCTGCTCCTCCGTGCCGAAGGCCTTCACCGGGTAGCCGTAGAGGCTGTTGTTGACCGAGGTGATGACGCCGCAGCTTGCGCAGGCCTTAGAGATCTCGATCAGGGCCATGACATAGGTCACGTTGTCCATTCCGGCGCCGTCGTACTCCGTCGGTACGGCGACCCCCATGAGACCCATCTCGCCCAACTGCCGGCAGATCTCCTCGGGGTGGCGGTGCGTGCGGTCCAATTCCGCGGCAATCGGTTTGATTTGCGTTTCCGCAAATTTCCGGACCATCTCCCGGACCATCTTCTGTTCATCCGTGGGTGCAAAATTCAT
>DIWG01000008.1 GCA_002423465.1 Syntrophaceae bacterium UBA6112 | reverse complement strand
CCCTCCCTGCCTCCGGGGCAGGCCTGACGACCGCTGCGCGGCGACAGGCCCGCCCCTCCGGCATTTGGTACTTCTCCGTTGCCCGGTCCCGGCAGACTTCGCTGCGCTCAGACTGCCGGTCCTCGGGCGTTGCGGCCAGCTCCGCGACCGCATAAACCTGCGGACGCTCCGCTCGGCCGCTTTTGTTTGGTACTCCGGGCCGTCGGCAGACAGACGCTTCGCGCGGACGCCCCGGTTCGCGGCTGTTGCGCAGTCGGCTCCGCGCCCGCGAAACCCTGCGGACGCTCCGCTCTCCTGCGCCAAGGTGGCCCGCCTGCCGCCTGTCACCTCCTTCGTCGGAGACAGGCGGCCGCGGGCGATCAGTTTCTTTTCGGTCGCCGTGACTCGCCCTCCGCTTTGCTTCGGACGAGACACGTCTCCCTGATTCGCGCCCTCGCCCTCGAAACCGCTAAAGCGGATTCCAGGGCGCCGGATGGCCTTTCCCTCTGGTCAAGTCCGTCCGGTCGGGCGCTTTGCATGAAACTCGTGGTCAAAAAGGGGTGATCAGGGAAGGTTAATCGGGGGATGATTCTTGATGTCAATGGGAATTGCTTTTCTGGCGAGGGCACGTATCGGCATGCTGCCTCTTTCCCCGCTCCCGGCGTCGCGTCCCATGACGCCGCCTTGAAGCGGGGCCAGATAAAAAGATCCCTTCAGCGTTTTCGAGATGGCTGGAGGAGATCATTGCCCATCGTTAGTAACCTCCTCGCATTGTTCTATAGTGCCAAAATCGCGGTCGTATGCGGGGCGACTTAGGGATGCAGTATAAGACATGAGCAAACCAATCGCCCTTGCACGTGATAAGCGTCCTATCCTTTTGCAGTCATACGTGACCGTACGAATTCCATCGGCTTCAGCGATAGAACCCTTGAATAGGTCGTCGTTAAAGAATACTCCCCCAAGGTCCTGGACAATTTTCTGTTTTGCCTGTTTTACCGCCCCTGTGTCTTCGGCAGCAGGGGCGACTTGATCGGCTTTACGAACTATCTTATTGACAAGACTAGAAATAACTTTATGACGTTCCTTCCATGCCGGACGCACATTTGAGGGTGCACTGCTGCCGAGAACCAGTCTTGCAATCCCATCCTGGTTTAGGACACAAAGGTCCAGAATATATGGGCGCACAAAATAGACCAACTTAAATTTGGCATGCCATTTCTCCTTCGGAGAAGTTCCGAAATAGGGCATTTCTTCAGAGTGATATGGTGCCTTATCTGTACATGCAACTTCTGCAAGAGGAACACGCTGCAGCTCAGGATGCCGTTTGCCATCGTTCCGTACCATCAAGTCACATGGTTGCGCTAACAGCACATATCGCTTGGTGCTCTCCGCACCAACGCGTTCGAAAATGTCCCCGATTTCAATCGGCAGATGGTTCTTGTTGATGTGGCCATCCGACTCGTACATCTCCTCGCGTTGTAGTGTCCATGCGCTTGAAGGAGGGGTAAATAGGTCACTACTCGTAGGAATCCCACTGACAGCCCTTAGCCTGCCTGCAATCTGTTCAAGGACTCCGCCCTCATGTGCTAACCGGCGAGACTCCAAGCGGTGAAACAAGGCATGAAGCCTGAAGAGCATATCGGGTTCCCAGAGGCCTTCATCCGCGGACACTTGGAACACGATATGGTCAAGGTCATAGATGCTGACTTCTTCGACCCGATCGGCTGCAACGGCAGCAGCTGCTGCGATGATCTCTTTTGTCTTTCGTTTCAGGTCAGTGAAATCGGGTGATAGCGCCACAAATTTCAGTGTCTGTGCGAAAAGGATAGGGGACTTGCTAAGATGTAGCTTTGGGATTACAACAAATCGGTCTCTGGGAATGTTGTATGTTCTGCTCAACTCCTCCCATTGTTGCGGTTGTGTCTCCGGGGTCACAGTGTGTGTCAAGAGACCGCAGATCAAGCTTTCGGTATCGTTACTTGCGAGAAGCGATGCTATAATCTTGATGCCACCTTCCGCGTCCCCTCCAGTCTCTGAGAAATCACGATCGAATAAAAAAAGGGTTCTCTGGTCCTTGCTTTCCCCCAGGAGCTTTGTCTTCTGTTCCTCCCATTGCGGTGGAGACAGGCTGATGAGTTTCGCCCTCGGGACTAAATCGCTCAAGATGGACGCATCAGCAACATCATCCGTATCACTGCCGTCATGGCGTCGTGATGCAATGAGCACCGCATGGGCTCGCTCTTTCTGACTGGCTTCATCAAGCCGCGCCCATACGTCGCGCACTTTCTGCCTCAACACATCTGGATCCTCTGGGATGAATTCGCCGAGTTCAGGCATTACTTCAGCCAGCAGCTTTGCATCGAGACCAGCGGCGGCAGCAATCACGTCTTCTAACGTCACAGCGTCGCCATTGGCATCATCAACATAAACAACCCGTGCCACTCCAAGGGCAGTCAGAATATTCTCCACGGCCGTTCGTGCTTGCGATATAGCTTCATCATTCATGGAGTGCACCCCGGAGATCAATCTGAAACTTAAACAGTCGTTGTTTTTGATTACGTTCGGGGAGAAGGCCTATGTTGCACCCCTCCGAATCCAGTAGTTGTTTTACGATAAACAGGCCGAGG
The DNA here is from genome assembly GCA_002423465.1 of Syntrophaceae bacterium UBA6112. Taxonomy (GTDB): domain Bacteria; phylum Desulfobacterota; class Syntrophia; order Syntrophales; family UBA5619; genus UBA5619. Next base: position 4,558 of record DIWG01000008.1, on the reverse strand, counting down.
CCCCGACCTTGCCCCTTTGCCTTGGCAGACACGAATGGCTCGAAGATCGCGAGCTCCACGCTTGGGTCGATGCCGCTTCCATCGTCAGATATGCGGACGAACGGTCGTGATATATCCACTGCGATAGTTCCATATTGCAGGCGTTTCTGTGCAATATCCTCTTTGATCCAATATTCACTGTTTAACACCAGATTATCGATCACCTGTGTTAATTTCCCCTTATTTATAAACACGACAAATGGCACAGGTTCCGTACATGATAGCCGCATTACAATCTTGTTCTTCTCCAAACGGTCGCGGTAGAATTCAATGAGTTCGGCAAAGAATTCATTTAGATCAATGTTATGTCGCTGCTCTCGCACATACCTCAACGATGGCGATAGGAAGGACATCTGTTTACGAAGGGCCATAACGGACGATTGGACATACTCGATAAACGCAAGAATTGGGCGGTCCGTGATGCCCTTGTTTCGAAGCGTCGTCTGAGCAGACTTAGCACGCGCAGCAAGGTGGTCTGCCACATTATAGACTTCATGTGACAGTGCTTCTGCTGTCAATCCCAGCGCCACGGCTTCGTACATGTCATCCAGTTGGCGTCGCAGGCCATCTACCCGATCCTCTAACACCTGCCCCATGCCTCGAAGTGCTCCGATCTCTTCGAGGTAGGCGGATAGGCGGTCTGTTACTGCTTTGGCCTCCATGAGTAGCGGTTCTAAGTCCGATAGAGCCTCGGTCACTTTCTCTCGCAGTTCAGGTGTGATCTCTTTTGCCGATCGAAGCCTTGATACTACAGCCTTAGATGCCGTAGCACTGACACTAAGCCTGGTTTTAAAAATTTCCAAGCTCTTCTGATGCACCGGCGCTTCGGCAAGCCCCTTTTTGATCGCCTGGGAGATATCTTCTACCGTCTTCCGAGAGTCCACACGCGCCAAGGCTTCGTTTCGCATCTTACGAAACTCTGTCCAAGATCGGCCGAAGAAATCGTGGGCTGTCGTCGTGAACGTCTTGAACTCGTTCAATAAAGCATAGAAGTTGCGGAAGTATGGTGAATCCTTAAAGCCCTCACGATCCGTCGTCTCTTCAAGCTCCATGTTGTCACGCGCCGAGAGAGCGATGTAGCCAAGCGTGTTATCCGGTTTTAGCCCGTAATAGGATGTCGCCGATGTCCACTGTGCCCCGAGCTTGAGCCAGTCATGGTCAACTCTGATGGCGAATCCATCTCGGTAAACACGAATACCACTTAATTCTTTGATGTGCCGGCGGTATTCACTGATGCGATCAAAAACGGACTGATTTTGAAACGCGGTCGTCCCAAGATCAAACGAATCCACCTCTCCGGTAAATGGTCCTGGGTTGGCGACGCCGTCTCCGGATGGTGCGGGTTGGACCTTGTCGAGATTCGCCAAAGGTCTTTGCCAGCGAAATTCTACAAACCATTGCTTTGAATTCGATCGGGTCAGTCCGAGGGTCTTTGCCAGCTTCTGTGTTTGAAGGAAGTCGAAAAACGCTTGTCCATCATCAGATTCTGCGATCAGCGCGAACTGCTCGGCCTCTTTTGAGGATGAAGGGCGGAAAAAATCTAACATGGTGCGTCCTTGAACGACAAGCTGCGTTCCATCAAAAGCCAGACTATACCTTACAGGGGCAATATCCCGGATCTGGTCACTTATCTCCAACAGCTCAAGTGGCTTGCCATCTACAACTACAGCCACCGTAAAATCGCGGATTTGCCTATACGGGGAGATCATCCGTGAAAGCTCTTGCTCAAGGCGCTTCAGTGCACTTTGACCGCGCCAGAGGTCGGGTTCCCGAAGACCGGACACAACGACTTTTGTTCCATGCTGTTGGGGGTACTTGATCTCGGCTAAATGGACATCAACGTCCTCGAGCTTTGGGGCGGTCTCGAAATCTAGCCACGAAAAGCCGAAATGGTAGCCTTGCTCTGCCTTAGATTTCGTGAAAATCTCCAGATTCTCTCCTAGCCTCTGCACCCCGAGTCGCCCCAGACCTTTGTCACCAAGTGGGGTACGTCCTCCCGGTGTTGTTTTTTTGGCGTGCTTGAGTTCTCGTTTCTTCCTATTTGAGATCGTCAGCCATCCGGATTCAACATCCGCCAAATCCATGCCATGGCCGTCGTCTTCAACAAGGATTCTACCGCTTTGTGAAGGGTAAATGGCACCAGCAACATCAATAACACCGTGTGTATCGATGGTCACCTTGGCATAGGATGCATCTGCATCATAGCAGTTTTTTACGAGTTCAATCAGTGCCTGTATCGCGTCGGTGATTAGGCTTTCGCCGAGCTGATATACAACGGAAGGATGAACCTCAAAATGAGCACGTGTTTGTTTTTCCATATCATCCCGCCTTCCGCATGACTAGTATGGTTTCCCGAGATATCGTATCTGCTACATTGTTCTTAGGTGCCATCCGCTTTGAAGAAATTCGACGGGTCAGCTTACATAATAGCCTGGCATTATGAACCGAAAGAAGCTCCTCAAGTATTTTATCCAAGGGCACTCTCTTTCCACCGACCTTTCGATTGCCAAGTGTCCAAACCATAAGACCATTTGGTCGTAGTGCCTTCAGAATTGGATCAAGGCAAGCATCGAGATCACGAAAGAAGGCTGTGACTCGAAGAGCACGATCATGAGGTTGGTTGCATAGAGCCTTAACATATTGAGCAAATACAGGAGAACGATCACAGAGAGACTTTGTTTCCTCTTTCTTTACGCGCTTGCTTCCGCCAAGGCTTCGGGTGTCGATTTCGTGAGTCGATACCAGGTAATCTTCATCGATATCAGCATCAATGTCTTTCATATCGATCCACTGCAGCGGCAGATAGGAGTATTGGCCATATGGCACCGTTGTTGCGTTGTCACCATATGGCGGAGACGTGATAATGATGTCACACTGTGTCTGCTCTTTTATATCTCGTACGTCGCCAAGCGATATGGACAAGTTGCGTTTATAATATCCATCCACCAAATGATTTGATGTCAACAGGCGGTTCGCCTGATCCTGAAAGTGTTGTAAGTTACGATCAAGAAGCTTCTTGAAAACATTCACCGGTTCACAGTCGCGTCCTTCGATATCTTCTGGCTTCCTTATATGAAGTTTAAATGTTGACGTTCGTGAATTGCTCGTCATTCGAACAGTCTCTGCAAGGGCTACCCAAAAAAATCTGCGTGCCCATAGCGCTTCTTCTTGATGGATCGCCCTACGAATCTTCGAAAGTGAAATTTGGACCTCTTTCTTGAACCACTTATCGCGATTTGGGAAATGGGCCTCGATCACGGATAGATTGTCGGCGTTGATTCTGCTCACGAGTTCCTTGGTTTTTTGTGCTAGCATTTCAGCAAAGAACGGGCCGCTTTTAACTCGACAAACCAATATTGCTAAGGGATTGATGTCTATTCCCCAAAATGCAAGGCCGCGCATCATGCTTTCCGTCATAATAGTCCCAGAGCCAGAAAACGGATCACCTGCTCGTTCAATATTAGGATGCACCGAACATGCTTGTTCAAGAATGGCTCGAGCCACCTGTGGCACCATCATCGCAGGGTACTGGAACAGGCCATGGCCGTGCTCTCGACACGAGTTGCCTTTGAAAGACCAGTAGTCTTTATCTGCACTTGCTAACCCTTCCAGGTGCTGGCACAGAAGCATATCGGAATTTTCATGCATATCAATCACGTGCCGCTTCTCCAGAATTGTTCACTAAGACGAGTCCCTTGTGCTGTGTAAGAGGTCTTCTTTCATCGCCATCCTTCCCAAGGAAAATCATAGAGATTTTTTCAAAATATAGGTTTTTTTCGGGTCTTTCCGGCTGGTACCGACCTCGGCCAGAATCCCTTTCTCGACGAGGCTGCGCAACCTTGTCCGTGCCGTTCTATCGGACGTCTTCCACAATGTCGCGGCATCTTTCGTCGTGATTTCCCGGCAACCGGAGAAGTGGTCCATCAACGGAGCAAGCCAATCCGGTGCTGTCCGTTCGGAAACGGCCCCGGAAAACAGGGTCACACGAAAGCTGGCCCCGATTTCCTCGAAGCGGGGCGGTTGGATACCTTGAGCCTTGCAGGCGGCTATGATTCGGCCTATGCCCGATCCCCATTGTTCAATCAGCTTCAGTTCCCGAAATACCCGGCCGATGATCCGGTTGCGGAGTCGGGAAACGCCGGACAAGGCGGCTTCGAGTGTCAATCCGAAGGGGAGAAAACCGGGATTGGTTATCTCCAGGCGGTCGTCGAAAATGGCTATCTTGATGTCCATCCCTCCCAGGGCGTAGTCCGCATGAACCACTGCGTTGATGATGGCCTCGCGCACTGCCTGAATGGGATATTCGGGCAAATCCGTCCGTCGTATCCGCCCGATATCGGAGGACTGCCGGGTATGGCGCTCGATGAAGGAAATAGCGGTCTCGATCGCCTTGGGAAGGTATTCATCAATTTCCGTTTGATCCAGGAACCGCTCCGTCCCGGTCCCCTGAAAACGGGCGCAGCGAATGACAGCGTCGGGGAATATGACGCGCCTGTTCTTCCCGAAAAGCAGGATGGCT
>DIWG01000031.1 GCA_002423465.1 Syntrophaceae bacterium UBA6112 | reverse complement strand
GGGTTTCAAACCACCATTCCGTCCCGTTTCACGATGGAGGATGTCGTCCGCATCGGCAGGGAAAAACTCCGCGAAAAGGTCCTGAAGATGGGCGCCGCCGAAGAGGATCTGGAGATTGAGGTGGTTGAAGCCCAGGAATTCAACATGGTGCGGGAGTGCTATACAACCGGGAAAAATATCCGGGTCAAGGTCCAGATCAAGCCCGGCTGCATTACAAACCTTAAACGGGGGGGCGCCTTATGCCGCTGAAACCGCACAAAAGAACCGGCCTGATCTTCTTCCCCGCCTTCGACTGGGCCATCTCGCCGAACCACCCTGAACGAGAGGAACGTCTCCTCTACACCCAGGACCAGGTTTTCGAAGAGGGACTCCTCGACTTTGACAACATCCATGAGTACAAACCCGGGATCGCAACGGCGGAGGATATCAACCGGGCGCACATCTGCGTCCCGGATGCGGGAAGCGTGGTTACGGAATCTCACCTCATCTCTGCGGGCGGCGCCATCACGGCAGCGCAGAAGGTCCTCTCCGGCGAAGTCGACAATGCCTTTGCCCTGGTCCGTCCGCCCGGCCATCATGCGATGCTCGTCGTCCACGGCGCCCGCGGCTTCTGCAATGTGAACATCGAAGCGATCATGATTGAATATATCCGTCGGCATTACGGCCCCAAAAGAATCGCCGTCGTCGATACCGACTGCCACCACGGAGACGGCACCCAGGATATCTATTGGAACGATCCGGATACCCTGTGCATCTCCATCCACCAGGACGGCCGGACCCTCTATCCCGGAACCGGCTTCTCCGATGAGGCGGGCGGGCCGAACGCCCTTGGGGCAACCATCAATATCCCGCTTCCCCCGCAGACCTCGGATGAGGGATTCCTGATGGCCCTCGACCGCGTGATCCTGCCGATCCTGGATGAATTCAAACCGGATCTCGTCATCAACTCTGCCGGTCAGGACAACCACTACACCGATCCGATCACAAACATGCGTTTTTCCGCACAGGGATATGCCCTCCTCAATGAAAGACTCGCCCCGGATATTGCCGTCCTGGAGGGAGGCTATTCCATAGAAAAGGCCCTCCCCTACGTGAATGTCGGAATCATCCTTGCAATGGCCGGTCTCGATTACAGTCATGTCCGGGAACCGGACTATAACCCTGCTTCCCTTCGTCAATCCGCCGACATTACGAGGACCATCAAAGAGGAAACGGCAAAAGTCATGGGCCTCTGGAGAGACCGTTATGATATGAAGGCAAGGCTGGTCGGCGCCGCCCGTTACCTGAAGCGGAAAAAATTCATCTATTACGACACGGACGGCATCAGCGAGCAGCAGGAGGAAACGGTCCGCGTCTGCGATGACTGCGGTGGTCTGGTCATGATTGAATCCATCGCCGACACGGGAAACCGGATCTTCGCCGTCATCCTTCCCGGGCGTTGCTGCCCCGAGTGCAGAAGCCACGGGGAGATGTTCTACGAGAAAACAAACCGGGGAAAGCACAACCGGATCTATTTCCAGGACCGCGAACGGGGCGTTTTTCTGGTCAAATAGAATTATCGATGAGGAGTGCATTATGGCCGACGAGATCGATCGGAAGACACAGGAAACCGCGAAGAGACTCTTCGCCGGCGGCGTCAAAATGGATCCCCCCTACCGGACATGGAAGGCGTTCGACCGGGAGCTGGCCAACGATTTTTCCCGCTTCATCACGGGTAATCTATACTCCCGCACCGTCCTGACCTCTCAGGAGCGGCAGATGGTCGCCTGCGCGGTCCTCGCCGCCACGCGCTCCGGCGACGAGCTGAAACTCCACGTAAACGCGGCCCTCAACGTGGGGTGCGACCCAAAGAAGCTGACCGAGCTCTTCTTCCAGGTGGCGACCTACGCCGGCATGCCCGCCGTCAACGAGGCATTGGCGGTCTACCGCAACGTTCTCACGGAACGCGGCGAATGGCCGATCCAGAAGTGAAGTTGCGGTGATTCTGCAACCGGCATGTCGAAAGCATTTGAAAAGTGATAGAAAGCCGCCAGATGGAATCCGCTTATTTTACATAGTTTTTAATAGATGTGATATAAAAACGGTCATAACAAATATGGAGATATCCAGAAATAATAGAATAACTGATTCATGCCGCCTATTGCGAGGCGGCATGAATCGCGTCCCTGACTACAGCGTCACCAAGAGGCATTAGACATTGAGGGATAATGACATTTAGGAGGTCCTATCATGACCAAGACACTGGATACTGATAAGTACACTATAGGTGCTCTTCTTGGACGCTACGAACGCCGCCGCGTGATACTTCCACCTTTTCAACGGGCATACAGTTGGGAAAAAGCCCAGGTGAACCAGTTTTGGGATGATCTTGTTCTTTTTGAGAAGGAATTCGCGAAGGTTCCCCAAACAGCATCATACTTCTTGGGACCAATTGTGGTGATGCAGCAGGAAGACCACATTGAGCTACTTGATGGTCAGCAAAGACTGGCTACCTCAACGATTGCTCTTGCTGCGATGCGTGACTCGGCTCGGGGATTAGACAAATCTGGTTCAACGAAAGGTGCCGATTTTGCCCGCGACATTCAGCGGGAGCTTGTGGAGAAGGACACTGATCCCGTTAGCTACTCCTTGACCCTCGGTCAACTGGATGAGCCTTTCTTTGTCAAAGCTATCAAGACAGACCCTCCGGCGATCCCCAACAGCAAGCTGCGGTCTCACAGTCTAATGGTCACAGCCTATCAAATTGCGAGTGACCGCATCGCTTATCTCTTAAAAGGGAAATCATACGACGAGGCTATAAAAATCCTGAAGTCCCTGCGTGATTCGCTTTCAAAGGGCATGACTTTGATTGGTATCATTGTGCAGAACGAAGAAGACGCATATACCATCTTCGAAACCCTAAATGATCGAGGACTTCGTCTCTCGGTCCCTGACCTTGTCTTGAATCTTCTTATGAGGCGCGCGCCAGACGAAACCTCCCGTCAATTGTTAAGGCATCATTGGAATGCGATGCTTCAGCAAATGGGCAAGCGGGATGTTTCCCGGTTTCTTCGTCACATGTGGGTATCTCGATACGGAGACCTCAAGTCCGAAGGTCTATTCTCTGCCATCAAGCGGTATCTTGACGACTCGAAGCTTAACAGCGTTGATTTTGCCGAGCAGTGTTCTGACGAGTGTGATTCATATGTCGCGCTGTTAGACGCCAACATACCTGTCTCCAAGGAAGTTCTCTCAGACCTTGACGGCATTGTGAGGTACCTGCGCATTGCTAGCGCACCGCCTTTACTTCTGTCAGGATACCGCTGTCTCTCGCAACAGGATTTCGAAAAACTGACAAAGGCGATTCTTTCTACCTACATCCGGTACGTATTGGTTTCGAATCAAAATCCTCTTGATCTTGAATCGGCCTTCTACGAGGCAGCACGGGAAATCCGTACGTTGGCTGCCCAGAGCGAGACCAGTGCCAAACAGTTTGAAGCCGCCAAAACTCGATTGAGACAGCTGTCGGTGAAAGAAGACGAAGTGGCGAAGGCTACGACAGAATTATTTTTAGAGCGCGCTGAGGCTGTCTGGCTCATGGTTCAAATCGCCAATAGTATGCAATCCGCTACGAAAGAGGTGGCCATGAATAAAGCTAACATAGAGCATGTCTTTCCTCAGAACGCTAGCACGGCGTGGCCGAACAAGGATAAACTTGAACCATATATTTGGCACATTGGGAACCTTTCAATTTTAGGGGAACGGCTGAATAGAAATGCTAAGAACAAAGGTTTTGTGGAAAAGGTTACTAATTACTACAGCAAGACCGAAATAGAAATGACCAAGGAATTGCTTGCGTTTAGCCAGTGGGATGAATCGGCCATCATCGCGAGAGCAGTGGAGTTTGGAAAGAAGATCATCAAATTGTGGCCGGCTTTATGAGTCTGTTCAATCGAGTAGCCGAGGTTTTCTCCTCCGGCCCACACACCACCCGGCATGCAGGCCCACCCGGCGGTTCACAGAGGCTACCGAGCCGTAGCCGGGTATGGAAAAATAGGAAACGATAGCTTTGACGGTGATCCATGTTAGAGGACAGACCCATGAACGGCAACAACCGATCCGACATTGTACCAGGCATGCGGGTAAGAGTGGTCCGGAAAGAGGATCAGCGCAGCGGTACGCTTACGGAAGGGGTCGTTAGGGATCTGCTCACGAAGTCGCCCCACCACCCTCACGGCATCAAGGTACGCCTGGAGGGGGGCATCGTCGGCCGGGTGAAAGAGATTTTGGGCGCCTGAAGGGCGCCTCCATTATTCCTAGGAAAGGACCTCCATGCAGATATACGTCGATGCGGACGGATTTCCCCGGGCGGCGAAGGAAATCCTGATCCGGGCTGCCCTTCGCCTGGGCGTGCCCGTCGTCTTTGTGGCCAACAAGCCCGTCCGCCCGGAACCGTCGCCGCTGATTTCGAGCCTTCTCGTTCCCGAGGGGCCGGACATCGCCGATGACCGCATCGTGGAGTTGGCAGAGCCGGGCGATCTGGTGATTACAGCCGATATCCCGCTGGCAGACCGTGTCGTCTCCAAGGGGGCCTTCGCCCTGAACCCCCGGGGCAAGCTTTACACGGAGGAGAATGTCAAGGACCGTCTGGCCGTGCGGGATCTCCTGAGCGAACTGCGGGATGAAGGCCTGATGACGGGCGGTCCGCCGGCCTTCGGGAAGAAGGACAGCCAGGCCTTTGCCGACCAGCTCGACCGTTTCCTGATTCACCGGCTGAAGGAGGAAAAGGGATGAACGGCTTGCTCGCACACAGCCGCCGGTATCGGAGGAGCTTCTAAACAAATGGATCCGATCGTTATCCTATTGCTGTCCCTGATGTCTTTCCTGGCAGGATTTGTCGATGGTATTGCGGGAGGAGGCGGGTTGATCCTGATCCCCTCGTTGCTGCTCGCCGGTATTCCACCCCAGGTCGTTTTGGGTACCAATAAATTTGCGGGCATCTTTGGAACATCCATGGCACTGGCCAATTTTATGCGAAACGGAAAGGTGATCTGGAAAATTGCCGGCTTTGGATTGGCGTTTTCACTCATAGGCTCGGTCATAGGGACAAAGGCCATTCTGCTCATCGATCAAAATACCACGGCAAAGATCATCATATTCATGCTGCCGATTACAGCCATTGTTACATTCCTGCCGAAGAAACAATTAAAGACATCGATATCCGACTTCTCAAAGAACGATCTATACCTTTACACACCACTGTTTTGTCTTGTCATTGGATTTTATGACGGTTTTTTCGGACCGGGAACCGGAACGTTCCTGATCTTTGGATTCTACATATTCCTGGGGCTTAACCTGATTCATGCATCGGCCATTTCAAAGGTGTTCAATCTGGCATCGAACATCGGATCGTTCGTGACTTTCGCTTTTGCCGGCAAGGTCCTCTACGCTATTGGAATTCCAATCGCACTGTCGAATCTGGCCGGAGGTTATCTGGGAAGCAATCTGGCCATCAAGAAAGGGCAGCAATTCATAAAGGTCTTTCTTCTGATCGTGTTCGCGATTCTTTTTATTACCCTGATACTCAGAATATGGAACGCATAGACCACGGGCGCCGGGATTAAATGACAAAGGGAATTTCAGAGTATCCTATTCCCCTTTGAAGACGGGCTTCCGTTTCTCCGCGAAGGCGGCCAGCGCCTCGAGTCTGTCCTTCGTCGGAATCGTAGCCTCATAGGCCTTTGACTCCAGCGGCAGGGCCACCCCCAGCGATGCCTCCATTCCGCAATTGATTGCAAACTTGGCCTGGGCGACGCCGATCGGACCGTTCTTCGCGATTTCCCGGGCCAGTCCCAGCACCGCCGGCATCAATTCCAGCGGTTCCATGACATGGTTCACCAAGCCGATCTCCAGGGCCGTTTTGGCGTCGATCCGCCGGGCGGTAAAGATCAGCTCTTTCGCCCTGGCGATGCCGACGATCCGGGGCAGCCGCTGCGTTCCACCCGCCCCGGGGATGATCGCAAGGCTCGTCTCCGTGAGGCCCATGATCGCACTGGAGGATGCGATCCGGAGGTCGCAGGCAAGCGCCAGCTCCATCCCGCCGCCGAACGCGAAGCCGTTGATTGCGGCGATGACCGGAACCCGGACCTGCTCGACGGCGGTGAAGGTGTTGCGGATCGTGAAGATGAACCGCCGGACCTGATCGGGGCTCATCGTCCGGCGCTCCTTGAGATCCGCCCCCGTCGAAAAGGAGGCCTTCTTTGCATCTTCTCCGCCGGCGCCGGTGATGATGATGCAGCGCAGACCTATGTCGAAGTTTGCTTCGCGGATCGTGTCGGACAGTTCCGCGAGCAGATCGAAATTGAAGCAGTTCATCGCCTCGGGACGGTTCAGCGTCAGGATCAGGATCCCTTCTTCCGTTCTCTCCTGCAAAAGGATGTCAACCATGCCTTATCTCCATTACCTTTCACCAACTTTCGTATGGTTTGGAAATCATTTCCCGGGAACGCGCATTGTAGATTTTTCGGTGGAAAAATATACAGCGCGTGGAGGGAGCATGATTTTCAAACCAGCCCTCCTCACACCTTCAGGTCCCCCCAAACGGACTCCCGGATCGGGACATGCAGCGCGATCTCGAAGGCGCGGGCAAGCTTCCCCCTCGCCTCGGAAAAGGCGATGACACCGTCGTGGAACAAAAGAGAGCCCGTGTAGAAGGGGTGGCCCTCCTCGTCGTAGCGCTCCCGCATGGCCCGGCGGAATCGCCCCATCTCATCTTCATTCACCGTTCCGCCCTTGTCCGTGATGTTCTTCCGCCGGACCGTCTCCAGGATGAATCCGGCCGTTTCGCCGGACATGACGGTCGTCCGGCCCCGCATGTTGGTAAAGGCGAAGCGGGGCTTGAAGGCCCTTCCGCACATCCCGTAGTTGGCCGCGCCGTGGTCGGGACCGATCACATAAGTTACCTTGGGCACGTCGAGACAGGTACAGGCGCGGACCATGTCGGAGCCGTACTTGCCGATCCCGCCCCACTCCTCCGCCTTGCCCACCATATACCCGGGGGAGCCCTGGAGGAAGAGAACGGGAATCCGCGAGTTTCCGCAGCGGATCATCCATTCGGTCGCCTTCCGGGCCGCCTCGATATAGATCACTCCGCCGGCATTCGAGGCGATCACCCCGACGGGGATCCCCTTGAGCCACATCTTCCCGCAGATAATGGACTCCCCGCGGGCGAGTCCGTATTTCGGCTTGTATTCGTGGAAATAGCTGTCGTCGGCGAGGCATTTAAGGGTATCGCAGATGTTAATGTGCTGATAGGTGTTGACCGGGGTGGTGCTCATCATTTCCCGGAAATCGAATCGGGGTTCGCGTGATTCCCGGCGCTCGATGCAGAGCTTCTGCCCCGGCTCGAATTCCATCATCGCCCGGAGCTTGGCGATCCCTTCCTCCTGCGTTCGGACAAGGTGGTCGCACCCGCCGGAATGCTGCGTATGGACATAGGCCCCGCCGAGGTCCTCCATCGAGACCGTCTCGCCGATCGCGGATTTCACCATCGGCGGTCCGGCCAGAAAGGCATAGGCCAGCTTCTCGATCATGATCGATTCGGAGGCAAGGTAGACGATGTAGGCGCCGCCTGCGGTGTTCCCGCCGGTGGAGAGGGTGTACTGCTTGATCCCCTTGGCCGACATCCTGCACATGTTGTAGAACATCGTCCCGAAATGGCCGTCGTCGGCGAAGGCGCCGACCTGGAGCGGCAGGTTGATCCCGCCGGAATCGGCGATGTAGATGCAGGGGAGGCCGCACTGCTCGGCGATCGCCTGGGCCCGCATGTGCTTCTTCAAGGTGATCGGGAAATAGGTCCCCGCGGCGTAGCGGTTCTCGTTCGCGAAGATCATGCAGTCCTTGCCGTGGACGACGCCGACTCCGGTGACGACGCCGCCGCCGGGGATATGGCCCCGTTTTTCCTCCTCGTAAACCATCCCGCCATAGAGGCGTTTCTTTCCGATATCGTATCCGGCGTCAATCCCCAATTCAAAAAAATCGGTTTCCGGATCGACGAGCATCCGGATCAGCTCCCGCATCGGTTTCTTTCCCTGTTTCGCAAGGCGCTCTGTCTGTGTCGCACCGCCGATCTCGTAGGCCTCCTCACGATGCCGAAGCAGGAGCGCGTCCTGTTCCTCCCAGTGTTTCAGATTGTCTTTCCGCTCCTGTTCCCGCCGTTCCGCCCGCGTCAGACGCGGTTTCGTCTCTTCCGCCATCTCTTGTCCTCCCCATGAAGTCGAATTGAATTCCAATTGAATTGATTGAGAAAGAGATTTATTCCCGGTACATCGATTCGATCAAATCACCGTATTGGGCGTTGATGAACTTCCGCTTTACCTTCATCGTCGGAGTTACCTCCCCGTCCTCGGTGTAGAGTTTTTTGTCCAGTATCCGGAACTTGCGGATGTTCTCCACCCGGGCGAGCTGGGCGTTCACCTTGTTCACCTCCGCCTGGATGAGGTTGACCACCTCTTCCGTCCGGGTGAGGGTTGCAAAAGTGGTGAACTGAACCTTCTGGTCCTGGGCGTATTTGACCACGTTCTCCTCGTCGATGACGATGATCGCGCTGACGAATTTCCGGCTGTCGCCGATGACGACCGCATCGTTGATGTACGGCGAAAATTTCAGGAGGTTTTCAATATACTGCGGCGCGATGTTCTTCCCGCCGGCCGTGATGATCAAATCCTTCTTCCGGTCGGTGATCTTGAGGAAGCCTTCGTCGTCGATCTCGCCGACATCGCCGGTATGCATCCAGCCGTCGTGCAGCGCCTCCCGGGTCGTCTCCTCGTCCCGGTAGTACCCCTTGAAGATCCCCTTGTGGCGGACGAGGATTTCTCCATCCTCGGCAATCCGTACCTCCGTCTCGGGAAGGGCTCTTCCCACCGTCCCCAGCTTGAAGTGGTTTTCTTCGGACATGTGGGTGATCCCGGTCGTCTCCGTCATCCCGTAACCCTCGCGGATCGGGATGCCGATGCTCTGGAAGTATTTCAGGATGTTGTGGGAGATCGGAGCGGCGCCGGAAAAACCGATCTTAACCCGGTCGAATCCCAGCCGTTCCTTGAGCTTCCGAAAGACGCAAAAGTAGGCAAGCTGATAGGCAAGGCTCAAAAACAGCGAAGGCGAACGCCGGGCAAGCTTGGCGTCGTTGTACATCCCGCCGATCTTGAGGGCGGTTTGATAGGCCTTCCTTTTGAACCAGGTTGCGTCGGCCATCTTCAGGACGATGCCGGAATAGTACTTTTCCCAGATCCGCGGCACGGCATGGAAGAGCGTGGGCGAAACGTCCTGCATGTCCGCCATCACCGTATCCGTGTTCTCGGTGAAATTGATGATGTGGCCGATCGTCAGGTGGACCATCAGGTCGTAGATCTGTTCATAGACGTGGTTCAGCGGAAGAAAGGAGATGGTTTCGTCGTCCCTCGTCCCCCGGCTCACCGCGGTTGCCTGTTTTCCGACCCATAGATACCCTTCATGGGCAAGCATCGCCCCCTTCGGAGGGCCGGTGGTACCGGAAGTGTAGATGATCCCCGCGATATCCTCTCCACGCCCCTCCGCAACCAGCCGATCGAAGAGCAACGGATCCTCGTTTGCCGCCTTCCGGCCGAGGGCCAGTAGTTCGTCGAAACTCATGACCATCGGATCATGGAAATCCCGGAGACCTTCCATGTCCCAGACGATCATCTTCCGGAGCGCCGGGGTTTCATTCCGGAAGGCAAGCGCCTTGTCGAGCTGCTCCTCGTCCTCGCAGATATAGATCACCGCTCCGGAGTGGCCGACGACATACTCGCACTCCTTGATCGGGTTCGTCGTATAGATCCCGACAAAAGTCGCCCCGGCGGACATCGCTCCCAAAGCCGAATAGAGCCACTCCGGTTGGTTTTCGCCGATGATGGCAACATGGTCCCCATTGCCAACGCCCAGTTTGTGCAGTCCAAGGGCCGTATTCCGGACATTTTCCAGGTATGCCGACCAGGAAATGTCGTTCCAGATTCCGAGATCCTTGTGCCGCATCGCAACCCTTTCGGGCTGTTCGCCGGCGATTCGGACCAGGGCCTTGGGCAGTGTATCGATCACCATATTTTCTTCCTCAACTGAATCTCACTGCGCACGGCTTGGAAATCCGATCCTGAAGCGAGCATTGGAGATTTTCGGCATGAAAAATGTCCAGCGAGCGGAGAATTCTGATTTTCAGGCCGTGCATAACAGCCGTATCATCCGATTGCACAATCTCTCTTATCGGAAACGGACCTTCCGCCGATATCGTTTATAGCCCTTGACCGAAGTCTCCTTGGCGATGCCGAGATAGAACTCCTTGACATCCTCGTCCTCCCGAAGCACCTCGGGCTTTTCGGCGCGGACGATCCGCCCGTTCTCCATCAGAAAGGCAAAGTTCGCATACTTGAGGGCCATGTTCACGTTCTGCTCGACCAGCAGGATCGTCACCCCGTCCTTCTCGTTGATGTTCCGGATAATTTCGAAGATCTCCCGGGTGAGCAAAGGCGAAAGGCCGAGTGACGGCTCATCCAGCATCAGGAGTTTCGGCCGGCTCATCAGGGCCCGTCCGATGGCCAACATCTGCTGCTCGCCGCCGCTGAGATGCCCGGCCTCTTGCTCTTCTCGCGCCTTTAGAATGGGGAAGTGCTCCATCACCCGCGCCAAATCCTCCCGGATCCCCTTCTTGTCCCGGCGGGTGTAAGCCCCCATCATGATGTTCTCCAAAACGGAGAGCTCGGGAAAAACCTCGCGTCCCTCCGGGACGTAGCTGATCCCCATTCGGACGATTTCGTCGGTATTCTTCCGGTCGATTCTCTCCCCGAGAAATTCGATGGTCCCCTTTTCCGGCTGCTCCTCCTTGAGGTCATAGAGCAATCGCATGATCGTCTTGAGGGTCGTCGACTTGCCCGCCCCGTTGGACCCCAGGAGGGCGACCACATCCCCCTGTTTGACTTGGAACGAGATTCCATGCAACGCCCGGATCAGATCGTACCAGGTTTCGATATTGCTCACCTTCAGCATCAACGTTCCTCCCCCAGGTACGCCCGGATCACCTCCGGGTGGCGCTGGACCTCCGCCGGGGGACCCTCGACGATCTTCTCCCCCTGAGTCATGGCGAAGATGCGGTCGGAAATCCCCATGATCATGTTCATGTCGTGCTCAATCAGCAGAATCGTCACCCGATAATCGGCCTGAATGTCCTTGATCCAGATGTTCAGGTCCTCTTTTTCCTCCGTGTTCATGCCGGCGGAAGGTTCGTCCAGAAGCAGGATCTTCGGTTCCAGGGCGAGGGCGCGGCCGAGTTCGACCAGTTTGCGCTTGCCGTAAGGAAGGCTCGCCACATAGCTGTTCCGTACCGATTGCAGATCCAGAAAATCGATGATCTTCTCGACGATCTCCCGGTTTTTGATCTCCTCCCGGGCGGCCCGCGATCCCCTTCCCCAGAGAAAGGCGCCGGAAAACACCCCGGTCTTCATGTGGATGTGACGCCCCAGCAAAAGGTTGTCCATGACGGTGGCGTTGGAGAAGAGTTCGATATTCTGAAAGGTGCGTGCCACCCCCTTGCGGGCGATCCGATCCGGAGAGAGGCCCACAAGCTCTTCACCGTCGCAGATGATCCGGCCGCTGTTCGGTTTGTAGATGCCGCTGATCATGTTGAAGATGGTGGTCTTGCCCGAACCGTTCGGCCCGATGATGGAAAAGATCGAATTCTGCTCCACGTTGAAACTGACATCGTTCACCGCCTTTAGGCCGCCGAAGCGGATGCTCAGATTCTCAACCCTGAAGTGATCCATGGTCGGATGTTCCATTCTGCTTTCGGATATAATCCTGGAAAAAGCCGCGCTGAAACCGGGAGAAGCTCCCGCTCCTTGCGGGGCGTGGGCTTCTCCCGGTTCTCTTACTTCTTCCAGGTGGCCAATTCGTTTGGCGTCCAACCCTGCAGTTCGACATAGCTTCCGCCCGGACCGCACTTCTGGATCACCACCGAATCCGACCCCTGATGCTGCTTTTCCGTGAAGGTGATCTTGGGACCGATGGTCTGGTAATCCTTGATTGCGTTCAGCGCTTTCAGCACCGCCTCGGTGCTGAGGTTCCGCCCCACTTTTTTCAGAGCCTCCACAATGGGATCGGCGAAGAGGATACCGGCGGAATAGAAGGTTCCCCAGCGCTCCTCGGGTGCCATTCTCTTGGCCGCCTCCTTATATTTGACCATCAGAGGATTCTTGGAATCCGGGATCTCGCCGAAGTTGCCGGTGATGACCCCTTCCCAGAGCCCCCCGGAAATCTTGTACATCAGCGGATAATCAGAGAGGGTGTTGGAGGAGACCCACTGGGGCTTGTAGCCGACGTTGGCCGCGGTCTTGAGCGTGATGACGGCGGTCGTCGGGTTGACATACATCAAAACCGCCTCCGCGCCCGAGTTCTTCAGCCGGAGGATCTGCGAGGCGAGGTCCTTTTCGGTGGGTTCCACCGGGATCTCGGCCACGAGCGACATTTTGTAGGTGGCCAAGCGCTGCTTGCAGCCGTCGAAACCGTTTTTCCCGTAGGTGTCGTTCTGATAGAGGATCCCAATTTTCTTGAATTTCAGGGTTTCGACGATATACTTTGTCAGCACGCTCGCCTCATCCTCGTACAGTGGATAGACGCTGAACAGATAGGGCTGAACGGGGAAGACATACTCTTTGACCGAAGTCGCGGGTCCCACCCAGATCACCTTGTTCTGGGCCAGGAAGTCCTTCACGGCAAGGCCGCCGGCCGCGGAGACGCCGCCGACAAAGGCGAAGATCCCCTGGCGCTCCACCAGTTCCTTCACCACGGCCGCGGTCTGGGCGGGATTGTACTGGTCGTCCCGGATGAAGTACTTGATCTTCCGGCCGTTGATGCCTCCCTCTTCGTTGATTACGTCAAAGAGCAGCTTGCTGCCGCGGGCCACCGATCCCCACGGCGCCGCCGGACCGGTCTGGGGTCCCCACTGCGCAATCCGGATTTCTTTGTCGTCAAACCCCGCCGGCGCGGCCGGGACAACATCGGCAGCCACGAGGACCGCCAGTACCGCGATCAATGCCATCAGCGCTTTTTTTCCGAAAATCATGGTTCCCTCCTTTTTCAATCTTCCTGCGGTTATATTGGGAAAGACGTACCGTTACAACTATCTTTAATCTCCGGCGTCGGAGACGCCGTCACACCTTTTTCACGAAATGCTTTGCGAACAAACCGCTCGGTCGCAAGCAGAGAACGAGGATGATCACGACAAACGCCACGATCGGTTTCCAATGGGGAAAGTAGTAGCCGAAGAAATTTTCGATCAAGCCCATCAGGCCGCCGCCGATAATCACCCCCGGGATGCTCATGAGCCCCCCGAGGACCGCGGCGGCAAAGGCGCGCATGAAGGGTTCCATCATATAGGCCGGGTCCAGGGTGGCCCGGGACGCAAAGAACATCCCCGCGATGGCGCCGATCAGGGAACTGAACCCCCAGGCGAAGGAAAAAACACGCTCGGTGCGGATGCCCATGATTTTGGCGGCGTGCTTGTTCTGCTGGGTCGCCCGCATGGCTACCCCCAGCTTGCTGTATTTGAAGAAGAGAAATAGAAAGAGCATGATTACGGCGGTTACGACAAACACCGCGATTGCCCATTGATTGACGATCATTCCTTGAATCGGCTCATAAGTGACGGAGGCGTTCAGCGGAAGGGAAAAATACTTCTGCTCCGCTCCCCATTTCCAGCCGGCCAGACCCATCAGAAACATCTCCGCCCCGAGGGTGATGACGATCATTCCCAGGATGCTGGGATGCTTGGCGGGACGCAGGAAAAGGTATTCGATGAGGACCCCCAGCAGGATCGAGAAGATCATGGCGATGATAAAGGCGAGCCAGAAGGGATATTGATAGACGGTCAGGATATGAAAGGCCACGAAGGAGGAAAACATGGCCATCTCACCCTGGGCAAAATTGACCACTTCGGAGGTTTTGTAGATGATCACCACCGCCGTTGCGAAAAGGCCGTAACAGGCGCCGATCGCCAGTCCCTCCACCAAGAGCTGTCCTACCGGCATTGTTCCCCCTTTTTCCCGAGAAGATGTGATCTACAAACTTTTCGGCCCGTAAATGTGCATGCAGCCCCTTCTCTCAGAAGGGCCATGTTCTCCAGTACTTCTTCATCCGGATCCAGATGCCGAACATGCCGAGCGGCGCGAAGAGGATGATCCCGATCATGATCAATCCGATGGCGATGCTGCTGAAGTTCTCGAGACCCACCGTAGTAAACCACTGCTTGGATATGGCGGTCAGGAGAGCTCCCACATAGGGAGTCTCGGCAATATTTTTCAGGAGAGCGTACTGCAGATAGGTAATCAGGGTTGCGCCCATAATCCCCCCGGCGATGGTGCCCAGTCCCCCGACCACCACCATCACCAGGAAGATGATAGAGAGGATCATGTTGAAAGTAAAGGGGTCGAAGAATCCCAGGACGAAGCCGAAAAGCCCTCCGGCAATGCCGGCATAGAAGGCGCTGACGGCAAAGGCCAGCGTCTTGTAGACGGTCAGGTTGACGCCGATCACCTCCGCGGCGATGTCGCTGTCGCGAATGGCCACAAAGGAGCGGCCGACCCGGGTCTTGAGGATGTTTCTGGCGCCGACCACCATAATGATCGTCATGATCAGGATCAGGTAGTACTTCTGGACATCGGTTTTCAGGATCCAAGGGATGCCCAGTTGCGGGATTCCCAGATCGAGCGGCGGCACCTTGATCCCCATCCGGCCGCCGAATGCATCGATTCCGCCGATGATGTGCATGATCGTCAGGCCGAAGCCCAAAGAGACGATCGCCAGATAGGGACCCTCCAGACGCAGCGCGGGGAGCCCGAGAATGAAGCCGAAAAAGGCGGCAATAAAGGCGGCGATGATGATGGCAAATACAAAAGGGATCTGAAGCTTGGCCATCAGGATGGCTGTTCCATACGCGCCGATCGCAAAGAAACCGGCGTGACCCAGAGAGATCTGGCCGGTGGATCCCACGAGGATATTCAATCCGACGGCAAGGATCACGTGGACGAGGATCAGGTTCAGGAGATAGACGTAGTAATTGGGGGTATAGAGAGGGATGGTGAACAGGAGCAGCAGAAGCGCAGCCGTCCAAAAAAGAACCACCCCGCTTTCGAAGAGCTGAATATCCTCGTAGTAGTCGCGTTTCATATCCATGACGCCACCTCTATCAGGAATCCGAATCTTTCCGCGGCCGTCACTGCCGCGAAATGGGAACGGCGATTCTTGAGAATATGAACCTGCCGGATCTTGCCCTCCAATTGCAGGAATGGGAACTTTGAAAATCTACCCTGTCTTGTCATTCCCGCGAAGGCGGGAATCCGGAAGGACTCGAAAGAATTGGATTCCTGCTTCCGCAGGAATGACAATGTACAAAGTTTGTGCAGAAATTCAAGGTCTCGAATTTTATTTTGAGCCGACGGACTTCATCATCGCAACAACCGAGGTTGCATCCGGGGCAAAGCCATCGGCGCCGATCTCCCTTGCAAATCGATCCGTGACCGGCGCCCCGCCGATGATGACCCGGACCTGGCCCCGTAGCCCTCCTTGTTCCAAAGCTATGATGGTTTGTTTCATCTCCTTCATCGTCGTGGTCAGCAGAGCCGACAGGCCGACAAAGGCCGGGTTGTGAGTCCGTACAGCCTCGACGAACTTCTGGGAGGAGACGTCCGCCCCAAGATCGATCACATCGTATCCCGCCCCCTCCATCATCATGACGACGAGGTTTTTCCCGATATCGTGAAGATCTCCCTTCACGGTGCCGATGACAACCCTGCCCGCATCTTTTTGCGTCGAACGGGCCAGAAAGGGTCTCAGAACGGCCATCGCCCCTTTCATGGAACGGGCCGCCAGCAGGACCTCCGGGATGTAGATCTCACCGCTGCGGAACTTTTCCCCGATCTCCCCCATCGCCGGAATCAGACCCACCTGGAGAATGTTTTCCGGAGCGGTCCCTGTTTCCAGGGCTTCCCGGGTTTTTTGGACAACCGTTTCTGTATCCCCCGTCAACAGAGGCTCCAGGAATGGATTCTCATCGCTCATTGAGCTTACCCCGCTTCATCGAAGAAAATTCCCCTTGGGGACGCCATTTCGGTGCATTCACTCTCTCAGATACTTTGGTATGATCTTGCTGGATGGCCGGGTTCGACCCACTCGCGGCCGCCGAAACGAATCCGGCTGGACTGAGACACGCCGCCTTGCGCAATCGCCCGTAAAAAGCGGTCGTTTCGTAACAAGCTTTCCCGACGCTGTCAAGAATTATTTCCCGCTGGAATAATTTTCCACCGGCCGTCAGTGCGGCTATGAGCCGGATTCCGGCTTGCGGTTCGTCGTAAAATTCCTCTTTCCGAATTCCGGTTCAGGATAGGCATAAAAACCCTCTCCTGATTTTACCCCAAGTTTGCCCTGATCGAGATACTGTTTTATGAAGTTCGCGTTCTTCCTGAACTGTGCATGATTCAATGTATCGGCCCAGAAGTCATTGATTTTCCATACCGTTTCCAGTCCGATGCTGTCGATGATTCCGAAAGGTCCGATCGGCATATGGAAAACCGCCATCCAGGATCGGTCGATGTCTTCGACAGTAGAAACGCCGTTCGCCGCCAGCGTTTCCGCTGAATCCAGCAGCGCGGCCAGCATCGCGTTGAACACATATCCGCTGCTCTCCTTTTTCAGGGTGACGGGATTCTGTCCGATTCTTTCCGCGAATTTCTCAATCAGCCGGATCGTCTCCTCCGACGTTCCCGGGTGAGGCATGATATCCACCAGGTTTGTGAACCGGACGTCATGAAAATGAAAAGCCGCGAATCGATCCGGACGGCCGGTCGCTTCGGCAAACATCGATGGAACAAGCGTTGAAGTATTCGTGGTAAAGATGGCATGGTCGGGGCATATTTTGTTGAAAAGCGCGAATACTTCGCCTTTCAGAGCCGGGTTTTCCGGGACCGATTCGCTGACAAAGTCTGCATCTGTGCCCGCCCTCTCCGGATGGTTCGACCGTAAAATCCGGTTGATCGCGGCATCGGCGTCTGTCTGGGACAAACGATTTGCCTTTACGAAACCCTTCGCAATTTTCCGGATTTTTTCCTCTGCTTTTACAAGCATCTCCTCCGAGATGTCATACAGAATCACGTCGTAACCGTTCATCGCGCAGATGAAACTGATCTGCTGCCCCATCGTCCCCGATCCGATGATCAGGATTTTTTTAATCTCCTCCAGCGTCATCACCGTCCCCCTTTTTCGATCCTTGGTATCGATTGCCTTGCGAAAACCGATCCCCGGCATCCCCACCCCCATTGATCGTTTCGACCCGGCAAAGAAGGTCTCTGGGATGTGTTCGCCCGTCATGGACGAAAATGCAAATGGCACAGGAACACAATGAATACAAGAATTATTTGTGTTCAGTTTCCCTCAGCTTTTCAACTTGACACATTCGGGTCATCCCTCTATATATCGCTTGCGATGTGCAAGGTTGGCGGAATTTTCATCCTGATCGGATCAAACCATTGTACCACCTGAGAGGTATTCCATGCTAAGCAAAACCGTTATCGATCATCTGCGACGGAAAATCGGCACGGGAAATGTTTACCAGGAAAGGGAAGATCTCCTTGTCCTGGGTTACGATGCGACGCCGGAAATCGAAGGGCTTCCGGAGGTGGCCGTCTTCCCGGAGAATCGGGAGGGGCTGGAGGCCGCCCTGGAAGTGAGCCGTCAGGAGGGGATGGCCATCACCCCGCGCGGCGCCGCGACGGGACTCTCCGGAGGCAGCACCCCTGCGGCGGGCGGAATGATTCTGGGTCTCACCCGCATGAACAGGATCCTGGAGATCGATGAAGAGAACCTGACGGCAACGGCCGAAACGGGCGTGATTACATCCAATCTATTCAACGCCGTGGCGGCCCGGGGCCTTTTCTATCCACCCGATCCCGGATCGCAGAACGTATCGACGCTCGGCGGAAACGTCGCGGAGAATGCCGGCGGCCTCCGGGGCCTCAAATACGGCGTCACCCGAAACTACGTGATGGCCCTCTCGGGCCTGCTCTACGACGGCACGGAATTTGTCGCCGGCAACAAATGCGTCAAGGATGTGGCCGGCTACTCCCTGCGGGATCTCCTGGTGGGCAGCGAGGGAACGCTCGGGATCATCACCGAGATCACGGTCCGTCTGGTCAACCCGCCGCAAGACAAGCGGACCCTTCTGGCCTATTTCCGGGACATCCGGACCGCGGGCGAAGCGGTGTCCAGGATCATCGCCGCCCGGATCATCCCCGCGACACTCGAGATCATGGACAAAACAACGATCAACTGTGTGGAGGACTACGCCGGGATCGGCCTCCCCCGCGATATGGCGGCGCTCTTGCTGATCGAGGTGGACGGCCATCCCGCGGTCGTTGCCGAGGAGGTGGAGGGGGTCCGGAAGGTTCTAAACGATGTCAAGGCGGACGTGATCCGCCAGGCCGCAAACGCCGAGGAGGCCGCGCAGCTTGCCGCCGCGCGACGGACCGCCCTTTCGGCCGTCGCCCGCGTCTCGCCGACCACCATTCTCGAAGACGCCACCGTTCCCCGGAGCCGCCTCGCCGAGACCTTCGCCGAGATCGAGAGGCTCAAGGAAAAATACGGCATCCGAGTGGCCACCTACGGTCACGCCGGCGACGGCAATCTCCACCCCACGGCGGTGACCGACGAACGGAACCGGGAAGAGATCGAAAAGGTCCACGCCTTCTTCTCCGATCTTTACGAAAAGGTGCTTTCCATGGGAGGCACCGTATCCGGGGAGCATGGGATCGGAATCGCCAAGAAGGGCTACCTCCTGCGTCAGTTCGGCAAGGGGGGAATGGATGTCATGCGCCGGATTAAGAAAGGCTTCGATCCGGACGGCCGCCTCAATCCCGGAAAGATATTCCTTGACGAGGGGGTTTCCACGGGAGTGAAGATTCCGGGAGGGGCCAATGTCTGAGCAACCCCCCGCGGGCAACTTTCATCCGCAAGACGCCCCTTCTTACGAATCGATTCTCCAGTGCATGCGCTGCGGCTTCTGTCTTGCGGTCTGCCCCACCTACGCCCTGACGAACCGCGAGCGCTCCAGCCCCCGCGGCCGGGCCGCCCTTGCCCGCGCCGTGACCGAAGGAAAACTGGAATTCACTTCCGTCGTCCGGGACGAAGCCTTCCTCTGCCTGGACTGCAAGGCCTGCTCCACGGCATGCCCGTCGGGCGTCCGTGTCGGCACGATCATGGAGTTCTGCCGGAGCCAGGCGCAAATTTTTTACCCCCCTTCCCTTCCCGCCGGGATGCTTCGGGATTTCATCCTGAAACGGATGCTCCCCACGCCCGCGCTGATGGAAGCCTCCATGCTTCCCGCCCGGCTATACCAACGCATAGGTCTCCAGTGGGCGGTGCGCCATCTCGGGGTCAACCGGTTTCTTCCGGGCGTTCTGGCCAAGATGGAGGGAATTCTCCCGACACTCGCCCCACCGCTTCGCCTGGAGATTCCCGAATTGATCCCCGCCCAGGGTCCAAAAAGGGGCCGCGTCGGCTTTTTCCTCGGCTGCGCCATGAGTCTGGTTTTCCCCGAGGTGTCGCGGCAGACGGCGCGCATCCTCTCCCAGCAGGGTTTCGATGTCGTCACCCCGAAAGAGGTCAAATGCTGCGGTGCGCCCCACCTCGCCGAAGGCGACCGCGAAACCGCCCGGCGTCTCGCGCTGATCAATATCGACCTCTTTCTCGCGCTGGACGTCGATTTCATCGTGACCGACTGCGCCGGCTGCGGCTGCGCGCTCAAGGAGTATGAGGAAATTCTCGAGGATCGGGCCGATCATGAAAGGCTGCGCCTTTTCCGCTCCAAGATCCGCGACATTTCCGAATTTCTCGTTGAGGTGGGCATCCGTACGGAAGCCTTCCGGCCGGTACCGTTGAGCGTCACCTATCATGAGCCTTGCCACCTCGTTCACGGGCAAGGTCTTTCCAAGCCGCCGCGCCAGGTCATCCGGGCGATTCCCGGGGTCGAACTGCGGGAGATGAAGGAATCGAGCTGGTGCTGCGGAATGGCGGGTTCCTTCGCGCTCAAGGAACTGGAGACGAGCCGCAGGATTCTGGAAAGGAAACTGGCCAACGTTCGAGACACCGACGCCGACATTCTGGTGACGGCCAACCCCGGCTGCCATCTGCAGCTCGCCTGGGGCGTCCGCGAGCTCGGCATGAAACAGCCCGTTTGGCATGTCGTGGAACTCCTGGGACGTTCCCTCCCCTCATGAATGATCCGAAGCCTGAACAGGAAGAGCCGTTGAGACCACCCGCCGAAACCGAACAGAAATTCCGGGAACTGCTCGCAATCGTCGCCCGGTTGCGATCACCGGTCGGCTGCCCCTGGGACCGCGTGCAGAAAAAAGAGGATATCGGCCGCTATCTCATCGAGGAGGCCTATGAGGTCCTTGAAGCCCTTGAGGATTCTCCGGATCACCTCCGGGAGGAGCTCGGCGACCTCCTCTTCCATATCCTCTTTCTCGCCCGGATGGCGGAAGAGGCGGGTGAATTCAACATGGCGGACATCCTGGAGGGGATCACCGCGAAGATGATCCGCCGTCACCCGCACGTTTTCGGCGATGCAACGGTCGAGGGCGTCGAGGAGGTCCGGACGAACTGGGAACGGATCAAGGCGGAGGTGGAACACAAAGGACAGACAAGGTCCCCCCTCTGCAACGGCATTCCCCGCACCCTCACCACACTCGCCAAAGCTCAACGGATCACGGAGCGCGCCTCCGAGGCCGGATTCGACTGGCCCGATGCCGCCGGCGTTCTGAACAAGGTCGAAGAGGAACTGGCCGAGTTCCGGGATGCACTGCGGGCCAATAGTGCCGTTCGGATCCGGGAGGAGGCGGGCGACCTTCTGTTCACGCTGGTCAACCTCTGCCGGTTCGCTCGCGTGGATGCGGAGGCGGCGCTCCGCGCTTCGCTGCGGAAATTCACCGACCGCTTTTCCCATATCGAACGCGAGCTGGCCGTCCAAGGAAAGAGCCCGCAAGATTCCTCCCCGGCCGAGATGAATCGACTCTGGGAAGAAGCCAAGAAAATGAAGGGATATTCTGAAAACTCATGAAGTATCCTCCTAATAAGTGGGCGTCCGATAATTATGGCCGGCATACTTTGATACAAACGATATTCAACAAGCGCGGGATGTCCGGCTGGAGATAAGAACCCGACCAGCGCTGTCCACCCCTTTTAAAATACCCCTCGACATGTTGAGGTTCCGCCAAATGTTGAGGCCAAATGAATCATTTCATCCTTTTCTACTCTTTCCTCGTGTCAATCTAATCTCATGTTATCAAATGATTAATTAATAATTCTGACCATCATTCAACGATTGGCAGGCTATTTGCTGTTACAGTATTGTGATCACGATCATCTCACACAAAAGCGAGTTTTGGTTCTCATTTATTGAATGTATGATCACTTCGGGCCGACATAACGATGCCATAACCCGAAGTGTATGATCCCATTGCCGGCTGATATGGTGCAATCACCGGCAGTGGGAATGGTTCATCAGAAAGGAGATTCAAATGTTGTGGACAATGTCCGTCATACTGATCATTTTGTGGATGCTGGGACTGGGTACCGGTTTTACGATGGGTTCGTCCATCCACATCCTCTTCGCGGCCGCGGTTGCCTTGCTGGTGATCAATCTCAGTCAGGAGGTTATGATCAACAAAGAGCTGAGACATGTATTACGCGGTCGCGACCCCAAACCGGATCAAAGAAAAAAGACTGTGCAATCCATTTATTACACCGGCAAGTAAACATATCAAAGTTTGTCATGCCGGACTTGATCCGGCATCCAGTCCTCTCTTGGATTCCCGCTTTCGCGGGAATGACAGGATCGGCGCTTATGGTTGCCGGAGTAATATTTTGACGCATGATATTTTATGTATATCTTTATTATCAATGGAGGATTTATAATTTCAATAATTCTTGTGCCATCAGATGGGTCAAAAACAGCTCTTAAAGCAGCTGCGTATGCGGTAGATCTCGCAAGACAGCTGAAAGCCTCAATTATTGCCCTGAGTGTTATTGATAAGCGCTCATTTACAATCCAGACAATTCCCGCATCGGAAACAGCAAGGCATACAATTGAACCCATCGAAGATTATCTCAGAGAGGCCGCCGCAGGGTATGTCGGAGAGATAAAGAAACTGTGCGATAAAAGCGGCGTAGCATCAAAGATTTCTACAAGGATAGGGCATCCTGTAGAGGAGATTGTAAAAGAAGCGAAGAGGTCAAAGGCAAATCTTATTGTTATGGGTTCTCATGGAAGTAGCGCCTTATCGGCCATAGTGCTTGGCAGTGTTTCCTATGGTGTTATCCACAATAATAAAGGCATCCCCATACTGATTGTGAGGAGCTGAAGACCATCGCGATGAGGAGCCTATTTCGACAAGGAATGAAGGTAAAAGAAACTTTAAAGTGGGCAAAGAATAGCGGCAATTTAATTATTGCATCTTCTAAGGCCTTTATGGAAGACAGGGCTTTAACAATGAGTGCTGCCCTTGCTTACTATACGGTTTTTGCAATGGCGCCTTTGCTCATTATGTTTATTTCCCTGGCAAGCTTTTTTTATGGTGAAGATGCCATAAACAGGAAGTTATTTCAGGAAATAAATGGTCTGGTCGGTAATCAGACAGCCTTACAGATCCAGGATATTATCATCAAAATAAAACTTCAAAGTAATTCTACCTTTGCTGTAATTTTAGGAGTGATCATTCTATTTATTGGAACTACAGGTGTATTCATAGAAATGCAGGAGTCTATAAACCAGATATGGCGTGTAAAAGCGAAACCTAAAAATGGTTGGGAAAAGATGCTGATAAACCGGGTATTATCATTTTCTATGATCATAAGCCTCGGATTTCTTTTAATTGCATCTTTGATTATTAATGGATTAATTCTTGCGCTGAGTGATCAATTGAGTCAGTATTTCCCTGATCTGACGATTTTTCTGATCAATTTTTTCAATGTCGGCCTTACCTTCATCATCATCTCAGCCCTCTTTGCAATCATTTTTAAGTTTTTACCGGATGTAGAAATCGCTTGGAAAGATGTCCGCATCGGCGCAATTTTCACAGCCACATTATTTATAATCGGGAAATTATTAATTGGGACATATATCGAAAAAGTTGGTCCGGGCTCTGCATACGGCGCAGCAGGCTCCGTCATTGTAATTCTGGTGTGGGTTTATTATACATCGGCCATTCTTTATTTCGGCGTAGAATTTACCCAGGTTTATTCAGAATGTTATGGTGGAAAAATTAAACCCGCTTCATACGCGGTTCATATTATACAAACCGAAGAAGAAGTAACCGTTAAAGTTTTACCCCCTCATGGACACGAAATTGTACAAGACAAAACACAGTAACAATATAATTATATTAGTATTTATCTATGATTCATCCTGTTCCATGCAACTCCATACCACTTGCAAGAATGTTTGACTTTCCATCCCGATTCTGATTATGTTTCACAAATTTTGCAGGGATGGGGTTTGTCTTCATGATGAAAACAACTCCCGCGTCTTTCCGGCGCACCTGATCAAATGAAGGGATATTCTGAAAACCGATGAAGTATTTTCTTTGCGTCCTGGGGATGGTCTTCGTTATCGAAGGGCTCCCCTATTTCACCTTTCCCGACAAGATCAAGATCTATCTGCTCAAACTGACGGAAATTCCCGATTCGTCGCTCCGGATCATGGGCGCCGCCGCTGTCACTCTCGGCCTCCTCCTCGTCTATTTCGGGACGAGATGACGGCCCAATCAAAAACCTTTCGATGATCGTGACCACAATGCTTCTCGATCGCGGGTATCTCGTCCCGGATGATAAAGAAGGCATCCAGCAAATCCGGATCAACATGGCTCCCCCGCCCTCCAACTATCCCTCAACATGCTGTGGTTCCACCAAATATTGAGGCCAACGAATCATTGCATGCTTTTCTGCTATGCTCTCTATCAGCCTAATCAATTGTTTCTGAAAGGTTATTTTCAATAGGCCGATTCCCTTAGCTTTATTGGCAGGTAATTTGCTGTGTATTGATATTACCCTGTTCATCTCACTTAAAAGCGAATTCTGATCAATTCGATTCGCTGCCTACCTAATGGGTGACGCTATGAAAGATGATCATAAGACAAAGAAGCAGCTCATGGATGAGCTGACGGAATTGCGCTTGCAAAATGCCGCTCTAAACAAACCGGATAGCACGGAGAAATACCGGAGCCTGGTGGAAAACCTCAGGGACATCATCTATGAATTGGACAGCCAGGGTGTTGTTCTCTATATCAGTCCGGCTGTCAGGGATATGCTTGGATACGATTCGGCTGAAATCGTCGGGAAGAACTTTATCGAGCTTGCGCATAAGGATGATCTGAGTAATCGGGCTGAATGGTTTTCTGAACTCCGCAAAGGTAAAGAATTCCCCTCCGAGTATAGAGTGATCAACAAATCCGGTGAGGTAAGATGGGCGCGGACGAAAACCAGGCCGATCATGGAGGCCGACCTGTTTATGGGCGCACAGGGAATCCTCATAGACATTACGGAACAAAAGCGCGTGGAGGAAAAACTTCGTGTGAGCGAGGAATTGTTCAGGAGCTACTTGGAGAATGCCCCGGACGGTGTTTATTTGAGCGATCTGGAAGGCAACTTCCTTTACGGCAACCGCAAGTGCGAAGAGATTACCGGTTACCGGCGAGAGGAACTGATCGGTAAAAATTTCCTGGAGTTGAACATCCTGCCGGGAAAAAGCCTGACCAAAGCCGCCCAGTTGCTTCAGGCCAATATCGAGGGAAAATCCACCGGCCCGGATGAGATTGAGCTAACCAGCAAAGAGGGGCGCATCATACCCGTTGAAATCAGCACCAGCGTGGTTCGGCAGATGGGTCAAGGAATCGTCCTCGGTTTCGTTCGTGACATCAGCGACCGCAAGCGGTCGGAGGAAACATTGCGGGAGAGCGAAGAGAAGTACCGTTGGGTGTTGGATAACATGGCGGACGTCATAACGGTCATGGACATGAATTTGCACTTTACCTATGTCAGCCCTTCCGTCCTGCGTATGCGGGGATACACGGCTGAAGAGGCCGTGGCGCAAACCTTTGAACAGGCCATGACGCCAGAATCCTTGCAGATCAGCGCCAATGTCTTCGAAGAAGAGATGAAATTGGAAGCCGGCGGTATGGCGGATCCCGACAGAATCCGCATCGTGGAGGTGGAACAATACAGAAAGGACGGCTCCATCGTTTTGATGGAGAACCATCTGTCCTTTATGCGGGACGAGGCAAAGAAGGCTGTGGGCATCATCTCCGTGTCCAGCGACGTCACCGACCGTAAGCGGGCGGAGGCGGCTTTGAAGGAAAGTGAAAAAAAATATCGCCTGTTGGCCGACAACGTCGCTGACGTCATTTTCGTTTTGGATATGAATCTGAATTACACCTATGTCAGCCCTTCCGTGAAGATCCTGAGGGGATACGAACCGGAAGAGGTGTTGAAGCAGCAACCTTCTGAGATATTGGCGCCCTCCTCCCTGGATCTGGCCGTGGAGACCTTATCCGAAATCATGGAACTGGAAAAATCCAAACCAGGCGATATGCCTAAATCCAAAACGCTTGAACTGGAGATGATCCGGAAAGATGGGACCACCGTATGGACGGAGGTGAAGCTTTCCTTTATCAGGGATGAAAATCAGCACCCCATGGGGATCCTGGGATTAACCCGTGACATTACCAAGCGCAAGCAGGCGGAGGAAGGGTTGCGGCTGAGCGAAGAGCGGTTCAGGCGCATCTTTGATGAAGGACCTGTCGGTTTGGGTATAGAAAGTCCGGACCACACCATTATCGCGGCGAATAAAGTGCTTTGTGAGTTGTTGGGGTATACCGAACAGGAACTTGCCGGTCAAAACATTGCAGATATCACCCACGTAGAAGACAGGGAGAAGAGCAAGGAATTATTAGGACAATTATTCGCAGACGGCACCCCTGTGTTCCGCATGGAAAAGCGGTATATCAGAAAGGATGGCACGATCTTGTGGGCGAATGCTACCATCTCCGCCATCCATGGGCAAGACGGCAATGTACTTTACGGGCTGGCGATCATTGAGGATCTCACGGAAGGCAGGAAGGCGGCGGACAAGATTCACCTGCTGGCTTATTATGACAGCCTGACAGGACTGCCGAACCGCACATTTCATAAAGAGCTTATAAAAAGATCCATTGAACATGCCCACCGCCATAAAGAGATATTTGGCCTGATTTACATCGGATTGGATAATTTTCAGCGGATTAACGATACGCTCGGACACAGCACCGGAGATCTCCTGCTGAAGGCCGTTGCCGTCAGGCTTACCAACGTTTTACGGAAAAGCGACTACATTGCCAGATCGGATGAACATGAGACCGTGAATGTTGTATCCCGGGTGGGTGGAGACGAGTTTATCGTCTTGGCACATGATCTCAACCAGGCTCAGGACGCCGCAAGAACATCCCGTCGCTTGCTTGCGGAAATGTCAACCCCCTATGAACTAAACGGTCACGAGGTCTTTTTAACCGTCAGTATCGGCATTTCATTGTATCCCGATGACGGAACGGATATTGACGACCTCCTGAAAAACGCCGAAAAGGCCATGAGGTACTCAAAGAGCGAAGGGAAAAACAGCTATCACTTTTACTCAAGCTCGATGCATTCTTCGGTCCTGGGACTCCTGACCATGGAAAACGACCTGCATAAGGCCCTGGAGCGCAACGAACTGGTGCTCTACTACCAACCGCAGGTGGATGCGGCATCAAGAATGGTCACGGGGATGGAAGCGCTGATCCGCTGGAAACACCCCACCAAAGGATTGATTCCGCCCATGCAATTTATTCCCTTGGCCGAAACAAGCGGCCTCATCATCCCCATCGGCGAATTTGTCATACGCACCGCCTGTCGCCAAATCAAAACATGGCAGGAAGCCGGTTATCAACAGATGAAGATTGCCCTGAACGTGTCGGGTCGCCAATTCGATCAACAGAACCTGATCGAAATCGTTCAAGAGGCCCTGCAGGATACCCTGATTTCTCCGCAGTGCCTGGAGGTGGAAATCACGGAAAGCACCATTATGCGGAACCCGGAGAAGGCTATTCTGATCCTGAATGAACTCAAAGCGATGGGGATACGGATTTCGATTGATGATTTTGGAACGGGATATTCATCCTTGAGCTATTTGAAGCGGTTGCCGTTGCTGGATTTTTTGAAGATCGATCAGTCTTTCGTCATGGGCCTGTCATCCGACCCCAGAGATCAGGCCATCGTCAGGGCGATCATCGCGATGGCACACAGCCTGAAGTTGAAGACCATTGCCGAAGGTGTGGAGACAGAGGCGCAATTGTCCTTCCTGCAGGAACACGGATGCGACGAAATCCAGGGTTACCTCTTCAGCCGTCCTTTGCCGGCGGAGGAGATCCCGGGGATCCTGGCAAGAGAACATCTGTAGACGCCGGCGCCTGATCTCCTCGAGAGCTTTGAATTTCTCCCGAAATTCGGTAAATCGTCATTCCTGCGGAAGCAGGAATCCAGTCCTTTTAAGACCTTCTGGATTCCCGCTTTCGCGGGAATGACAAAGCAGGGGCGTTTTTCAAAGGTCTCTCCTCATGCGCTCTAAAGCAGACTGTCGGAGCATAAAGATTCGTTGCCTTGGCTCAGGGGGAGAAGCCTCGGAATTCCGGGTTTGCAGTCATCTTGACCGCAATTTGTAACTACAAGATATATTTAGATATTAGAACGAATCAACTATCATGTGTTTCTTGTTGGGGAAGCGGCCGCTTATGGCATCCATTCAGCGGATCTATTACGTTATTTTTATTCATTATTTTCGTCACCATATTGCTTCTTGATCGTGAGGACCTCATCCTGGACGGCAAAGAAGGCATCCACCACATCCGGATCAAAATGACTTCCCCTCCCTTCCCGAATAATGGCCAGTGATTTCTCCACGGAGAAGGGTTCCTTATAGGGTCGCTTGGAAGTCAGGGCATCGAATACATCCGCGATTGCCGTGATGCGGCCGGCGATGGGTATCTCTATCCCCTTCAGACCATTCGGATAGCCGCTTCCATCCCACTTCTCATGATGACACCGGGCTATCGTCTCTCCCATCCTAATGAATTCGGCGTCCGAGCCCCTGAGGATTTCGGCGCCGATGACCGAATGCTGCTTCATTATTTCCCATTCCGCCGGGTCAAGCCTGGCTGGTTTCAACAGGATCAGGTCGGGAATGCCTATCTTGCCTAGATCATGCATGGGCGCTGAATAAAGAATAATTTCAACGGTATTTTCATCCAGTCCCATGCGGCGGGCAACGGCGGCGGAATAATGGCTCATGCGTTTGATATGTGCTCCAGTTTCCTTATCTTTGTACTCAGAAGCCATGGACAGCCGGTAAATCGTCTCCAGCGAATCCGCTTTGATCATCTCAAAGGCGTTCTTCAATTCCTCGGTCTTTTTGGTTACCTCGGACTCCAACTCCGTCCGGTAATTTCCCATCAAGTCGTTGTAGGCCTTGACCTTGAGCAGGGAGCGAACCCGGGCCAAAAGCTCCATTTTATCAAAAGGTTTAGAAATAAAATCATCGCACCCGGCTTCAATACCCTTGACCCGGTCTTCCGCTTCGCGCAATGCGGTAACCAGGATGATCGGAAGCAATCGGTGGGTATCATCTCGCCTGACCCTGCGGGCAACTTCAAAGCCATCCATGCCGGGCATCATCACGTCCAGCAAAATCAGATCGATTTGATTACCGGAAAGCTTCCCCAGCGCCTCTTCACCATTTGCGGCCGTGACAATTTCATAACCCTGCGGAACAAGATATGCTTCGAGAAGTTCGATATTTTGGGGCTGGTCATCAACCACCAGGATGACCGGTTTGTCTTTCATCTGCTGATCTCTTATCTTTCTCGAAATTTGCTTCTCAATATGTTGGAAAACTTACTTTATGAATTGTTTAATTTCTTTCGCAAAGGTGCGCGTATTGATAGGCTTGCCCATGAATCCGCTGTTGGGTATGTCTTTTATCTCTTCTCTGCCTTCCGCCATTACGGAAGCGGTCACAAAAACAATGGGAATATCGCGCGTCTCTTTGTCTTGACGTAATATCCTGGCGGCTTCGGTGCCACGCATATCGGGAAGCCGAACATCCATCAGTATGATATCTGGTTTTTCTCTCTTGGCAATGGCAATTCCATCAGCAGCATTTTCAGCATCGAATACCTCAAAACCGGCCACCTCCAAAAGGTCTTTTTCCAGCATCAGATTGTTTCCATTATCGTCGACAACCAATGCTTTATTCCTCATCTCACACCACCTTGCTGGATACAATCGGCAGAGTAAACCGGACCAAAGTGCCCTTATTTAACCCCTCTGATTCGACGGATAGCCTCCCTCCGTGCAGTTCAACCAGTTTTTTGGAGAGCGGCAAACCGAGTCCGGTCCCCTCCGTTACCCGGGAATAGGGTGTATCGACGCGAAAAAAACCCTCAAATATTTTTTCCATGTTTTCGGGCGCGATACCAACTCCCGTATCCCAGACCACGATTTCTATATCGGAGTCGGCTTTTTTCGCCCGCATGCCGATTTTACCACCTTCAGGGGTAAATTTAACTGCGTTAGACAGCAGGTTGTAAATTACCTCCTTGACCTTGAGCTCATCCGCCTCAATATTCGGCAGATCTTCTGCAATTTCAAGCAGCATTTGAACCTTCTTTTTACGGACCATATCCGCTAACAACAGTGAAATATCATTTAACAGGTTTTTCATGGGTAAACTGGATAATGCCAGCTTCATCTTACCAGCTTCAACCTTTGCCATATCCAGTATCTGATTGATCAGCAGGAGAAGGTGCTTTCCGCTGGTTAATACATTATTAACGTATTTCTTCTGCTTCTCATTCAGTGTGCCGAAAGTCTCGTCGTATAATACCTCGGAGAAACCATTAATGGAGTTAAGCGGGGTCCTCAGCTCATGCGACATGTTGGCCAGAAATTCAGATTTTACCCGAGCAACGCGTTGTAACTCGGCGGTCAACATTTCTAAGTCTTTATGAGCTTTTTCCAGCCCATTTTCGATCTTCCTGCGCTCGGTAATGTCTTCAATGGCCAGGAGCATGATCCGCTCTCTTCCCAACAATCTTTCAATTTGCCGGGCATTCAACAGCATTGTCCGCTTGCCGATGGTGCTAAAATCGTGTTCAACCTCATAGTCATCAAAGGTTGTCTTTTGGGGAAGGATGGTTTCCAGCAGTTCCCGCAGCTTATCGATATCCCACTGTTTATTGCCCAGATCATAAATAAGATGGCCCAGAGTATCTTCAGGTTTTACCTTAAAGAATTCATAGAAGGAGCGGCTGGCTTTGACCACCCTTAAATTTTGATCCAGCGCGATTAGTGGTTCACGCACGGTGTTGATGATGCTTTCGGCGTATTCGAGAGCTTCATCTTTATATATTTTAGTTACTTCCAGTTCTTCACGGGTTTTTTCCAGCCCATTTTCGATCTCCCTGCGCTTGGTGACATCGCGGAATACCAGCACTACGCCGACCACCTCACCGTTGAGGGTGCGAATCGGCGCGCAACTGTCGTCGATATTGCACTCGCTGCCATCGCGTGCGATCAGCAAGACGTGGTTTGCCAGGCCCTGGACCGTGCCATGCGCCAGGGCTTCTTTTACTGGAAGGGGGGACGGTTGACGCGTTTCCTCGTTGATAATGCGAAAAATTTCTTCCACCGGGTGACCGTCGGCTTCCGCCTGCATCCAACCGGTGAGCCGTTCGGCAAGGGGATTCAGGAGCGTCACGCGCCCTTCGGCATCGGTGGCCATCACCGCATCGCCGATGGAGTTGAGCGTAACAGCGAGCTTTTCCTCGCTGATCTGCAAAGTAACATTGGCCTGCTGCAGTTGTTTATTCACGTCCTCCTGAATCTCGAGCAACCGCTGTGTATGGAGAAAAGCTAAATTTTTAAGCTGTTGCCGCTTTTCTCGATAGGTTAAATAGGCGAATGAAATTACAAACAGCAGTCCAAGCAGGCTGGTGAATATGATGGCGACAAACAGGCGGCGCATGTTCGCTTGGAACGCTGCTTCGCGCTGTGCCAGCAAACCTTCTTCTATCTGGATGAAGCTTTTCATTTCGGCACGAATTGAATCCATTAACAGCTTGCCCTTACCACTGTTTACAGCCAATAACGCGGGATTCATGCCACTTTTGTGGCGCAAATTAATAGTATGCGACATTTCCGCCATTTTGGCCATCAAGAGTGGCGCCAGCACATCCAGGTGGTGACGGGCGGAATTGTTTAAGGTAAGTTTACGTAATTCTTCGAGATGACCTCGGACGCCATCGCGCACCGCCAAATACGGTTTCAGAAAGGCCTTATCACCGGTCAGCAAATAGCCGCGCTGACCGGTCTCGGCATCTTTCAATGCAGACAGCAAATCATCCGCATGGTGTATGATGATGTAGGAATGCTTCCGAGCCTCGGCTGCTTCCTCGATTTGGCTGAAAGACCAGAACGATCCAGCCACCAACATAAAAACCAGTATGGCTACTCCAGCAAACGAAGCAGTAATTTTATGAGTATTCTTCATGAAAAATCTACCCTCTGCTTAAAGCAGTGTCTCAAAGAACGGCTGGCGGTGACTACCTTTAAAGCTTGATCCTGAGCAATGCAGGGTTCACGGGTGTTGATGATGCTCCCGGCGTATTCCTGCTATTTTTTTACGGCGCTTTTCCGGGACATTTTCTGCCTCCTTGCTTTCGGTGATGCCTTGAGATATCGGTTGCCCCCCATTCTTGTGATGATCAGGATATTGACATCATGCTCACGATTTCCAATCTGGTCAGTGGAAGATATATGTTGGCTTCTTTACCCTGCCCCACCCGGCTATTTATTCTCCCGCGCTGCTGCTTGATTATGCGGTAACCAATGGCGAGATCCATGCCGTTGCTCTCCGTTTGTGTGGTAAAGAAGGGCTTCAGAATGTTCTCCTTGATCTTCTCATCAACACGTATGTATGAGCCTGCTGCCGCGAGGGAAATGAAAGCGCATGCGCCGATCATAGAGTCGTTGCCATGGAGGAGTGATTCAATTTCAAAATGGACCTGATTGATCGTCAGTGGAAGCTTGCCGCGATCGGGCATTGCATCTCTTACAAGATGAGTCAAGGTGTCCTTCATCAGGGCCAAGTCTCTCATGATCTTCAGGTTTTTTTCCAAGATCGTTATTGTGATATCAATATCCCCCTCATCCTGCTGTGGCAAGACACCCTGAACCGTTTTCACGGCTTCGTCGATGTCCGCCTCTCGCAAATCAAGCCTCTCATTGACTCTAAGGGCGGGCAGGATCTTAATCTGGGGTTGTTTTTGAAGACTCCCTTGCATTTTACACCTCCTAAGCTTTCAAATATCTGACAACCCTTCCCCCGAAATAGAATCTCAACAATTCAAGCGTCGGCGAACGATCCGGAAGATTTCCCACCCGATTTCGACGTTTGCCGTCATAACGCGTTTCGCCGCTGAACAGCTCCCGGTCATCCCGGTCGGGACGGTCAATGCCAAGCGGTTCCTGAGGGAACCTGCGCGGGCACAGTCTGGCTTGCGGTCTCCGGTGGCGTGCGCTCCTCGACGTCGTAAGACGTGAAGACTTCGCGGGCCGTCCTGGTTTCCGGCAGGACATAGACAATGCCATTCGTCCCGGTAAATGCCGGGCGCACCACGTTCTGGAAGAACTTCGCCGGAACATTGATGCAGCCATAGGAAATACGCTTGTCGTGTGTCGTCGAAGTGGCCAGGCGCTCCAATCGGCGCTCCTTGAGGTTGGCTGTGACAACCGGATGCAACGAGATGGCGCCGTCGTAATCCACCCAGAGAATTTCCTTTCCATACAAATTGCGGCCCAGGGCCGCCACGAAGCGACCCGCCGGCGTCGTGCGCTCCTCCGGGCGGATGCTCGACAACTTTCGTTTGCCGATGCCGGGTACGGCCTCATCACCGAGCGCCAGTCCGAGCAGGGCGGATGCTGCTCCGTGAAGTCGACCGTCCGGATTGAATACAAAAACTTTGGCGTTCGTTTTGTCCACGATCACAAACGGCATTCTGAGATTGTCGCCCGAATCGACGACCCAATCTGCCACATGCCGTGCTTCGTGAGACGCGCGCTCCTGTTCAAAGTTCGCCCGTTTGAGATGATTTGCCGCCGCGGATTCCGACTCAGTTGCGGAGGGGGCTGCTGAGCCTTCTTGCGCATACAGTGAGCGGCTCGAATTGAACAATTGCGTTACATCGTCCACCGCGTGCGCTTGGTATGAGATTAAACTGGCGGACATAAGGACAAGGAAAATAACTTCGGCCATGGTCGCAGCGATCGAGTGCACGCTCCCCGAACATCGGTGCCGCAACATTGCCAAAAGGCGCACCCCGATCTTTTTTTTCTTTGTTGTCATATAATTGTCTTTGCCACAAGAATTCAAGCCTGCCGATCGCGCGGCGGCATAAACGGTTTCCAAACTTCCGTAGCCGATCCGTATCGGCAGGTTTCGCACGTCCAGCAAAACCGCAAGTGACCCCAGCACGCATTCCTTCATCAATAGCTGGCCGGAGCCGGCGGTTCTTAATTGCGGTCTTGCTTGGGCGGACGCTTCGGCGGTACGTAGCTCATCGGCGGCGTCTCGACCGGAACGACAACCGGACCCGGTTGAACCGGCAACGTCTCGGCCGCCACAATGACAGGCGGCGGTTGAACTGACGGCGTCTCTTGGGCCATTATAATCGTGGCCGGTTGAACCATTGGCGTCTCGGGTGGCATTATGACCGGTGCCGGTTGGACCGGTGGCGTTTCAACCGGCACTACAACGAGAACTGTTTCGACCTGCGGCGCGGGTGTTACTACAGTCTTACTGGCGCCTTCTGTGCCTCGATCACCTGTTATACCTGGAGAACCCGTTAAACCTGGTAAGCCTATAGATCCTACGTCGCCCGGAGCGCCTGTCGTGCCTGTTGTTCCAATTAAGCCTATCGTACCTGTAGTGCCCGTTGCCCCGGTTGCACCGTCAAGGCCTGAAGCACCAGTCAAACCGATAACGCCCTGGGATCCCGTTGCGCCTGTGGAACCGTCAAGGCCTGCTATACCTGTAGCACCCGTCAAACCCGTTAAGCCCGTCGTGCCTGCTTCACCTGGAGCACCTGCCGTGCCGGTTGCACCTGTCAAACCTGTTAGGCCTATGGAGCCTGCTTCGCCTGGAACGCCTGGCATGCCTGCCGCACCTGTTGCGCCTTGATCACCCGTCAAGCCCGTCAAACCTGTCGAGCCTGCGGTACCGGTAGCGCCCTGTGAACCCGTTAAGCCGATAGAACCTGCCGTGCCTGTCGCTCCCGTTAAGCCAGTCAAGCCAATGGAGCCCGCCTCACCTGGAACACCTGCCGTGCCGGTTGCACCTGCTATACCTGCAGCACCCGTCAAACCCGTTAAGCCCGTCGTACCCGCTGTACCTGTCGCTCCGGTCAAGCCTGTTAGGCCTATGGAGCCTGCTTCGCCTGGAGCACCTGCCGTGCCGGTTGCACCTGCTATGCCTGCAGCACCCGTCAAACCCGTTAAGCCTACGGAGCCTGTTTCACCAGGAGCACCCGTTAAGCCCGTCGCACCTGCTGTACCGGTAGCTCCCGTCAAACCTGTTAGGCCCATAGAGCCCGCCTCACCTGGAACACCTGCCGTGCCGGTTGCACCTGCTATGCCTGCAGCACCCGTCAAGCCCGTCGTACCTGCTGTGCCTGTCGCTCCCGTTAAACCCGTCAAACCTGTCGAGCCTGCGGTACCTGTCGCTCCCGTCAATCCTGTTAAGCCTATGGAACCTGCTTCGCCTGGAGCACCTGCCGTGCCGGTGGCACCTGCTATACCTGCAGCACCCGTCAAGCCCATCGTACCTGCGGTGCCTGTCGCGCCTGGATCACCTGTTAAGCCCATCAAACCTGTCGAGCCTGCGGTACCGGTAGCGCCCTGTGAACCCGTTAAGCCGATAGAACCTGCCGTGCCTGTCGCTCCCGTTAAGCCCGTCAAGCCAATGGAGCCCGCCTCGCCTGGAACACCTGCCGTGCCGGTTGCACCTGCTATGCCTGTCGCTCCCGTCAAACCCGTTAAGCCTACGGAGCCTGTTTCACCAGGAGCACCCGTTAAGCCCGTCGCACCTGCTGTACCGGTAGCTCCCGTCAAACCTGTTAGGCCCATAGAGCCCGCCTCACCTGGAACACCTGCCGTGCCGGTTGCACCTGCTATACCTGCAGCACCCGTCAAGCCCGTTAAGCCTACGGAGCCTGTTTCACCAGGAGCACCCGTTAAACCCGTCGTACCCGCTGTGCCTGTCGCTCCCGTCAAACCCGTTAAGCCTATAGAGCCCGCTTCACCCGGAGCACCTACCGTGCCGGTAGCACCAGTTAAGCCCGTCGTGCCTGCTGTGCCTGTAGCTCCGGTCAAACCCGTTAAGCCTATGGAGCCTGCTTCGCCTGGAACACCTGCCGTGCCGGTGGCACCTGCTATACCTGTAGCACCAGTTAAGCCTGTCATACCCGCTGTACCTGTCGCTCCCGTCAAACCCGTTAAGCCTGTAGAGCCTGATTCGCCCGGAGCACCTGCCGTGCCGGTTGCACCAGTTAAGCCCGTCGTGCCTGCGGTGCCGGTAGCTCCGGTCAAACCTGTTAGGCCTATGGAGCCTGCTTCTCCTGGAACACCTGCAGTCCCGATTGCTCCTGCAATGCCTGTCGCTCCGGTCAAACCCGTTAAACCCGTCGCTCCCGCTGTGCCTGTAGCTCCGGTCAAACCTGTTAGGCCTATGGATCCTGCTTCACCTGGAGCACCCGCCGTGCCGGTGGCGCCTGCTATACCTGCAGCACCCGTCATACCCGTTAAGCCTATCGTGCCTGCTATGCCTGTAGCACCTGTCAAACCCGTTAGGCCCGTCGTACCCGCTGTGCCTGTCGCTCCTGTTAAACCAGTCAAACCTGTTGCGCCTGTAGCGCCTAATGCTCCTAATGCGCCTGTTGCGCCCGTAGCCCCCACCGCGCCTGCTGCACCCATTGCACCTGTTGCGCCTGTTGCACCTAATGCGCCTGTTGCGCCCATTGCACCTGCTGCACCGGTTGCACCTGTAGCGCCTGTAGCTCCCGTCGCACCCATTGCACCTGCCGCGCCTATTGCGCCTGTTGCACCTGTTGCGCCAGTTGGCCCTGCTGGACCCATAGCGCCCGTAGCGCCTGCCGGGCCCGCTGGACCTGCTGGGCCAGGTATATATATCGTTTGATATTGCGCCAACGTGGCCCCGGTCAAGGTGAAGTTACCCGTGTAATCTGTTGTAAATGGATGATAAATCTCGACTGCTGCATCCGGTCCTGTTACGGCATTGGGAGTGCCCGAAGCAAAGGTCACCGTGCCGGCATTGCTGCCATCCTTACCAGCCCACAGAAGAACATTGCCGCCGGTTGTCGTCATCGTCATGGCCGCATTGACATTCACATTGTGTCCGGCGTACGCTTCAAAGTGTCCACCGGTTGTTGTAATGGCCGCATTCAGGTTTACGTCCCGAAAGGCGTTCAATGTCAGGGTCGTCGGATTGGGAGTTGGGGTCCAGGTGATCACCTCATTTACGTGGATATCGCCGTTCCCGGCAACAGCACCGGCGCCGTTGATAATGGTAACGTTTGTTGTAACCAA
This sequence comes from Syntrophaceae bacterium UBA6112, assembly GCA_002423465.1. GTDB lineage: Bacteria > Desulfobacterota > Syntrophia > Syntrophales > UBA5619 > UBA5619. The sequence goes on along the minus strand of DIWG01000031.1, from coordinate 4,351 downwards.
ATTGCCGCTCAAGGTTGTGCCGGCGATGTCGGTCCCGATAGTGAAGTCCTGCGGATCGATCAGCCATGTGCCTGACTTGCCTTGTGAAGATTGAGTGGTAACGATGGCGTTGTCTGCGACTTTGACATGCGCCGCCGAGGTTTCAATGAAACCGCCATCCACGCCGTTCGGAGCCGAGGCATCCAGCGTGCCGCCCACGTTCACCGTGCCGCTTTGCATGTCGCCCAGCAGCTTGATCGTGCCGTTGTGGTTCCCGACGGTCTGCGCCTGGACCACACCGTTGTTGTTCGCAACACCCTGTAAAAGGTTCCCCGTCGCCTTCGCGATCAGCAGTACTTCTCCGCCGTCAGCGCGGATCTGGCCGCTGTTATGAACCCTTGCGTTCACCACGCCCTGGTTCATGGTTACATTGAGGAGTACGTCCCCGGCCACATCGAGGGTCACGGCGTTGCCCGCAGCGAGCGCCACTGAACCGAGTTTGGCCGAGATCACGCCTTCATTGTGGACGTTTGCGCCCAGGAGGGCGACCTGGCCGCCGTCGGCGTTGGTGTTGATCAACCCCTGGTTGAGTACCGTGCCATTGCCCGCGCCGACAAATTTGTAGGAGCCCGCCATGAAATCATTGTCGGTGATGTTCAGAGTGGAGGCGACCAGCCCGCCGACATTGACCGATGCGCCTTGGCCGAAGAGAACGCCGTTCGGATTCAGCAGGAACACTTTGCCGTTGGCCGACAGACTGCCCAGAATGCTCGAAGGGTCTGAACCCAGAACCCGGTTGAGGGCCACCGAACTGCTGTTGGGCTGCATAAACCGGACAGCTTCTCTCTGTCCGATGTTGAAACGCTGCCAGTTGATCGCCGCGTTCGGCGTCGACTGGGTGATGGTCGTGCTGGCCGCATCGCTGCTGATGCTGGCGCCGCCTTTCGTTACGACGCCGCCCACAGGCAGTGCGAAGACATCAGCTCCAAATGACATCATGAGGAATATTGCAAGTACTTTCAATATAATGCGCGGACCGGCACACATGTTGGTCGCGCACGAATCGTTTATTCTACCGCGCATTATGGTGTTTTCGGAAACGGCTGTAAAAGTGCCGGTCTTGTCTTTCCAGATCAATCTTTTCATGTAAATGCAGTTCATTGTGTCACTCACTTATTCTTAAAATCCTCGTGAAACAGGTATTTGTTTCCGCTCACCCTGCTTAAAAATATTTCACAAGTTGTATCCAGAATTGGCCCGACTTGTCGGGAGCTGATGTCGCCTCTTCATTGCCCAGCTTCCAGGCGTAATACGTTTTCACCGAAAAATTGTTGTAGTCCATCCAGTTCAATCCTACCCCCGCACCGCTAAGGGTTCTGGAGTTCGGCTCGTCCGTCCAGGGATTCTTGTGCACGGTAACGGTGCCGGTATCGATGAAGCCAATCAATTGCATCTGTCCCGGCAGACGTTCGAGGAACCTCGGGAGTTGCTTTCTAACTTCCAACGTCAGCACATAGCCTTCGTCCGCATAGGCTTCGCCTTCCGGATAGGCCCGCACGGCGTACATGCCGCCCAGTTCCATCTTCTCCGAAACATCCAGGTTCTGGAAGGCGAATTGCCCGGTGATGGATGCGTAAAGCGAGATGGATTTGGTCACACTCTGCAGCCGTGTGGCACTGAATCCGAGCTTGTTGTATAGGCCGTTGCTTTGTGCCGTTGCCGCGTCGACAGAGTCCGCTTCGGGAGTTTGTATGTCGATGTTGCCGCCGAACCAGGTGAGTGAATAAGTGCTTACTCCACCGCCGAAAAAATGATCACGGTGGTCGCCGTACAGGCTGGCCGTCAAAACTTGCGCCTTCTTGTCGGTAACCGTCGAGGTCGCGTCCACCCGGTCTTCAAACGTCTTGGCGTTAAAGGCGAGCCCGGCGTAGAGGTTGCTGTTGCGCGACCGGATCAGGGGATAGTTGCCAAAAACGCTTGCGATATGGGCCGTGCCGTTGGCATGCAGGTAATCAAATTCCTTGACCAGTCGGTACTCCAGGAAGCTGTATGCCACCCCGGCCCTCGCTTCACCGAGTTGCACCTGGTAGGATGCGCGGAGATAGTACAGCCCGAAACCCGAAGTCAGTGCGCGCAACGTGGCGACGTCACCGTAACCTATTGGATTATTAAGGTTAATTGTCGTCCCTATGCGGTACTCGCCCGTGTAACGGTTGCCGGCGTTATCGATATCAACGCTCCCCGTGACGCGCTTCCCCGGTGTGATATCAACGATCAAGTCGAATGTTCCCATGGAGGCGCCCGGAACCAGGGCCGATTTGACCTCCACTCCGGGAAGGTCGTAGAGCAGCAGAAGACGACGCTCGAGCGGAGCGGAGGTAATCAAGTCGCCGGTGTTCAGACCGCCCAGAAGACTTTTTGCCACATGGTCGGAAAGGTTCGATTTGTTGTTCAGCGTGATCTTTCCGTAGCGGCCCTCGATCACAATAATCGTCACGGCTCCGTTCCGAACGTCTTGTACGGGCAGGTAGGCTTGTGCTACAAAATACCCATTCTTGTGGTAATGTTCCGAAATCTTTAACGCCATGCCCTGCAACTGAGATATCGTCAGTTCGCCACCGGGACTGAACCCCGTGATCGCGACCAGTTCGGCTTCGGAATAGAGCGTCTGGCCGATCACACGCAGCGAATTGACCCGTATTTTGGCCTGATCCGAAACCGGGATGGCCGGCGCAATGCTTGGCTCGATCTGGATTTTTGGAACTTCTTTTTGCATGGTTGGCGAGGGCGGAATCTGCTGGAACTGACTGCCCGCGCTCGGCGGCTCGGCGGCAAAGGCGCTTTGGCTCACTGCCAATAATGCCAGGGTAACAACGATCTGCCGCCACGAGGTCCAAACGGGATTGCCCTCGCCGTCATTCATCGATTTCATTCGCGCCGGATTCTCAAACCGTCGAATGCAGAAGGCGATGGGGAAACCGGTCAGCAGGATTAAAAGGCTCAGAAACATCAGGGCGGCATTCATTTCAAGAGTCATCGTTTTATCCTTTCAGTCCCGATCTCAAAAATAGTAAGGATCCGCTATCATTAAAGCAAATGTCCTGCCAATAACCGAATGATATCGGAAATCTTGGAATGATCCTTTCAAAACGGCCGATTAGCCAATAGAGGATGCAGCAGAAAAGCATGAAATGATTCGATTGCCCTCTATATTTGGTGGAACCTCAGCATATTGAGGGGTATTTCGAGGTTGATCTGCAAAGTGGAAGGCCGGCTTGGGTTCCAACATCGCGGTTCATTCAACGATATTTTCGTTCCCGAAAATTCTCGGGTCACGGATCATCCGGTAGAGCCTTCGATCGTTATGATTATCCGCATATTCCATTGACTTTCCATTCCGTTTCTGATTATGTGCCGCAGCTTGCACGGGGATGGGGTTTATTCTTGAGATGAGGCTGGAGGAATTCGCATATGACCTGCCGGAAGAGCTGATCGCCCAGGAACCGGCCGCGGTCCGGGACCAGTCCCGGATGATGGTGGTTCACCGCGAGACGGGTGAGATCGAAATCCGGACATTCCGGGATCTTCCGGGATACTTCGGCGAGGGGGATGTTTTTGTCGTCAACGACTCCCGCGTTTTTCCGGCGCGCCTGATCGGTCGGAAAGAAACCGGGGGTCTGATCGAGATCCTCCTGCTAACACGACAATCGGGTGAATTTCCGGGTGAAACCTGGGAGGTGCTGCTCCGTCCCGCGAAACGGGTCGATATCGGGATGACCGTCACGTTTGCCCCAGGCTGCGGGGCTCGAATCGCCCGGCGGTTGTCGGAAAAACAGTGGCTCCTGGAATTCCGGACGGATGTTCCGTTCGATGATATTCTCGCCCGGTTCGGGAGGGCGCCGCTGCCGCCCTACATCAAGCGAAATCGCGCAATGGCGCGGTCTCTGCAGGATCTGGAGCGCTACCAGACCGTCTATGCGCGGGTGAGGGGCTCCGTGGCGGCGCCGACGGCGGGGCTTCATTTTACGGAAGAGATCCTCGGCCTTTTGAAAAACAGAGCGGTCGGAATCGCCCCGGTTACGCTCCATGTCGGCTACGGCACCTTCCTCCCCATCGAAACGGAAAGGGTGGAGGATCATCTCATGGAAGAAGAACATTTCACGATCAGCTCGGAAACGGCGCACAAAGTAAATGAAGCGAAACGGGTCATCGCCGTGGGAACCACATCGACCCGCGTCCTCGAATCCGTTGCCGATGACAAAGGAAAGGTCCGGCCGGTTTCCGGTTCGACCCGGCTCTTCCTGTATCCCGGCAGCCGTTTCCGCCGGGTCGACGCACTATTGACGAATTTTCACCTGCCGAAATCGTCACT
>DIWG01000039.1 GCA_002423465.1 Syntrophaceae bacterium UBA6112 | reverse complement strand
AGACGGCGGGCCATCTCGAAGGCATCTTCGTCCAGAATATTGACCTTTTCATCCAGCCGGCTCCGGTCATAAATCCCCGGCCGGTAGGACTCCTTCATATTCTTCAAGCCTTGGATTCGGTGCTGGAGGTAAGGTTCCACCCCCACGATACGGACGGCCGGGTTGTACTCCTTGAGTCTCTTGGAGACCCCCATGGCCGTTCCGCTGGTCCCCAGGGTCGCAACGACCATGGTGACCGCGCCTTCCGTCTGTCGCCAGATCTCTTCGCCCGTACCGTGATAATGGGCCCCAACATTGTCGGCACTGTTGAACTGGTCGGTGCCGAAATATCGGCCGGGATTTTCACGCATCAGGTTGTAGGCAACCTCAATGGCGCCGTCGGTGCGCAGGTTCGCCGGCGTGAGGACCAGTTCCGCCCCCAGGGCTTTGAGGATGCGCTTTCGCTCCTCGCTGGCCGACTCCGGCATCGCCAGACACAGTCGATAGCCCTTGGACGCCGCCACCAACGCCAAGCCGATTCCGGTGTTGCCGCTGGTGGCTTCGAGGATCACCTTATCCTTCGTGAGTTCCCCGCGGCTTTCAGCCTGCTCGATCATATGAGCGGCCACCCGGTCCTTGATGGAACCGCCGGGGTTGAAATATTCGAGCTTGGCGAAAATCCGCACCCGATTGCTGGGATTCAATCCGCGGATCTCAACAAGCGGCGTATCGCCGATGGTCTTGTCGATGCTGTTATAGGCCTTGATCATGATGTTGAGGGGAAAATCAACGTATCGCCGTCAACCCGCCGATCCTTAACCGTCAAACTTCGGCAGGGATAGCTTGATGAACTGGACTCCCTCTTCCCGGAGCGTCTCTTCTTCGTCTCCGGTAGTGGTCCCCCGGATGTTTCTTCCATCTTCTTCTCCATGATGAATCCGGAGGGCAACTTCCGCGAATTTATCACCCACGTTATCGAAGTTCTTTCGGATGTATTCACGAAATTCCCGAAGGACCTTCTGCGGCGGCGTTCCGGTTTCCGGTTTCATAGCGGTGGAACGGTTATCCCGCCCCATGATCGCCACCGATGAGGGAATCAATGTTGCTTCGGTATTTCCACACACGGGACAAGCGATGATTTGTTGCAACTTCTGCGCTTCAAAGGCCTCCCGGTCCTTGAACCATCCCTCGAATTTATGGCCGTCCCGGCATTTAAGATCGTAGATGATCACGAGTTTACCTCAGAAATTGTTCTGATTTTTCTCATACCATGTCGTTTCCCAAAATACAAATGGGATCTTCCTGCAGAAAAAGCACGCAAAATACTTTTTGGGTATGTATCGGTTGCGGGGAGAGCAAGATTTCTTGCTTTTTTCCAGGAGTCGAAAAAAAGGATGGACAATTCATTTCAAATTGGTTATGAACCCCGCTATCGGGATGTGGCCCAGCTTGGTAGGGCACTGCGTTCGGGACGCAGGAGTCGCGCGTTCAAATCGCGCCATCCCGACCATTTTTCCCCAGGTTTCCCATGACGACGGCAGACCTCCCGCGCCACAGGGGTGTACTCTTTCTCTACCCCGCGGCCGCCGCCATCTGGAAGATGGGCAGGTACATGGCGATAATCATTCCACCGACCACACCCCCCAGAAAAACCATCATGAACGGCTCCAACAGGGCCGTCATTGCGTTGACCGCCGCATCCACCTCATCGTCATAGAAATCGGCGATTTTGGATAACATCGTGTCCAGGGCCCCGGTCGCCTCGCCGACGGCGATCATCTGCACCACCATGGCGGGGAAGATATCCGTTTCCATCAGGGGTTCGGCGATCGTTTTCCCCTCGCTGATGCTCTGTCTCGTTTTCATGAGGGCAATTTCGATGATCTTGTTTCCTGCGGTCTTGCTGACAATGCCAAGCCCCTCCATGATTGGCACGCCGCTTGACATCATGGTGGAGAGCGTCCTCGTGAACTTGGCTACGGCCACTTTCTTCAGCAGCGGACCAAAAACCGGGGATTTCAAGATCAGCGCGTCGATGACGAGCGTCCCCTTTTCGGTCGCATAGTATCGCTTGAATCCATAGAAGAGAGCGACCAGCCCCACTACCATATAAAGGAAGTAATCCTGCGCAAACTGGCTGGCGTCCACCAGAAACTGCGTCGGTCCGGGCAGGGCCGAACCCATTCCTTCGAACATTGTCTGGAAAACCGGGATGACCTTCAGCAGGAGTACGGCCACAACACCGATGGAGATAACCAGAACACTGATTGGATAGGTCATGGCCCCCTTGACCTTGCTCTTCAATTTCATGGACTTCTCCATGTAGCCCGACAGGCGCTGGAGAATCACATCCAGGATGCCGCCGCTCTCTCCGGCCGCAACGAGATTGACGAAAAGTTCATCGAAGATTTTTGGATATTTTCGGAGGGCATCGGTCAGTGTCGAGCCCCCTTCAATATCCTCCTTGATGCTCCCGATCACCTTGGCGAAGGTCTTGTTCTGCTCCTGTCTTCCAAGGAGGTCCAGGCACTGAATCAGGGGAAGGCCTGCATTGATCATGGTGGCAAAGATCCGGGCGAAGACCACTACGTCCTTCTCCGAAACCTTCTGCTGGAGGAAAGGGATGTTTTCAAAGAGATCCTTGGGCTTTTTCTTGACTGTGATCGATTTGTATCCCTGGCGCCGAAGCTGGCCCCGGACCGCCGCTTCATCGGCAGCGTCGATCTCGCCTTTTTTGGTCTCGCCTTTTTTCTTTTCCGCCTGCCATAAGAAGATCGGCATGACTAATTCCCCCATTTTCCGAGAATCTCAAAAAGGATTACCCCTGCCGCAACCGAAACGTTCAAAGAGGACACCTGCCCCCGCAGCGGAATAGCGATCAGAAAATCGCACTTTTTCCGGATCAGCGGCCGGATCCCCCGGCCCTCGCTTCCCATGACCAGGGCGATATTCCCCTCATAGTCCGGCACTCGGATACTCATCTGCGCCTCCGCATCGGCGCCATAGATCCAGAAGCCCCTCTCTTTCAGGTATTCGATGGTACGGACCAGATTGACCACCATTGCCGTCGGCAGGTAGTGGGCGGCCCCCGCGGAAGCCTTGGTGACGGAAGCCGTTATCGAAGCGGCCCGGTTTTCCGGGATGATCACGCCGTTTGCCCCGCAGCAGTGGGCGGTTCGGATGATGGAACCGAGATTCTGAGGATCGGTGACGCTGTCCAGAAGAACCACAAGATCGTATTTGGACCTCGTGTGGCGGTGGGCGATCACCTCATCCACGGTGACATACGCACGCGCCCGGCAGATGGCGGCAACCCCCTGGTGGACCTGGCGCGGCGCCAGCTTCTCCAGGCGTTCCCGCCCGCCGAACTCCACAGGGATCCCGTGTTCAGAAGCAATGTTCAGGATCTTCCGCACCTCGCCTCCTCCCCGGCCATCCGCAACGACGATCTTTTCCAGCATCGCCGGATGGGAAAGCAAAACCTCCAAGAGAGGATTGATGCCATAGATCACCTGCACGACATCCCTCCATAAGCGTGTTTCTTGAGAATCTTCAAAGTCGGGCGGCGCTATCTTCCGTCTCTGAGTGCAACCCCCCGGGCGATCTCTTCCGCGATCGCATCGGCCGCACCGGAGGGATCCGCCGCCTGACGGATCGGTCTCCCCACCACCAGATAGTCGGCCCCGGATGAAACAGCTTCCGCGGGTGTTACGATCCTTTTCTGATCGTCGCTTGCCACTTCTCCGGCCGCGCGGATCCCGGGAGTCACGATCAGGAATTCACCGCCACAGGCCTTCCGGATGGCGGCGGCGTCTTCGGCGGATGCCACCACCCCCGATACGCCTGCATCCTGGGCAAGACGGGCAAGATGGAGCGCCGTCTCCCGGGTTCCCCGATTGAACCCGAGGAGCTTCAGATCATCGTCGTTGAGGCTGGTCAGAATGGTCACTGCGAGAACCACCGGCGGCTTTTTCGCGGATCGTTCGGCAAGCCTCCGCACCGCGCCGACGGTTTCCGTCATCATCCGCATTCCGCCGAGGGCATGAATGTTGAACATCGCCACCCCCAGCCCGCAGGCCGCCTCCGCCGCACGGGCCGCGGTGTTGGGAATATCGTGGAATTTGAGATCCAGAAAAATTTTTCCGCCGCGGCCATGGATCTGCCGGACAATCTCCGTGCCGAACCGGACAAAAGACTCCTTCCCCACCTTGAACAGACCGACGTGATCCCATAGCCGATCGACCCAGCAAAGGGCCTCCTCCAGCCCCCCGCCGACATCCAGGGCAAAGATCAAACGATCCCGCGGGGGATGGTTACTCGCCGTACTCATCATCGCCGACAAACTCGGTATCATGCGGTATCGACTTGAAATTTTCTTTAACCCTCTCCAAGTATTCAGGATGGGCGTAACAGACCTTTCCCGCCGCAACCTCCCGGAGGGCAATCACGATCTCCCGATTGTTTCTCGTATCCGTCAGGGGTTGAGACCCCTTCAGGAGCTGCCGCGTCCGCTGAGAGGTCAGCAGAACAAGGGCGAACCTGTTCTTTGCCATGAGCAAAGAATCTTCCACGGTAATTCTGGCCATTGGGTATGAACCTCCATTGGTTTAAGACAATTTGTCTTGAAAAAATGCTTCTATTCTTTCCATAAAACGATCCCGTCGGGACCTTTCGGCGATGTACACTGCCCGGAACCGATCGACGGCTTCTTCCAGCTTTTCGTTGAAAATAATATAATCATACCATAGAGCCTCCCGGATTTCATCCAGAGAACTGCGGAGGCGGCGTTCCATGATGGCAGCGCTTTCTCCCCGGAAAGACAACCGGGACTCCAACTCGGAAAGCGAGGGGGGCAGGATGAAAATGAATACCCCTCGCGGATAATGCTCCCGGATGGTCTTCGCCCCACGCGGCTCGATATCCAAAATCAGATCATATCCCTGCGAGAGAAAGACATCCATCGTCTTTTTCGAGGTCCCGTAGAGCTGACCGTAATTTTCCACCCATTCGACGAACTCTCCCCGGTCAATCCGCTCGCGGAACTCCTCTGCGGAGATGAAGTCGTAATCTTTTCCGATCATCTCGCCCGGACGCGGCGGACGGGTCGTATAGGAAACGGAGAAACGGATATTGGGGAATCGCCGCAGGATCTCCTTACAGATCGATGTCTTCCCGGCGCCGGACGGGGCGGACACGACCATCAGCAGACCCGGTTGCCGTTCAGAGGCCGCATCACTCAATGTTCTGCACCTGCTCTCGCAATTTCGCCAGCTCGCTCTTGACCTCGATGACGCTCCGCGAGATCTCCGCATCGCCGCTCTTGGAACCGATCGTATTGATCTCCCGACCCATTTCCTGGATCAGGAAATCGATCTTTCTGCCGGCGGCGTCCTCCCCTGCCAGCATGTCGGTGAACTGATCGATATGGCTGCGGAAACGGACGATCTCTTCGGTGATGTCGCTCTTCTCCGCCATGATCGCCACCTCCTGGAGCAGCCTCGCCTCATCGACCACCATGCCGCCTGTCAGTTCCCGGACCCTGTCGCTGAGCCGCTTCTGATAGTCCAGCACCACCTGCGGCGCCCTCCCGGCGATTCCCTCCAGACAGCCGGCGATCCGGTCCAGACGCCGCGTCAAATCGCGCTTCAGGATTTCCCCTTCCTTCTCTCTCATCCCCGTCAGCGTCCGAATCGCTTCCGCAAGGATCCTTGAAAGTCCTTCCCAGAGGTCCGCCGGATCCTGGTTCGTCTCCGCGGGAACAAAGGCATCCCGGAAACCGGTCATCATCTCCAGCGTGACCTCACCCTCAAGGCGGAGTTCATCCCGAATCTGATTGAGAAGGGCATGGTAATTGCGGATCAGCGGCAGGTTCAGGGTGAAACGACCGACGTTTTCCGCGCTCCCGTCACCGTCCACACGGAGGGTCGCCTCGATCCGACCCCGGGAAAACTGTTCCCCGATCCGCTTCTTGATTTCACTCTCGAAGGGGAGAAACATCCCCGGCAGTCGCAACGAGATCTCCAAAAAGCGGTGGTTGACGGACTTCATCTCGACCATGAATTTCCTGCCCTCCAGGACGGCTTCCGCTTTGCCGTAACCGGTCATGCTTTTAATCATTGGCATTCCTCATGAAACCATCCCCATCGGAAACGGGAAACGCATCCGCCGCCGGATCGGACGCCGCCGCTTTTCCCCTGAGCTGCAACAGATACTTTTCCCGAATCCGGGTCAGCATCCCGATCACCTCCCCACCGGCGTAATCCGGATACGTCCAGGGGAGGGAATGAAACGATTTATCCCGGTAGATCAGGGTCAGATCGGCGTAGATCCCCTCCCGGAGATGGGGCCGATGGGTGTAACCCTTGCCCGTGGCCAAAATCAGATGGGCTTTGGCAAGATAACCGGGATCGATGTTCACCCGCCTTCTCCCCCCTGCGGAGAGCCTCTTCTCCAGGGCGTTGGTCCATAGCTTGACCTCCGGCAAAGCCTCCGGCCGGATCAGCCGCTCAAAGGCGATAAAGCGGCGAACCAGCGAATCGCCAAACTCCCTTTCGTAATAATCGGTATAGGCAAAAGGCTTCGGCGCACTGATGAAATCGGCCCTTCCATACCTTCCCGACAGGGCCTGCACCGCATCACCCAACAGTTGTTTATGCCCGGAAAAGAGACTTGCAATCAGTTTGACTGCCTCCGGCGGTTGCGGATCGCTCATAGGGACTTTTTCAGCTCCTCCCGGTTCACGGTCGCCGTTCCCGCCTTTCCCACCACGATCCCCGCAGCGTGGTTGGCCAGATACGCCGCCTCCCGGAAAGAGGCCCCCGCCGCCATGGAGAGGGCCAGAACGCCGATGACCGTATCTCCGGCGCCGGTCACATCAAAGACTTCCCTCGCTTCCGTCTGAAAGGCCGTGTGTTTTATCCTGCCGTCCTTCTCGAAGAGGCTCATCCCCTCTTCCCCCCGGGTCATCAGCAAGGCCTTGAAATCGTACTGACGCAACAATTTCATGCCGATGCGAATGTGATCCTGGCCGTTTTTCATCTCTTCCCCCGCCGCGTGACCGGCCTCATGATGGTTGGGGGTGACGATGTCGAAACCCTGGTACATGGAGAAATCCCGCTGCTTCGGATCCACGCAGGTGAAAATCGGGCGGCCGGCAATCATCTTCCGGATACCGTCCAGAAGGGATCGGGTTACCAGCCCTTTGCTGTAATCCGATATCACCAGCGCCCCGAGATCATCCCGCAATGACTCGATATAGGAAAGGATCTTCCGAATGCTTTTCTCTTGAACCGGTTTACGCTCCTCCCGGTCGAACCGGACCACCTGCTGACCGTGCGCCACGATTCGCGTCTTGAGCGTCGTGGGACGCCCCGCCTCCACGACGATGCCGTCCATGTCCAAACCTCGGCTGGAAAACTCGGTCAGCAACCGTTTCCCCGTTTCGTCGGAACCCACCACGCCGGCCAGATGAACCAGACCTCCCATCGCAAAGACATTGTTCAGCACATTGGCGCAACCTCCCAGCAGGAAGTGATCCTTCCTCACCTCAACCACGGGAACGGGCGCTTCGGGCGAGATCCGGGAAACCTTTCCCCAGATAAAGTGATCCGCCATGATGTCCCCGACAACCAGGACCCGGGATCGGGGAAAGTTTTCAATGATCGCAAACGCCCGCCTGTTGCTTATCATCCGTTTCATAAACACCTTATCCGGCGCACCGGGGAGAAAAGACCAAATTTCATGGCTGCTTATCTATTATCAAGGGAGGTGTTTGTCAATCCTTTTCTCGGAAATGTCCGTGGACGGCAGGAACATTCCTTATTGACTTCGGGAGGATATTCGGGTAGAAACAGTAACACTGCGGGGGTTTATTCCAGAACATTCATTTGCCCAAGATTAGGACCTGATCATGATTCGTTCCGCATTGCTGGTTATGCTCGCCGTCGCCGTCACCGCTTTCATGTCCCTGTGCGCCCTGCTGTTCCCGCGCATTTCCCCCGGGGAGAACAAGGCGCACAAAATCGCCAACCTGTGGGCGAAGATGCTCCTCAAACTCAGCAGCATCCGGGTGAATGTGATCGGCCGGGAAAACGTTCTGATGAACCGGCCGCAGATCTTCATGGCCAACCACCAGAGCGATTTCGACATCCTGATCGTCCTGGCCTATATCCCCGGCCAGTTCCGCTGGATCGTCAAGAAGGAGCTTTTCAAGATCCCCGTCTTCGGAAAGGCCATGAAAAGCGCCGGATACATCGAAATCGACCGGCAGAATCACGAGAAGGCGATGAGGAGCCTCGAGGAGGCGGCACAGAAGATCCGGGAGGGAAAATCGGTCATGACCTTCCCGGAAGGGACCAGAAGCAAGGACGGAACCATCAAGCCGTTCAAGCAGGGCATGTTCCACCTCGCTATCCAGGCGGGGGTTCCCATTGTGCCCATCTCGATCATCGGCGCGCATGAGATCCTGCCGAAACGGAGCCTGAAGGTCAAACCCGGAAGGATAACGATGGTTATCGGCCGGCCGGTGGAGGTATCCGGATACACCATTGAAACGAGGGCGGAGTTGATCGAGCGGATACGGAACATCATTATCCGTAACGTTGAAACCGGCGGAGCCTCCTCCGGGGTACCTACCGAAACGGACCAGATAGAGGCGCCTCTGTGACCCTGACGGAAGCCGTCATCCTGGGCATCGTTCAAGGGTTGACCGAACCGCTGCCGGTCAGCAGTTCGGCACATCTTGTCATCATCCCCGCGCTGATCCCGGGATTCCAGCAACCGACCGTCGCCTTTGACGTGCTCCTCCACCTCGGGACACTCGTGGCGGTGGTCTTCTTCCTGAGACGGGAAATCGGCGCACTCCTCGCCTCGCTTTTTCCCGAGAAACGGCGGACAGCCGGCACGCGACGAATCGATGGCAGCGAAAGAGCCGCCAATCGCAGAATGGTTCTGTGGATCGTGATCGCCACCTTCCTGACGGGGATCATCGGTATTCTCTTCAAGGACCGGATCGAGCGCCTTTTCGAATCGGTGGAGACGACCGCCTGCATGCTTTTCATCACGGGGATCCTGCTGTTCCTATCGGATCGGGTGAAAACCAACGAAAGACGGAAGGAAGAGATGAACCTCACGGATGGGATCGTCCTGGGTCTCGTCCAGGCGTCTGCCCTCATCCCGGGGATCTCCCGTTCGGGGTCAACGATCTCCGTCGGGATCTTCCGGGGACTGGAAAGGGAGACATCGGCAAGATTCTCTTTTCTGCTTTCCGTTCCGGCGATCGGCGGCGCCGTCATCCTCAAAGCGGCCGATCTGATACGGCTTCCCACGGGCGATCTGCCCTCGCTGGGCGTCGGTTTCCTCGCGGCTGCCATAACGGGATTTCTCTCCCTGAAACTCCTCTTTGCCATGATCAACAAGACCGGCCTCGCACCTTTTGCTTATTATTGCTGGTTTGTCGGGACGGCAACATTGATTTTAAGGGGAATGGGATGGAACGGTTAAACAGTGATCGTGATCCATGATTGAAAAATCGCCTTCCCAGAAACGAATCTCGGAAATCGCCGGGCTGATCTGCCTTGCCGTTGCACTGTTCCTGATCCTTGCCCTTCTCTCCTATCATCCCCTCGACCCCTCTTTCACCCGCTATGTACCGGAGACCGTACCTCTCCACAACTGGACCGGCGAGGCGGGATCGTACGCCGCCGATACCCTCTTCCGTCTTCTGGGAATCGGCATCCTCTGGCTTCCGGGGTTGCTCCTGGTCGCCGCCCTCCGGTTTTTCCGTGATCCCCTGTTCCGGATCGGAACGGCCGCGGCGGCAGGCCTGACCGGTCTGGTCTTCGCCACTTCCGGGATTTTCGCGCTGACCGTGGGAAAAATCGACCTCTACGGCATTCCCCTGCACGCGGGCGGACTTCTGGGAACAGCCACCGCAAGACTTCTCGATTCCTATCTGCGCATGGCCGGATCACTCATCATTCTCGGACTGATCCTGATCGTCGCGCTGATGATCCTGTTCGATTTTTCCGTTGTTTCCTTTGCCGGAAAATCGGCGGACGCGGCGGGAGCCACGGCGCGAACGGGGAGGTTTTTGATCGATCGGATCCGAGAGCGGTTCGGTAAAAAGCGGGAAGCAGCGGCACCGAAAAGACCGGCCGCGGCGCCGGCCCCGATCATTGAAACAGCGAAGCGGGAAACCCTCAAGGAAAAGCTGGCAAAAGCGGAGCAGACCCATTTCGATTTCGCCGGCCGGCCGAACGGAATGTTCAAACTGCCGCCCCTGACCCTGCTGGACCGCGTGGAGAGGAAGGATATTCGAATCAAACGGGAAACCCTGATCGCCAACTCCCGGCTCCTCGAAAAAAAGCTCTCCGACTTCGGCGTCGAAGGGAAGGTGGTCGAGGTGAAACCCGGTCCGGTCATCACCATGTATGAGCTTGAACCCGCCCCCGGCGTCAAGATCAACAAGATCACGAATCTCTCCGATGACCTGGCGCTCGCGCTGCGGGCCCCGAGCATCCGGATCATCGCCCCCATCCCGGGAAGGGGGGCGATCGGCATCGAGATCCCCAATCAGGAGCGGGAGCCGGTCCGTCTGCGGGACGTACTCGATCACGCCGCCTTCCGGGAATCGCCCTGCCGCCTCCCGATCGCCCTCGGCGAAGACATCGTGGGCGCCCCCGTGATCACCGAATTGATTCGCATGCCGCATCTGTTGATCGCCGGAACGACAGGCTCCGGGAAGAGTGTCTCCCTGAACGCCATGATCTGCAGCATTCTCTTCAAAGCGCTGCCGAACGAGGTCAAATTCATCATGATCGACCCCAAGCGGCTGGAACTCTCCGGCTACGAGGGGATCCCCCACCTCCTCCATCCGGTGGTCGTCGATCCGAAGCAGGCCTCCCTCGTTCTCCGCTGGGCCGTGGAGGAGATGGAGCGCCGCTACCGGATCATCAGCAGAGTGGGGGTGAAAAGCATCGAGGCTTACAACCTGTTGCGTGCGGGGATGACGCCGGCGCCGACAGCCCCGCCGACTTTTACAACCGGAGAGACCGGACGGGAAGAGACGGAGCAGACCCGAGAAACTGTTTCCGGGGGAAGTCCGGCGAGGAAAGCGGCGGAAGAGACATTCCGGAAGAACGAGCCGCTTCCCGATCATCTCCCCTATATCGTCATCATCATCGACGAGCTTGCGGACCTGATGATGGTCGCCCAGAGAAATGTGGAGGAATCGCTGACCCGCCTGGCTCAGATGGCCCGAGCCGCAGGGATTCACCTGATCCTTGCGACCCAGCGCCCCTCCGTGGACGTCATCACCGGGATCATCAAAGCCAACTTCCCCACCCGGATCTCGTTCAAGGTCTCCTCCAAGGTAGACTCGCGGACGATCCTCGACCAGCTTGGCGCGGAAAAGCTCCTCGGGGCCGGAGACATGCTCTTCATCCCTCCCGGCAGTTCCAGACTGACGCGGATCCACGGCGCCTATGTCTCGGACCTGGAAATCGAACGGATCGTCGATTTCGTGAAAAAGCAGGGGCAGCCGGACTACGACGAATCGATCACGGCATTTGAACCCGAATCGGGCGAGGAGAAGCCGGAGGAAGATTTTGACGAGAAATATGACGAGGCCGTCGCGCTCGTGACGGATCTGGGACAAGCGTCGATCTCCCTCGTCCAACGATACATGAAGATCGGGTACAACCGGGCGGCCCGGATGATCGAACGGATGGAAGCGGAGGGGGTCGTCGGCCCTTCGGACGGCGCCAAACCGCGGAAGGTCCTCGCGCGGAAAATCCCGCGTTGACAGGGGCCGGCAGGGGCAACCGATCAGTCATTCCCGGCGGAAAGATCCGGAAAAATGCACGTCAAAAAAGTCCATATCGTCAGTCTCGGCTGTCCTAAAAATCTGGTCGATTCCGAGGTCATGGCGGGCGTCTTGGCCGAACGCGGCTATCTCCCGACGGAGCGGCCGGAGGAGGCTTCGATCATCATGATCAACACCTGCGCATTCATTCTTCCCGCCCGGGAGGAGGCGATCGCGGAGATCCTCCGCATGGCCGCATGGAAACAGAAGGGCGGCGGCCCCTGCCTGCGTCTGGTCGTCACGGGCTGTCTCCCCCAGCGCTATGGAAAGGAACTGGTAGACGCGCTGCCGGAGGTCGATCTCTTCCTCGGCACGGCTGAGGTTCCCCATATCGCCCGGCATCTGGATGAACTGTTTGCCATTCCGAAAGCCGGGAAATACAGACGTTCCGCTATCGGTCGGCCGACCTTTCTCATGAACGCCGATCACAGACGTCTGATTTCCACTTCGGCAAACAGCGCCTACATCAAGATCGCCGACGGATGTTCCAACCATTGCTCCTACTGTGTGATCCCCTCCATCCGCGGCAAAGCCCGGAGCCGGGCGATCGACGATATCCTAAAGGAGGCGGAGGGGCTCGCCGCGCAGGGGGTCCGCGAATTGATCGTCATCGCGCAGGATACCACGGCCTACGGTCTGGACCGGAAAGGCAAACCGACCCTGAGCCGACTGCTCCGGGAACTGGTCGCCATTGACGGCCTTTCGTGGATCCGCCTCCTCTACACCTACCCCGCTCGTCTGACGGAGGAGCTCCTCCAGACAATCGCGGAAAAGAAAAAAATCTGTCATTACCTGGACATTCCCATCCAGCATAGCGATGACGCGATCCTCCGGGCCATGTATCGGCGGGGGGACAGCGCCCTGATCCGGAACGCCATCGCAAAGGCCCGGGAGATCATCCCCGGGGTCGCCCTCCGGACTTCGCTTATCGTCGGCTTCCCCGGGGAGACTGTGCGGAGATTCGAGAAGCTCCTCTCCTTCGTCCGGGAGATCCGTTTCGACCACCTCGGGGTCTTTCCCTACTCCCGAGAGGACGGGACGGCGGCGGCCGCCTTCCCGTCCAGAATCTCGAAGCGGGAGAAGGAGCGGCGCCGGAATCTTATCATGGAGGAGCAGGCGTTGATCTCGCGGGAGATCAACAGCGCCCTGATCGGGACGCGACAGGAGGTTCTTGTCGAAGGCAAAGGCGAGTTGGAAGGATTCACCCACATCGGAAGGTGCCGCCGCCAGGCCCCCGAAATCGACGGGGCGACCCATATCCGGGGGGGGGATCCGAAGACGGGAGTGATTGTCACTTGCCGGATCATCGGCGCCGACGATTATGATCTTTTCGCCGAAGTTCTCTGATCTGTTCCATTGTTCCCATATCGATCCTCCCGCCGACGCTTCTGTGCCGGCATTCCCCCGTTAGAAATAATTACAGGTTATCCATGATATGATTATTATTAGTTTGACTTCCCATCAGAAAAGTATAGACGTATAGACAATATCGACATAAAGCTGATTTTATCGAGAAACATTTTCCTCAAAATTGCGGGACAGATCCGAATCACATCAAGGAGGACAATATGATTGTAGGGATTCTCAAGGAGATCAAGATCGAGGAAAACCGCGTATCCATGACGCCGGCCGGTGTCGAAGTCATGAAGGGTCACGGTCATACGGTTCTCGTGGAAAAGAGCGCCGGGGCCG
>DIWG01000041.1:7146-32818 GCA_002423465.1 Syntrophaceae bacterium UBA6112 | reverse complement strand
TGTTTTTGGGCTTTAGCTTTAGTGACCCGAACATCGACTATATTCTCAGCCGAGTCAGAGTTCAGTATGAAAAAGACCAAAGGCACCATTACTGCGTTCAACGCAGGGTTGCGAAGTTAGCTAATGAAGACGAAGATTCATTTAAGTATCGTGAATTAAAGCAGCATTACTTCATTTGTGATTTAAAACGTTTTGGCATTCAAACTGTCCTCGTGAAGGATTTCCAGGACATCACTGCATTGCTCGAGAAGATCAATGCCAGCTATAAGCGCTCATCGATTTTTATTTCAGGTGCCGCTGATGAATATATGACTTTGTCACCGACAGATGCACAATCATTTCTTCATGAGTTAAGCAGGCAGATTGCTTCAAATAACAACCGGATAATCACGGGTTTTGGGCTTGGAGTCGGGGGATCAGTCATCAATGGTGCCCTTGCTTACTTGAACGATATAGGCAAGACAATCTCTGACGAGGATATTTTAATGCGCCCATTTCCACAGATTGCTTCGGGCGGAGTAAGTCTCGCTGATCAATGGACGGCATACCGAAAAGCCATGATCGAGCATGCGGGAATTGCCATTTTCGTTTATGGAAACAAACTCGATTCTACAAAAAAAATTATTCCGTCGGACGGGATGAGGCAGGAGTTTGACTTGTGCGTTGAAGCCGGAGTTCTGCCGCTTCCCATTGGAGTTACAGGTTACATGGCCCAAACGCTGTGGAAGGAAGTTTGCGACAATTTCGATAAGTTTTATCCAAATGCCACTCCGGCATTCCGCGATGAGTTCAAAAAATTGGGTGACAGTTCTATAGCGCCCCCAGAATTGATCTCCGTAATTCAAAACCTGATTAAACAACTACAACGAGGGTAATTATGGCAAAACGAGTCTACTTTGCATTTCATTACCAAGACGTGATCGATTTTCGTGCGAATGTTGTGCGAAACCACAATCTAATTGAAGGTACCGAAAAAGCTGGTTACTTTGATGCTTCGATTTGGGAAGAGGCAAGAAAGAAGAATCCGCTTGCATTGAAGAGAATGATCAATGCAGAGCTCGAAAATACTACCGTTACAGCAGTACTGATTGGCACAGATACCTATGCTCGCCCTTGGGTTCGCTATGAAATTTTCAAAAGCATCGAAAGAGGAAATTCAGTAATCGGGGTTCACATTAACGGTATAAGCGGAAAAGACAAAAAAACTAAGCTGCTTGGCCCTAATCCTTTCGATTACTTGGGACTCGTAATAAGTGATGACGGGAAAAACGGAACGCCCCGCGAATGGGACGGCAAGAAATGGATCAACTATCCAGAATTGGACGCTTTCGAAATCAACGAACAGCCAATAGATAACCGCAATAAGGGGTTTCAGCTTTCGCACTGGTTGTCAGTTTACGATTGGATTGCAGATAATGGATACGAAAACTTTAGTTCCTGGATATCCTAACTCCACTATTCACTAAATTAACAAATTGGACCTGCGTTCTCCACCTCATTGTGAAAGAATTAACCTACCGGTTTCATATCTCATCACATCAGAAATGAAAATTCTCCGTCTATTCCGTCTATAGACGTCCCCGTTCTTAGACTTTTCCTTTCGTGCGCTTCTACTATGCATTCAAAAACGGAGGCGCACATGGAAAAAGCAGGGGGTGACAGGGGCATCGGGGTAGGCAAGCTTGCCAGCGGCGATATGGCAAGCGAGTCTCAGGGGAACAGGGCAGTCGTCGGCGGAGTGAGCGGCAAGATCGTCAGCAGTGCAACCGGCCAGGCAAAATGGACCTTCCTGGTCTACATGGCCGGGGACAACAACCTCGACGGTGCGGCCCTCCGGGACATCGCCGAGATGGCCCGAGCGGGATCCACGAAGGACGTCAATATCCTGGTCCAGCTCGACCGGATCGAGGACAATCTCACCCGTCGTTTCCGGATCACCCGGGATGGCGGTTTCAAGAAAGACTGCATCGAAAGTTTCGGCGACACCAACACCGGCGACCCGCAGATCCTCTATGATTTCGTCAAATGGTCGGCGGACAACTACCCGGCCGACCGGTACGCCCTCATCCTCTGGAACCACGGCAGCGGCTGGTGGGAGGATGCCAAGAGCAGGGCAGCCGGTCCCGCAGAAAAAAAACCGCGCAGGCGCCTTTTCCGGCAACCCGTCCCGCAGGAACATGTCAACATCCCCGCCCCCAAGGAACACCGCAGCATCTGTTACGACGACACTTCCGGCGGTGACGCCCTGGACAACCGCGAGCTGAGGGTAGTTCTCGCCGGGATCTGCGCGCTCCTCGGCCGGAAGATCGACCTCCTCGGCATGGACGCCTGCCTCATGAACATGGTCGAGGTGGCCTACCAGCTCCGGGAGTCCGTGAACGTCATCGTCGGCTCGGAGATCGAGGAGCCTTTCGACGGCTGGCCCTACGCCGAGATCCTGACCCGTCTGACCGCCAGGTCCCGCCAGGACGCCACTGCCCTCGCCCGGTGGATCGTCAAAAGTTATCTCCTCTCCTACAAAGGGAAGGACGAGACCGTCACGCAGTCCGCCCTCGATGTCGCCCGGATCGGAGAGATGACGGCCATGGTTGATGCCCTGTCGGAATGTCTTCTTGCCGCCCTCGGGACTGACGCCAAACTCATCGCTGCCGCCTGGCGACAGAGCCCCCGATTTTATGACGACAACTACATCGATCTGGCCTGCTTCGCCAGGAATCTCCGGAAAAAGGCCGGCGCCGATCTCCGGGCCAAGGCGGACGATGTCATCACAGCTCTAAAGGCCGGGAAGGGAAGGGCGATCCTCCTCCAGGGGAAGATCGGTAAGGAGGTCCGGGGGACCTGTGGTCTGTCGATTTATTTTCCCGCGGACAGGATCAACCCCGCTTACCGGACCCTCGACTTCTGCGGGGACTGCAAGTGGGTCAGGTTCCTGGAAAGGTTCCTATCGTAACATCGGTCGGCTACGGGATCTATCTCGTGGTCGTGAGGATAGTCCAACCCTAAACCAAAAAGGAGGTACCAAACCATGGCAAAATCGACAAGCAGAGTCGGGAGGAACGATTTGATCGGCAACGTGGCCGGGGCCGCGGAGCTGACCAAGGAGAACGCCAAGAAGATGGTCAACGCCGTCCTGGAGGGGATTTTCTCCATCCTGAAGCAGTCGGGGAAGCTCCAACTGGTCAACTTCGGGACCTTCACCGTCAAGAAGACGAAGGAGCGGCAGGGGATCAACCCCAAGACCCAGGAACCGATCACCATCCCCGCGGGCTACCGGATGGGCTTCAAGGTCTCCAATAGCTGGAAAGAGGGGATGAAGCCAAAGGGCAAGGTCCCCGCGCCCAAGGATGTCCCGAAAGCCAAGGTGGTGGCCAAGGCCAAGGGGAAGAAGAAGTAAGACCGAGGGGCGTGCCGGGCCACCTCCCCGCAGTTCTTCCCTCACGGTCCAGCACGCCGCCTATTACTCCGCCCGCCACATCGCAGTCCGGGTGTGGCGGGCGCTTCCCTTTTTCAGGGGTGCCGTTTGGGGGGTAGGGGGGCCCAAACCCAAAAAGTGCCACCAGGCCAAGATCAATTGCGCAGGAAGGGGGAATGAGGAATGGTTAGCATCCCAGGAACAAGGGTGATCTTTTCGCCGAAGGGCGGAACATCGAATGAACTTGCCCGGCTGATCAAGGTGGCAAAGAAAGAGATCACCGCCGCCGCCTACGCCTTCTCATCGAAATACCTTGGTCAAGCTCTTTCCGCAGCCCTCAAGCGCGGTGTCAAGATTCGGGTCCTCCTGGATCGGGACAACGCCCGGAAGGCTTACTCCATCGATGAGTGGCTCGCTGGCGAGGGGATCGATGTCCGGTTTATCGAGATGAAACGCGGCAACATGCACCACAAGTTCATTCTCATCGACGGCAAGATCCTCATGACCGGCAGCTACAACTTCACGAACGAATCGGAATTCCGCAACCACGAAGCGGCCATCTTTACGAACAACCAGACACTGCTCCAATCTTTTGCCGCCGAGTTCGAACGCCTCTGGAACCTGGCCGTTCTTCCCGCCCCGGCCGAGGCCAAATGACGCCAGCAGGGCCCCTGTTCGGAAATGAGGAAATTCGGGGGGAGGGGGTAGGGGGTGGGGGGCGCAAACAAAATCGATTGGCGTCGGACGGGAATTCGTGAGGGGAAATCCCGCATTTTGAGAGAGATGATGGGTTAAATGGTTGCTCAGAGGGGAAATAAAGAGTCCCGAGGGCGATGGAGGGCAACATGGTTCATCCAATTCCAGGCAGCGGAATTGCTCAGACGTACCTCATATCGGATGAGAAAGATGGCCTGATGGTTGTCGATGTGGGCAGCGTCGGCGCCGCCCAGGCTGTTGAGGATTTTTGTGTCCACACGATAAAGCGTTCTCTCATGGCGATCCGGATCATCGCCGCCACCCATTTTCACATTGACCATATCGGTGGGATCGCAGCATTGCTCTCGAAATGTTCCCCGAAGACGACGGTCCTGTTCCATCCCCTTGTGAAGGCCTACCTGAAGGCGGGTCGGCCGCTCTCCCCCATGCGGAACTGGGTCACCGGTCTCTTGCCCACACTGCTCGGCGGTGCATTCGGCATCCGGAAATGGTCCGATCTGGCTTTCGACGGGCCGGCCGGGGTGCCCCTGCCTTTCTTCCGGGATCGCCAGTACGTGCCCTATGCAGACCGGATCCAGTTTCTCGAAGGGAATCGTCTGCCCCGTTCCCGGATCGGCTTCGGCGGTTGGGAGGTGATCGCCGCGCCTGGCCATACCGAGGAGTCGGTGGTTTTCTACAACGAGGCCTCGGGGGAACTCATCACCGGCGACCTGATCCTGGGCCGGAAGGACGGCCGGGGATACGTGAACAGTTTCTGCTGGGATGATGACCGGATCCGGAGGAGCTTCGCGACACTGACGGAAACGATCCGCGTCCGGATCATTTTTCCGGGTCATGGGCCTGTGATCTGGTCTGCCGAGGACGTCTTCCGGAAGGTCGATTGCTTCGGAGCGCCCAGCGAGCAAGGTGGTACTCGCAGAATTAGTTTTGCTGAGCCCCTGAATGGATTGCGTGGGGGCGGGTCCGGGAGAAGTCCCCGGTGGAAATGGAGGAGGTAGAAGATGGCAACCCTTCCCAAGCTTGAACGCGTCCGTCGTCTGAACCTGGCGCCCCGCATGAAACTCGTCTGCATGTCCGACATGCACCGGGGGGACGGATCCGGGGCCGACGACTTTGCGCAGAACTCTCTGATCTATCGCTGCGCCCTGGAACACTACCTCGAAAACGGCTTCACCTACATCGAGCTTGGCGACGCCGAGGAGCTCTGGGAGAACGACAACTTCGATCAGATCTATATCACCCACACGCCGGTCTATGAGCTCCTTGCAAAATTCCACAATCCGGACCCGGAGAAGACCCGGTACCTGAAGGTGTGGGGAAACCATGACCTCTACTGGAAGGATAACGAGGTTGTCTACCGCATGCTATTTCCTGGCATCGAAGTCCACGAGGGGATCATCCTGGAGACGGGGCTGCGGAAGGGTGGCGGTGTTGCGGCCGTCGGTGCCATCCTGCTCATCCACGGACACCAGGCGGACCCGAAGTGCAGCGGGGAGGCCGCGGCTGTGAGCAAGTTCTTCGTCCATCATTTCTGGCCGGATCTCCAACGGTGTGGCATCAAGGACCCGACCCGGGCCGCCCTCAATCCTGGCCTCTGTAATGAAGTGGACAAGCGCCTTCACGAATGGGCGAACGACAACAACCGGGGCATTGCCGCCATCATCGCCGGTCACACCCACCGGGCAGTCTTTGAAAACCTTTCGTTGACGGAACAGCGCTACCTGGAATCCAAGGTCAAGACCGACGGCATCAAGATCAATCATCAGCCCGACGAAAGCTACTACAACACCGGTTCCTGCGTTCATCCGCTCTGCATCACCGGAATCGAGATCACGTTCGAGAACGGCCCGTGTCTCAGGTTGGTCAAGTGGGGCCAGGCCACGGAGGGGCATGCATTGACCATCCAAAGGTCGGTACTTGAAGAGACTGAGCTGGAAGGTCGATGAAAATCAGCCGGGCGACACTCAAGCAAATATAACAAAGACCATCCCATCGAGGCGAGATATGGAAAATCACCGAAAGATCGTCGAGCAATTGCTTTCCACTGCCGGCGTCCGGATCGACGGCCACGATCCCTGGGACATCCAGGTCCGGAATGAGAGATTCTATGCCCGTGTGCTGAAAGACGGAAGCCTCGGGCTCGGGGAATCCTATATGGAGGGTTGGTGGGACTGCGTCCGGATCGATGAATTCATCTGCCGTCTTCTCAAGGGAAACCTGGGAGAGAAAATCAGGGGGAATCTCCGGGTGCTTTTGTTTGGGCTCTTCGCCTGGATCTGCAATCTCCAGATGCCGGCCCGGGCGACGATCGCTGCCCGGCGGCACTATGATCTGGGAAACGATCTTTTCTTTTCCTTCTTGGACCCCTGCAATCAGTACAGTTGCGCCTATTTTCAGGGTACGGACGATCTGGCGGAAGCCCAGCGGAAAAAGCTCGACCTGATCTGCCGGAAAATCGATCTGCAGGCCAAGGATCAGGTCTTGGACATCGGTTGCGGCTGGGGTGGCTATGCCCGCTATGCCGCCGAGTACTATGGTTGTGCGGTGACGGGCGTCAACATCTCCGAAGAGCAGATCCGCTATGCCCGCGAGTACTGCAAAAATCTGCCGGTGAAGATCCTCCGCGCGGATTACCGGCAGATCGAAGGAAGCTTCGGCAAGATCGTTTCCGTCGGGATGTTCGAACACGTCGGGAAGAAAAACTACGAGACGTTTATGAAAGTCGTCCATCGTTGCATGAAGGAGGAAGGGATATTCCTGCTCCATACCATCGGCTGCAATACTCCCCGCGACAGCGTGAATCCCTGGGTTGACCGGTATATCTTTCCGGACGGGTCGCTGCCGAGCATGGCCGAGATTTGCAGGGCCGCGGAGGGTCTCTTTGTGATTGAGGACATCCACAATCTCGGACTTCACTATGAAAAAACACTGCTCGCCTGGAATGACCGTTTTCAAAAGGCATGGGCCGGTCTCGCCGGCAGGTATGACCGGATTTTCAAGCGGATGTGGGAATACTACCTTCTATCCTATGCCGGGGCCTTTCGCGCCCGGCACGTTCAGCTTTGGCAAATCGTCTTCTCAAAGCATGGCGTCCCCGGAGGCTATGAAACCATTCGGTGAGGTGCGATCATGAAGATAAAGCTCATATCCGCGGCGGTCCGTTCCCGTTCAAAGTGGTCACAGATCATGACCCTTTCCCTGCCGGCGGTGGCGGCGGCCACGCCCGAAGGGCACGAGATCACTATCGAAGACGAAAGGGTCAAGAAGATCCGCTTGGACGACCATCCCGATCTCGTGGGGATCTCATTCGAGGTGTTCAGGGCCTACCGCGCCTACGAGATCGCCGATTATTACCGGCAGCGGCACGTCCCCGTGGTTCTGGGCGGGATGCACGCCTCCGTCATGCCGGAGGAGGGGCTTCAACATGCCGATGCAGTGGTAGTGGGCGAGGCCGATGATGTGTGGCCACAAGTCGTTGCCGATGCCGCGGCCGGGAGGATGGGGGGGATCTACCAAGCCGAAAGGGCGGTCGATCTGGCCAAGCTGAAACCGCCCAGGCTGGATTTGCTCGATGCCTCCCGATACTTTCCGCTTTATCCAATCGAGGCGACACGGGGCTGCACCCATGCCTGTTCGTTCTGTTCCACACGATATGTCCACGGTCTGGGCTTCCGGACGCGACCCATCGATCACGTCATCGCTGATTTCGAGCGGGCAGGCGACAGGATCATCGCATTCCTGGACGATAACCTTGCGGCCGACGAGGTGTTCGCAAAATCGCTGTTCACGGCGATGATCCCCCATGGGAAGAAGTTCTTCATGCAGTCCCATGTGCTGCTCGCAGAAAACGAGGAGTTGCTTTCCCTGGCCGCCAAGGCGGGCTGTCTCGGCGTTTTCGTGGGGGTGGAGTCTGTCTCAGCGGCGGCCCTTTCCGAAGCAAACAAGGGTTTCAACAAGGTCGAACGCCTCAAGGACAACATCGCGCGGTTCCACGATCGCGGCATCCTGGTGGACGGGGGGATCATCTTCGGATTCGACACCGACACGCCGGACGTGTTCGACCGGACCATCGAGGCCCTGAAAAGGGTGAAGATCGACAGCGTCGCCGTCAACATCCTGATTCCCTATCCGGGGACCGAGTTCTACAGGAAATTTGAGAGGGAGGGGCGGATCATCTGCACCGACTACACGCAGTACACGGGCGGCTCGGTGATCGTAAGGCCGATGAACATGACAGCCGTGCAGCTCCAGGCGGGCTACAACCGGTTCACAAAAGATTATTACCGGATGATGGAGATCGTCTATCGAGCCTTCAAGCAGCCCAACGCCGTGGCCACTATCACCCGGCTCATTGCCAATGTGGGGCACAGAATGAATTGCTGAAAGAGGGACATGAACTCGATGGTGGTAGGCTTGGGAAGCTGAAAGAGGGGTCGTGTTTGAGAAAACCAGTATAGGTCAGTGCGCATTACTTCGCTTTGTTGGGTAATACGAAAGCAACGCTGAATCTCGCTCGCGTCACAGCAACGTAAAGCCTCTCTGATGCCTTCAGCTTTGTTTCATCTCTATCCTTCAGGTATCTCAGCATAGGTTTCGTAGGAAAAATCATCACACGATCAAACGTGCTTCCTTTGGCGACCCCAATGTTCATCGCTGGTAACCCTTTGGTGTCCGTGTTTTTATCGTGGCGAAGGACCGTAACAGGGCGATGCTCCTTGACGTAGCCTTCTACGTCATCCCATGCAATCGTGAAGATGCCATCGTGCCCTGTGAGAGCAACATCGACCGATTTGGTACGCGGCATATTCGGGTAGATCGCATCTGCGAAATCGCAGATCGCTTGATTGCACCTGTAGCTACAATCCCGCGTTTCGAGCGTACAGATATTCGAACGCTTGACGACCCAATCTGCCAGGCCAGCTCCTCTGTATTTTTTGTTTTTCGGACCTATGTTAGTTGACAAAGTGTGCTGCCTTGGGTCTCCGACAAGAGTGATTTTGATTGTAGACTGAAATAGGAGGTCAAGTATTTCGAGATCGTATCCAACGAGATCCTGTACCTCGTCGATGTAGAGATGTTTAAAGATTTTTTCTAATCGCTTAACTACCGCTCCCTGCGTTTTTTCATTCAAGGCTACGACAAATTCCGATACGCCATCCCGATATATATCTGAATTGCTATCAAGAAAATACCTGAGATCACACTTCTTGGTGTATCGATTTCTGCAACCTTTGAAGTTAAGCCCTTTGATATGTAGAGGTTCACCCGTTAAGGCTCTCTGATAAGGTTTTGCGCATTGCGAGATGAGAAACGAGAACCAGCCCATTACCATGATATGGGATGGGATCACGCCTGCTTTCTGTTCAATACGGCTAATAATATGCCGTTGGTTTTCGTTGGTGTATGTTGTTATCAACACACTCCCATCCGGGACAGCCAGTGCCAACTCCACGACTTGCTCAGTCTTTCGTGAACCAGCTGCCGCAAGGATTACAATGTTCTCATTCTGTGAAGACACTACGTAGATACTCCGGTATCACGATTTTTGTGCTGGACTCGAAAATGGCTAATGCTGCACCGGTTTTGTCTCGCAACATGAAGTCCTGAACTTTGTCCTTAGATTCGTATTGGGTTCCAAAAACAGTATTCAGGGTCTCCAAACTGTTGGCCGCCACAATCTGAGGTTCCAGTGTGTTTAGGCCAGGATCACTTCCAACATGGAGCGAAATGAAATCGTTACCGAGGTAATCTACGAATCGTTCCTTCATTTGGTCCAAAGTCTTATGATCGTTGTCGGTAACTATCCAAACGCGCCGTTTAAGCCGCATCGCGAGGTCAAGAAATCGTTTGTGGGACATGCCGACGCTGATTACGTCAATCCCGTCCTCGATGGGCAGTTTGCCTTTGGAATCTTTATAGGCACGCTGGATAATCAGCTCATCGGATGGTCCCTCAATAAGAATTGCACCATCAGAGAGAACTAGTCGCAGCGTATCGAAGCCAGCCAGCTTCTTAAAATAATCGACTGTGCCAGCTGGCATGTCGGTGATCCTGGTAGCCGCTCCTTCGCCCAGCAGGATCATATTATCTAATCCCAGCTTATTGAGTACATAGTTGCTGTGTGTGGCAATTATGAGCTGTTTACCGGTGCAGCGATCCTCGATGCGGTGGAGAAGCTTCCTCAGTGATGAATGCGAGAGATGTGTCTCGGGTTCTTCAATAAGGACCACCTTGGCGTTGTCAGCTTTCCGCCCGATTGCCAATAGGGTCTTCAGTGCATTTTGGTCACCTTTACCTATCAGTTGAATTGGCAAGTCATCAAGATGAGCTATGAGACTGCTTTCCCACGTATAGCGTTGCGAAATATCAATGGCTAAACTGAGTTTTCGATCGGTAAGATTCTCCTCGTCGGTCTGCAGTTTCTTGTTGATTGCCTTGACCGCCTCCTTGTCACTAAATTCCTCACGCATGGTTCGATATTGGCGGGATAGCTCAACGCGGTCTTTCGGGTCGAGATGTGTTCTGATGATGTCTTGTAAGTGATTATCAATACCTGATAGCAGCCGGATGGTCGTTGGATCGATTACTGAGACGGTCGCTGGTAAACTCCTCGCTGACACTGCATTCCCAGAAAATCCAAGCCATTCAACCCGGTAGTACTCGGTCGGGGCGAGCCGGACCATTTCCGGTTTCTGGATAAAGCTCTTGTATTCCTCGCTAAAGTCTTGTGAAAATTTAGCTTGAATCCGAACGCCGCAAGCATCTTCACCGTAAATATTGTTGGTGCCTCTGAGTAGTTCCGACTGATCTGCATCATCGAGAAAGAGATCAATGATCATCGTCGGCAAGACTGCTTCGACGCCCGATTGAAGCTTCTGGACATAATCGCGGGTAGCATCCAAGTTTATGTGATAAGGCGAAAGCTCTTGAGCTAAGGACCGTCCTTGAACCCTGCCCGTTAATGCAAGATTGATCGCTTCGATAAGTGTTGATTTCCCCGTGTCATTTTTGCCGACGAGGATGTTAATGCCGGGCAAGAACTCAAGGTCAAACTCACGGAACATGCGGTAGTTGCGAATTGCGATTTTCCGAATCACTATGCGCCCTCCTCCCACATCAATTAGGTTATTCCTTCATTGATTACCACCATCATCAACGAAAGCTACATAAATTTGTTCTGAGACGATCTCTTCACGGTATGCCTCTTCCATGCAGCAATCGATGATCATGAAATTATCCGAACCGTGCTTGATGTAAAACATGTCCCCGTCTCCGACGGAGAGAGATTTAACGATGCTCATCTTTTCCGGCCTCTACGCGTTGGGTGATGTATTTTGTTTGCTTCCGGTAGGAAAGGGCGAACAGCACCAAAAGCCCAGCAAAAAAGATGTATGATGATGTTTCGGTGCCCATATTGAGGCACATCGTGACCCTTTCGAAAGCTTTGGTTGCGAGGATCACGAGAAATAAGGCACATAATGTCCTATACATGTTGTTGACCTCAGATAATGTTTCTAGGGTAGGGTCTTTGGCGGAAACCCGGACGTAATCTTTGTACGGGGCAAACTTTGCGAATGAGACCTTCTTCATGGCGGGCTCGATTATCAATGATCCAATGCGACTGATTGCCAAGCCGCAAAAATAGTAGAGGAATAGCCCAATAATTATGTCGGTCTGGATTATCTTGTACGACGTAATCCTCTCGGCAAGAACCGCAAAGACTATTCCCGGCAGAAGGTAATTGAATAGATTGTATGATGATATTTTGCTGAGTATATCCTTCATCTGGTCCCCCTTTTCTCAGGAAGAAACTACATAGCTATGAGTCGCATGAGACCCAGCCTCTTTGACCGAGACAGAAACGTCACCGGTCCTACCGACAATGACCATCAAGGCAGGGTGTCCGTCTAGCTCCAAGGCATCTGCCAGTTCTTTGATGAGGGTCCGGTCGATTGAACTTGGATAGGCAGATGTAAATTCTGGATGGGAATGCCATTCGCCAATATAGCCGACGATGCCGGCTGTCCGCTGACAAACCTCATCGAGAGCGGCCCTCAAGCCCTGAACTCCCCTTGTAAAACCAGTTAGATCTGCCTCACTATCAGCAGGCGCGCTAAGGACATCAACAACGTAAATATGGGCCAATTTCTGGTCTATATAACCAAGTATGATGCCCCCAGTTTCTTCAGGAAGATGAGACCTTCTACATTCATAAAGCTTCTCTCTCATCCCAGTGTCCATTATCACATGCCAATCTCCGCATTTGAAACGGCCAGAATCACAGACGGGGATCGTATAAGCTGCAATCGCGCCTGTAATAGGGTCGCCGGACCACACCCGGATACGTGCCGCAGCCTCATCCCGTAATAGTCTAACCTGGCGTGCCAACACGGCAGCTTGTAACTGGACAGCTTCATAGGAAATGATGGCGGATGCATCGCGGCATCCGGCTCCGATTCTTATACTTCCCTTGTGGCCCTCTAAGTGCTCCTTTCCCCAATCTTCACTGATAATCGCACGATAATACTGTGCCTCCAATGCATCCAGTCTTAACGAACGATCTACGGATTCCATGAGAAGTGCGGACCCCCTCCCGGTGGGAGTCAGGAATACGGACACAGACCGAGGCACATCATCTTTCTGTGCTAAATCACGCGGGATCTCGATGGTCGTTGTGGCATCCACAAGAAAATCGGCTTTTGAAATAGTTTCTCTAACAGCGTCGGAATGGAAATCATTGGCGCTTCTGGGAATGGAGACGGCATGGTAATAATCGTCTTGATAATTGAATGTCACCATGTCTTTTACGACATCGGTTTTAAAAGCGCCGACATGAAAGTCTCTAGCAATGTGGCGTATGATGTTGTGTGATTTTACAATATCCGGATCGATGAAGCTCCAGGTCCCCCAGTGCTCCTTTGACCACATCTCTGCCATGGAGCTGCCCAGGGCACCAACACCGGCCAGCACTCCCTTGAAATCTGCCGTCAGTAAATCAACATCAGATGCAACCCGGGCTAAATCCTTCGTAATGGTGGTCTTGACCTCGATTGGCCATATCTTGATCTCGCGCCAGTCTGCTTTAGGCTCAACTGCTCCGCCACCAATAATTGGTATCGGATACCACTTGCTGTCAGGCCCTGCCGATAAAGCGCCCATTTTATCGCCGAGTCCGGCAAGATCGGAGACGATTTCGAATGCTTGCTTGTATTTTTTTTCAGGCTGGGCATCAGCCGCGCGTTGGAGTTGCATTGACAGGATGAGTAAGCATTCGCTTAAATCCTCGTGGCCTATTCCGCCATGGGCTTTCTCTTGAATGACATTTTTCAGCGACTCTAGGATTGAGCCGCCCCGCGACATCATTTGATCATTAAGCTCTCCGAGTGTCCGAGGATACTGCTCGATGATGCCGTGCACTATAGATGGACAGGGAATCGCTAAGATCGAGAAATTCGGAGGCCTCTTGTTTTCATGACACTCCTGTGGCACCAGCAACGGACCGACGGCTCTGTATTTCCCGGAGAGAACGCCGATTAACGTTACTTTGGGCACCTTGCTCTTCGTGGTTTCTTGAGTCGATATCGACTTTTTATCCTGGAAAGAGCATCGAACCACCTTAAAGTTCAAGGGGGGGCGCTCAACCCTTATGGCTTGAGGTATCAAAACAAGATTAGGGTCTTCAGATTTTTCATCAAAATCGGGAGGTAAAACGATCTCGAAAGGACTCTCGAAATAAAGAGGCTCTAAGGATTGGCCGTCCCGGTGGAGCGTTCCCTTGGCCGATTCGGTGAGCCACCACAGTATGCAGTGAAGATGTTTCTGCGGTGTCCAGGTCCTCTCCAGTGACTGCCATGTGTCCGCATACAGGCATAGTGATGCCGGTTCACCTGGCAGGACGTGATTCATGTGCGGGAGTATCGGGAAGCCTGCTCTAAGCGCCCTTACTTCTGGAAGTTTATCTGGAGTAAAAACAAGAGCAAGCCTTTCCCGCACCTTAATGTCATAGGGATTTCTTGATGGTATCCGACCATTGAAACAATCAACGATGATAATATCGGAAACCTTTTCATCCTGGACCTTACGGCGCAGCTCGATAACCTGAAACTCCTTGCTTGCCTCACAGAGCTTCAGAATCTTTTTCGATGCGATCTGCCTCAGGTTATCGGGAATGAGGTCAGGATAGGGCTCTCCGAAGGGGATGAATTCGACAGTCATCTTGCGCCAGCCCTCGGTGCAGGTTTTGAGGTTATGATGGATATCCCGGACCCAAAGATTTTTCCTCCCCGGCTAATTCCGTCGTTATTGATTTCAAATATAAGCGGTTCCGGCTTTGTTCTGTTTGGCTCCTCCATAGTTACCAGGAACTTTCCGCCACCAACCTCCGTTAGATAACGTTCGTAGCATTTCTTGGCCTGGCTGTGGGGTGGTAACTTTTGCTCCCGGCCTTCCTGGGTATCCTCGATGGGATTGCTGGAGCTGACGATGTAGGCATTCTCTTTCCCTAAAAGTAGAAACTCCTTGATCAAAGGTTTCGGTACAGTCTCTTTCTCCCCTTTTTCATCGCTCAGGGTTTTATAGCTGCAGTGATGCGGTAGGCTGTAGATGTCCCATGCTAGCCGATCATCTTTTCCGTGATACTTGGTTGTCGCGATAATCTCCTCCAAGATTTCCCACTCGGAGTCGCCGACCGCAAAATAGTCGAAGGTGTTCGATCCTGCCTGGAATCGGACATTAAACACGAGGGCTGCGCCATTTCTGAGATCATCACTCTCATCGACATGCTTGATGAAGGGGGAGTGGCAGAAGAACTCAACACCATCTTTGGCAAGGGTAAAGTCAGGCACAATTTGACCTGCATCAGTAATCATATGCCGGCGGGAATCAACCGTCAGGCCATTCTCCTCCAACCATTCTTTCAGTTTGTCGGGTTTGGAGAAGACCCTGATCCCCTTCCCCTCTTTTAGTCTGTAGCGTGCTTCCTGCCGCCAGGTAACGAACTCAGCGCTCTGTTCATCGGTGGCTACCGTCTCTAAAATCATTGCAGCAGGCACCCAGAGTTCATCAATTTTGATTCGGCCGATGCCCTGATATTTCTTGGCGTGGAGTAGTTCAAAAAAATCTGTGCTGTTCTCGATATGATCCTTATCCCCGTGTGTAAATGCGACGACATCAACGGATGTCTTTTTACATCCCTCCAATTCTTCCTTTAGGCGGGCCTTTAAATCGATTTCCGGCCCTTTGCCGTCCTCAGCTTTCTTCAGATGCCTGAAGTCGAAAAGGATTCGCTTTCCATTGTCCAGAATGATTTGGCTGGTATCACCGTTACCCACAGGATAGAAAATAATCTGATGCATGATGTCACCTCCACTAATCTCATCGTAAGCAACATTTCTTATTTCTCATTTACCTCCACAAGGGCTATTTCGTCTTTCGTCAAACCGTATAGTTTATAGACTAGATCGTCGAGTTCGGATTCAAGGCGAGGAACGGCAGGGCTGTCGGGATCGGCGAGGATTTTCCGGACGCGTTCGGTGATAGGAAATTTCTGTGCTGCGGTGGTGGAAGGGATCGGCAGTTGTTCCATATACGGCATCTGCATGGCTCTTGCACCTCCTACAAGCCCTGAGGTTAGATTGCCAAGGAACCACCAAGTTGCTTTGCTGTTTAAGAGACCAAGAAGAAAATCGTTCTTTTCTGGAATGAGGAAGCATTTATTATTGCAAACAAGTCCGTCTTCTGCGTAGCCAAAGGATTGAAATGTGGCTATTTCCTGATAAACGAGTTTCGGCCTCTCGAACTCCTCCCAATACACGCACGCTCGTAGTTCCCACCAGAATTTCCCTTGATCGTCGCGTATCCGGAGTTTGTCTTCGCGCAATGATAAATGCCTATGAATTGCCGGGTAAGCCTTGGCAAACAGCGAACGGGCCTTAGCCTCGGCGCGCTCCTTCGACCAGGGCCAGTCTTGGTTGGCGCTGCTGGCGATGGTGATAAGATACAAATCCGCCCATTCCGCCTTCCATTTCCGGATGTCGCGCCCGCGGAGCCAAGGCTTGATCAGGTCGGCGCTCTTGGGGTCTTCGCCGATGAGTTGCTTCCGGGTTGCCTCGTCGATGACGAAAGCCTCATTCAGGCCGGTCAAGACGCCCCGATAGAATCTTCCTTCCACATACTCGCCCAGTGGTTTACCCGATTTTCTGAGCTTCTCCATCAGGGCCAGGACGTCCGGGCGCTCCAGGGTCCAGCCTTCCGGCTTGAGCTCCGCAACGGGCATACTGAAACCCACGGCGGCCAGGGTTTCATCCAGGCGCTCCAACTGGGAAGGATCGGTGAAGGTGGCAACCAGTGTCTTTGCGTCCGTCTCGGGTTTAGCCTTTTCGATCAGCAGGATCGACGGGTAGGTGGTGGCGTCGAAGATCGGGAGATCGCCGAAGTCGATGACGATTTCAGGCGTGGCATCGCCGGCGAGGAGGGCACGGGTCTTCTCCCCGTAGCCGGCGCGCATGAACTTGTTGGGCGCGATGAAGCAGAGGTGGCCCGCTGGTTTGAGGATCTCCAGGCCGCGCTTGTAGAAGTAGGTGTACAGATCGGCGGTTCCGCAATAGAAATTGCCGAAGGCCTGCTTCAACTGAGGTTTGAAGGCCTTGATCGATTCCTGCCGCACGTAGGGCGGGTTGGCGATGACCACGTCGAAGCCGTGTTTCTCGTGGAAGACCTCGCTGAAATAGATTTCAAAATCGAAACGCTCGTCGTTGTCGGTCAATTGGCGGATCAGCCGCTCGATCCGGGTTTTTTCCTCTTTTTTCTGCCGGGGATTGATCTCCTGGAAGAAGCGCTCCTTCAGCGTCTCCAGCTCTTCGAAGAGGTGGTCGTTGAGCAGGTTTCGCTCCACGCCGAAGAGGGTGTTCCCGCAGACGATCTTGTAGTCCAGGTTGGGCAGGGGCTTGATGGAGAGGAAATCTTCCTCGTCGACCACCAGTGATAGCCAGAGCCGCAGCTTGGCGATATCCACGGCGCCGCAATCGATATCTACGCCATAGATGGACTCTTGGATGGCGTGGCGCTTGAAGTGGTAAGGCGTGCGGTCCGGGGCGTCGGGCAGATAGGTGGTCAGGGTTTCCCGAGCCCGGACGATCTCATGGAGCATCCCCACCGGGAAGGCCCCCGACCCGATGGCCGGATCGCATATCTTGATATCGGCCAAGGCCTGATCGATCCGCTCCGCGTTGGCTCGGATCGATTCCGGGAGCTTCCAGGAGTATGCTTTGGTTTCGCGGCCTTTCTCATCGACCTGCAGGTCGTGTTCGACGCCGAATTCCCCCCGGCAGATCAGAAGCCTGATGTCCCCGAAGGGAACGGGAGGTGGCCCGCTTACGGCCATCAGTTCCATCCGGCCGTCCGGCTTGGCCAGATCCCGCGGCCCGAAGAGCTCTGTCTGGGGGACGCCGAGACGTTCGTAGCCGCCATCATTGTTCAACGCGCCGTCCAGGTGGCGGATCAGGCTCTCCCGGCACATGTAGTGGACGATCTCCCGGGGGGTGTAGTAGGCTCCCTTGGATTTGCGGTCCCGCACTTCCAGGAGGTTCTCGAAGACCTTCCCCAGCATCTCCGGGTCCACGGCCACTTCTTTTTCCAGAGGTTCGTCTTCCCGGACGGTGAAGTTGTAGAGATCGAAGGTGTCGAAAACCTCGCCCAAGGTTTCATTCCGGATGAGGATATCCGCCTCTTGCCAGTTGTACCCGCCGATCGGTTCGAAGAGCCCGCCGTTCAGGAAGGGGATCTTGCACCGGAAACGGCTGTAGTAGGCTTCCTCGCCCCGGTCGGTGGCCAGGGCCTCGTAGAAGAGGGGCTCCAAAAGGTCGTTGAAGAAGTTGTCGTAGGGGACGAGTTTTCTGTCAAAGAGCCGCCGGAGAAAATCCTTCGGTCCGGCGCCCCAGGGGCGAAAATTCCCCTTTTCATCCTTGCCGACCCCGAGCCATCCCTTTTTCTGGAGGAAGTAGAGAAAGACGATCTGGCCCAGGAGCTTCTTGGCAAAGTCGGTTGTCTGGATATTCTTGGCCGTAAAGTCCGCACCGACCCGGCGGTCCTTCTCGACCAGGCCGTCCAATTCCTCCTTGAGCCTGAGGAAGAGTTCCTTGTACCTCTCGAAGAATTCCCGGGTGACCGATTCGATGGTGAAGGCCTTTTCCAGTTCGGCCAGGGTGGGATTCGACCGATCGTCCATGAGGATCGGAAGGAGCTGCTGCTGGGCGGTATGATTCGGCTCGTTCGTTCCGACAAGGAAGGAGTAGCGGCGCGCCGGCGTCAGGTCGGTCTTGACGCGGACCTTGCCCGTTTCCTCCTGCACCGTCCGGTAGTCCATCCGGACATAGGAGAAGCGCCAATCCTCTAGACCGTCGGTATGGTAGGCGACGATGGCGGCGTCCTTTTCGCCCCGGTGTTTGAGGTACCAGGCGATGAAGTTGCGCTGCATGGTGCGGGCGCGGTCGAGGGCCGTTTCCCGCTTCAGGTTGACGACGAGGACATCCAGGGCAGCCCCGTCCGGATCGGTGTACTTGCCGAGGCGTTTGTATTGGCGAACATGATCCTTGTAGGCATCGGGGATGAACTGTCCCTGGTAGGCAAAGGCCTTGGATTCGTCCAGGTCGTTGAAGAGGTTCTTGGTAAAGAGGCGGAAGCGGTTTTCGTCGAAGCCGCTCTGAAAGGTCTCCTGGATGAGCCTTTTGGCCTCTTCAACGTGCATCAATCAGCTCCCTTTGCGGTCAGGTATTCGGAGAGGATCACCTCCCGGGTGGTCATCTCCCGTCCCCGCGGCATCTGGCCGCCCGTCAGCAGGGCAAGGGGGATGTTGTTTCGGAGGATGGCCAGCGACTTGAGCGGATGGGCTTCCTTCTCCAGTTCCTGCTTTAGCCGCTTGCTCGTGTTCTTGGGGATGACGCCGTCCTCGAAGGCCTTGAGCACCGCCTTGAGAAAGTCTTCATCGTCGTCGGTGAATCCCTGGAACTGTTTCATCTCTCTGGCCTTGAGCCTCTTGATGAGATAGGCCTCGTTGGACTTGCTGCCGTGGCCGGTCTTTTCCGGGATCTCGCCGGAGGTGAGAAGGTCAAACTCCTGTTTGTTCCGTTCCAGGAGCGGGTAGAATGCCTTGGGCAGCGGCAGACGCTTGGCGTCGGGCGCGCAGGCGAAGCAGTCGGCGGCCTCGAAGAAGGTGAGCTCCCGGACGGCCCTTTCACTGGCCAGGCAGAACTTTTTGAGCTTGCCCTTGCGGAAGAAGGTGACCACGGCGTCAGGCTCAGCATCCCCGCCGGTCGGCCAGGCCCGGCCGGAGCGGGCCTTCTTGGGCAGACGCTTGATCCTCTCGAACAGGCCGGGATCGTTGTCGCGGATGTCGCGGATCTTCTGGAGGTACTCCAGCTCCGACCGTTCGCCCTCGTCTTCCCCTTCCAGATTCTTCCTGTCGTTCAGTTTCGCGAAGAGCCGATCGCCGAAGAGCTCATGGCTGGTGATCTCTTCCTCGTCGGTCAGGTATTTGGAATCTTCCCCGAGGGTGTCGTGGAAGGCCTGGATCTTGGCCTTGATGCTGGCCTCCAGTCCCAGGTGCAGGTCGGACTGGGCAGTGGGGAAGAAATTGAACACGTGGACCTTATCATGGGCCGCGCCGACCCGGTTCACACGGCCCACCCGCTGGAGAACACGGGTCGGGTTCCAGGGGAGGTCGTAGTTGATGACGATGTTGGAGCGGTGGAGGTTGATCCCCTCCGCCAGGACGTCGGTGGTAACGAGGATGCGGATGCCTTCCTTGCGTCCCTGTTTCCGGTTCGGATCGAAGTGGTCCTTGATGAGGTCGCGCGCCGGCGTCGGCCCGAATTCCACGCCGTCGTAGAGACCGCCCGTGCTGCAGAAGAACATCGCCTCGCCGGGAAATTCCCGCTCCAGGCGTCGGTAGAGGTACTCGCCCGTCTCCTTCGACTCGGTGAAGACCAGGAGCTTCTTGCCCTTGAGGATGGCGTGGCCGCGCAGGTCGCCGACGAACTGCTCGATCTTGGGATCGCCGGTGATCCCCATCCAGATCCGTTTTATCTCCTTCAGGAGACTCAAGTCATCGTTCAGCCGGGTGAGGAAATCGTCGGTGAACTCGTCGGCCGCGTATTTCTGCACCCGGTCCTGCTCCACCAGATTCAGCAGGGCCCCCTCGTTGTCCTCCTCCAGGAAGTCGTACACGTTCACCCGCTTGCTGATGTAGACCGTGCCCTTCTCGACCATGGCGATGAACTTCTCATAGGAGCCGATGAAGCGCTTGAGCGTGTTTCCGAAGGCGTGGAAACTGCTCTCCAGACGCTTGACCAGGATACCCTTCATGAACCCGCCGATATTTCGCTGGGACTGGAGTTCCAGGGGGTCGAGCTGCTTTTTCAGGTAGAGCAGCGGCGTGTAACGGGCGTAGCTGAACTTTTTGAGGTGCTCGATGGTTGCGTTGAAGATGCGCTCCTGCCGGGCGTCAAAGGTGTAGATCAGGCGCTGGGGATCGCCCAACTCGGGGAAAGAGAGCCCCTGTTTGGTTATGTCGTCTTTGAAGAAATTGACGACTTCGGAGCGAGTGCGGCGAACCATGACGTATTTGAGCACCTTCTCCCTGACGTCGCGTGAGACGCCCTTGATTTCGTTTGCGTAGCCGGGATCCGTTTTGTCATAACGATCCAGGCGGCCCCTGAGGCCGGCGAAGAACTTCTCCAGGTCGGGAACACCGGGGATTGTGCTCTTCTTGGGGATCTGGAAGAGCTTGAGCTGGCTGTAGATATCCTCCACGGAGTTGTTGAGCGGCGTGGCCGAGACCAGGATCACCTTCTTGCCGAAGCAGATCTGGTGGAGCTTCTCGTACCCTAAAGTGACTTCATTGCGGAAGCGGTGGGCCTCGTCGATGAAGATGAAATCGAACTTGGCGGCCCCTTCTTTGATGATATGATCGAGCTTGCCAAGGGACTCCACCTTGTAGCCGCGGACGCCGAACTCGAAGAAGGTCTCCTCCCAGTAGTCCTTCAGTACGGGTGGGCAGATGACCAGGATCTTGCCTCGGAGCTGCTGGGCGAGCATGGCGGAGATGAAGGTCTTACCGAGGCCGACCACGTCGGCCAGAAAAACGCCGTTGTAGGCGTCGAGAATCTTCTTCGCGGCGATGACGGCCTGCTTCTGGTAGTCCAGGTCCATGAACCCTTCCGGCAGGAAGGTCTCGAAATCCTCATCGATGTTGATGTCTTCCCGGAAGTGCTCGTAGAGGAATTTCAGGTAGAGATGGTAGGGGGTGATCTCGTCGTTGAGCCAGGTCTTGTCGTGGATGGTGTCCACGTATTCGCGGGAAAGATCGACCGCGTCCTTCCAGAGCTCCTCGAATCGGGCCAGGGCGAATTCCACGTCCGCCCGGTTTTTCAACTCCACGTTGAACTCTCGGTTGGCGACGAAGCCCGCCTCGGAGAAGTTGCTGGAGCCGGTGATCACCCGTCCGAAATCGCGGTCGTCCTCGCCGAAGCGGCTGATGTAAACCTTGGCGTGGAGGTTGCCGCCGGGGTAGGCCTTGATCTCCATCTTGCCGGATCGCAGAAACTCGATGAACTTGCGGACGCCCAGTTCGGTCTCGAAGCTGTCCGGCGAGCGGTCCATCTCTTCGGTGACCGCTGCGGAGAAGATTTCCTTTGTTCGCTTGTGGGATTCGAAATCCAGCGTGGATTGAGACTGGTAGGCGTCGATGATCTCGAAGGCCTGCCGATCGACGTTCAGGCCGACGAGGATGCGGATCTTGTCGATGGAGGCGAATGACTCGTGGAGCCTGTCAAAGCCGCTGGTGCGGAAGTAGCCCACCAGGATGTCGAAAAATTTCACGTCCCGGAGGGTTCGCTGGAACCGGTCAAGCAGCGTGGAACCTGGGTCATTGGTGAAGAATGTCAGGTCGTTTTGCATGGATGGGTTCTCTGTCGGTCCAGTGTGTGAAAGATGCCGTGCAAAGCTGCAATTCAATAGCAGATATCAAGTGGGAATGCCAGAACTTTGCAGTAAATTAACCACTATTTCATCCGCCAAAGAATCTCGCAGAGAATGAATTTGGTAGGCAATGGCTTTGCCAATAAGGAAATCCAGCGGATACTTTCCCTGTGGCATGATGATTCTTTGTTCAGCTCCCCATCCTTCTCCTGAACTGGGAGGGCCGCTCATAGCTGTTTCCCTGGGACCAGATTCCTTTCGCCTGGGCCTTGGCCTCCTGCTCGGCTTGGAGAAAGGGGCCACGATAGGGTTGTTTCAGATACTCCCCATAGGCCTCGGCCATGCCGGCGTTGATCATCTCCAGGTTCACGTTCCTCTCCCCAAGCCAGAGGATGGCGACCATCCGCCGATAGCGGTCGATGTCGCGGATCTCTACCCGGACGGATCTCTGGCCGACCAGGGAGGCAAGGTAATCCCGGGAGGCATTGCCGAAGGGCTCTCCCTGGATCTTTCCCTTGGAGGTCTCCGGCGCATCAATGCCGTAAAGGCGGACCTTCAGCTTGGTCCCCTCTGGGGTAACGGCCTGCACGGTATCGCCGTCCGAGATCTTGGTAATGGTGGCCGTGACGGTTCGGAGGGGTGCGGCCTGGCTGGCTGCGGCACAGAAGATCACCAATGCCGTGAGAATGAGCAGCAACAGTTTTTTAGGATGACCCAACAGAACATTGTTCATCGTAGAAGCCTTTCCAGATAGGCCAGGCGCTGCCTGTAAATCCGGATCTCTGCCCGGCATTTCTCCCGCTCGGCGATCTGTTCCCGCAGCACTGACAGATCCCGCTCAGCGATATGCTGGTTGACGACCTTTTTGCCCTCCCGCCGAACGAGGTAATGGTAAAGGTATTCCTTACCCTGGACCTGCTTCCTCCGCGCATTGAGGGCACCCTTGGGAAGCTTATCGGCTTTCGCTTGCAGAGCCTGAAGAATCTGGCGGCTCCGCTGCTGCTCCTCTGACAGTAGACCGTGGATGACCGGATCTGCTTTCGCTACTTTCATAGATATAATCTACGTAATGTAGTGGAAATTGTCAAAGCCTATTTGGGCGGTGTAAATGGCGGGATGAGTGACGGAACGGATGACGGAATAAATGAGTGAACAAGTGAGTGAATAAATGGGAGAGTAAATGAAGGAGTAAATGAGGGAATAAACCGGCTCCGGAAAAGAGATGAAAGGTCGGTAGGCAAGGTTCGCGCCGGCCACCTGACGGATGGCCGTCACGCCCCTTGCATCTTTTCAGTCCCCCCTTCATCCCCCTGAGGGGGAATTCCCGACCGCCCGCCCCGGAAGAGGCAAGGGCCACGCCAGCCCCTGACGGGTCTGTCATGTCCCTTGCTGCGGTACGCAAATGGCGCGCCGGTCTTCCGGGCTGGCATGCCGTCTACAATCAGGGCACAGGCCGCGCCGCCGTGGGCGTCACGGCCCGTGCATCTTCGGCAGGCGTCTCGCCCGCCCTCCAGCCCGTCACTTCATTTGCACCTTTCATTGTTTCCAATTCCGGCTGCCTATGGCAGCCGGTGAGTCAGCGGCGTTGCAGTCGCCGGGGTCGCGCCGAGGCGTCGCTCCTCACCGGCTTTGTGCACCGCAGCCGCCCCTGTATTCCCCCGCCCTCCCTCTCGGTTGCAATCGCCCTTCGGGGCCGCGTTCCGCGGCCGTACCGTCGGGCGATTTACACCCGCTCCCGTCCGCCCCGCTGGGGCTCCCTCTACGCCTCCGGGTCGCGCCTGACGACCGCTTCGCGGCGACAGGCGCGACCCTCCGGCTGAAGTCACCTTTGTTTTGCCCGGTCCCGGCAGACGTCGCTTCGCTCCGACAGCCGGTCCTCGGGCTTTTCCACGGATGGCTCCGCGTCCTTCGGACGCTCCGCTCATCCGCTTAAACATGAATTTGAGCTCCGGTCGTTTTTTTCTTGCCGGGACCCGGAGCGGCCTCGCTTTGCTCGGACGCACCGGGTCCCGGGTTTCCATGAGGATGTCAGCAGCGTTGCAGTCGCCGGGGTCGCGCCGAGGCGTCGCTCCTCACCGGCTTTGTGCACCGCCGCCACCCCTTATTCTCCCGTACTTGTGCGCCAGCTTACTCCACTCCATCTCACTACATTGTTACTTGATGGCCCGCTCCGCCGTCCTCTGCGCCGATACACGGCGCATGCGGGCGGCTCCGCTACCCCGGTCGCTCCCGCTCCCTCATTGCCTATTGCCCGCATCACCCTGTCGCCGTGAGACGGCTAAGGGCGCTGCTTAATTGCTCACGATCCGCCCGCTCGCCGCTGCTCTGAACAAGCATCGGCATCGCTTGTCCGCATCACCCTGTCGCGCCGATGGCGCTAAGGGCGCTGCTCGCCGCATTTTAGTGACACCTTATCCGGCCCGCAAAGACATCCGCGCCAGTGGCCCGCTTGCGCCCCTCGAACTACCCGGCGAAGAGATGCCGGGTTGTCTCGGGGCGCGTACGCTTGATTATTACCACTGCAACAAAGAACCAGTTCAACCCGTCAGCAGACGCGCGCTTCGCGGCGACTGCCTTGGCCCTCCGACTTCCCTCTCGCCATGGCGTCCCGTTTCCCGGCGCGGCCTCGCTTTGCTCGGACGCACCGGGTCGCGGGCTTTCCATGAGGATGGTAGCGGCGTTGCAGTCGCCGGGGTCGCGCCGCGGCGTCGCTCCCTGCCGGCTTGGTGCACCGCCTGCCGCGCCGTTCTCCCCCGCCCTCCCTCGCGGGTGCCATCGTCCGTCGGGGCCGGGCTCCGCTCCGCCCCTCCGGCCGCTTGGCATCCGCGCCCGTCCGCCCCGGAGGGGCTCCCTCCCTGCCTCCGGGGCAGGCCTGACGACCGCTGCGCGGCGACAGGCCCGCCCCTCCGGCATTTTGTACTTTTCTTTTGCCCGGTCCCGGCAGACTTCGCTGCGCTCAGACTGCCGGTCCTCGGGCGTTGCGGCCGGCTCCGCGACCGCATAAACCCGCGGACGCTCCGCTCGGCCGCTTTTGTTTGGTGCTCCGGGCCGTCGGCAGACAGACGCTTCGCGCTGACTGCCTTGGCCCTCCGGTTTATTCAACCCCTTGCCCGCTCCCGGAGCGACCTCGCTTCGCGCGGACGCCCCGAGTCTCCGGCTTTCCATGAGGACGGTAGCAGCGTTGTAGTCGCCGGGGTCGCGCCGAGGCGTCGTTCCTCACCGGCTTTGTGCACCGCCTCCACCTCTTATTCTCCCGTACTTGTGCGCCAGCTTACTCCGTTCCATCTCACTACATTGTTACTTGATGGCCCGCTCCGCCGTCCTCTGCGCCGATACACGGCGCATGCGGGCGGCTCCGCTACCCCGGTCGCTACCGCTCCCTAATTGCCTACTTCCCGCATCACCCTGTCGCAGTGAGACGGCTAAGGGCGCTGCTAATTGCTCACCGATCCACCCGCTCGCCGCTGCTCGCCACCTTTCAGTGACACCTTATCCAGCCCGCAAAGAACCCGCGCCAGTGGCCCGCTTGCGCCCCTCGAACTACCCGGCGAAGAGATGCCGGGTTGTCTC